>JAHQWL010000077.1 GCA_029856155.1 Promethearchaeia archaeon
AATTATAGGTTTGAATTCAATAAAACAACTTAGAGAAGAGGGGAAAATAAAGGAAGCCTTACAAATTGTTTTAGAATTAGAACAAGGAGACAATCTTTCTCTTAAAGAATTACTCTTATATAAACTTGTTAAAGCTAATCTATTACGTGAGTTAGGAAACTTCTTAGACGCAATTGAAATTGCTAAGGAAATTTTTCAAGAATTTCAGAAACTAGGAGATTTAGTATCATCATTTGATGCATTACTCATTCAAGCTTATTCCTATATGATAACGGTCAATATAACTCAATGTGAAGATATAATTCCGCAAGCAGAAAATTTACTTAAAATAATTAAAGAAACATCTTCAATAGATCTAAGAGAAAGAGAATCTTTTTTCATAAGGATAAAAGCTAGCATTTACTTTTTTAAGGGAGAAATTCAACAATCTTTAGAACTTAATAAAAGGGCTTATAAACTAGCCAAAGACACAGGCAATAAAGGATTGATTTCTACGAGTCTTAATAATATTGCTGACAAATTTTATCATATGAAAGATTATGATAAAGCAATAAAATATGCAAAAGAAGCCTTTAAGGTTAAAAATAACCGATACTTGGCAGTTGTGTTAGGTACCTTAATTGAAATTAATGTTAGTAAGGGAGATATTAAAGAAGCAAAAGTTTATCTAGATCAATTGCGTGAACACTCCGAAAAATTTGATATTAAACCGCAAAAAATTTATTATCGTCATTCAGAGGCTTTGATATTAAAATCAAGTCTACGAGCAAGAGATCGTATTAAAGCGGAAGATATATTTAAAGAGTTAGCTATGGACAATACAATACTTAGTGATATACGGATTCAGGCAATAATAGGCTTATGTGATTTATATCTCACTGAACTTCGGATAACTAATGATCTTGACATAATAAACGAGATACACCCACATATTCAAGAGTTGTTAAGTATTGCTGAAAAGCAACATTTATATTTATATTTAGCCGAAACTCACCTTCTGCAAGCAAAACTTTCATTATTAACTTTAGATTTAAAGGAAGCTAAACGATTTTTAGCTCAAGCTCAAAAAATAGCAGAATTATATGGTATAAAACGATTGGCAATGAGAATTTCATACGAGTATGATAAATTACTCAGACAAACCAAAATGTGGGAGAATTTGAAAGTTTCTGAAATGCCTTTATCTGAACGTTTGGAGCTTACTGGTTTGAACGAGCAAATGGAAAATATGGTAAAAAGAGGAATGATCGAAGTTCCAGAAATATCAAAAGAAGAGCCTGTTATGCTATTGATCTTAACGGAGGGTGGTACTCTTTTATTCTCTAAAAAATTTATGGAAGACTTTTCTTTTGAAGATGATATATTAGGGGGTTTTTTAACTTCGATAAATTATTTTATTAGTGAGGTATTTTCTGAAGGGCTTGATAGGGCAGTTTTTGGCCAGTATACGCTACTTATGATGCCAATTCAACCATTTTTAGCATGTTATATCTTTAAAGGAGACTCGTACTTTGCTCACCATAAGATTAAAAATTTTCTCGATTCCATACAGAAGGACACTTTTATTTGGAAATATTTGGAAGAAATTTTCCAAAAGAGTAAATCAGTTCAATTAAACGATATTCCATCACTTAAATCGCTAGTAACAGAGATTTTTGTTGAGAAAAAAAATTAGTGAAAGTTTGTTTGCTATTTTATACAGCCTTTCTTGTATTGATTTGGTCCAAAGGTACATTGAATTAGTAAGCACTTTTTTTACATTATATTTAAAACACCACTTAACTTATTATATTCATAGGTTTATAATCCAATTATCACAAATTTATGTCTCATCCTGAGCTAAACCAACTAACAAGAGCGGAAGAACTTTTTAATGAAGGTGAGCTTGAAAAGGCTCTTGAAATATTAAATGATTGGAAACAATTTGAAGGGCTTAATCCTCAACAAAAAAGCTATTACCAATTTATTAAGGGGTTGATTCTGGCATATCAACACAAATTCGAAGAAGTCATTAGGTGGGGAGAACAAATATTTGAAGAAGGTCAAAAACTTAAGGAAAATCTCCAATCTTTCGATGGGTTATTTTTTATTATTTTTGGATTTATAGAAGCCGAAAAAATTGACGAAGCATACAAATTACTTGAAAAAGCTAAAACTTCATTTAAACTTATTTCTAATGAACCTAAGAATGTTTTAATTCGAAGAAGAGTTCGTTTAGATTTGTTAAAAGCATGGATTAACTTTGAATTGGCTAATATAGATTTAGCAGAAAAGGGTTTAGAACGGATCTTTGATCTATATCAAGAACTCCCTAATTCTTTCGAAATTGTTTGGCCTTATTTATTAAAAGGACTAATTGAATTTTATTTAAAAAAAATACGGAAATTTCGTTGAACTATTTCAAGAAAGCATTATCAAACGCTAAGGAAATTAAATTTAACCATTACTGGATTGCTATATGTCACGGTTATTCTGCAGTTGTTTATTGTTCTATTGGAGATTTAGATAATTGTTTAAAACATTATATGAAAGCTTTAGAAAAAATGAAAGGGTTTCATAGCTTTTATTTAGATGCAGTTTTCTTGAATAACATCGGATATATATATTGTGAAAAAGGTGAATATGACCGCGCTTTGAAAAATTTGGAGGAGTGTTTATTACTCAGTGAAAAAAAACAATCTATATCAAAAGCAACTCCACTTACTAGTTTAATAGAAATTGCCCTTATAAAGGGAGATGTTGAACTTGCGAAAAAACATTTCCATCATTTGGAAAATATATATAACCAAAATAAAGAAGAACGTATCGAACTAAATTATATTTACTCTAAAGCTTTAATATTAGAAAGAAGTTCGCGAATCCGAGATAAAGCTAAAGCTGAAAAATTATTTAAACAAGTTGTTCGAACTAAAACCATATATTTTAATCTAATTATAAGCGCATATATCCATCTTTGTGATTTACTTCTCTCAGAATATCGCATAAGTAATAATGATGAAGTCCTTGATGAAATCAATCAGAATATTACTCAATTAATAGCTATAGCTGAAAAATCTCATTCATACCTTGTTTTTTGTGAGACCTTCATTTTGCAAACTAAATTGGCTTTATTAACTTTTAATATAAAAGTAGCCCGACGACTTTTAACTCAAGCTCAGAAAATAGCGGAATCATATGGCATAAAACGATTGGCGATGAAAATCTCAAATGAACATGATAATTTATTAAAAGAATTGCATAACTGGGATTTATTGAATGAATCAAAAGCAAGTCTGGCGGAGCGCATTGAATTAGCCCGATTAGATGATCAGATGACAACTATGTTAAAAAAACGGTCATTAGAAGTTCCAGAGATATCAAAAGAAGACCCTGTTATGCTATTAATCTTAACCGAGGGTGGTAATCTTTTATTCTCTAAAAAGTTTAAGGAGGATTTTTCTTTTGAAGATGATATTTTAGGAGGCTTCCTAACTACTGTAAATTACATAATTAGTGAAGTATTTTCTGAAGGTCTTGATAGAGCTGTTTTCGGTCAATACACGCTTCTTATGATGCCCCTTCAACCATTTTTAGTATGTTATATCTTTAAAGGGGCTTCATATTATGCTTACCATAAGATTAAAAACTTTCTTAATTCCATTCAGAATGATAGTTTTATTTTGCAATCTTTACAGAATTTTTTACAAAAGAGTAAATCTATTCAAATAAACGATATTCCATCGCTTGAATCCATAATAACAGAGATTTTTATTAAGAGAAATCTGGTCCAATAATATATTAAATTAATAAAACGGAAAGTTAAAATTCGTAATCTATTACACTACATTTAAAACACTAATTAGCTTATTATATTAATAAGTTTATAGTCCAAATCAAATAAGTACATGTCCCATCCAGAGCTAAATCAACTAACGTTGGCAGAAGAACTTTTTGATACTGGCAAGCTTATTGAAGCTCTTGATATACTAAATGATGAGAGCCATTTTGAGGGGCTTAATCTTCAGCAAAAAAGCTATTTTCAGTTTCTTGAGGGATTAATTCTCTTTTATCTTAATAAAGGGGAAGATCTCATTAATTTAGGTGACACAATTTATAAAGAAGGTCAAAAATGTAATGATAATCTCCAATCTTGTGATGGATTAATTTTTATTATTACTGGATTAGTTATATCTGGTAAATTTGAGGAAGCGTTCAATTTTTTTGAAGAAATTGATTCAGTAATAAATTCTCTCTCAAATGTGTCTAAAGAAATTATAACTCAAAGAAAAGCTCGTTTAAGTGTAGCAAAAGCCTTTATTGGATTGCGTGGTAAAGTAGATTTAGTTGAGAGTTCTTTAACGTGGATCTTAGATTCACAAGAAAAATTCGATAAATCATACGAAATCGTCTGGGCTAATCTTATAATGGCGAGTTATTTACTTCGAGTAAAATCTAATTTTGATCTTTGTAGGGAGCATATCAAAAAAGCATTATCTCTTGCAAAGGAAATTAAATTTAATCACCACTGGATTGCTACTTGTCAAATCTATCTTGGAGTATATTATTGGGCTATTGGCGAAATGGAGAAAAGCTTGAAATATAACCTAAAGGGTTTAGAATTATTTAAAAAGATAAAGAGTAATTTTAATATTGTAATTCTATTAAATAATCTGGGGGGTTTATATGGTGACATGGGTAAATATGAACTTGCTGTGGAACATTTAGAGGAGAGTATAAATCTTTTAGAACAACTTCCTCAAGGTTTTATTTCTATTGAAGGCGTTATTGTAAGTTTAATTACATTAGCCGTTGAACATGGGGATAACGAGCGTGCTCAAAAATATTTTCATCGTTTGGAAGATATTTATAACCAGAAAAAAGGCGATGGAATTGAACTTGATTACAAATTCACTAAAGCCCTAATTTTAAAAACAAGTTCTCGAATCCGAGATAAAATAAAAGCAGAAGAATTATTCAAAGAAATTGTAAAAACTGAAACTACAGTTTTTGATGCTATTATAAAAGCTCATATCCATCTTTGTGACATACTTCTAATGGAATATCGTATTGATAATGATAGTGAGATTTTGGCCGAATTAAATTATTACATTGCCAAATTATTAACTATCGCGAAGAAACAACATTCATATTTAGTTTTTTGTGAAACCTTCATACTTCAGGCTAAATTGGCTTTATTAAATTTTGATATAAAATCGGCTCGATTGTTTTTTACTCAAGCACAGAAGATAGCAGAGTCTTATAGCATGAAACGCTTAGCAATGAAAATATCCTTTGAACATGATGAATTACTCAGACAAACCAAAATGTGGGAGAATTTGAAAATTTCTGAAGTGTCTTTATCTGAACGTTTGGAGCTTACTGGTTTGAACAAACAAATGGAAAATATGGTAAAAAGAGGGATTATCGAAGTTCCAGAGATATCAAAAGAAGACCCTGTTATGCTATTAATCTTAACCGAGGGGGGTAATCTTTTATTCTCTAAAAAGTTTAAGGAGGATTTTTCTTTTGAAGATGATATTTTAGGAGGCTTCCTAACTACCGTAAATTATATAATTAGTGAAGTATTTTCTGAAGGTCTTGATAGGGCAGTTTTTGGCCAATACACTCTTCTTATGATGGCTTTTGAACCATTTTTAATTTGTTATATCTTTAAGGGGCACTCTTATTTTGCCTATCATAAGATTAAAAATTTTCTTGATTCTGTTAAGAATGATAGTGTTATTTTGCAATCTTTACAGAATTTTTCACAAAAGAGTAAATCTATTCAAATAAACGATATTCCATCGCTGGAATCCATCGTGACAGAGATTTTTACTAAGAAAAATATTTAGTAGAATTGTATTATTAAAACTCTCCAAATCCCTAAAATTTTATATTAAACTAATCCTAATCTTACATTAGAAAAAAATTATAAATTGACTATAATTCAGAAACCTAATGAAGAATTTTGAGGAATTTCGATTTAAGATAGTTGTTGTTGGAGATGGAGCAGTAGGTAAGACCTCCTTAATTAAAAAATTCACGAAGGGTACGTTTGAAAAGGATTATGTAAAAACCATTGGAGCTCAATTTTCAAAATATAACAAGGAATTTAATGGAGATATGGTTAGATTATTATTCTGGGATATAGCAGGTCAAGATGATTTCAATTTTCTACATCACCTGTTTTATAAAGAGGCTAAAGCAGCAATAATTGTATATAGTCTTGAAGAAAATGAACTTGGTCAAAATAGCTTTACACATATAAAGAATTGGCATGAAGTAGTAGAAAAAAATTGCGGAAATATTCCCATTGTTTTATTTGCTAATAAAGTTGATTTAGTGGATGAAAACAGTATAAATATATCAAAAATCCGAAAAGTTGTTAATGAACATAATTTTTTAAATTTTTTTTTTACGTCAGCAAAAACAGGCCAAGGAGTAGTTGAGGCATTCAATACAATAATTGAGCAATTATATTCAAAATTTAAAACTTTGTAACAATGATTTTAGCCTCATTTCTTTATTAATAGGAAATAAGAATTCACTCTTTTCCTATAATTGATATAAAAAAAATATTGGTTTTTTTAAATCTATTTTTGAATTATCAATTGTGATTATCGATCATTGTGATAAGACAATCAGTATAAAAATTGTGTATTTTGGTCCAGCTCTTTCGGGTAAGACTACATCAATAAAGGCTCTATTTTCTGATTTTGGAAAAGATGAAGAAGTATATAGTATCGAAAGTACTGTAGATAGGACCCTTTTTTTTGATTATGGAACAGTAACCTTTCAAAACCAAGAATGGGCTCTTAAAATCCATATTTATACTACCACAGGGCAAGATTTCTATTTTATTACTCGACCTATCACTTTAAGAGCTGTAGACGGAGTGATATTCGTTATTGATTCTCAAGAAGATGTTTATGAGAGAAATTTGACTTCTTGGCGTGAATTAATCTCTTACTTTAATGAATCAATTGAGGATCTTCCAATAATCATCGCTTTTAACAAACAAGATTTAGAAGATAAATTTAACTCTATAGATTTCTTGAAAGAAATCGGGTATTATAACTATAAAAATATTGATACCAGATTTACGAGTGCCTTAAAAGGAGAAGGTGTTTTAGATTGTTTTGAAGATATTTTAAGATTAATATTAAAAAAATATTATAATCACAAACTAGTTTCTGTAATAAATTGAATTATCAAAACCTTAGTAAAAGTATCTTTTTTAATTGTTTTGATTTAACAAATTTAAGTTCTTTTACTTTAAATCAGTGTTATTATTACGGTTAAATTTCAAAAATATTTACTAATGTTAAATTAGACATAAATATATAAATGATTTTTTTTTTAACATTTAATGGGTTAAAAATACTTGAAGATAAAGAGCTATATATTCATAATTTCAATTATAGTGGGTTTTATATTTGGTATAGTTATAAGTATAGATTTTTCCCATGCCCAAGAAAATGGAGAATCTCTAATAATTTCTTCAAATTTTCAGATGATCGAATTTTCAGAGGATCATGGGACGATAGAAAATTCAACATCAGTGAATATTGATCTTCTATCTCCAAATTGGATATTAACAGAAATAGAACTTAATTTTACTAGTATTAGGATGAATTCTGAAATAAAGATAATTGAAGAAGAAGCAAGTGGTTTCGAAACTTTAAGAGGTAATTCTAATGAAATTTTAGGGATGCAAATAAATATTACAGAACCTACGATTATTTATTCGATAGATATATTTGGCTATAAAGCGATTAAAACTACTACCCCAACACCTGTATATGTCCGAATAGAGGGATGGGATTCTATTGATAGAAGACCAAATGGAGTAACTTATAGTGTTCCCTTCATACTAAATATGACAGAAGGAACCCCTCAATGGAATAAACAAACATTTCAATTTCCAGTCTATTTATCTTCAGGATTATATTGTTTAGTGCTTGATGGAACTGGGATAAGTTGGAATGATAAATACTACTGGTATATCAATAATGATAATCCAAGATCACAATTATCTATGTGTTGGTATGATGATAACTTAGGTGAATGGCATAATAGGACAGGAGATGTGTTTCTCCATAAGATAAAACAAAGAGTTAATCGATCATATTTTC
This sequence comes from Promethearchaeia archaeon, assembly GCA_029856155.1. Lineage (GTDB taxonomy): Archaea > Asgardarchaeota > Lokiarchaeia > Sigyniarchaeales > SOKP01 > Loki-b32. The sequence goes on from JAHQWL010000077.1 coordinate 8,115, forward strand.
CTTCTAAAATTAACATGACTGCCGAAATTGGCAGCAATTCCTATACTATTATAGATGGAATTGAATTAGGATCCGGAAAGCTTTCTATAGAAAGTCTTGATTTCTATACGGGGGGATCTATGATAAATATTTTCATTAAAAATAATTCATCTATTACTTTAGAATTGAATTTTAATTATCATGTTTCTCTTAAGCATATGATTTTCTCAGAAGGATCCGTATTATTAAGGGAAAATTTGGAAAATGAATGGACAGTCAATCCTGAATTTATAAGAGTATATTCAAATTACTCGATAAAATTTTATTATCCAAAAAGTTGGTATAATATTACAATCTATAGAAATGGACTTGATGTTACAAACGATGTAGATCTTAATAACACTGACAACTTTATTTTTATTTCAAATAACACTTTAAAAGAGGGAGAAATCTGGTTAATATCTGCATATTCTCCTAACATTGATTTTACATTAAATATAGGAAAGACGGGATATGAACCATTGCAAAATTTGAAATTCTCCGTTAATGCACCCGTTATTCAAGGTAAAATAACTTATATATTGATGGATTCCTTAGGTTTTGAAGAATTTAAGGAAACAAAACAGGTTACTTCTCAAGAAACGTTATTTTGTTGTAATATATCTGCAAAGCCAGTTACGGGAATATATAAAGCTTACTTATTCTGGTATAATAACACTGATGGAGGTGTTAAAACTCAAGAATTTTTAATTAGTGTTCCTTTTACAATACCACTCGAAATGGTTTTAGATATTATTTTACTTGTGACTATTATTTTAGGAGGGAGTATTTCGGGTTATGTCTTAGTAAAAAGAAAAAGAAGGATTAACGCCGAACGTCAACAAAAAATAATCAATAAATTCATAGATGCCTTAAATCTACACTATTTTATTCTTTCTGATAAAAATTCTGGACTAACAGTTTATGAACAATTCTTTACAGGTAAATATGTAGATAGTTCTTTAATATCTGGATTCTTACAGGCCGTACGAGCTTTTGGAATAGAATTAACACATGCTAACATAGAAACTCAAAGTGTCAAATTGGAATATCAGAATTCAAAGATTTTAATGTCAGATTATAAAGACTCTAGAATTATTCTGATTATGGAGGAAAATCCTTCTCAAGACTTTATAGATTCAATAAATGCTTTGTCATTTGATCTCGAAGAAAAATTTGGACACTTATTTGAAGATTTTGATGGAGATATTACTCAATTCTGTGAAATAAAAGGTTTACTCGATCTTCATCTTCACACTTCCTTAATCTACCCTTTAAAAGTCATAACACAAAATAAAAAAATTACTTCAGACGAACAAATAATTATAAATCGAGCCTTAAAAATAATGAAAGAAAAAAATACAGATCATTTCTTTGTATCGTCCCTATATGATAAACAGAAAGAATTTCAATTAAATGATGCTGAAGCAATTCTAAATTTAATTGAAAAAAGAATATTTCAACCTATAAATAAAGACTTTAACTTAATTAAAAAAAACTAGCTTCAGAAACAGGAGATTGAATCCTAATTTTCTGTTGACTATTATCTTCCAATACTGAAATTAATGCAGTAATATTTTGCTTTGATTTATAAAAGATTTCTTTCTCTTCACCCTTTTTCCAAGTATTAAAACCAGTTAATTGTGAAGCAGTTTCGAATAACCCTTCTTGCAACCCTGAAATCACCACAGTTACTCCTTTTAAATCATTTTTAGAAATGTTTTTTATTTTCATTATGTACTTCTCAATATCAGAATCAATGGATAATACTTTATAGATCTTCTGGAATTTTGAAATCCCATCAAATAAGGAAGATGCGACAGCAGAACTTTCCGAAAATAAATCTACACCAACTTTTTCCTCAGAAATTGGTCCTGTAGAAATTGTTATTGGTATTTCAAGTTTTATTGGTTCTAATCCATACTCTGGTTTTTTCTTTCCAATGATTAGTAAACTCCACTTAGTATACGCTCCGTACCTAAACCCAAATTGTTCTTTCTCAGAGGGTGACCATAAATAATTATGACTTGGTTCTGCAACTTCTGGAACCTTTAAAAGTAAAAAATCTTTCTCAAAATTCTGTGTTCGAACATCTCCTGCAATTGCAGGAGGAAGTTCCTCGACTTTACGACAATTCTGACCATATGCTTCACAATAACAAACCAAATTTGCATTCTGAAGAAGTCTTATTTCTAATTGTTTAAGTTCATTTGAAGAATAACCGATTTTAATAGTTTCTCCTGGCTTAAAAATATCTTTTGTTAAAAGAATGTTTAAACCCGAAATTGAAAATGAGATTGGTTTTGGGGATTTTGCTTGAAATCCAGAATTTCTTGCTTTAATCTCAATATCATGAGTTTTATTAATTACTAAATCATCTTCAGGATTAATTGGATTAGGCTGTCTTAAATTTAATTTTAGAGTATAATTTAGATTTCTATTCTTTATTGTAGGGACAAAGTTAGTTTTAATTAAGAGAGATTTTTCACGAACATATTCACCTGGTTCAAATTTGCCTTTACTAAATATTTCCTCTTTTGAAATTTGAAGTTCTTTAGCACAAGGAGGATTAGTAATTAATTGAATTCCACTCCAAAAAATTTCAGCCTCTTTTTCAAAATTGTACTTTGTTCGAACGTTTAACTTATCCCCGATAAAGACAGAACCATTATTTAAATCCTTTAACTCTAATTTTACCAAGACTAAACAGATTGATGATGTTTCATTCTATTAATTTTATAAAAAGATAGAATTTTATAAAAACTTTTTATTATTAGATAAGAAATATGGAAATAACCAATCTCTCTTTTTATAGATAATTCATTATTTAAGAATGTCAACTTTTTTATTTGAATTAAGAATCTAAATAAAAAATAATTTGAATCACTTTTAATTATACCATTTAAGATTAAATATCATATTAGATTACAGTTATGAATAACAGTTTGGATGAAAAAATCAAAGCAATTCTGTTTGATTTAGATGGAACACTATTAGATATAGATTTAGATAAATTTATATCTAATTATTTAAAATTATTAGCCCAAAGTGTAGCCCATATCGTATCGTCAAGAAAATTTATTTCAAAAATACAAAAAGCATCTAGAGCTGTGGAAGAGAATAAGGGATACACCACCAATGAAGAAGTATATGCTAATGTATTTTTTCCATTGGAGGGGTATACTCGTGAAACAATTGAACCATTTTTTGATAAATTTTATGAACAAGATTTTTCCAAACTCCGTCAATACACTCGAAAGAAACCTGAAGCAAGATATGTTGTTCAAACTGCTTTCGATAAGGGTTATGATGTTGTTATTGCTACAACACCTATACTTCCGGCAACTGCAATCGAACAACGCTTAGAATGGGCAGGTGTAGCCGATTTTCCTTACCGTCTAATTACCACGATCGAGAATAGTAATGCTACCAAATCTTTAACACACTTGCTTTATTACGAGCAAATCTTAGATAAAATTGGATACCCAGCGAATGCTTGTTTAATGGTAGGAGATGATGAAAAGGACATGATTGCTGCCCGTCTTGATATACAAACTTTTTTCATTGAAGGTAAAAAAACAGAATTTGCTAATCATATTCCAGAGCCCAAATATAGAGGGTCTTTAGCTGACTTAAAACCTTTACTTTAATAATGTTGGGTTAGATTAAGTTTTTTTCCATGTATAAGCTAACTTACTCATATTATAGATGGGTGGTGGAGGATCCTCAATTAACAATTTTCCAAGACATTTTGCACACAAATAAACTTCTTTGTTCTTATCCGTGAAAAAACACATGTACAAATTCTCTTGATGAAGGCATCCTTCGCACCTCATAATTCACCTTACATTCTCTTACACAAGAATAAAAATATTATTATTAAATTCTCAATAATCAAATATTCTAAATTTTATATTAAATTTTGTTAATTAAAAGATAAGATTAAATACAAAATCGATTATACTTTTCATTAAAAAATAAAAAAAATTTTCATCTCTTCAACTTTTCCATTCATTTTACGACTTTTTTAAAAGGATGTTATCGAATGCATGAACTTATATTTTTCAGTATGTTTTTATTAGTTTTGATAAGATTAATAGGATTTATTGTCTCTGTGAATTTTTATTATGAATCAAAATCTAATACATACATTTATTTCACTACTGGGTGGTTTTGTTGGGTTACAGCAGGAATTGTTGCCTTAATTTCTGCAATTACTAATAATCAAATACAAGAAAGCTTTTTTCTTTTAATGAATTATATTATCGGACCCATAGCAATATTTTTATTAGGATCTGGACTAAGCTCCTATTATATTAAAATTTCTTCCAATAAAATTAAATTACTCTCTGTGTTATTAATAGCTTTTCCAATAATTCTTAATTTTTCTCTGGGACTAGTTCCTGTTGCGTTATATGCCCGGATATCTCAGTTTCTTGGAATTATTACAATCTTCTTATTACCTTTTTTAAGGTATAACTCCTTTAAGAAAAGAATTGGGAAAAGCATTAAATGGTACTATCTAACTTGCTTTTCAATAATTCTCTATATACCTTTAGCAATTTTAAGTATGATAACTTCTATATACTCTGGTTCATTCCAGAGTCAAGATATTACCATAATCATTGGAGCTTATACTTCTATCATTATAATGACTATTTTAGTTATAGCTTTTATAATTCATTTAGAATACACTATAACCAGTGAACAAGAGAAACAGTTGAAAGATAAGTATTCTCACGACTTAGGAAATATTATGCAGGTAATTTATAGTTCTGCTGATCTTTTTAAAAGAATTGGCAAGGAAGAGAATATTGAGAATGATAAATTGGATTTAATAGAAAAAAAATGTAAAGAAGCAGCTAAATTAATAGACGAAATAAGAAACCTCTAAATAATTTATAAGATAAAAATCTATAGATGATTATCATAGTCAATATCTTAATAGTTGATGATGATGTGGACATTGTTAACCTTTTCGAGCAATTCTTAAAGTTCAAAGGTCATACCATAGTTGCTAAAGCTTCTAATGGTGAGGAAGCGTTAGAAATTTATAAAAATTTTAAAAACACTCCAGACATAATTATAATGGATCACAGAATGCCTTTGAAAAATGGATTGGAGACAACAAAAGAAATTTTAGCAATTAATCCTGATTGTAAGATTATTTTTGTAAGTGCGGATTATAGTGTCAGAGAAAAGGCTTTAGAAATGGGAGTAATTGAATTTTTAGAAAAACCTATAGATTTTAGCACTTTATTTAATATAATTGAGAAATACAATCATAATTAACAAAAATTCTCTAAAAATTTGTTATTTACTATATCTTCTAATAATTTCATCATACCTAAAACAAGAAATTATGTGATCATTAACCATCCCAACTGCCTGCATAAAAGCATAACAAATAGTAGGTCCAATAAACTTGAACCCTCTTTTTTTCAAATCCTTGCTCATTTGTTCTGATTCCTCAGTTTTAGAGGGTAATTCTGAAAGTTCTTTGAATTTATTATCAATTGTTTTATAATTAACAAATTTCCAGATGTATTTATCAAATGATCTGAACTCTTTTTGAACCTTTATTAAAGCTCTCGCATTTGCAATTACAGCTTCAATTTTCCCTCTATTTCTTATTATGCCTTCATTATTCATTAACTTCTCAATATTTAGCTCATTATATTTCGCAATTTTATTGTAATCAAAATTATCAAATGCATTTCTGAAATTCTCACGTTTCCGCAATATTGTATTCCAACTTAAACCCGCTTGAGCACCTTCCAATATTAAAAATTCAAAAAGAAGCCGATCATCATGAATAGGAGTGCCCCATTCAAGATCATGATAAGAAATCATTTGCTTGTCGTTTCCTACCCATGCACACCGGTTTACCATTCTAATCAAGTCTTTATATTAAAATTAAGTATTTAATTATAAGAATTGAATAATTTCATTAGAATAAATAAAAATAAAAGATAAAAATAACTCCATTTTTATTGATAAGCTTTAGAGGCGTTTTTTGTAATTGCATCTAGCACTTTTGGCCAAACTTCTAATGGTAAACTATGGCCCATTCCTTTTATAAGGATTAATTCGGCTCCAAGTATTGTCTCTGCAGTATCTTTTCCCCCTTCACATGGAACTAGAGGATCAGCTTCTCCATGGATTACAAGTGTGGGGGCTCTTACAGATGTTAAAGCCTGCTTACGATTACCACTTGCTAATATTGCTGCTAATTGACGTGAATAGCCCGCTCGATAATTCGAACGATCATATGAAGCCGTAACCAATCTACGTGCTCTATCCTCATCAAAAGGAATGCCTGTACCGTGAACTATACGCATACTGTTCACACCATACTCAATAATTGCTTCACGTCCTGTGGGTAAAGGTTGAATTAACACTTTCATTGCCTCTGGTGATGGACGGGGCAAATCGGGATTACCTGTACTGCTCATAATAGAAGTAAAAGATAAAACACGAGAAGGATGTCTATACGCAACAACCTGGGCAATCATTCCTCCCATCGATGCCCCACAGATATGAGCTTTATCAATATTAATTGCAGTTAAAAGTCCAACAGCATCATCAGCCATATCATTTAATGTATAAAACGCTTCAATTTTTTCTCCTTTTGATACTTTCATATATAATTTCATAAGATCTGGTTCACCTGCTTCATCGAATTTAGTGGACAACCCAACATCTCGATTATCGAATCGGATCACGTAAAACCCGCGTTCTACAAGCTTATTGCAAAATTCTACATCCCAATTGATCATTTGTGCCCCAAGTCCCATAATTAATAATAATGGTTTTGACGAGGGTTCACCAAATGTATCATACTCAATTTCAATATTACTAACCTTAGCCTTAGACATTATCTTATTCCTCTTATTTTAAATATAATTTAATTTAGTATCTATATACTTTTATAAGTATTAAATTATATCAAATTTAATAGTTCTAAACTTATTTATTTCTTTTTTTTAATTCTGATGATTCTATACTAATTTTGGAATTAAAAAAAGATATGAAGAAAATAATATTTATTATTATTTTAAAGATTAATCCGTATGTGCGGATATAATCAAATCAGCAAAAAGCTTCATGTCATTTAACAGCATATTTAATTTATCTTGGGATTCCCTATCCAATTCTCCTGATTTCATTACCAACACAGAAATGATGTATTTAAAAATATGAAGCTCAATTTCCTTTCCATCAGCATCTCGACCACCAAACTTTGCAGAATCTGCCATAAAAATATTTTCCCGCACTGTATTACACGCATTAATAAAATCTCTTAAATCTCCCCTCAATGTTAATCCACTACTGACACCTTGAACATTATGAACGATGACATTACCTGAAATATCAGCGATAATGACTTTAGCTTTAATTTCATCAAGCTGCTTCTCAGCTTTTTCTACATGTGCTTTTAAATCAGCATATTCTGAAATTAAAACATCTCTGAATACCTTTGCTAATTTGTCTTCCTCATAAATACTTGTGAGCATATAATCAAAATCATAATCTTTAAAAATATCTAGGAAAAGATTCTTTGCGTTTTTAACGTTTGTATCAAGTAGCTCTTTCTGAAAATTTTCAGTATCATACTTATGAAGGAACAAGAAAACCTTTGGTTTTTCATTCATCTTACGATAAATATCCAATAGATTTATAAAATAATCCTTTGCTTCTTGAAATGTATTTGGGTCATGTAAATCGACTATAGGTATAAGAATATCTGTTCCACGAAAGACTTCTGGCTTTTCAGTATACTCTTTTCGAAATTCCTCTTGCCCTCCAAAATCAAAGATTCCAACTTGTAAACCAAGGAAGGGATGTCTTCTTGTTTCATAAAGAATTGTTGGCGCAAGACCTTTTGTCTCTTCTGGCCGTTTTGCAGCAAAAGCAACAGAATAAACGCTTGTTTTTCCACATCCACTTAGTCCAACTAAACTAATTTTCATTTTTGACTTTCCTTTTTTTATTGGTTTTTATAATAATTTATTTCATTTAACTTTTTTAATAAAATTTGATTTAGATTGTTATTCTTTTGGTGCTACTTTTAGCGTTCTAGAAAAGATTTTCCCAAACGCTTCTGTTGAAGCCTCAACTAATACATTAGCTACAACTGGTTCGCCAGGTTCTCCTTCCAAAGGATAACCAATTTCGATTGTTTCAAATGGAAATAATTCTGTGATAGTTGTTATCCAGGGTTTTTTCTCAAAAAGTTCTTCAACGGTTACTATTCGAATTTTCATATCTTCTAAAACATAACCTATAGTATTCGTCAATGAAATAGTTAGAATTTTCCCTTCTTCATTTAACTCTTTTGAAACACTCAAAAATTTTCTAGTTCCTAAAGGAGGTGTTACTTCAGCTTGTTCTGTTTCTGGCTTAGTTTCAATCCTTGGTTCTTCTTCAGGCGCATCTCTTACAATAAACACCTTTCGTTTTCGAACAGTGTATTGAGATACTTTTTTGAGTTTTGCTAAAAACAATACCGCGTTCAAATTTATAGCATTGAAAGGCTCTATTTTGAGATACCCCTTTTCTGCTGCATCTTCCATAATTTCAGCGCCAATACCGCTTCTAGCAAATACGGTATTTTTATTTGCTCCAGAGCCCACACTACCTACGCTAATGTCTGAATTTTCAGAGGTTAGATCTAAACAAAAATTACAACTCGATGATTTAAACTTATCTAATTGCTTAATTGTATATGATTTAAAAGGCTCTCCTTGTGGATCATAGTATAAGTGAAACTTTCCTTTGTTTATATCCATTTTTTGAACTTTTGACAAGTCAATCCCCTCGCTCTCAAAGAATGGATAAATAGCCTCAGGAGCAAATGAATCCATACAGAATAATCCAATCTTTAAAACATGGCACCGCATAAAATATTTTAACATACCCGTTGGGCTATCAAACATTTTAGAAACAGCATCTATATTACATGGAGTACCCACAAATGCAATTGATCGAAAATCTTGACGTACAGCATCCATCAAAGCTTCAACTGTTTGAGAATGACTATAAATGGAACCCGAAGCTTTAATAGCATCTTCTTTACTTGTAATGATTTGGGCTATTGGATGCCATGGTTTACTAGGATTTCTCATTGTCACAACAGCAGCGTCGATTAAATGCTCATCAAACAAGTAGCACAGTAAACTTGTTACTGTGCCACCATCCTGACCTCCAATCACTTCTGGGATGTTTGTATTTGCTACATAACCTGTTTTAAAATCTCCCATGAGTTGATAAGGATCGGTAATAGTTCTTGGACACTGATTATAACAGATACCACAACCTGTACATTTACCTATAAGCTTAGGTTGTCCCGCTAACTCATCCCAAATTAAAACAGGGCACACTGCTGCGCACGTTCCGCATTCAGTGCATATTCCCGTTCGAACAATCTCTTTCATGAGCATTCCGAACGAATCTTTCTTCCCTTCAAGCTTCTTCTGAATATATTCAAACGAGTACTCGTAAGGCGTTTCAGTTTGATCAGTCTTATCTTCTGTCATATTAATCTGCTGTAATAATCTAGTATTTTATCTAATTAAAAGATTGTAAAATCACTAAATTAAAATGGATTGTTAAAAAAAAACATTATTAAATTGAGGAAAATTATCATACCTCTTTTTGAAAAATAAGTCAATAATGAGTAGTTAATACTAAAATAGTATTTTAACATTCACGTCAAAAAAAAGATATATTTTTATATCTTAAGGGATGAATTAATATTTAATTTTCAAATCATAAATAAAGAGGGTTGAAAATAATTTGAAGAGATATCGTTATGAAAAGTTAATGTTTTTGATATTAGTGATTTCCCTATTTTCTTTTGGAACTAAACCATATATACTTGATTCCGGCTCTAAAAATTTGATAATCGGTGAACCTAAAACAGCATTAAGTGCAAATTTAGCCGCATGGATTATTATAGCTGGTGATAGATCAGACCATGATAAACTAAGTGTAATAAGAAGTGGATGTGATCAAGCTTATGAAGCATTAATGAATCGAGGATTTAGTGCTGCTGATATATACTATTTAGATCCTGACTATACGGGTGTACCTTTATCTCCTTATCGAGATGGTAATACAGTCAATGCAAATATTCGATGGGCGATTGAAACATGGGCAGCTACTAAAGTAGATCATTCTCATGGTCTTGGTATTTATATGTTTGATCATGGAGGAGTAGGTCATATGTGTATTCCTGGTACAGATTTGACTGACACTGATTTAAATACGTGGTTAAACACGTTAGAAACTAGTACAGGTTGTAATCGCTTTATTATTATCTATGAAGGTTGTCATGCAGGTTCATTTATTAATCCAGTTAGTAAAGATAATCGTATCATTTTAACTGCAACAGATATAGATCATGGATCATATACAAGTCCAACTTGGGAAGCGGCTACGTTCTCTGAGAAGTTTTTTTCATCAATCACAGAGTGTAAAACAATTGGCGAGGCATTTGAAGAAGCTGAGGCATATGTTCATGCTGTGGGAGATGGTGATATTCAATTTCCTTGGATTGATGATAATCATGATGAGATTGGTCATGAGGTAGATGCATTTGGAAATTTACCAAATGGTGGAGATGGAAACGACGCATTAAATTATTGGATAGGATCGGGAACTAACTGTCCCCCAGTATTTAAACTATGGTTTCCATTAAGAGTTTTTATTATAAATTTTACATCTCTCATTCCGACATGGGCTGCAATTGATAGATTTCCCATGATAGACAAAGTGTATGTTAGAATTACTCCACCAAATTGGATACCATCCGCAATTGAGACTGATAATGAAGGTTCGAAAATTGGTGCTCATACTGGCTTGATGTTAGTAGAATTATTAGACCAAAATGGCGATGGCAATTATACCGGTAATCTCTATAATCCTAATCTTCCTGATTTCTGGGGTTCGGAAGGAGATTATAGAATTAATATAATAACTACGAGTAAAAATGGTACTGTTGGTAATGCCGAATCTACTTATATTACGGTAAATGAGGATGGAAAAGCACCCCCCGATACTATACTCCCTACAATTTCAATAACAAATCCAGCATCCAATGCACAATTAAGTGGAATTTTTAATATTACTGCTGAAGGAGATGATGATCAGGCTCTTGATAAAATTCAAATTTTTGTAGATGGTGCAATGGTAAAAGAAGAAACAATGCCCCCATATTATCCATATCCAGAGGTGACTTATAGTTTAGACACAAGCCAATATTCAATTGGAGTTCATAATATTACTGCGACTGCTATAGATAAAGAAAGCAATAAAAAATCGATTTCAATTTCAGTAAATCTCATAGTAGGGAGAGGAATACCAGGTTTTCAAGTTAATTTTTTGATTTTTGGTTCCATTCTTGGAATTATCATAATATATAGGGTAAAAATAAAAGTGAAGTAAAACAAACTGATAGTAAATTTAAATAATTAAATATTCTACCTTTTTTTTTTTAAAGTACCTCAAAAAAACTTAAGCCAAAATCAGATTTGTATTCTAAGAATTTATTAATTCATGAAGTTTGATTAATACAGTATTTTTCCACTCTCGGTTAGTTTAAGTGCTAACGTTCCTTTTAAATCTGCTATTTTATTTGCGTTCTTTCTGATATCTTTTTCAATTTCTAATATATCATTTCTAGCATCATTGAGTTCTTTCTGCTCATTTTCATATTGAGATTTAATATCTTTGATTTTCTCATCTTTTTTTATTGCTTTAATAGCTTTAACAAATGCTTTTTGTTTTTTAGAAATACTAATTCTTTTTTTACCTAAGTCTATTTTCTCTTTGGCTAGATCTATTCGTCTTTCAGCTATTTTTCTTTCTTGTTGTGCAATTTCTTTATGTATCTTGGCGATTTCTCTCTGAATTTTTGCCATTTTTTCATGAAAAGATGTAAATTCTTGATCATGCTTTAAAGCTACATCTGAGGCTTGTATTAGATGTTTTGATTTTAATTTATGTTCAACTAGTTTTTTATTTTGTTCGGCTAAATCCTCTCTGATTTTAGCAACCGATAATTTACTCCGCATAAACTCTTCTCTTTTTTCTGCTTTCTTTAATTCTTCTTTTGCCATTCTTTTTAATTCATTCGCAAAAGATATTTCTTTTTTCCCAATAATTGAATTTTCAAAGGCTCTTAATTCAATATCTGATATATTTTCCATATTAGTAAGTAAGGATACCTTATTATTTTAAGATTTTTTCAAACAGTTAAAATTATATTTTAAAGTAAAATACTAAGATTTATGATTCCAAAAACAATAATTGAAGGATTAATTGAGAAAGATGTCTATATCTATATTAAAAACATAACCAAAGAATTTACAGGAAAACTTGTTTCTATCACTCCATATATCGCTGCGGAGGACATCATAACTTTAGAAGATAAGACTAATAATATAGTATATATACCGATGTCTGAAATTACTGTAATTACTGAAAGAAGATAAAATTCCGACTATAAACATCATAGAAACAATCAATTCTTTTAAAATTGTGAAAAGTTAAAACATTAGAGAAATGAAAAAGGTTTAGTAGAAAATGTCTATTTAGTCTATGTAAGATGTAAAATGGATAACGAAAAGGCTAAATGATGTTATTAATTATTTTCTAATTCAAGTCTTTCTTCAATTTTCTTAATCGCATTTGAGGCATAAATTCGTACAAC
>JAHQWL010000078.1 GCA_029856155.1 Promethearchaeia archaeon
CAATAAGGAATAAAGATAGTAATCATGATTTCATAAATCATGTTATTGATAAAATTAAAATCTATTATGGAGATTTAAGGGATATTAATAATTGCTTGAAAGCAACAGCTAAACAGAATGTCGTTTTTAATCTTGCAGCAAAAGTTGGTGGACTTGAATATAATATTAAACATCCCGGTTCTATTTTCAGAGATAATTTACTTGTATTTATGAGTATCCTTGAGGCAAGTCGTATTAATAAAGTTGATCGCTTTATAACTGTAAGTTCTGCTTGTGTATATCCTCGTTTTTGTACAATTCCTACTCCAGAAGAGGATGGATTCAAAGATGAACCAGAACCTACTAATCAAGGGTATGGTTGGGCAAAACGAATGGAGGAATTTTTATCTATGTGGTATAGAACTGAATTTGAAATGAAAATAGCAATCGGTCGACCCTATAATGCATATGGCCCAAGAGATAATTTCAATCCAGAATCATCTCATGTAATTCCTGCTTTAATCAAGAAAGTTCTTGAAGCGGATGATTCGATAAATGTTTGGGGGTCTGGGGAACAAACTCGTTCATTTATATATGCTGCGGATTTTGCAAAAGGTCTTCTAAGGTTAGCAGAAGTAATGCCTAAAGAAACAATAAACATAGGTGCAGATGAAGAGATCAAAATTAAAGAAGTAGTATTCTTAATAAGAGAATTAACCAATAGTAATATTAAGGTTAAATTTGATACAAGTAAACCTGAGGGCCAGCCTAGAAGAAAATGTGATACTAAGAAAGCACAAAGTATTTTAGGCTTTAAGGCTCAAGTACCATTTAGAGAGGGTCTCAAAGAAACTATAGACTGGTATCTTGAAAGCCATCATCTTAAAGAATAAATAATTGTAATAAATAAATAATTTTAATCAATAATTAAAAAAATTAAACATTCGGGAAAATATATGACTAAAACAGCCTTAATTACCGGAATAACTGGTCAAGATGGATCATATTTAGCGGAATTTTTAATTGAGAAGGGTTACAAAGTATATGGAATTGTGAGGCGTTCAAGTGTTTTAAATAGACAGAGAATTGAAGATTTGTATTATAAGAAATATAACTATAATATGGATAATATTGAAATTTTCTATGGAGATTTAGGAGATTCAAGTTCTTTAAATAGAATATTAAAAAAAACTGAACCAAATGAGGTATATAATTTAGCCGCACAGAGTCATGTAGGAATAAGTTTTATGATACCAGAATATACATGTGATGTAACTGGATTGGGTGTTGTTAGAATGTTAGATGGTCTTAAAGATTTAGGTTTTATAACAAGATTCTACCAAGCATCAAGTTCAGAAATGTTTGGAAATGCATTAGTTGAAAAACAAAATGAACAAACTCCGTTCTTACCCAGTAGTCCATATGCATGTGCTAAAGTGTTTGCTTATCATATAACAAGGATTTACCGTGAGGCTTATAATATGTTTGCATCAAATGGTATTTTATTTAATCATGAATCACCACGGAGAGGAGAAAATTTCGTAACGCGTAAGATTACATTCTCCCTATCAAGGATTAAAGTTGGTCTCCAAGAGAAACTTTATTTGGGAAATTTAGATTCTAAACGTGATTGGGGATATGCAAAAGATTTTGTTAAAGCGATGTGGTTAATCCTTCAACATGATAAACCCGATGATTTTGTAATAGCAACCGGCGAGACTCATACTGTTCGAGAATTTGTAGAAAAGTCTGCAAAACTTTTAGATTTTGATATAGAATGGCAAGGAGAAGGTTTGAATGAAAAAGGTACTGATTTAAATACTGGAAAAACAATCATAGAGATAAATCCTCGATTTTATAGACCTTTAGATGTGGAATTTTTACTAGGTGATTCTTCAAAAGCAAGAAAGCTATTAAAGTGGAAACCTGAGGTTAATTTTGAAAAACTGATTGAAATTATGGTAAATGCAGATATGAAACTTGCCAAATTGTTAAAGGATTGAAAAAAACCATCAATAAGAATTGCTAGAAAATATATTTAAATAGATTAAAAATGAAATTTCCAGATTTTTCTTATATTTTTCGTAAGTATTTAAAAAAAATTAAACTTTTTATTTTAAAACCTTCCCAAAAGCTCTTAGCTGAGAGTAAATTAGAACAGAAGGAAAAATTTAATAAATTAAAAACAAAACTTACGGATCTTTATTTGAAAGTGAAAATTGGTGACATTGATCATTTTTTAACTCCTTTTTGGAAACAAAAAGAAGAGCAACTTGAGAAAGAAATGATATATGACACTCCATTTTCGTTTTTAAGAAATTCTGATATCTGTTATACTATGTTTGTTTCAGCAGGGGGGAAATGGCTAAAGAGTGAATTAAAATACCTTGAAAAGAATATTTCACAAGTAATGTTAAAAAAATTATTAATAGAAGACTATATTGGAGAACCTCTTCTAATGAATTCCAAATACCTTACTTCTCATAATTCTATACACCATTTATATCACTTTGTGAAGTTTTTAAATATAACAGGAACCAAATTGGATGAAATTGATACGATTATTGAATGGGGGGGCGGTTACGGAAATATGGCAAAGATATTGAGTAGATTTACCTATAATAATAATACTTATATTATTATTGACATTCCCTTGATGAGTTGCATTCAATGGATATACTTAACAGCTATTTTGGGACCAGAAAATGTCAATTTAATTCAAAATTCAGATGAGAAAATAATAAATGGTAAAATCAACTTATTACCGATTAGCTTTTTAGAAAGATATACGATAAATGGAGATTTATTCATTTCTACATGGGCTATTACAGAGAGCTCTAAGTATTCTCAAGATTATGTATTAAAATTAAATTGGTTTAATTGTAATCATATTCTTTTAAGTTATTGTTCTAAATCGAAAATTAAATTCCCCACCAATTTAATCCAAAATGTTGAAAATGATAAAAACTTTATAATTGAAAATATAGAATTTTTACCGAATAATAAATACGCATTTCAATAATTTATTTAAATTTATAAAAGTAAATAATCTTTCGAAAAATTAAATAAATTATTTAAAAAAAGTATAATTTAACTAAGATTTAGCATCAATTTATTCGTTTTTTAAACTTTAAAAAATAAAGAATATAAAATATTAAAAATATGGTATCGAAAAACCTTATGTTTATTTATTAAAAAGTGATTTGAAGAATTAAGATTTAAAAAATTTGTAATTTATTGGAAGTTAAAAACTTAAAAATTTAGTATTAACAAAAATAGAGTTTACAAAAACATGAAAGTAATAATTCTAGCTGGAGGTTGGGGCACTAGATTAGGACAGCTGACTGAATTAATCCCAAAACCTATGGTAAAGATCGGTAATAGACCAATTTTATGGCATATTATGAAAATTTATTCATATTATGGTTTTAATGATTTTATTATATGTTTAGGGGTAAAAGGGGAAACTATTAAAGACTATTTTTATCACTTTGAAATAAAAAATAATGACTTTACAATCGATCTCTCAAATGGAAATATTCAATTTTATAAAAATAATAACGAGAACTGGAAAGTTAGTTTAATTGATACAGGGTTAAATACACAAAAAGGTGGAAGAATAAAAAGAATAGAAAAATATCTTGATACTGATATTAATTTACTTACTTATGGAGATGGTGTTGCTGATATCAATCTCCCGAAGCTTATCGAATTCCATAAATCACATGGTAAAATAATTACTCTTACTGGCGTCCGTCCGCCATCGCGTTTTGGAGAATTAAATCAAAAAGATGGTAAAGTTTTAAAATTTCAGGAAAAACCTCAAACCTCCATCGGTTTGATAAACGGAGGATTTATGGTTTTTAATAAAAAATTAATGGATTATCTCACACCATATGAGAATTGTGATTTTGAACATGGACCACTTGAACTACTTACTAATAAAGGAGAAGTTATGGTTTATAAACATGAGGGGAGTTGGGCGTGTATGGACCATGAGAGAGATGTTGATTATCTTAATGAATTATGGATTGAAAATAAAGCATTTTGGAAGGTTTGGTAATGATAAAGTTATTTAAAGATTTTTTTAAAGATAAGAAAATTTTAATAACTGGTCATACTGGATTTATTGGTTCTTGGCTCGCTATTTTACTCAATGAATTAGACTCAAAATTAATTGGATATGCTTTACCCCCTTTAACTCAAGCAGATAATTTTGTTGTATCTAAACTTGAAGAAAAATTAGTAAGTATTATAGGAGATGTAAGAGATTTTGACAAATTAAATTCAATTGTAAAAAAACATCAACCTGATATTATATTTCATTTAGCAGCTCAACCGATAGTTACAAATTCCTATTTAAAACCGAAAGAAACGTATGATATCAATGTTGGGGGCACAATTAATATTTTTGAAGCTTTTAGGAAAAATAATTATTGTAAATTAATGATGAATTGTACAACAGATAAAGTGTATGCAAATCTAGAATTAAAGAGAGGTTATAAGGAAGATGATCGTTTAGGGGGGTTCGATCCATATAGTTCAAGCAAAGCTTGCTCTGAAATAGTTACATCTTCCTATGGAGATGCTTTTTTTAATCCGAAAAAATCTACAACCAATAAATTTGTGTCTTCAGTAAGATGTGGTAATGTAATTGGTGGTGGAGATTGGCAAGAACATCGAATTATCCCCGATTGTATGAGAGCAATAAAAGAAAATCAAGAAATCATTATTCGTAATCCAACATATGTAAGACCATGGCAGTATGTTTTGGAACCCATTCGAGGATTTTTAAACCTTGCTATAAAAATGTGGGAACAAGGTGAAAAATTCATCGGTGCTTGGAACTTTGGTCCACATGATAAAAGCATTTTTTCAGTTAAGGAAATTGTGGAAAAAGTTATAATATGTTATGGTAAAGGATCTTATTCTGTTGAAACTCCACCTGATATCAAGAAATTCCATGAAACTAAAACATTATTACTTGATAGTTCGAAAGCATATAAATTCTTAGGGTGGAAGCCAGAAATTAGTGTTGATAAATCTATACAATTTATTTGTGATTGGTACAAAGAAGAAGATGTTAATTATGATTTTAATGTGAAATTAATTAATGATTACTTTAAATTAATTAAATAAATTTTGTAAAAATGAAATTTATTGAATCTAAAATACAAAATGTCTATATTGTAGAGCCTGAACCCTTTATTGATAATAGGGGCATGTTTGCTAGGGTATTTGACAAAAATGAATTTAAAGAGATTGGGCACTCTAAAGAAATTGTGAATATTAATCATTCAACTACAAAAAAGAAAGGTTCTATAAGAGGAATGCACTTCCAGTATCCGCCTAAAGCAGAAATAAAAATAATTAAATGTATTAAGGGAGCAATTTATGATGTTGTAATAGATATTAGAAAAGGTTCTCCTACATTTTTACAATATCATTGTGAGACATTATCAGCTAATAATATGAAAATGCTATATGTACCAGAAGGATTTGCACATGGTTTCCAAGCTCTGAATGATAATGTTGAGATGATTTATTATACAACTGAAGTTTATTGTGCAGAAAAGGAAGGTGGAATTAGATATGATGATCCTATTATTGGAATTAAATGGCCTCTGGAAGTTACAGATATATCCAAAAAAGATAGAGAATTAAAGCTTTTAAAAAATGATTTTAAAGGGATTGATGTATAAATAATGAAGATTCTTGTTACTGGTGCGACTGGTTTCATTGGAAATCATATTATTGAGCATTTATTAGAATTAAATGAACATGAAATAATAGCTAGTGCGCTAGAACAGGGAAATAATAAAAAATTGCCTTGGTATAAAGATGTAACATTTATTCCTTGCGATTTATATGAAAAAAAGGAAAACTTTTTTACATTTTTTCAAAATCCTGATTTATTAATTCATTTAGCTTGGGAAGGACTTCCAAATTTTAAAGAATTATATCATTTTGAACGAAATTTATTTAATGACTATCAATTTTTAAAAAATATGATTTCAAATGGTTTACAGCGTTTAAGTGTGACGGGGACATGTTTTGAATATGGAAATAAAAAAGGGAGATTATCTGAAGATATGGAACCAAATCCAACTATAGCATATGCATTAGCCAAAGATACACTTAGGAAGTTTATTCAAGAATTAGCAAAAATTTATCATTTTAAGTTTCACTGGATAAGACTTTTTTATATGTATGGAAAAGGCCAATCTCCTAAATCAATAATCCCCCAATTAGATAAAGCTCTGGATAATAATGAAGAAAGCTTTAATATGTCTGGTGGGGAACAATTAAGGGACTAT
Organism: Promethearchaeia archaeon; assembly: GCA_029856155.1. Taxonomy (GTDB): domain Archaea; phylum Asgardarchaeota; class Lokiarchaeia; order Sigyniarchaeales; family SOKP01; genus Loki-b32. The sequence continues at coordinate 6,297 of JAHQWL010000078.1, forward strand.
CTACCTGTTGAAAAAGTTGCTGAGTATATCATACGGATTTCATTACAAGATAAAATAACTGGTATAATTAACTGTTGTAGTGGAAAACCAATATCTATTAAGAAACTCGTAGAAGAACATATGGAAAGGAGGAAAAAATCAATTAACTTAAATTTAGGTTATTATCCTTACCCTGATTATGTACCAATGGAATTTTGGGGTGATCCTACTAAATTGGAATCTGTTTTATCTATGTATAACAACAAGAAGAAATTCAATTAAAGGACTTTTTATTGAGCATAGACTTTTTTTTGATCCAATTCATTATCTTTTTGAATTAAAAATAATTAAATATAATTAATTATAATTAAGTTTAAAGTTTCAAAATATGAATGAAGAAGATCATAAAGTTCAATATACGACTGTTTCGATACCAAAACCTCTAGTTGAAAAGATAAAAGAGCGTATGAAGGGTACTGGATTTTCTTCTGTATCTAGTTATGTTACTTACGTCTTAAGACAAGTTTTATCCTCAATTGAATCAGAAGAACGATCTAAACAAGCTTTTACAAAAGAAGAAGAAGAAAAAGTAAAACAGCGTTTAAGAGATTTGGGATATATAGATTAAGAAATTCAATTATATTCAATTAAAATATTAACAATATACAGAGGAATATAAGATGATACAACCACATGGTGGTAGTTTAATTAATAAAGATTTACCAAAAGTAGAAAAAGATAGAATTTTAAGGGAAATTGATGAATTTGAAACAATTCGAGTCAATCCTCAAATAATAAAAGTAATCAAGAACATCGCATTTGGAGTCTTTAGCCCATTAGAAGGATTTATGAATGAAAACAATTATAGATATGTTCTTGAACACATGTACTTAGAAAATAATGTTGCATGGCCTTTTCCAATTGTACTAGATGTTCCTGAAAGAAAGGCAAATTCTTTTAATGTTGATGATAGGATTATATTAGTAGATTCAACAGGGAACCCCATTGCACTCATGGACATAGAAGATATATATGGTTATGATAAGAAGGAATTCGCAAAAAAGGTATACGGTACACTTGATCGAGATCATCCTGGTGTTGATTCCGTTTTTAAGATGGAAGAAAAGCTAATTGGTGGAGAAATATTTTTAATTAATGAACCTACATCTGTATTTCCAGAATTGGATCTCAAACCTATAGAAACTAGGGTGTTATTTAAACAAAAGAAATGGGATAGAGTAGTTGCTTTTCAAACGAGAAATCCACCCCATCTGGGCCATGAATACGTACAAAAAGCGGGTTTAACTTATGTTGATGGTCTTTTTATTAATCCCGTAATTGGTAAGAAAAAAGTTGGCGATTTCTTAGATGAAGTAATCATAAAATCCTATCAAGTATTGATTGATGAATATTATCCTAAAGACAGAGTTGTCTTAAGTACTTTTGAAACTGAGATGAGGTATGCTGGTCCAAAAGAAGCTATTTTTCATGCTATTGCTAGAAAGAATTTTGGATGTGATCATATTATTATTGGTCGAGATCATGCTGGGGTTGGAAACTACTATGGTCCATATGATGCCCATAAAATTTTTGACCACTTTCCTGATTTAGGAATTGAACCAATTAAATTTAGATCATTCTCAAAATGCAGCAAGTGTAATGCTGTAGTCAATGATAAAATTTGTCCTCATCCCCCAGAAATGCATAATTACTTTTCTGGAACAGAAATACGGACAGCACTACAATCAGGAAAACCTCCAGATCCAGAAGTTATGCGCCCTGAAGTCGCTAAAGTCATTTTAGAATATGAAAATCCGTTTGTATGTTAAATAAAATTTCAATTTTTACATAAAAAATTAAGATATAGTGTATAATGAACTCAAACAAGAAAAAATTAATTATTATAGGACTAGATTGCGCTGCACCTAAAACTTTGTTCGAAGATTTCCTAGATGATTGTCCTAATATAAAAAAGATGATAGAGCACGGAGCTTATGGAAAATTGAGGTCCTGTGATCCGCCAATTACTATCCCGGCTTGGATGGTTATGTCAACTGGTAAGAACGCGGGAACATTAGGTTTATATGGATTTAGGAATAGAAAAGAGAATTTATATGATGATTTTTGGATTGCATCATCCTACAATGTCAAAGAACCGAAAGTCTGGGATATAATAGCGGAGAAAGGTTTAAAATCTTGTATCTTAGGCTTACCTCCAACATATCCTGTTCAACCATTAAATGGTTATCTTGTCTCTGGGTTCATTACACCTGATATAACCTCAAATTATACATATCCTCCAGAATTAAAAGAAGAAATTAAAGAACATATTGGAAAGTACATTCTAGATGTCAATTTCAGAGTGGATGATAAAACAATTTTATTGAATGAAATTTATGATATGACAAAAGTTCAATTTAAAACAGTTAAATATTTGATGCAAACTAAGGACTGGGATTATTTTAAATTTGTAATTATTGGATTAGATAGATTTCACCACGCATTTTGGAAATACTATGATAAAACCCACAATAAATATGAAAAAGGTAATAAATTTGAAGGAGAAATGAGAAAATATTACCAATATTTAGATCAAGAAGTTGGAGAAATCTTAGATATTGTTGGTGAACATACAATTACAATGGTTGTATCAGATCATGGCGCTAAGGCAATGAAAGGTTTAGTGTGCGTTAATATGGCTCTTGAAAAGCTTGGATTACTAAAATTTAAAACTAAACCAAAACCAGGAACAAGATTAGCAAATGCTGATATTGATTGGAATAATACTTATGCGTGGGGCTGGGGAGGTTATTATGCAAGAATTTTTCTAAATGTTGAAGGTAGAGAACCTCATGGAATTATTAAAGCTAAAGATTATGAAAAAACCAGAGATAACATCATAAAAAAACTGAAATCAATAAAAGATAATAATGGCAATCCAATGAATACAATTGTTTATAAACCTGAAGAATTGTTTGAGGTTATAAATGGAAATCCACCAGATCTAATGGTTTATTTTGACAACTTAAATTGGAGATCCGCTGGAACAGTAGGATATGATTCAATGTATTTAGATGAAAACGATACTGGACCAGATGATGCAGTTCATGATTGGTTTGGTGTTTATGTTTTATATGACCCAATGAAAAAGTTGGGAAAAAATTTAGGAACAAAAAGTATACTTGACATTGCTCCAACATCCCTAAAAATTTTAGGATTTAAAATTCCTAAAGATATGGAAGGTAATGTTATAAATTTTTAAAAAAAAAAGAGAAGAAAAATGGAACATAAAGGTTTTACAGTATGGTTTACTGGACTTCCTTGTTCAGGGAAAACAGTACTTGCAAATGCCGTTGCTGAAGATTTAAAGGCGAGAGGAATGAAAGTAGAAAGACTTGATGGAGATATAGTTAGAAAAAGTCTCACAAGGGATTTAGGTTTTTCAGAAGAAGACAGAAACATGAATATTGAGAGAGTGACTTTTGTTGCTAAGCTTTTAACTCGTAATGGAGTTGCAGTTCTAGCTTCTTTTGTATCCCCATATAATAAAATCCGAGCATATTCCCGGAATGAAATTGGAGAATATATTCTTGTCTATGTGAAGTGTTCTCTTGAAGAATGCGAAAACCGAGATATAAAAGGAATGTATGCAAAAGCTCGAGCAGGAGAAATAAAAGATTTTACCGGAATCGACCATCCTTTCGAGGAACCTGATAATGCAGATATCCTAGTTGAAACAGATAAACAAACTATTGAAGAAAGTAAAAATATTATATTGAATGCGTTAAATGATATGGGTTATTTATCACATTAATTTACAAATAGAAATCTAACCTAAAAACTAAAAAATTTTTTTTATTTGTTCTATAATTGTTTCTACATTCAACCCATAAGAATTTAATAATTCTTTTCTTTTTCCAGATTCACCAAAAGAATTATTTATTCCAACGAATTTTATAATTTTTGGATTATTTTCAGATATAATTCGAGCGATTATGCTTCCAAATCCACAGTAAATATTATGTTCTTCTATTACAACAACTCCTTTAACAGATTTTATCTCTTTTAATAGAGATTTTTTATCAATTGGTTTAATAGTTGGAAAGTTAATTACTTTAATCGAAATTTTTATTTGTTCTTCGATTAAATTAGCAGATTTTAATGCTAATGTACTTCCATATCCAGTTCCAATTAAGCATATATCATTTCCATCTTTTATGATATCAGGCTTTCCTATTGAAAATTTATACTTATCTTCATGAATTTTAGGGAAAGACCCTCTTGGTAATCTGACATAAAAGGGACCTTCAGTATTGAAGGTGTAATTTAGAATTTCATTTAATTCAACATTATCAGAAGGTATCAATATATTTAAATTCGGGAGTGCCGCCATTAGACTTAAATCTTCTAAGGAATTATGTGTACTCCCATCTTCTCCTACCAAACCTCCATGTGTTGTTATGATCTTAAAATTTAAATTGTCATGAGCCGCAAATCTAATAAATTCCCATGCTCTACCTGTTGTAAATATCGAAAAACCACTCACTACTGGGATTTTTCCAGATATAGCAAAACCTAAAGCTGTTCCTAACATATTTTGTTCCGCAATTCCCATATTAAAAAAGCGATTAGGATAAGCTTTAGCGAATTTAAAGGTTCTTGTAGAGGATGATAAATCGGCGTCTAAAACAACAATCTCCTTATTTTTCTTTCCAATTTCAACTAAATAATTCCCAAAAGTATCTCTAAGAGTTGGTTCAGACATTTTATTTATCGCCTTTTATCAATTTTGTTTTAATATCATCCAATTCTTTAAGAGCTGCATTATATTCTGTTTCATTTGGGGCTCTACCATGGAATTCTTTAGTATGTTGCATAAATGAAATATCAGATCCTTTAATTAGATAGGATATAATGACTTTAGGTCTGCCAATTATTGTTTTAGATCTTTCAAACCCTCGTAGCATATCTGTTAGATTTGAACCATCCAATTCTATAACCTCCCAACCAAATGCTTTCCATTTTTCTGCTAATGGTTCTAAAGCCATTACTTCTTCAGTTGAACCATCTATCTGTATCCCGTTACGGTCGACAATTGCTATTAAATTGTCCAATTTATAATGATTAGCGGACATCGCTGCCTCCCAGATAGCCCCTTCATTTAATTCTCCATCACCTAATAGGACAAAAATTGATTTATCTGTATTATCTAATTTAGCGGCTAAAGCACACCCAACTCCAATAGATAATCCCATACCTAAAGATCCAGTTGATATTTCTATTCCAAATTTTGAATTTTTAACCGGATGTCCTTGTAATTTCGAGCCATATTGTCTTAATGTGAATAATTCATCTCTTTTTATAAAACCAAATCTGGATAATACAGCATAAAGTGCAGGAGCTGCGTGTCCTTTGCTTAAAATAAATACATCTCTTTGTTTCCATGAAGGGTCTTCGGGATTTATTCTCATAATCTTGTTATAAAGAAGATAAATTATATTAGCACATGATAGAGAACCACCTGGATGACCTGATTGAGCTTCATATATCATTTTTAATATATCTTTTTTAATATCCAGTATCTCAGTTAAGATTGACTGTTCATCAGCTTTAGATAATTCCATTCTAATACCATAATGAGTAAATTATTTATTGTTCATTTTAGTTAACATAAAATTATGAAGCTTTTCAGGTTTATAGAAGTCAATGGGAGGAAGAGTCGCTGTGAGTGCAGCAGCATAAAGTGCAATTCTTACACTATCTGAAACCGAAATTCCAGAAGCAAATGATAACCCTAAAACTGCCATAATAACACTTCCAACGGCTACATAACTTCTAACTGGTTGTTGTAAAATAGAAGTATACTTTTCTACTTTTTCGATTTCACTTGAAAATAAAAAAGATTCTGTTTCTAAATAATTCAGTAGGACATTCTTACATTTGGATGAGTTCAAAATCCTTTTTCCTGCAATAATAATGCTTGTTTCATTGCAACAATCGATAGAAAATGTGTCCAATGCTTTCTGAAGATTCATTCTAATCAAATCCACATTCTCATAGAGAAAATAATTGGATTTTGTAGGACGAGCAATAATAGGTAGGTTCTTATATTTTTGTTTTAAAAAGCGTAATAATTTCTGGATAAACGAATCCTCAAAAATTCCTTCTAAACCGTAATCTAAAATTAATATTGCCCCCAGATCTTGAGATCTGGTAGCTATAAGATCATTAAATTTTTCTCTTATTTTTTGAGAAAAATCACCATTATAATCTGTTTCTAAACGTAAAAGATGTTGATTCATAGCTTTTATTCGAGTTATTTGAGGGGTTTTTATTTTTTCATCAACAAGAATGCCAGAAGGCTCTACTTTTAACTCTTTAATTCTGTTTAAAAAAAAATCGCCTTCGAAATCATTACCAATAATGGTACAAATTTCGGGAATTCCCCCTAAAGATTGTATATATTGTAGTACTAGACCGATTGCGCCAATATAAACACTACTATTCTCTATTTTTACATTAGGGACGGGTGCATCAGGAGAGATTCTATCAGTATATCCAATTATATACTTATCTACTAAAGCATCACCAATGACTAACACTTTCTTATTATTCCATTTGGAAATCTCGTCAATAAGAGCCATTTTTTTTTGATTATTTTTTTAATTTACTTTGTAATTTTTCCCAATCTTTAAGAAAATCCTCTAATCCCTGATCTGTGTTTGGATGTTTGAACATTTTGTCAAGAACAGCAAAAGGAATAGTAGCAATATGAGCGCCTATTTTTGCAGACTCAATAACATGGCGCGTATTTCTCACAGAAGCAACAATTAGTTCAGATTTAAAATCGTATGAATTTAAGATATCCATACATTCCCAAAGAAAATCAATTTCATTCTGACCATTATCCATTAACCTTCCTATGAAAGGACTTATATAAGAAGCTCCAGCTTTTGCTGCTATTAAAACTTGATTTTGTGAAAAAACAAGAGTTACATTGGTTTTAATCCCTTCAGGTTCAAGAATATTTACCGCTTTAATCCCATCCTTTGTAAATGGAATCTTGATTACTATATTGGAAGCGATTTTAGCTAATTCACGAGCTTCTTTAACCATTTCTTCTGTTGTTAATCCTATAACTTCTCCACTAACAGGGCCATCAACAATTTCACATATCTTTCTTAATTGTTCTGTAGGTTCAGCACCTTCTTTTGCCAAAAGCGTCGGATTTGTAGTAACACCATCAATAATCCCAAGCTCTTGCATTTCTTTTATTTGATCTAAATTAGCAGTATCTATAAAAAATTTCATTCCACTTCACGAGTATAGTTTAGTGATTATAATATTAAGTTGTTTTATATATTTATAGCAAATTCTTTTAAGTTTTTAAATATCATGTCCGGTACTATAGTGCCTATCTTTTTTTGTTCCTCTTTTCCATATCCCGTTAAGACTAAAACAGTTTTACATCTTACTGCTCTACCTGTTTGAATATCATTCAATGTATCTCCAACCATATACGAGTTAGTTAAATCAATTTGATACTTCAATTGTGCTTGTAGAATCATTCCCGGATTTGGTTTCCTACAATCACATGAACCAGTGAATTCGGGATGGTGAGGACAATAATATATATCATCTAATTTTATACTATTCTGCTTCAATATCTTTATCATCTTATAATGAATTGCCTTAAGAGTTTCTTCAGTAAAAAGACCTCTGGCTATTCCTGCTTGATTGGTAATAATAATTAACAAGAATCCTTTTTGTTTAAGTAATTTTAAAGCTTCAATTGAACCCTTAATAAATTTAAAATCTTTCGGATCTGAAAGATGGCTAACTTCTTTGTTTATTACACCATCTCTATCTAAAAAAATTGCTTTATTAATATCAGTTGGTTTCATCAGATTCTTTAAGCAATTTAATTATATTATTTGGATTTTTAGCTTTTAATATAGCACTTGAGCTAGTTAAAATATCTGTGTTCTTTAAGAGTTTTGCGTTTGAGGGATTAATTCCACCATCAACATCAATCATAAAATTATGTTTTTTTTTATATTCAGCCAATTTATTAATTTTTTTAATGGTTTTTGGTATGAAATTTTGACCCGACCAGCCGGGATTTACGCTCATTATTAAGACAAGATCTATTGTTTCTAAATATGGTATAATTTCTGAAATGGCAGTATCTGGATTTATAGCAATACCAACTTTTTTATCCTTTTTTCTAATTTCTTGAATTATTTTATTTTTATTGCCATTTATTTCAAAATGAAACAAAAAGATATCAATAAAGTCAATTATCTTTTTAATATAATCAAATGGATTTATTACCATTAAATGTGCAATTATAGGAGTTTTATATTTTTGTTTTAAGACTCTTAATACATTTAGATTATTGTTGGTATTATCTACAAATTTACCATCCATGATATCTACATGAATGTAATCGAATCCTTCTAATTGCTCTAAAATTTCTGCTTTAAAGCTCTCAATAGCATGAACTGAAACAGCAATTTTTTTCATGAATTACCAGTTACCCAAAAAGTTCTTTTTCAACTAAATAACAGATAATATGTCCTACGGTTATATGTCCTTCTTGAATTCTTGGTGTATCAGAAGAAGGTATTTTTAAACAAAGATCCACAATTTCCTCGACTTTACTCGGCTTCTCTCCTGTAAAGCCGATTGTTACTGCGCCTTTTTCTTTTGCTTTAAGTAAACCTTTTATTACATTTGGAGAATTACCAGAGGTGCTAATTCCAATAGCTATGTCCCCTTCCTCCACAAATGAGGAAACTTGCCTTTCAAATACTAAATCATATCCAAAATCGTTGGCTATTGCTGTAAGTACAGAAGTATTAGTGTGAAAAGCGAGAGAAGGAAGTGAGTCTCGATCTTTATAGAATTTTCCTACAAATTCAGCAGCTATATGTTGTGCATCAGCTGCGCTTCCACCATTACCGAAAAGAACAACTTTTTTCTTATTTTTATAGGCATTTATTATTTTCTTGGATATTTTTGCAATGATTGGAGTTAATTTCTTAATCCTTTCTTTAACTTTAATACTTTCATCTAAAATTGTAATTATTTCGCTTTCCATTTTATTATCTCTTTAATCATACATTTTTAAATTTACTTAATTTCCCATACTTCAAGACCCTTTGGATTAAAATGAAAATTAACAATTTTTCCTCCTATTTTTTCTAACTCTTGCATTACTTTAGGTTTCTGATTTGGTTTTGAAAATAATAACAGATGGCCTCCACCTCCAGCACCCAACAATTTTCCTCCGAGAACTCCAAGTTTTCTTGAAGTTAAGTAGAATTTTTCTATATTTTTATTTGATATTTTATCACTTAAACTCTTCTTAGCTAACCAGCCTTTATGTAAAAGTTCTCCAAATTCATTCAATCTATTTAAATTGTTAGCTTCTACGATATTTCTCATAGAATGAGCTACATCTTTGAGATCTTGCATCGATTCAATATAAGACTTTTTCTCAATTTCATACCCTTGTAGTACTTCATCTTGTATATCAGAAGAAAAATGAGAACCCCCTACATAACATAAAATTAACCTAAATTGGAGCTCATTGATCATATCTTCTGTCACCTTTACAGGAATTACATTTATGTCTTTAGTAAATTCTATAAAATTGAAACCCCCATAAGCGGCCGCAAATTGATCTTGATATCCTCCTTTCTGGTCTAATTCAATACGTTCAATAATATATGCTTTTTGTGCTATATCGTGTCTGGACAATTCTAAATTCAAATATTTATTAAAGGCTCCTATTAATGCTACTGATAAAGAAGATGATCCTCCCATTCCAGAACCCGCGGGAAGTTCTGAATATACTATGATATCGAAACCCTCTTTTATTTCTAAGACATTAATAACTCCCTTGAATAAGTCAAATTCGGTAGAATAATTTTTGTCTCCAATTTCAAATTGATATTCTTTATTGAGATTAATTGAAAAAATATGTATATTTTTATCGTGTCTTGGTTTTAAAGTTATATAAATGTGACGATCAATAGTCGTGTTTATTACACAGCCACCATGTTCAATACAATATGGTGCCATATCTGTGCCTCCTCCACCAAAGCTCACTCGAAATGGTGCCTTTGAACGAATTATCATATAAATCACTGTTATTGGAAATATACTATAATATCAAATTTGTTCATGTTAAATCATTAAAAAATTTGATTACATATTCTAATAAAAAATCAATAAAGTAATTCATTTTTATTGGTTTATCATATTCTTTAATTTACATAATAACTTATGAATTATGAGTATTTTTAATTTCCCTTCATTTTTAATCTTCTTTTATAAAATATAAATCTTCAGTCTCTTTTCTTTTAAATCTGATACTCTACTTAAATATTATTGGAATGAGGCTAACAGAACAGATTCAATTAAAGAAAACTCCACAATTATCTTATCTATGTTATTTATCCAAAAATCTCTATAATCTTGCTAATTATTATGTGAGACAAGAATATTTTTATTTAGGAAATTGGTTGAGATATTACGATTTATGGTATATGCTAAAAGAGAAAGAACCCTATAAAAAACTCCCTTCACAAACTGCTCAGCAAACTCTAAGACTCGTGGATAAGAATTGGAAGTCATTTTTCCATTCTTTGAGATCCAATAAAAAACATCCAGAAAAATATTTGGGAATTCCAAAACCACCAAGTTATAAAAAGAAAGATGGAGAGTGTATAATTGGGTTCACAAATCAACAATGCAGGATTAAAGGAGGATTTCTTTATTTCCCAAAAACAACTCAATTACCTCCTATTAGGACACGTATAGAAAGTAAATTGCACCACGTAAGAATAATTCCAAAAGGAGTGTATTATGTTTTAGAAATTATATATCAAAAGGATAGAAAAAATTTAAATCTAGATAAAAAGAGAGTTATTGGGATTGATTTGGGATTAACTAATATCATAACTATGGTAAATAATGCTGGGTTACCACCCGCTATTATTAAAGGTGGTATTGTTAAATCTATCAATCAATTCTATAATAAACAACTTTCAGGATATAAAAGCATAAAGGATAAGCAAGGAATTACTTCTCAAACGAAAAAAATGCAACAGTCAACACAGAGAAGAAATAATAAAATTAATGATATCTTTCATAAAATTTCGAGAGTAGTGATTAATTATTGTATTAACTATGATTTTGGAACAATAATCATTGGTTATAATAAAACTTGGAAACATAAGATAACAATAGGGAAGAAGAATAACCAGAACTTTGTCCAAATTCCTTTTTCCAAATTAGTTTCTCATATTAAATACAAATCAGAGTTAATTGGGGTTGATGTTAATTTAGAGCCAGAATCTTTCACTTCGAGATGTAGCTTCTTGGATAATGAATCTATTAGAAGGCATGACAAATATCAGGGAAGACGTATTTGTAGGGGTTTATTTCAAAGTCATAAAGGGACTATTATCAATGCGGATGTGAATGGAGCATATAATATCCTTAAAAAAGCAATCCCAAAAGTCATATCGGCGGATGGGATAGAGGGTGTAGGGTTACATCCATATTCTATAAAAATTTCATAGCTGAAATAAATTATAGAATAGAATTTTAATTTCATCAAGGGAAATTTAAAATAACCTGAACTATTAAAATATCTAAAATTTGTCTTAAGAACATTATATGACCGAAAAAGTATTAGTTACAGGTGGAGCAGGTTTTATAGGTTCCCATTTAGTTGATAAATTAATTGATCAAATAGGGTATGAAGTATCTATTATTGATACCTTAGAACCACAAGTTCATGGAAATACGGATCATCCTCCAGATTATCTTAATAAAAATGCGAAATTTTATAGAGGTTCTGTGACTGATTATAAAAAATTAGAAGATTTAGTAGGAGAGAGTGATGTAGTCTTTCATTTAGCAGCGATGGTGGGAGTAGGACAATCAATGTATAAAATAAAAAAATATATAGATAATAATATACTTGGTTTGGCTATTTTGTTCGATATTTTAGTTAACAGTAATCACAATGTAAAAAAAGTCGTTTTAGCCTCATCTAACACGGTTTATGGAGAAGGCAAATCTCATTGTGATACTTGTGGGTTAGTTTTTCCAGAATTGAGACCATCAGATCAATTGAAACGTAAAGATTGGGAAATTAATTGCCCTAAATGTGGATCTAAAGTTAAACCTCTCTTAACTGATGAAAAATCACCATGTAATCCTAGTTCTATTTATGCCTACTCAAAACTAGCTCAAGAAAAAATAGGTTTAATGATTGCGAATACTTATGGAATAAAAATGGCTATTTTAAGGTTTTTTTTAGTGTATGGCACTAGACAAGCTCTTTCAAATCCATACACAGGAGTATGTTCAATCTTTAGTACTAGAGCCCTCTATGGAAAACCTCCAATAATATTTGAAGATGGGAAGCAATCACGAGATTTTATGGATGTAAAAGACGTCTGTCAAGCTTTAGTTCTTGCAATGGAAAAAAATGCTGCTAATGGTGAAATTTTCAATGTCGGTACTGGTCTACCGATAACAATAGCGGAAGTAGCAGAAATTATTACTCAAAAAATTAACCCTAATTTAAAACCTACTTATGATCAACATTATAGAATTGGTGATATAAGGCATTGTGTTGCTGATATTTCCAAAATAAAAAATAAACTAGGATATTCACCAACATTAAGTTTTGAAGAAGGGATAGATGATTTAATAAATTGGATAAAGACTCAAAAAAAAGATATAAAAGAACCTTCACATAAAGCTATGCAAGAATTAAAAGAAAAAGGATTATTAAAATAAATCAATATCTAATTTATTAATTTGTGGTTTAAAATGGAAAAAATACTGATTTCTGGAGCTAATGGTTTTTTAGGATCACATTTAACTGATTTTTGTATTAATCAAGGCAAAATCGTTTATGGAATTGATCTTCCTAATCGCCCTCTACAAAACCTATCTCATTATACTAAAGGACAAGTTCAATTTTCTTCAGAAGAAAAATTAAAAGTATTTGGCACATCCATTCAAATTCCAACCTCAAATAAATCATTCGTTTTTCTTGAATGTGATTTGAATAATGCTAACTTATTAGAAAAAATAATCCTAGAATCTAATCCAAATTATATTTTCCATTTTGGTGCTCAACCATTAGTTATACCTTCGTGGGAAGACCCCGTAGGCACTATAAAAACTAATGTTATAGGAACTATAAATATTTTTGAGGTAATCAAAAAACATAAATTAAAAACGAGAGTTATGATTGCTTGTACAAGTGCTGAATATGGGACTACTACATCAGTTAATAGACTATTAAAAGAATCTGACCCTTTATTAGCAATTCATCCTTATGGAATTAGTAAAATAGCCACAGAACTTCTTGCTCGACAATACTACATTAATTTTGGAATTGAAACTATAAATCTCAGGTTTTTTAATCAAACAGGTCCCAGAAAAAAAGGGGATGCATGTGCAGATTTCATTAGTAAAATTGCCAAAATCGAATTAGGATTATCAGAACCTGTAATTGAGGTGGGAAATCTAAATCCATATCGTGATTTTACAGGGATAAAGGATTCGCTTAAAGCAATTTGGATGGCAGCAACAAAGGGAACACCTGGAGAAACATATAATGTCTGTTCAAGCAGAAAGATTCAAATTCGACAAATTTTAAATATTGCTCTAAGTTTTTCATCAAAAGAAATTGAAATAAAAGAAAATATTCCTCATAAATTAAGAAAAACAGACGAGGAGTGTATCCTTGGAGATAATTCTAAAATTAAAAAAGAGTTAGGATGGAATATTACGGTCCCTATTGAAGAAACTTTGAAAGATATGTTTGATTATTGGATTGATTATTATAAAAAATATGGAGTTTAAGGAATTATTTCTTCTCAAAACTAAATGTAACCGAATTAATAGCATCCTCACTTAAGCTAGATTTACAGTGTGGACATTCTAATTCTGCTTTCTTCTTTAATTTTGAGATTATATTATCCTTTAATACAGCCGAGCATTCTCTGTTAGGACATATATTTAATTTTCCAAAAATTTTACCTTTTTCTTCTGTCAAGTCTTCAGAAATGATTTCAAGACTTTCTACGTTAATTTTGTCTTTGATAGTTTCCTGATGCTTGTCTAGAAAATCTTTCAAATAAGCTAAATTCGCTCCAATCTTCAAAGATATTTTTTCTTCAACTTTATATCCGTTCTTTTTGCGAATAAATTGAATATTTCTTATTAAATCATTAACTACTCGTTCGGCTA
>JAHQWL010000079.1 GCA_029856155.1 Promethearchaeia archaeon
GTTTTAATATATTATCAATATCTAACTTTATTAAGTTAGAGATGGGATATGTAAATGAAAATAATCGTTTTAAATGGAAGTCCGAAAGGTATTGAAAGCGCTACAATGCAATATATTCTATATATTCAGAAAAAATTTCCTCAACATGAATTAAAAATCTTAAATATTGCTCAACAAATTAAAAAACTTGAAAATAACGAGGAAAAATTTAAAGAAATTATAGATGATGTGAAGAATTCTGATGGTGTTATTTGGGGTTTCCCTTTATATGTGATGCTTGTTCCATCTCAATACAAAAGATTTATTGAACTAATCACAGAAAGGAAGAAGGAAGTCGCTTTTACAGATAAATACACTGCTGTGCTAGCAACATCAATTCATTTCTATGATCATACTGCGATAAATTATATGAATGGTATTTGTGATGATTTCGAAATGAAATTTGTTGGTTCTTTTTCTGCTGATATGTTTGATCTTATGTTTCCAAAAAAGAGAGAGCAATTAATTATATTTGCTGAAAATCTATTTAACGCGATTGAAAATAATCTTCCCACAACCCGAAAGAATTTACCCCTAGTTAAACAAGCTTTTGAATATGTACCAGGAAACCTTGGAAAAGAAGTAGCAAGAATAGATACAAATGGGAAAAAAGTTCTCATTATAACAGATTCAGTAGATAGAAGCACTAATTTAGGGAAAATGATCCAACAATTTCAAAGTTGCTTTTCTACTGAAATTGAGATAATAAATATATATGATCTAGAGATAAAGGGTGGATGTTTGGGATGTATTCAATGTGGTTATGATAATATTTGTGTTTATAAAGATAAAGATGAGTTTACTGAATTTTGGAGTGTAAAATTAGAATCTGCTGATATTTTAGTTTTTGCAGGAAATATAGTAGATAGATATTTATCATCAAGATGGAAAATGGTATTTGACAGGAGTTTTTTCAATGGACATATTCCTACATTAAGAGAAAGACAATTCGGTTTTCTTATATCTGGCCCATTAGGTCAAATTGCTAATCTTAGACAAATCATAGAGTCAATTGCTGAACTTCAAGACAGTAACCTTGTAGATATTATTACTGATGAATATGCAGATTCAAAGACTATTGATTCATTAATTTATAATTTTGGTAAAAATTTAATCATTTTTTCCAATTCTGGCTATAAAAAACCCCAAACATTCCTAGCGGTAGGAGGAAATAAAATATTCCGAGATGCTGTATATGGAAGAATGAGATTTGTGTTTCAAGCAGATCATAGACATTATGAAGAACATGGATTTTATGATTTTCCCCATAACGATAAATATGCCAAAAAAATGAATGAAAAGTTCATCCCTTTAACTCAAAACGAGAAGTTTAGAAAGGTTTTTTATTCTGTGTTAAAAACTGAAATGATAAAACCTTTAAAAAGTGTTGTTGATAATCCAGATAAATAATGTATTTTATTAGATCTATGGAATTATTGAAAAATATCTTTGAAGAAATCAAAAGAACCAAAAACCCAGAAATAATAAATGATTTCTTAATAAAATTAAGTGAAGATCCAAAAGAAGAATATCTAAATTATATAGAATACTTCATGAATAATTTAGACAAGCACATTTTTGATAAAATTAAACTAAATTTAATTTTTCTAATAGGCGAGATTAGTAATTTAACAACATTAGAAGAGAGATATTTATCTTTCTTAGTAGAGACTTATTATACATCAGATAGATGGATTAGAAATGAGATAATTCAAGCGATTAGAATAATTTCAGCAAAATCGGTTATAACTGATGAAGTTATAAAATTAATAGGATATGCAGTAAATGATGATTATTCTCCAATTAAAGTTAATGCACTTCAAGTAATTTTAAATTTAGAAACCCTCCCACCTACAGTCATTAGAAATATTTTTCAAGCATTGAATTCAAAAAGTTCTGAGTTAGAAATATTACTTGTAAAAATATTAAAGAAGTTTCTCCCTGATTATAATCAATTGTATAATTCTTTGAATTATTTAGATCATTACAAAATTTTAAAACAACATGCCATTAGAACTTTATTACTGGTGTATTTTAGTTCTGCATTTAATTTAGAATCATTTCGACAAAAAATTTCTAATTCAAAATGGGAGATAGAAAATAAAGAGAACTTCCTTGAAGAAATTGATAACTATGAAAAAGTTTTTTTAAGAAAATTATGAATTGGTATAATTATTGATATTTTTTAAATATATCTTCTAAATCCTCATAAGATAATACAATATCATTAAAAATCTTTATTAGAAACTTTATGATTCCTCTAGGATTACCATTCGTTTTATTATATATATATTTTAACACATTTTCATTTAGAGGATAATAGGAATTTGAAAAATCTCTCAAGTAATCAAAATAATTAATATGACCAAAAAAGAATTCTAGATTTCTTTTATAAAATGAGTCAAGATCTTTTTCAATAAAATTGGATAAAATAATAGGTTCACTTACAACATTTAGCAGAGTACTATCTCTTTCTTTTAGTTTATTTATAATTTCTCTGTAAAATTCGGTCGATTTTAAGGTAATGATGATTCTAAGACCATCAATTTTATTTAAATTAATAATTTTCTTTAAGATTTTATCAGCAGTACGTGTTTGTGGCGATTGTGTAGCCCCGAAAAGCCAACTTCTGTCAAAAACTTCTTCTTTTTGTTCTCCTATTGGCACGGGTCTCATCATAGAAAGTATTTTTTCAAAATCATCAATGAATAATACACTACGTACCATAGCATTTTCAACTAATACTTTAAGCATTGTATATGAATTATTTCTCTCTCTTAAATCGTGTTTTAAATTCAACCTTGAAAGATCTCTTATGTCTATTGCTTCTCCTAAAAACCATCGTTCAACTTCTATTTTTTTATATGGATCTAATTGATGGGTTATTATAGCATTAATAATATCTGATATAGCATCTTTATTTTCAAAACTAGGAGCCCACTTTTCAAATGCCTCTTTCTTAACTTTTTCAATATCAGCTAAATGAAAAAAACCAAATTTTCTCTCTAAAGCACCCCATTTATCACACAGTCTTCTAGCAATGTTTCTTAACACTTCAATGCCCATATTTTCTATAAATTCTGAGTATGTATTGTTATAAAATTTCTTAATAACATTTTCAAAAGAAATATGGACGATATTATAATAATATAACTCATGTTTTAAAGCCCAGTATAAGTGTGTTTTTCCTGTTCCAATATCACCAATTATTGGTAAGATTACGTTTTCATCTTTTTCAAGTACATTTATTATAGAATCCAATAAATCTTGTCTTGATTGGACTAATCCAATGTCTTCTTTAATTTCTCCAGTAGATACAAATTTTTTAAAGGGTGATCCTGTAAATTTTAAGAAATTCAATAATTTTTGTTCCTTATTTTCGAAAAGAAGCATTTCAAATCAAAATTGTTTTAAATTTTTAATTCCTCTATACCTAAAATTATTATATATTCAATTACTTTATCATCAACGTTGACTATTGGTTCATAACTTATATTAAGTTCATCATCTTTATCCCTTCCAACAATGATACAATCATAAAAAACAGGGTTACCGTTATCATCAATAACAACTCTGTCAGCTACAATAATGCCATTTCTAATCATTGAAATAGGATTTTTTAAAATTTCACCTTTAAAAAAATTTAAATGATTCACACAAAAGTTGAGATCATTTAATAAAAGCCCAGCAGTATGAAGTAAATTTAATGTAAATGGAAAATCATTTGAAAATTGCCCTTGATCGTATTGTTCCATTGTATCTTCAGGAATTAAAACAGAATATTCCAATGGTATTTCATTTAAATTCCATTTGAAATCAGAGTTTCTCGAAATTGGATCGAATTGGTTACCCTTTTTCTCAAAACCAATGATTAAACCTTCCTTTATAATTAGTTCTTTAGATTCTGAAATTTTTAAATTATCTGAAAAGATAATTTTATCTTGACACTTTGAAATAATAGAACCTGTAAATTCTCCATTAATTTTTATATCTTTTAATGAGTCATAAAGTATAAATTTGCGCGAATTATTCATGGGATCTATTTTTTAAAGATTTATTTTTACTCTTTTTATTTGAGTGTTTCAATTTCATATCATTAATATTATATATATATCCCTTCCATATATTTTTAGATAGAATATATTACATATCCAAGTAGAGAGTATAAAATGGGTTCTTCTATGCTTGCTCATAGCCTCTTAGAATTATCGAAGGTTGAATTATTAGATAGAGCGAGTCAATTTATTTTTTCGACTGGTTTAAATGATGGAACCTCAAAGTTATGCAAAGCAAACATGAAATATGGCTTAGCACAGTTCCATTTGATCCAAGAGAAATATGGCTTTGAGCCAAAAGCAACTTTTATTTCTTCTCCAGATGAAACGATCTCGCGTAATAAATTTAGGTGGAATTCTGGATTAGGGTACGGAGGAAGATTAAACTGGGGTAATGGAAAGGAAAAATTGATTTTTTTGAATTCCAAACCAAATTGCTGTGGTATCTTAGTAGGCGGCTTGGAAGAATTGCCTGACCCATATAATTTAATTACGAAAATTGATAGAATAAAATCAGAACCGTTGTATTATGATGATATTTCAATAGATTGGGATTACGGAATATCTAATCATTTTATTAACTGTTTTGAAACAAAGAAATTATCAGATATAGATCTTCCCCCCTATCTATTTTTAATTCATGGTTCAGCTCCAGAATTTAGAGATGATTGCCATGGAATTGGACTTTATATAGATAAATCAAAAATATTGAAAGATATTGCTATTGAAGAAAAAACTAAATTTGGGACACAATATATTTTATTGGATTCAGATGCTGCTGAATATCTTCAATTCAGTAAAAAAGCTTTAGAATTCTCTAGTTTAAAAAGAGAGATAATAGCTAATAATCTTTTTGATTATGGTTATAAAATTATTTGTAACCAACCGCATCAATTTTTAAAAGATTATAATAATATGTACTTAGGAAGTAATTGTACAGATGTTAGTTGTGAATTAATAAATTCAGATAAATTTCCAACAACCCTTAGGGCAGATATCGCAGCGTATTTATTTAAAGGAAAAAAAAATCTTTCAGAAACAACACTTAAAAATCAAAATCTCTTAGAAAGAGCAGTCGATTTAGAACTTTTAGATTTATTAACAAATGCTAATATTCTCCCACATGGAGGGGGATATTCCTTTAATGATGTTGAAGATGTTTTAGATATATTAGAATATAAAGACCAACGATATTTTGTCACATCTTTAAAAACAAATACTAGTAGATTAAAAATAATTAGAAATGTTAGCGAGTTACAATTTGAATATAGAGGTCGAGATGTTGTACTTAAAACTATTCAATTAGATCTTGGAGAAATTATTGCTCGTTTAAATCCTTTGTTTTCCTTAAAATTATAAATTACTCTATTCTTGCTCCAGGAGGAAGATCTCTATCAAGTATTAAAATTGATACTTTATCATTTTCAACAGCGGCAAGAAGCATTCCTTTACTTAAAATTCCTTTTAATTTCCTAGGTTCTAAATTAGTTAACACTACGATTTTTTTTCCTTGTAAGTCTTCGATTTTATAGTGTTCTGCTAATCCAGCAACTAAGGTTCTTTTTTCAGTTCCTAAATCAATAGAAAGTTTATAGAGTTTATCTGCTTTCGGAACTTTTTCCACTTTTTCAACCAAAGCAACTCGAATATCTAATTTTTTAAACTCATCATAAGATATAATTTCTTTTTCACCTTCTTTTGGTTTCCCTTCTTTTAATTTTTTATATTTTTGTTTAATTTCCTCAATATCTAATTTTTGAAATAGAGGTTCTGGTTTCTTAATAACATGTCCCGCTTTTAGAGAATTTTCATTTATACTATCCCATGTTATTTCTGATAATTTTGAAGCATTTAAATAAGATAAAATCTTTTCAGATGTTCCTGGGATAAATGGACTTAACAAAACAGCTAAAGCATATGATGCTTGAGCACACAAATTAAAAACATGTCCAGCTGCTTTTCTATTTTTCTTAATTAGATGCCATGGAGCTTTTTCATTCAAATAGACATTGCCTTCTCTTCCAAAGTTAACAATTTCTCTTAACGCTTTTCTTAATTCAAAGTTTTCTAATAAGTCTCCTATAACTTTTGATATTGAGTTTATTTTTAAAATAAAAGCTTTATCTACTGCATCAGACTCAATTTTTTCTGGTATCCTATTATTAAATTGCTTATTAATAAATGTCATAGAGCGATGAATAAAATTACCAATAACATCATTTAACATTTTATTAGTATTATCAAACTCAGACCACAAAAATGACGCGTCACTTTTTTCCATTCTGTTATACACTAAATTAAAACGCCAATAATCTAAAGGAGCCAGTTCTAACGCTTCATCGATCCAAATACCAATTCCTCTTGATTTTGAAAATTTTTGATTTTCATACATTAACCATTCTGTTGATGATACATTGTAGGGTAATACAAGTTTCTCACTTTTTTCCTTGTTATCATTATAAGCCAATAATAATCCAGGAAATACAATTAAATGAAAAATGATATTATCTTTGCCGATGAAAAATACTGTTTTAGTCTTAGGATCATTCCAAAAATAATTAAATTTATCTGGATTATTAATTACCTTTTCAGCCCATTCTTTTACAGCAGTAATATATCCCAATACCGCTTCAAACCATACATAAATGGTTTTATCTTCCGCATTCTCGAATGGTGCTGGAATCCCCCATTCTAAATCTCTTGTAATTGCTCGTTCAGGTAATCCTTCAGCTATACTATTTAAACACATTTGTCGCGCGTTAGCGGGTATAATTTCATTTTCTTCTATTAATGTTTTTAATCTATCTTGTAATTTTGGTAGATCTAAGTACCAGTGTTTTGTCTTTTTAATTGTAGGAGTCTGTCCACACACTGCGCATTTTGGTTTAATAAGTTCTAAAGGAGTTAATAATTTCTGACAATTATCACATTGATCTCCTCGTGCATCTTCAAAATTACAATGAGGACATATTCCTTCCACGAACCGATCAGGTAAAAACAAGTCATCGTGTTTACAGTAAAGTGACTCAATCTCTTTTTCTATGATATACCCATTTTTCTGTATATCTAAATACATTTTCTGTACAAATTCAATATGAGTAGGATTATGGGTTATTGTATAATTATCAAAAGAAATTTGCCATTTTTCATGTAAATCTTTAATAATATTATGATATTTAAAGGCTAGTTCTTCAGCGGGGACATTTAGCTTTTTTGCCTCTACCGAAACAGGCGTTCCATGAGAATCTGATCCAGAAACAAACACTACTTCTTCTCCTTTCATTCTCAAAAATCTAGCAAATACATCTGCTGATAATGTGCTACCAATTAGATTCCCTAAATGCGGTGTAGCATTCACATAAGGCCACGCTGACGTAACAACCCATTTATTTTTATTTTTGGTTTCTAAATTAATCAACCTCTCAATTCAAATTTATTAATAAAAAGAATCCTATGCTTAAATAATTTAAACAAATTAAGAATAAATATTTAGTTATTCTAAGTACATTTTAGCTCCCTAACTGCAATTGGGCATTATTTGTAATGAATATGTATTTTTAATTACTCCACTCTTACTATTTCTTTAAATAACCTTTCTATAAATCCATCAAAATTATCTGAAGTGAATTCAACATTCAATAGGTGAAGCATAAGTCGAGGAATATAGTCTTCATTTTCATAGATAGGAATAATTTTCATTAAGTCTTTTTTTCTTAATTGAAATGCAACTTGCCATTCATCTTTTACTGCTTTTGATTTCATTGAATTTTCAGAACAAAAAAGGATGAATATATTACATTTTTTAAGCGTTTCTTCCATATATTCTACAATATTTGCACTACTATCTGCTTCCCAAAATAAAACTTCTTCAATTTCAGTATAACTTTTTAATTTTTCGACCATTTTTGAAATTTGGAAGTGTTCTGAGTCCAATGTAGAGTAACTCATAAATATTTTTTTTGGAGCGCCTATTAATGTAGGTATCGGTGCACTTTCTGGAACAACTTTAGGTTTCCCCAGATATTTCCTTTTAATTAGAATTATACTCCCTATAACTAATACTGAAATTATTAAGGTTGCTATAATAAGATAAACAATATCAATAGGAAGCATTCTTCCACTCCCACCTGTAGATCCATTACCATCAGATCCACCATTTAAATCTTCGACCATTATTGTATATTGTGCAAAATCTATACTATGTTGGTTTGGTTCTATTAGAAGAACATAATTACCAGTGATAGATGGACTAAAACTAATATTTTTTGGATAGCTAAGTCCAGTATTGTTTTTGATATTGGTCACTGTTAAAGGTTCAAATTCAACTAATCTCATATTCAAGATCCCAGATCCAGAGTTTCTATTTAGTATAATATTATAACTTGCTCCAGCTTCCATATAAATAAAGTAAGCATCTAAATAATCATTTCCAGAAATATCTCCTGTAATCGATGTAATGTCAGTTAAGTTTGTAATTTCCTCATACATAAGGTCGACAATCCACTCATATCTATTCTCAATAAAAACTCCAGTTTCATCATAAAAATAGGAATAACCCAAACTAGGCTCATTACCACTAATAAGCACACAATCTGAACGAGGAAGATCACTTGAAAACATGATAGCGGGGGTATCATCAATAGCATAGACAGGTCCATGATAATAATTTGTATGCCATGAAGGGCTCGACGTGTAAGGAAGATTGTATATAGTACTGTCAACCCACCATTGTGCTGTTTCATTATTAAAATCATCACTAAAAAAAGATATTACCAAATTATACGGTCCGGTTCCATCGCATCTATATTTAAACTGGACACCTTTAACAATGACAAACCTTCCAAATGGGATAGGAAATTCAACTATTAAATATTGAAAATCTGAACTAGAATCATAATGAACATAAGCGTTATCATCTGAAATTTCATCATCATAATTATGTATCCATAGTGTTGGGCTTGATAACCTAAGATTTTTATGAACTGAATCTTGAGAATTGATTAAGGCATAATTTTCAAAACTGTTCAGCATATATAAATTTAAAAAAATAATTGAAAACCCAATTATGAAAATTTGAATACGTAATGAAATTTTCTTCATTTTTACTTAATTGATACTATTATTTTAGATTTTTAACGTCTTAAAATTTCTTTATAAAGATTTTGAATGAAGCCTTCAAAATCATCATTGGTATATTTAACATTTAACATCGGCATCAACATATAGGGAATAAATTTTTCTTCTTCATGCACAGGAATAATTTTCATGACTTCCTTTTTCTGTAACTGAAATGCAGCTTGCCATTGATCCTTCACGTCCCTAGATTTTTCAGAATTTTCAGAGCAAAATATTATAAATACATTTGAATTTTGTAGTGCTTCTTCCATCAATTCTACTACATTTTGATAACTTTTCTCTTCCCAATAAAAAACTTTATCTATTTCTGGATATTCTTCTAAAGCTTTTGCTATTTTTGCTAAATTAAAATTTTCAGAATCATCAACTGAAAAACATAAAAATATTTTTAATTTTCGTTCTATATGTGGTTCAAGTACTGCTTCCTGTGTTTGTATACTTTGTTCAGTTTCTATAACTAATTCAATATGTTCTGATTTTTCTCCAGTTCCCATTTTTATCTTTCCTAATCTAATAGCTATCATTATTAAAACAGCCAAAGCAAGTAATGATATTAAAATTATAATAAATAACCTAACATACTCATAAGGTGTATTATCTCCACTCGGAGGAGAAATAAAAACGTTACTTTCTATAACGTTTCCCACACAATTTATCTCTTTAATGTTTTCCTCATTATTTAAGAATTCATTAAACTTTACAATATTATAATCAGATTCATAAAAATAAATTCCAAATTGATTATGTTTTATTGAATTTTCAATTATAATGTTGTGAGAGCTTAATAATAGGTAAATTCCCGCGTGAAAATTTCCATTTATAGAATCATAATTTAATTTTATAGTGATATTATGACTATTAATCAATTTAATCCCATTCCATCCGTTATCATAGATAAAACTGCCTATAATTGTAATATTATGACAATCTATCAAAATAATACCGTTGCCATTATAAACGTACGTGTTATTAGAAAGAACACCATTAGATACATTAAACAATTTAATACCAGCACTATCAGAATTATATAATGATTCTTGAAACTCACAATAAATCATTTGAAAGTATTTTATAGAATTTCTAATTTCAATACAACTGCTAAGATTATTTCCATCTATCCACAAATTTTGAAGGATGTAAGGATCACTATCAGTCCCAGATCCAGAACACCAATTTTTATCCGCCATTTCTGCCCATGTATAATCCGCATTTCCTAAATCATCAATTATAAAGGGTGATTGCGGAAGAGGTTGACTCTCTACGTAAATATAATTAGTTTTATATTCATAGTCTGTTTCGTTGTTTTTATCTTTAATCCATAAGCTTACTGAAAAGTATCCTGTTGAATTATATTGATGAATAGGGTTTTCTAAAGTGGAGTTTGTTGAACCATCTCCAAAATTCCATTGGTAAGTAGTCGGTGTAGTTCCATCATTACCTGTAAATTCAAATTGAATCCAATCTCCCATAACAATATAAGTTTCATTTGCTGTAAAATCTGCTAAAGGCATACTTTCATCATAATATCTGATAGAATAATCTGCTATATCGGTTGCAGGATTATTTGGTTCCACTAATAATATATAGGTTGCAGAACTTAAAGGTGTGTAGCTCATATATTCTGGATCAGATGTTCCGCTTGATAGAGCTAGCACATCGTTAGTAAGATCTTGATAAGTTACTAAACGCATATCAAGGTTACCTGACCCAGAAGTACGTTCAAGTTTGAATTCATAAGTGATACCTGCCGATAGAGTTACAAAATAAGCATCTACAAAATCAGTGTCTGTTATACTTCCTTCATATTTTTGTTTAATGTTCATTGTTATAATCCATTCATAAATGAGTTCGACAATATATTCATAATTAGGATCAACTGTCCACCCACTACCAACATCATACCAGCTGTTACCGATACTCGGGGTATCACCACAGAGTGCAATACAATCATCTGAGGGATCCATTCCTATAAAACGTACCCATGGATTATCATCAATAAGATAAGTAGGTCCTAAGCAACGAAAAGTCCTCCAAGTAGGAGTAAGCCCCACATCAGGAATTCCTAAATCTAAATATCCAACCCAAAAACTATCACCTTCAAAACGTATCTCCACATCGTAAGGTCCTGTTCCAGGTCCATAGTTAACATACCTATATCTTACTCCTGTACTAATAAGGGAGCCTTCAAATAAATTATAATAGATTGCTAAGTTTTCCATATCTCCGTATGTGTCATCGTTTACAACATAAGCCGCTTCATGAGTAGTATCATCAAAATTACCCGCATGTCTGGCGGGAGTTGCAGTTCCATTAATGATATAATTTGGTAAAATAATTATAATCAAAGTAAAGGTTAAGATTGAAACTTTTAATAACTTTAAGTCTAGAGTTTTCATTTATTTTTGAATCCCTTTATTCTTTAATTTTGATCTACCACTAATTTTAGACTCCTACTTTCTGAATTTTTTTCTAATAAGAATTAAAGTTAATAGAGAAATTAAACCGATTATTAATAAATTGTACCCTGGAATTGCTCCAGAACCTGTTGTAGGACTGTATGCAAGCTCCTTAATTACAATTAATTCCACATATCCTTGGTTTCCAGAAGTATCTAGTACATAAAATTCAATGGTCGATTGTCCCTCAGGCAATGCATCCCATAGAGTCTCATCAATTACACCTATCAGATCTGTAATCACATACGTAGTGATACCCCCATCTAAAGTATACCAGATGCTTTGTAATCCATATTCTTCTATACTAATATCATCAATAGATATATAATAAGCGGGGGAAAACTTTCCGAAAGATTGATTGTATTCGGGAGCTAAAATCGTAATAGTGGGTGCAATTGTATCTCTGACATGGATAATAAAAGAACCATTTTCAAAATTGTTATATATATCATATACTCGAACCTCTAATGAATAAGTACCTAATGATAAAGGATTGAAATTTACAATCACTCCATCATCATTAATAATGAAATGAGTTGTATCATTTATCCACCAATGATCAAATGCCGAAAGATCTGAAGCATTTAAATCTAATCTAAATAAGTTTCCGTATTCAAGAATTTGATTTGTAATAATTTCAGGGTCAAAAGTGGGGGCTGTTGTATCTTGGACTGTAATAGTTATAATAGTATTGCAATATGTATTATATAGGTTATAAGCTCTTACTTGTAGCCAATATATTCCAATAGATAAGGGTAAAGCATTAATAATTGTCCCATTTCCGGATATTTGAAAGTTTAAGGTATCATTTATCCACCATTGATAAATACCCCAAATACTCGAAGCATTTAGATCATATATTAAATTGTTACCATACTCTACGACTTGATCGATTGGAATTTGATCCCAAATTGGGGGTGAAGTGTCCTGTACTGTAATCTTTATGATAGCACTACAATTCAAACCGTACGGATCATATGCTATAATTTCCAGCCAATATTGTCCTATAAATAAGGTGGTAATATTAGTAATAATACCATTTCCATCAATATTAAAATTAGAGGTATCATTAATCCACCATTGATAAATCCCAGAGAGATCAGTAGCGTTTAGATCATAATTGAATTTGTCGCCAAACTTTATAGATTGGTCTATGGGATTTTGATCCCAACTTGGAGGTGTTGTATCCCGTACTGTAATCTTAATGATAGCACTACAATTCAAACCATAAGGATCATATGCTATAATTTCCAGCCAATATTGTCCTATAAATAAGGTGGTAATATTAGTAATAATACCATTTCCATCAATATTAAAATTAGAGGTATCGTTAATCCACCATTGATCAATTCCTGAAAAATCTGAAGCATTTAAATTAAAAATAAAGTAGGAGCCTAATTCAATAGTTTTATCAGAAGGTATCTGTATCCAAATTGGGGGTGTTGTATCCTGTACTGTAATCTTTATGAAAGCACTACAATTCAAACCATAAGGATCATATGCTATAATTTCCAACCAAT
The DNA here is from genome assembly GCA_029856155.1 of Promethearchaeia archaeon. Lineage (GTDB taxonomy): Archaea > Asgardarchaeota > Lokiarchaeia > Sigyniarchaeales > SOKP01 > Loki-b32. The sequence continues at coordinate 13,207 of JAHQWL010000079.1, forward strand.
ATTGTCCTACTAATAATGAAGTAATATTAGTTATAACACCATCTCCATCTATATTAAAATTAGAGGTATCGTTAATCCACCATTGATCAATTCCAGAGAGATCTGAAGCATTTAAATTATAAATAAAGTAGGAGCCTAATTCAATAGTTTTATCAGAAGGTATCTGAATCCAAATTGGGGATGTTGTATCCTGTACTGTAATCTTTATGAAAGCACTACAATTCAAACCATAAGGATCATATACTATAATTTCCAGCCAATATTGTCCTATAAATAAGGTGGTAATATTAGTAATAATACCATTTCCATCAATATTAAAATTAGAGGTATCGTTAATCCACCATTGATCAATTCCAGAGAAATCAGTAGCGTTTAAATCATAATAAACTCCGGATCCCAACTCTAAGGCTTGATCAGTAGGAATTTGATCCCAAGTCGGTGGTGTAGTGTCTTGTACTGTAATTTTCAAAAAAGAAGATAGAACATTATCATACGAATCATTTACTTGAATTTTTAACTGATATATTCCCATGGAAAGAAATGAATTGTTGCTAATGACACCATTCGAATCAATTTGAAAGTCAATTGTATCATTAATCCACCAATGATCTATTCCAGAAGGATCAGTGGCATTTAAGTCATAATAAAGGGGATTCCCAAATTCTATAAATTGATTAGAAGGTATTTGAATCCAAGTAGGAGGCGTTGTATCTAATACACCTTCACTCATAAAAAATATAAAATGGGTAACTTGTTTTCCTTCCGAATCAGAGCCATCCCAAATAATCTCATCATAACCATCTCCATTTATATCCCTTACTCTTAACCTCAAGTCATAATAGTGATTGTAATATATTTTATCTAATTTAATTTCAATTGGATCACCAAAAGAAGTCCCAAGCCAAGAGTAAATTCGAATAACATCGGTCCAATATTGATTACTCCCCGAATCAGGACAAAAAAAGCTTACATATCTTCCATATAAATCATTAGAAAATAGTTTTCCCACTCCATACATAGAATTTTGGTTTGATACTTGTTTGACTAATTGTTGATAAGAAAAACTACTAGTAGAAGAATCATAAATAATAATGTACCGATAATTATCAATCCATGTACTTGCCATCCCAACAACTAAATCTTCATTACCATCTCCGTTAAGATCTTCATGATCATCGAATTGGTCTAGAAATGTTGGATCCCGGTTGAGCCAATATTCCTTTAATAAAGAATAAGAATGAGAAGAATCATCATAGATCCTAATTCCACCATCGAACCCACTGTTATATCCCCAACTATAAACAATCTCATCGAAATTATCTCCATCTATATCAATCATCGTAGCATCAGCTATCCCATCCCAACCTTGTGTGGAAGGATCATCAAAAGATTTTAATTCTTCAAATCCAGTACCATTATATGAAATTACACGTCTTCTTCCCTCATGACCACCATATGCAATTCCATTATCTGCATAAACAAATTCTTCTTTACCGTCATTGTCTAGATCGCCAAAACAAATTTTGCCACGGTCGTCGTAACCGGTATCCCAAATGTTTTCAAGACTTAGAATTTTTGATTCCCAATCATAATAATAAAAATAATAATCATAACTAGTAGCAGGCATTCCAACTAATTCATTTATTCCATCTCCATCATAATCTCCAAATTCATAAACTGAAATAGGAATATTATCATAAAATTCGCAATCATTTCCAGTAAATGTGTATATAGAGGTTTCATAATTAGGCATATGCCTAATTAGTTCTAATTTACCATCATTATTAAGATCAATAAAATTAAAATTTTTTCTTTCACTCGCATCATTTTCCCATGTTACATTAAAATCAATCGCATAATCACTAAATGGATCAGAATAAAAACTTATACTTGTTGAATTCATAGTGATAATATCGTGTGCTGGAGCTGATGGATTACCATAATAAGCGCTTACTGATATTACTTCAAAATTTAAAACTTGTGTCGGTTTTGAATAATCACCTAGTCCATAGACTCCTAATGAATCGTTATCAAGTATAACTAAATGAAAAATTTCAGGATCGTAAAAGGGATTTCCTAGAAATTCTGGTTTTCTCGTCCATTTAATACCAGAAAGACTCCCTATTAATGTTCCACTATTAAGATAATACGTACGTAGAACTCCTTCATCATCATGGGCGGCATATCCATTTCCTTGATCATCAATATAATATATGGGATCTCCAGATCTCGTATACCCAGAAACCCAAATGTTGCTACCATCACTTCCACTCAACAACTGGAAATCATCATTTCCATCTCCATTTTGTGGAGTCACTAAAATATCAAAAAAACCATCACTATCTTGATCTGGACAAACAGCTTCACCCCAAGAATCAAAACCAATATCTCCTGAAGTCCAAACTAATGAACCATTTGCACCACTCCAACAATGAATTCTATCAACATAATTTGCACCTGTGATGATATCCCATATATTATCTCCATCTATATCTGGGATTGGGTTAAGATGGGGGTTTGTACTATATGGATCTGATTGTGAATAATAATTTGACCAAATCATTGTCTTGTCGCTGGAGTTTAATATGCCATAGGATTTGTCGTTTCTACTCATAATAATTTCGGGCTTACCATCTCCCGTAAAATCCTCAATTAATGCTTGTGGAATATTTGTCGATCCGAAAGGCTCTCCAACATATAAAATTTTACCTGTTTTACCGTCTAAAATCCCCATACTATTATTTTGGAAACATCCAATGACGTCCATTACACCATCGAAATTCTCATCATAAAAGGCTGGAAAATACCAACCCATCTCTCCACGAGACCTTAATATTTTGCCATCATATGTTGTTAGATAAGCATAGAAATAATCTTTAGACCAAAGAATATTCCCGTCATGATCAAAAACAGTGGTATTCCAATTCGAACTTATACTGGTTGTAACAATAATATCATCAAAGCCATTATCATTCAGATCAGGGTATATTATGAAATTACCCCAATCTAATGTTGTTCCAAAATTTTTTGTCCATTTTTCTACATATTGCAAAGATGATCCATTTGAGGGATTTAAATCTGAATTTGAATGGAACTTATCCATATTTTTATTTAAATTAAAATCTATAAGTGAATAAATTTGAAAAATGAGGATAAAAGATAAGAAGAGAAAAACTAAATTTGATTTATGGGATCTAAAATATCTATATTTTCCAGTCATTTTGAATCACTATTTTGGAATTCTTTAAATTCTAGTTAATTTTTTTTAAGGCTATTTTATTTTATATAAAAAACATTTCTAACTAATTTTTTTTCTAAAAAACAAATTTTTACATTTTAATATTTTCAAAATAAGGATAATGCTGATAAGAGATATTGTTCCTATAATAAGATTTAAATCATATCCTGGAATTCCAGGGGGTGATGACGCAGGCATATCATCTGAGGAAAGATCTTTTACTATTATAACATCTTTATAACAAGACCTCTCCTCAATATCTTGAGCATAAAAGCTTATTGTTATATGCCCTTCTGGTAAAGCATCCCAGACAGTCTGATCAATAAGATCTGTCAATATAGTGATATAATAAACAGTAGTTCCACCATTTAATGTATACCAGATCAAATCAATATCATCACCAATAATAGAGATACTATATGCAGGAGCATATCGTCCATATACAGCATTCATCTCCGGATTATTTATATCTATTGATAATTGAATAACTTCGACAAGAATATAATTTATTAATGTAAGATTGTCAGAATCTCCATTAAAATCTATAATAATTAGGGAGACTGAATATGTACCTGGAATACTATAAATATGGATAGGATTTTTTTCAGTAGAAATTAGACTTCCATCCCCAAAGTCCCATTCGAATGTAGCGGGAGTATTACCTTCGCTTCCTATGAATGTGAATTGGACACTTTCATCAACATCTATAATTGTTTCATCAGCAATGAAATTAGCAATAGGACTAATATCTGCTATTACAGAAATCAAATTTATTTTCATTTCAATATCTATATCACCATCAATATCTGTTAACGTTAAAGTAACGGTAAAATTATCAACAGTATTGTAATAATGGTGAGGATTCTGTTCATTAGAAGTAGGACTTCCATCACCAAAATCCCAAAGAAAGATTGTAGGGAGATTGCCAATATTCCCGATAAATATGAAATTAACCCATCCCTCTCCTATCAACAAGCTTGTATTTACATTAAAATCAGCATTTGGTAATAAATCGATATCCACGACAACATAATCCATGTGCGCATCAAAATCACCATTATTATCTGTTACATTTAATATTATCCAGAATAAACCCGATGAATTGTATTGATGTATAGGATTTTTTTCTGTAGAAATTGGACTACCATCTCCAAAGTTCCATTGAAATGTAGCGGGAGCAGTTCCTTCAGTTCCAGTAAAATTAAATTGTACCCATTGACCCTCTATAATTTCTGTTCGATTAGCAGTAAAATTAGCTATTGGTAATTCATTGAGATTTACTGTTATATAATCAATTTTCTCAATAAAATCAGAATCACCATTTCGATCAGTGACAAGTAGACTAACATTATAAATACCAACATCTGAATATTGGTGTGATGGATTTTGTTCACTCGAAGTAGGAGTACCATCTCCAAAATCCCACAAATATATAGCAGGAGCATTTCCTTCACTTCCTGTGAAGTTGAACTGGACAATTTCGCTCTGGGAAATATTAATTTCATTAGCTGAAAAATCTGCAATAGGTACTAAATCAGCTTCGACTGTAATATAATTTGTTTTCACTTCATTATCAATATCACCATCATTATCAGTAACAGTAAGATCAACTGTGTAATTTCCAGCTGAAGTATATTGGTGAATAGGATTTTTATCTGTAGATGTAGGAGTACTATCCCCAAAATCCCATAAATAAGTTGTTGGAGTATTACTCTCAGAACCATTAAAAGTGAATTGGACCGACTCACCTTCTAGTATTATGGTTGCATTTGAAGTAAAATCTGCAATAGGTGTTGGTTCAATATAATAACGAATTGAATAGTCTGCTGTGTCGTTATTGGGTATATTAGGTTCAATAAGTAATACATAAGTATCAGTACTGGAGGGTGTATATGTCATATACTCCGGATCCGAAGATCCGCTTGATTGAGCTAGTACATTATTAGTTAGATCTTGATTTACAACTAACCTCATATTAAGATTCCCTAAACCTGAAGTGCGATCAAGCTCGAATTCATACTCTACTCCACTAGTTAATGTTACAAAATAAGCATCTACATAATCGGATGTTGTTATACTTCCTGTCGTTGTGGTATCAATATTTAAATTTACCACCCATTCATATAGAAGATCTACTAAATATTCATAAAAATTGTCTAAAATCCAACTTCCACCGATGTTATAATAACTATGACCATTACTGGGTTCTGTCGCACATATAGAGGGGCAATTACTTGATGTATCTATTCCAATACAATAAACTACGGGATCATCATCTAAAAGATAAGTTGGACCCATACATCTAAATGTTCTCCAAGTATCGCTGATAACATGATCAATATTTAAATCTTGATATCCTACCCAGAATGATTCTCCTTCAAATATGATTTCCATATTTGTAGGATTGCTTCCGACATTATTATGCATATATCTAATTCCTGTACAAATAACTGTTCCTTCACCCATATTATAAGTAATGGCTAAATATTCCATAGCTGAAGGATTATCATAAAATACCATCCATCGAGCATTTACATATTCATCATCATAATTCCATCCTCGTCTACCAGTTGTTGCAATTCCTGTTTTTAACAAATTTGAGAATAAAAGACAAGAAATAGTAAAAATTAAAAAAATTGACAAATTTTGTTTTTTTATTCTAATTTGATTTTCACCGAGATTAAATCTTTTTATTGTGTATTACTATAATGTCAATATATAAAAATGTTTCATATGAAGAAAAATCTTTAATAGAGTTTTGAATTAAAAATAATCTTATTTACGGATTTTTAGATATGTAATAAAAATTATAGACTCTATAATACTAGTAATAACCTCCTCAATTAATTTGAAAATTGAGCATTCATACTAATTTCTAAAGGTTAGAAATTATTCTTTATTATATCTACAATAGAAATAAATATTTGTGGTGATAATCTAATTATTAATAATTTTTGCCCCACAAAATCTACATGCCTTAATTTCTTTATTCATTTTTTGAAGACAAGGTTCATGATAATACGCATTACAATTTTCACATTGATAAACTTTAAAATCTCCTAAAAAAATGCTATGGCAATAGGAACATGATGCGTTAATTTGATCGATTTTTTCTTCAGGTATTAAGCTCATTTTTGTATTGGATAATTCATCCTCATCTACAATTATTATACCTTGAGATAATTCTTCTTTATCTTTGACTAATTTTAAAGCGGCTGCTGGAATCGATAGAAGAAAGAAGCAGAAAGGGCATCTGAACACATTTTCGCTGTATTCTGTTTTTTTAGCCCACATAGCTGCACAAGATAAATGCATTACGCGATCACAATTGGGGCAAAAACGGCCCTCACTGAAGAAATCAGCACCTGTAACTGCCGCTTTAACAGAATGGCAGATTTGGCACTTTTTTTGTCCTCGATCCCTCCCTCCTATCATTAACCTAATATCTAATAAAGATGGTCTTCTTAATGGTAAGGCAATCTCACTGACAAGAGGGGCAATAGTATCTTTTTTATCTGGGGAAAAATAATCTATGCCTTCTTTCACATCTTTCTTTGAAGCGAACGCTTTACCTGCAGAAATTATTGATTTAGTATCATTAAAATATCCATATTCTCCTCCAGTTTTTTGGGTTATTCTCTTTAAAGAATTTTCTCCATATTCTTGTTTACCTCCTAATTGGCAAGCATCAATAAACACACTCAAACCCTTAGCAATTTCAATCATTTTTACTAATTTGTTAGTATCAGTGTTTAATTTGTTATCAGTAATTATAAAAATACGCGGTATTTTTCCCCCAATTTTACGCATTTCCTCAACAAGAATTTGTAAAGCGAATGCAATCCCTTCATGTAAATATCCCCGTCCCGAAATTTGAA
>JAHQWL010000080.1 GCA_029856155.1 Promethearchaeia archaeon
AAGCAATGCCTGTTATGTTTACAAATGGTCAATTTCTTACAGAAGAAAACGTTGGCAAACTGGCTGATGCGGGGCTCTATTCGTTATTCTTGAGTATAGATTCACCTGATGCTGAAGAACATAACAAATTAAGAGGTATGCCAGGTCTTTTTGAGACTGCTATAGAAGGAATTAAGAGAATACAATCAACTGAGATCTTTGCAGGATTTTCTGGTTATGCAACTCGCTCTGGAACAGAAAAAGGAATGTATAAGAAACTGCATAAATTAGCTATGGATCTTGGTCTAAAAAATATAATTTATTTTGATTGTGTACCTACCGGAAATATGCTGCACGATACAAGTGAATTGTTGACTTTCACTTTACGAGAAGAACTTCATAATTATTCTGCTGAAGCTTTTAGGAGAAAGATTGTACCTCCTCTGTCCTCTCAATCGTGGCAGAATTCTGTGGAAGCCTATCTTTCTGGGATAGGATGTTTAGCAGCAAATATTCAATTTTACGCTTCTGCTTATGGAGATATATCTCCTTGTGATTTTTCACCACTTTCTTTTGGAAATGTACATAATGAATCCTTGAAAAAGATATGGATGCGAATGGTCAAACATCCCGCTTACAATCACCGAAGTCCATTCTGTCGTATGCAAGATAAAAACTTCCGACACTTTTATATTGATCCAATTCCTGATGACGCTTATTTACCTTACCCAATTAGTAAACTCCCTCGGGTAGACTATCGGAATGCAGTTATTTCTAAAACATGAATTAAAGACATAGAATATCCTTATCTTTTATAAAAACCTATCTATTAATTTTCTGACTTCTTTAATTTTTTACCAGAAGTTTTATATTTAGTTTTATCTTCATCAAGGAAAAAGGATTTAACAGGTTTTGAACTATCAATGGGAGTATTACATACCCAACAAACATTTTCCAAATCACTCAACGCTCGTGCGCAATTTTCACAATAAATCGCATTACATTTACAAATATATGAAAAACCTAACACTTCTCCTTTGCACACTATGCAAACTTTTTTATCTTTATGTACTGTAACCGTTTCTTCACTTATTTGAGTGGATACACTTAATCCTTTATGGACAATACGTTTAATTTGATTGTTTAATTGACTTAATTCTATACGTTCACTAATAGGTGCTTTAATTTTTTTTAATCGTTTCCACGTGTCTAATTTGTCAATCAATTCTTCATGCTCGTTTAAAATTATTTCAGCTAACCTCCTAAGATCATGTCTTTTCGCTATTTGATGAGCTTGAATTAAAAACCTACGGGTTTTCTTTATATCAAAAGTTAATAATGCTATTCTAGCTTGTAATAGATAAGTTTCGCATAATAAAGGATAGGATTGGTTTTTTTCAGCGAACTCTAGGAGTTGGTCAATATATGGTTGTATTTCATCCAAAATCTCAAGATCATTAGTTATGCGGAGTTCGATTAAAAATAGATCACAGAGGTGTATTATAGCACTTAGATTCAATTGAGAAGAAATCTTATCTTCAATAATTTGTTTTAATAATTCTTCTGACTTTGCCCTATTGTGAGTTCGGGTACTTGTTTTGAGTACTAAAGCTAAACAAAAGTGATAAGAAGCATTAGCATAATCATTATTTATTTGGCTGTTGAATCTCTGGAACTGCTCTAAATAACTCTTTGCTTGTGGGATATCACCAATTTCAACAAGAATTTGAATTAAATTACAAAAAGCTATACTTATATACCAAGGATTTCCGAGTTTTTCTTGAACTTTCAAAACTTTCTTAGAGGTATCTAAAAATTGCTCAATTTCACCCTGTTCGAGATATATAGCAGATATATTACCTAAAGCTACTGTCATGTATTCATTATCGTTCAATTCCTCGCAGATTGATAAAAAGTCTTTATAATATTTAAGAGCATGATCATGTACACCTTTCTGAGAGTAAATATTTCCAAAATTAACAAGATTCATTGCTAAGGGAAAGCGAACGCTCTTCACATTAACTTCTTCTATGAGTGCTTTGCAACGCTCAGCAGACTTTAAACCTAAATCTAAATCACCTTTATAAAACGTATAAATGTTTCCTATATAACTAAGCGATTCAATTATTTCCTTCTTGTTTCCCAGTTCCTCACGCAATATTAAGCTTTGCTCCACATACTTCAATGCATTATCACCATCACCTTTGTAAAAAAAAACATACCCTTTAACAACAGCAAGAGACGCTTCTCTTTGTCTAAGCTCATGTTGTGATAAATGTTCTATTGTTTTTAACACTCTTTCACCTTGTAAAATTATATAAAAAGACTCATCTAATTTTTGAAGTCTTGCTAACGCTTTGCCCATAAGAATAGATGCATCAACAGAATAGAGAACTAATCCTAATTTTTTACTCTTTTGATAAGCTTTTTCTGCGAACTTATATCCTTTCATTAAATTGGGATAAATTAATTAAAAGCAAACTCTTAAGGAGGAAGTATGAGAGTTGATCATTATCATTAAGATCATTTTTTTCCTCAATAGAATTCAAAAGTTGAAGAGCTTCTTCAAAATCCCCTTCTTCTGTCAATTTTTCTGCTAAAATTAAGTCGCCATGTTTCGCACTAGTCATTTAATGATCCTCATGGTCATGAGTTTATTAAGCTTGAAAACCTGTATAGATAAAAGTTAAATTTAATGGACTTGCTTAGCATGCATTTATTATATCTAATTAAAATATTAAGATTTTAGTTATAATAAATTTAATGAAATAATAGTATGGAGTATTAACTAAACTTAATATTGAAAGGGTGCATTTAAATCTATAATTTTCATTACTAGAAATATGAGTAATGCTACCCAGCACTTTGAAATTTCAAAACATAAGGACTATTTATTTGTAATTAAAGAGAATATTTCTCTTGTCCATCCCGTTTATACTAATGATCCCCTTAACATGTATTTGCTTTTAGGATCTCATACTGCTCTTTTACTTGATACGGGATGTGGGCTTTTCCCTATAAAGCCAATAGTAGATGATTTGATAGGTAAAAGAAAACTCATAGTTTTCAATACTCATTATCATTGGGACCATCCTTTAGGTAATGTAGAATTTGGAGAGGTCTTCATTCATGAAAATGAAGTTGATTTTGTTTCGAAACCTTATGATGTTTCATTCTTTAAAGATTCTCCTAATGATATTGTAAAAGTATATGAAGACCAAAATTTTTTAATCCCTCCAGCAAAATCAATTAAGTCTTTAAAAGATGGAGATGTATTTGATTTAGGTGAAATAGAGGTAAAAGTTATTCACTGTCCCGGACATTCTCCAGGCTCTATATGTTTGTTGACATCTACGGGCGAACTTTTTACTAGTGATGTCGCTTATTACGGAGATCAATTCTTACCTAAAAGAGAAAATTTTTCAGAAGTTCTTGAAACTCTTTCTAAATTGATAGATTTATGTGAAAAACAAAAAGATCTTGAACTTTATCCATCACATAGAGAATATCCATGTGATAAAACTCTTTTAACAGATCTTTACAATGGCATTGAAAATATAAAGAATCTATGGCATACTAAGAAAGCTTTTGATTTTTTTGAAGCATGGCAAATTGATGATGATAGTGGAAAATTCAGATATTACATTTCAAGATCATGAAATATCGAACTATCAGGAGTATTTTTATGATGATATTTTTTTGAATTTAAGTTTATAAATTTTAATCCAAGTATTAAATTCTTCTTGAGTTATTAAATGAAGTTCAAATGGATGGCTAAGAGGTAATCCAGCATTTTCTTCGATTTTTGCAATCAGTTCTGCCCTTAATAAGTGCTTTTTTGGGACATCTGCAACTATGAGAATATCTATATCACTTCCAGCTACTAGATTCTCTTCGAGTATACTTCCAAATAAAAAAATTTGAGAATCCCTTAAGATAGTCTTTATACTATCCTCAATCTTTTTTAGAAATTTTTTGTAATTTTTAATTATTTCATTCGTTCTTATCATTTCTTTTAATAATTTCGACAATATCTTTTACCTCTTCTGCAATTTTTAAAGCCTCTTTAGCATCTTCTTTCTCATAAATAAAACTAAAATATCGTGAATTTAAATAAGCACTTTCGAGAAAGATAAGTGCTTTTCTATCATAATTAAATATATCATTTTTAGTTAATTGATATAAGATTCCAAATAATTTCCTAATTGAATGCGTTTTGGGAATTTCACCACCCTTTTCTAAAATTGTAGCTTTTAGTAAAATTTGAACATATTGTTCTGCCATAAAACAAGTTAAATCCCAATCTTCTTTCTGGAATCTTTCTTTCGCTCCATCCAAAAAATTACTTGCTCGTTTTAGAAAAAGCTCTACTTCTTCTTTATGCATATATAATAACTTTATTTTTTTTAATATATAATTTTACGTTATATTAAGGCTAAATTTTTGTCAATCCAATGATTTCTAAAAATTGTCTTAATCTTGATTTATAAAAAAGTGATTCTATTTTAATCAGTATCTATTAAGAAATAAGACTAAAAAAATTCGTCTTGTAATAAAAGAAAGAAATAACCAAATCTGGGACTTGTTCTATTTTATTCTTCTCTAAATTTGATAAAAGGCATTTCTGAATCCAATTTACGGGAAAGTTTTTCAGGATCAGCATAAACTACAACAACTATTAAGTATACTCCGATCATAACACCTCCACCTATATAGAATATCATTGTAGGTAATAATCCAAATAAACCTTTAATAAATGCTCCGTTAAAATTAAAGCTAAAATGGAAGATGATCGTAGAGTTAAAATCCTTCAAGGATAAATTTTTAATATTTTACATCCTTATTCAATACTGTTTCTAAAAAAGATAAAAAAAAAATAATAATTAATCTTACTTTTCTTTTTTAAATAAATCTTTAGGAACTACTTGCGGCAGGTCTAATTTTTTCTCTTTCTGATAATTTTTCTGAGAGTTCCTTCTTCAAATCAGCTAATTTATTCTGTTTTCCAACTAAATTTTTATTTATTTCCATTGCATCAATTTCAAACTTAGTTAAACCTTTCTGCATTTTAAGATAAGCCTCTTCTGCTTTAGAAATCTTCTCACTAGGAGCATTAGTATTTACTAGTTTTACATAAGCTTGTTGCTTTTTTGCTAGATTACCTCTTTCTTTAGCTTCATCTAACTTCTTATTAGCAAGTTTTACTTTTACTTCAGCCATTTCAGATTCAACATTCGCAAATTTTGCCTGAATTTCAGCTATCTTTGTTTGAACTACAGCAACTTTTTCATTGTATATCGCTTGACTTTTCTCCACTTTTAAAATATCATCACCAAATTTCAAAAGTTCTTTTACTTTTTCTTTTCTTTCAACTAATTTCTTACTTTTCTCAGCTAGTCTCTCTCGTATTTTTGCTAGTTCAATTTCATTCTTAACAAGCATTTCCCTAGCTTTTGCTCTTTTTACTATTTGTTTGGCTAAAGCTTTCATTTCGCTAGCAGATTCTTTTTCACTTTTCGCAATATTAGAATTTTCTTCGGCTAATCTTTCAATATTTTTAATCTCTTCCATATAAATCACCTATTTTTTTATTTTATAATCTATCAGACTAACTATAAATTTCATCGGAATTCTCTAACTTTTCTTCCTCATCCTCAAAATCCGAATCATCATTTTCATCAGAATCATTAAATTCGTTATCTCCCTCATTTTCATCATCGTAATCATCATATTCATAATCATATTTCTTCTTCTTTTTTTTGGGGTCTCCTTTCATTTTAATTGATTTTCCTCTTTATTTTTTTAGTTAGTATAGATAATTTATTATAATGATAACATAATATTTAAATGTTATCATATGAAAATAATAGGATCAATCGACAACTTTATATACATATAAAAACATTTTATATATATATATAAATAAGTTTTTGAGAAATCACTAATAAAGAAAAAAGAGAGAAATTTTTAAAATGGCAAAAAAACCACCAAAGAAAAAAGACAACTTTCTTGGCTTTAGACTTTCAGAAGAAGTACTTAATAAATTAGATATTATTGCAAAACAAACCAATAAAACTCGTGGATTGGTTGCGAAAAATGCCATTGAACAATGGCTTAATCTGGAATTATTTAATCAAAATAACAACTTGATTATGATATCTAAAATTGCATTCTCTAAAATTTTATCCAAAATGAATAGTGAAGATTTAAATATCCTAGCTAATGAAGTTTCTTCCCTATATTCTGACCTAATGAAATTCATAGTAGCTAAACCTATGAATAACGATTCATTGAAGCATTATGCTGCCTTTTCAATTAATTTATATGGAAAAAATGGATTAAAATGGTTTAATACTATCGATATTCAGATTCGAGATAATATCTTTATCTTTAGGGGTTTGCATGATCTAGATGAAATTTTTTCTAATTACTTTTCATTGTTATATAAAAATCTGTTATCCGAATATTTTCAGTTAGAATTTATAACAACAACCGAAGAAAAAACCTCAAATTTAATTCATTTAGAGTTTAAACTTAATAAAAAGTGAATAAAAAGCAGAAAATTTCAAAAAAGTCAAATAATGAAGATATCATTAAAAAGAGGAGAATAAAATAGCTTCTTTAAAAGATGAACTATCATTAAAATTAAATAAGCAAGAAAAAATTAAACACACTAATATTTTTTCTTAATAGATTTGAATGTAAGACGTGTCTAAAAATCAAAGTAATAATTATAACAAATTAAATTTAAATACGATTTTAACTAGCTAAAATATGTTTATAAATTCATTTTTTACATCCCATTTTAAAGGTAAAAAGATATGGAAAATTTAACGCAAATTGAAAAGGAAGCTCAACACAATCGTAAAATAGCTCACTCTGAAAAAGAACTAGCCCAAAAACAAAAAACTAATGCTTTAACTGAAATTAAAAAAGCAAAAGCTAGAGAAACTTTATTAAAAATTGAATATGATCTCGCTGATATAAAAAAAGATTTAGCGATTAAAAGAAAAGTTTTGGCGGAAGAAAAAACAGAAATTAAAAAAAATCATATTTTAGATTTTTCGGATGAAGAACTAAGAATTGAAAATAATTATGCAATTTATAATGAGAAGATAGCAAAAAATCAAAAGGAAGTTGCTGAAATTAATAAAAAAATTGCCTTAGTAGAGAAACAAGTTGCTGAGCAAAAATTAAAATTAGCTAAAGAAAGATTGGAGCTTGCAAAAGTACGAGAAAAATTAGCTAATAAGCAAACTACGTATTTAAAAGTTGCTCGAGCAAACGCTTCTGAAGATAAAATTTTGAAAGCCAAAAATAATGCAGATAACCAAAAAAAGATACTATTAAAACAGAAAAATGAGGTAATGGAAAAGGAAAAAGATGTAAGAAAAAAAGAAAATAAACTGGCAGATTTAAAGAAGGAACTTTCATTGATATTTGCTGAAAGAGAAAAAATTAGACATCCTGGTGTTGTCATTGCGGGATAAATTATATAAAGTTATTATAGAAATAAAAAAAAAATTGATATAATTGATTTTTCAAAATCTTTTCGCTGTCTTTTTAAGAGACACCTTTTTTCCTCTTTTTCTTTCAATATTAGCAATTTTTATAGGATATATTATTTATTTACTGGTTAAAAGGCAACTCTTCAAACTTGTTAAACATGAGAAATTAGAGCTAACTACGGCAAAGAATATCTCAAAATTAATTAAATATCTCGTTGTTTTGATCATTTCGACGGCTATTCTCGTACAATTCGCGGAGAGTTTAGGTTTTATCACAGCATTATTCACTCTTGTTGGGGGGACTATAATAGGTTTTGCTGCTATGAATACTTTGGGTAATATGATAGCAGGTATTATTATAATGGTAAGTAGACCTTTTACTGTTGGAGATCGAATATTATACGATGGTAAAATCGCTGATATTGTCGAAATAAAATTGATCTATACAACTTTGATTGATCTTGATAATCTTAAGATTTCAGTTCCTAATCAGATGTTATTATCGCAAGAGATTTTTGACTTTGGGAAAAAGGAGATAATTAGAAGACATGTGACCATAACCCCTGGATTTGAAGAAGATAGGAAAAAAGTTGAAGAGGTTTTATTAGAGGTTGCTGGTAAGGTAAATCAGGTATTGGAAGACCCTAAACCGTATGTTTGGATAAATAGTTTTCAGAATTATGCAGTTGAATATAGATTATATGTTTTCATAAAAGATATCAAAGATTTACCTCGAATTGAATCTGAATTACATAAAGCTGTATTGGATGCTTGTAAAGAAAATAAGATAGATATTAGGACGCCTCTTTTACATAAAGGAATTAATTAGAAAAAAATTATTTACAGCTATTTTATATCCATTTTTTTCTTTTAAAGAAATACAACATAACAAGAACTATTGAAACCATTATCATTATTAGGATTGGATATGCAAAGGGTTGAGTTAGTTCAGGCATATGAAGGAAGTTCATACCATAAAAACCTGCTAAAAATGATAATGGGATAAAAATTGTTGAAATGATTGTTAAAACTTTCATAATGTCATTCATCCTATTGCTAACACTTGATAAATACATATCTAACATTCCAAAAATTATATCCCGATAATTTTCTAACAGATCACTAATTCTAAAAATGTGTTCATATATGTCTCTTAGATAGATCTGTAATTCATCACCGATTAGATTTGATGGTTCACGTTGCAATTTATTGATTACTTCTCTTATGGGCCATATTGATTTTCTCAACTCAATAGAAGATCTTTTCAATCGATAAATACTTTGTAGTGTTTCTGGTTCAGGATTCTTTATTAAAATGTCTTCAATGTTTTCTATATCCTCTCCTACTTTTTCTATTACAATAAAATAATCATCAACTATAATGTCAATTAAAACATAAAATAGGTAATCAGCACCCATTACTCGAACTTTTCCTTTTGGAACTTGAATTCTCTCGTAAATAGGATTAAAAAGGTTAGTATCCCGCTCTTGGAATGAAATTACATAATTATCTCCTAATATTAAACTTATTTGTTCATATTCAAAATCTTGTTGTTCTTGATTCCAACTCAACTTTTTTAGAACTGCAAAAATATAATTCCCAAAATCCTCTAATTTAGGTCTTTGATTTGGGCTTAAAATATCTTCTAGAACAAGAGGATGTAAATTAAATTGATGACCAATCTCTTCAATAACTTTTATTTGTGTAAGACCGTATATGTCAATCCATTTAATGAAAGGCTTTTCAATTTTAGTAAGGTCCATCTGAATCTCTTTAAATTCCTCTGAATTAAAACGATCGGCATTATATTCAGTTACTTTAATTTTAGTTTTTTCTTTTACTTTATCTCCTGTATAAATTAGAGTTCCTGGAGGAAGACCAACCTTCCTTTTCTTTTTACTTGAAGGAATTGCATTTCTTAGAGGTTTAGAAAATCTCCTCAAATTATCCCACCTAAACAATATGAAGTTATTTTTAACCAATTATTTATTAAACCAACTTTTAAAATAAAAGTTTTCTTATATTTTTTTTAAATAAAATTTAAATTTCAAGATAATTAAAAAATTGGAAACAGATGTTTACGTATGAAAAGAATTTATAGAATACTTATATGGATATCATTTATTGGAATGTTTGTCTTAATATATTTTTATTCTGGCTTTGAGCAATTATTATTGAATCTAATACTTTTAAATCTGGTCGCCTATGTTTTGAGATCAATATTAATTGATATATTTCAAAGTTTAATTAAAAAATTATTAGTTCGTTATGTACTCCTGTTAATTATAAATATCATTTGGTTAATATTTCCTTTTTGGCTGATTGCTAGTTATAATCCTGATTACTTTGTGGCAATTATTTCTTTTCTGGTTGTAGCAATATCATTAACCTTTCAAAACACTATAAATAATGTTATTAGTGGAATATTATTATTATTTTCAGGGGGATTTGAAGTAGGAGATTTAATTCAAATTAATAATATTGATGGAATAATAAAAGAGATCACATTAAATCATATAAAATTAGTAGATTTTGATGGAAGTATCACATATATTCCAAATCGAGTTGCATTTAATTCATCGGTCACTAGATTCACTCATATTGAATTAACAAAATTTGATAAAATAAATTTTGGATCTATGATAAAAAAAATGAAAAAAACCTTTACTGGGAAAGAAAAATTAACAAGGTATACTAAAGTTGTAGAACTTTTAGGAACAGTTAATGGGGAAAGAATTGATGAAATTTTAGAACCTATTCTTAAAAAATATGAACCTCATTTTGGGATTAAGCCTTATTTTTATGTGAATAATACTGTTGCTGATCGTTTAAGCATTACATTTCAGATATTATCAAGAGTTCCAAATTTAATTTTAGAATATTTAGATTCTTTTCTTAAAGATGTTCTTTTTCAAATATATCACAATGAGATTTACTTTGATTGGAATCAAAAAAACCAAGCAAAAAATTCGGTGATATAAAGTTGGTGGCAATATTTAGAACAGATTTCGAGGCTCTTGTTTATTTAATTATAATAGGAATTGGAATATATTTAATAAACAAATTTATATCATCTATAGTAGGGCATATTAAAAGAATTCCATTAAAAGAAAAAATCATTGTTAAGTTTTTATTAAAAATCATCTCTATTTTCGTAATCATATATTTTATAACTGCAGGTTTTCCAAGTTTTGATGATATACCACCAGAATATGTAGCCATTTTGACAAGTTCAATAAGTATTGCTATTGCTTTTGCATCCAGTGGAATTTTCACCAATTTAATATCAGGAATGGTTTTGATGATTATACGTCCTTTAGATGTCGGAGATCTAGTTAAGATTGAAAATGATAAAGGTATAGTAAGATCGATAGGGTTAACAAAAACTATACTAGAGACTTTTGATAATATTTTAATTGAGAAATCAAATTCTCAAATAATTTCTGCTACTATTGTGAATTACACAGTCAAGCTTGGTAGAAGAAAAAGTTTTGAAGATTTCAAAAAAAAAATTCTTGTACCTCAAGATAAAGGAATTTTAAAAATTCAAGAAACTCTTGGTGATAAAGACTTAGAACGTGATTTAAGAGAAGCTTATGATAAACTTCATTCTAAACTTTATCCAAACCTCTATAACTATTCATTTAGAATGACATTTCCCTATAAAAGGTTTCGATTGATAATAGACAACATAGAGGCGCTATGTTTGAAATATAAAGAAAGTGGTATTTTTCGACTTAAACCACGATTTGATATTGTAGATTTTGGTTTTAGAATAACAGTAAAATTCCGTATTTTAACATTTACTCCTCAAAAAATATTTGATTTCCAACCAAAATTTGCTAAAGAAGTATATAATATAATTTATAAATATAGCGATAAATAAAAAGAAATAAGGATATTTAATTGAATTTTTTATATAATCTAGTAGAATTACTCATATGGAAGATATTTTACAATTTTTGCAGATTAATAAGAAGAAAAACCCTTCTAATATTTAATAATGTCTAATAAAAAAGTAAAATATCTTAAATAGCTACAACAATACCATAATTCTTAAGATCTTCTACTAATTTTTCTGTGTAGTAATAATGGATTCCTTTAAAACCTAAAGATCGAGCAATCTTTATGTTTTTCTTCTCATCATCTATTAATATTGCTTCTGATGGCTCACATTCTATATGCTTGATTAATTCTTCATAGAATTCAATATCATCTTTATTTTTTTGATAATCAAAGCTGAATACAGTATCATCAAAATATTTTAAAAAATCACATTTTTTGTCCAGATATTCAATACGTTCTCTCACATTTCCACTGAAAATTAGTAATCTATATTTTTTTTTTAATACTTTTATTAAATCTTCAATACCATAATGAATACAATAAGATCCAAACCATATATATCGAGTATGTTTTTTTTCTTTTTTGTTAATTTCTAATTTTGTAAATAATTTGTCTTCAAACTCATCAATAGTCATTAATCCCTTCCTTAACAAATTGCCTTCTGAATTTGGTTTATCACTAAAAATTTCGCGAAGTAATTTTTCATTTTTAATATCATAGATTTCTCTAATTTTCTCGATTGCCAAAAAAGATCCTGGTGTAAAATAGACTCCTCCTAAATCAAAAATTATTGTCTTAATATTGTTCATTTCTGACAAATCTCATACTTTTCATAATTCAAATTCTAAAGAATTCATAAGAAAAGATAATGTTTATTATTTTAAGAACAAGATTAATTCTTATTCGTCTACATTATGTTTATAATATATATTTTCTAAATATAAAAATAATTAATAACAGATTTACTTAAACATTTTTCTTTCTTCTCTTAATTCTCTTTAAATATTTCGGTTTTTGTTGTGCTAACGGTTTTATGTACCCTAGTAAATCGTCAAAAACTATTTTTTGCTTTAATTGTGGACGAAAAACAAACTTAAAATATTTTTTTTTCCAATAGAAACGTAAACTATTAAGATATACTAAAATTTCTGTAATTTGTTGGGGGTTAATTTCTGTATATGAAGTTATTATATTTTCCTCGGTATTAGATTCAATATTTCTCTTTAATAAACTGCCATCCGTTTTCAATATATAGATTGTTCCATTTAAATATGCATCATTTTCTTTATTATGAGTTAATCCGAGATACCGTGCGTATAAATTAAAATATTGATTAATCTTAGCATATAGATAATTTTTCTGTATTACATCACGATTCTTATTTTTTATTAATGTCTTTAGTTCTTGGTCCTCCATTTCTCCTGTGCTAGTTTGGAGTATTTCATAATATTTCACTTGGAGGTTGGTAAATATTAGCATCTCTATATCCCTATAAAAATCCTGAACTTCAACAGATAAAATCCTGTCATCTTTGAGGTGATCCCAGATTAATAAGAAAAGTACTGCAATTGAAACCCCTAGACTAACATATACAATGATATCCTGAGGATTCATTATTTTTGAATATTTTCTTGTTTTTAAATTAGTATATAATGTGACTTAGGTAATTATATATACTTTTATTATTAAATTTATCATGAATTCTTTAGACATTCTTATAAGATTGGATAGAGAGATTCTCATTTTAAAAAAATTCACTCTGAATATTCTATTTTTTTAACAAATTTGATGGAAAATTTATATCGATAAAATCGATTACGTTAAATCAACCAATAAGAAATAACTTTCCTATAAAGACGAATTAAGATCGTTCCTGCATTTTAATTTTTTATTAATTTAATATCTTCTAATCTAAAAGCTATTAAAATTAATACTCTACTGAACCCAAAACCTTGAGTGAGAAAAAACCATACATAAATTTTAAAAAAAAGTAATTTTTAATTTATTTTTTGAATTTTTCTTTTCCTGTAAAGCCAACTAAAAATCTAGCAAAACCACTCAGAAACATAGAAATAGCGAACATAGAAAAAACCATTGAATTACTTAAGGATGGTGCAAACAGTACAATTAATGATAAAACGACTACAACAACACCTATAATGAAGAGGAGTATTCGATACCATTTCAAATAATTAGCACCTGCTAGTCCTATAAAGATTCTCGAAATTCCTACGATTAATATAATAATCGAATATATAAAAATTATTAATGCTACTGAAAATGTAGGATTTGAAAATACAGCAATTATCATAGAAATTGAAACTACAATTAAGATAATCCCAGATATAAATTTAACAATTGCACCAGCACCAGTTAGTTCTTCATTTGAGAATGCATTAAATATTCTTCCCATACCTGATAATATTAAAATTGCCGAAAACAATAGGATAAGTAATAAAATTGCAGCACCAGAATAAAAGAATATTGTAATAGCAAGTATCATTATTAATAAACCGTTTGTTATATTTGATGCATTTAGTCCCTTCTCAACTGATTTTTCACTCATAATAATACCACAATTGTATTTTTTTATTAAAAATTTTTGAAATTGAATCCAGATATGTAATATATTAACTCAAATTTATTTATAATTTTAACTTACAATTTATAAATTTAAGTTCTATTCTTCGAATACACTTTTCTAACTTAATTTTTTGAAGAATTATTTGAAAGTAAAGAAAAATTTTAATTGCTTTACTCGCAATAGGGATTTTTGGCAGCCGATTAGAATCTCGTGTTGAAGTGATCGTTTTTAGCTGCGGTCATTTCTTGCCAATTTGTATAACTCTACTTATCGAAAGATTATTGATTAAAGACGCCTTTTTCTTAATGATAGGAGGGATTTTATTCATTATGATTTATTATGCGGAATTTAAACGTGTTAAGAGTAAAAAGAGAAAAAAGCCTTAAGTGTGTTTTATACTATAAATTTCTAAATATGGATTATTCATAGAAGCAATAGAACTCTCAAATATCCCTGTTTTTCATAGTATCGAAGAAGCAGTTTAATTAGTTCAAGCTCTTAAAATATTAACGAGAAGAAATAAATTTAAAAATTGGAAGTAATAAAATAATTTAATAAATTAAATCTAACAATTAATCATGTTTAAAAACATATATTTAAACAAAGTAAATCTAATTAAAAATGTCTGATATATCCAATGCTAAAGCGCTATTCGATAAAGATCATATTTATGATTATATCACCACATTTGATTTTCCTCGTCTTGCAGGAACTGAGGGAGAGAAAAGAGCAGTAGAGCTTTCTAAAGAAGCTTTTAAAAATATTGGATTTGAGAAAAATCAAATAATAAACCAACCCTTTAAATTCTCAAACTTTTATTCTGAAATACTTATAAAGATTCTTATCCTAATCAATCTAATTTTTGTAATAATTGTTTTTTTAATCAAATATATATACTTTCTTAACTATTGCTATAATTGTAACTTTTATTCTTGTTTTTCTTTTAATGATTAAATTGTTAAGATATCCTGAACTTAATGAATTTTGGGAAAAGCATTTTGGAAAAATTTATGAAGCCACAAATGTTTTTGTAAAAGTTCCATCTAAAAGCATTAAATCAGAAAGATCTGGAGATATTATTGTATCTGCTCATTTAGACTCAAAATCACAGACATTTAAAACAATTTGGAGAGTAATATTTTCAAGATCTTGGTTATTTGGCGATATTGGTTTATTAATTCTCTATACTTTTTTTTTAGTTGATTATCATAATCTTGTGAATTTTAAACCATTTCTTATAATAATTGAACTAGGGATAATTATTTCAACTTTTTTAATTATTTTATCCAATATTTATCTATTATTTCTAAAAACCGAAAATAAATCACCGGGTTCATTGGATAATGCTTCTGGAATGGCAATCGTTTTTGAACTGGGTTCATTTTTTAGAAGAAATCCTTTAGAAAATTACAATCTATGGTTTTGTCAATTTTCAGCTGAAGAGAGAGGAACTATGGGATCTCGAAACTTTCTTGATGTCTATGAAAATGAATTTCTTACAGATTCAAATTTTCAATTTAATTTTGATATGGTATCAATATCAGAAAGTAAGAGGAATCAGGTTGAATATATTAAATCTTATGGTATTTTACCTCGAAAAAAAATTTCGTCAAAAATAAGCAAATACGTTCATAAAGCAGCTACTGAAGAAAATATTAAGTTACATAGTTTCCATGTTTCAGTTGGTGCTCATACAGATTCATTACCTTTTCATTTAAGAAAATTCAATTCAATTGATTTTACAACTTATGCCGCAGCAAAATTTACCCATAGTGAAAATGACACCCCAGAAAAAGTGGATCCACAGATTTTACTTGAGACTTGTCTAATTGCCCTAAAATCAATTTTGTTTCTCGACAAAGATTTTAATAAGCTCTCTAATAATTGAGTTTTACATTCCTCTTATATAAAAAAAATCTAAACTCCTTAGTTTGTTATTGAACTTTAAAAGTGTCTTTTAAAATATAATCAAATTATTAATATTTAATTATGTTGACACCAAATTTATAATTAGAACTCATCATTTCTTTAATAAATATGAATTTTAATAATCAAGTGAAGAAATCATAAATCTAAAGAGCCGATTATCATCTATTAAGGATAAGTTACATCAAAAACTTACATCGTTCTTTAAAGAAGAGGTTGATAGTAGAGATCTGAAAAATCTTGAGAAAATTATACTCTTAATCATAGTCTTGATTTTTACACTTATAGGTTTAGATTTTAATAAATCTCAAAGTTATAATAAATATGAGAGAGTGCAATTTTACTCGGCGGGAGCGACATTATATGCGAATTTATATTATCCTGCTAAATCTTTATCCTTTCAAGAAAAGAGACCATTGATTATTTATTGTCACGGAATTGGAAGTCAGCGTGATTTCGATCTTAGAATACCTATAGAATTCTCTAAACGTGGTTTTTATGTTGCTGCTCTGGATTATCATGGACATGGCGAAAGTGGTGGTACTATTAATGATATTGACACGACAACTAATATACCTGCTCTTGCTGAAGATTGTACAAAATTATTAGAAAAGCTCAAGACTTTATCATTTTTCTCAGACGTTAATATTTCTCAGATTGGATTAATTGGTCATTCACTGGGAGGAATGGTAGTTCTCATGAATCAAGCTCTAAATTCAGAATTTAAAGCAACCGTTGCATGGGCTCCTCTTGTAAATTTCACACCACCTAAATTTGGGCTTGGATGGCAAGGTTATGAGCAATATATACCTGCTAATTTAATTAATGCTACAAATTCTGAAAATCTACTAATTATTATGCATGTAAATGATGAAGCTTTAGATTATTCTGAAAATGCATTAGTTGCAAATAAATTGACAAATTGTTCTGTAATCAATGTAACAAGGCCCCTAATTGGAGGTGGGCATCAATTATTTTCAGACCAAGTTCTTATTGATTCAATTCAATACTTCGAAACACAGTTTTTTAATTCCGAGAGCATAAATGGTCCAATTACAATAACTTACATTTGGAATTATATATTAATTTTTGTAAACTTAGGGCTACTTATCACAATAATATTCCTACTTATTTCATATAGTTCAAAATTTTTTCGAATAAATTCAAAATCAAGCAATCTACTTAGTAAGAATGAAAATAAACGCTTCTCTAAAATGAGAAAAATTAGTAAGATTGTATTAATATTTTTTTTCTCTTCGATTTTTCTCTTAAATTGGCAGTTTTTTGCCTCCGTTTTTGGATTAATCGGAATATTTATTGCATCTCTTCTTTTTAGTTTCTTCTACTTAGTAATCAAACTACTTAGATATTTTATAGGATTTAAAAAACTAAAAGTTGAATCTAAGTTAAGAGAAATAAAAAATCACATTAAAAAAGAATTAGATATGAGAGTTCTTATTTATTCAACGATTTGTGCCTGGTACTTTATTGTTATTTATTTAATTTTTACCTACTTTTATCCATTCGCCTTTATATGGCCTTCGAATATATTAAGCATATTCATTTCGATATTATTTTTTCCAGTTTATTATTCAATTGAAATTTTATTTAGAAAACTTATATACCCTCAATTAAGTTTTGTAAAATCAGAAAAAACTAAAGCAAAACTAATTATACTCTATGCATTTATGATTTATGGAATCTTAATGATTTTTGCTCAAAATTTCTCCTATTTACCTTCAGTTTTGTTTACTTTCTTAATTTTACTTATAGTTACTGTGGGTAACACTATTATTTTTGAACACACTAGACGATTTAGTGCAGTATTATTGAGTTCTTTTAATATAATCATATTATTCTTCTCAGCAATAATTTCAAATGTAATAGGAATAGGTATTGTTGGTCATTTGTTCTAAAAATTAAATGGTTTGGTTAATTATTATAACTATATTTTATTAAATTACATAAGTATAATTTGCTAATTAACGTGATTTAAGATTGTTTGATAAAAATTATTTGGATAAAGTTAAAGAAGAAAAAGAAAAATGGGATAAACTATATGAAAGTTTGAAAGAACGAGATGTAAAATTTGTTACTGATTCAGATATTCCTATTAAAAACCTATATACCCCTTTAGATATAAAAGATAAAGACTACATAAATGAAATCAGTTTTCCAGGGGTTGCTCCTTATACTAGAGGAGTCTATCCCTCTATGTATAGAGGTCACTTATGGACTATGAGATTATTTTCAGGTCATGGAACTCCTGAAGAAACCAATAAACGGTGGAAGTTTCTTTATGAAAATGGTGAAACTGGGTTTAGTGCTGCAGTAGATGCATTAACTTTCAACGGAATTGACCCAACAGAACCCGACGGGGCACCAGAGGTTGGAACATCTGGCGTACCACTTTATTGTATTGACAGTCTCTTTGCATTAACTGAAGATATTCCAATAGACAAAATTAGTGTAGCTTTAGTAGTAGAACCTTTCACTTCTGCTCCCGTTTGCTCTATGTATTTTAATATGGCAAAAATGCGGGGTTATGATATTAAAAATTTGATGGGAACAACTCAAAATGATATATTGACCATGACGGTAGGGTATATCCCATATAAGAATAGTCCTCCTAACCATATACTTCGCTTAGCATGTGATTTTATTGAATGGACAGTAGCTCAAAAAAATGTCCCTAAATGGCATCCGATAAATTTCACTGGCTATAATTATAGAGAAGGAGGAATTGATGCTGTTCAGGAATTAGCCTTTGTATTTGCAAGTGCGTGTTCTCATATTGATAATTTAATTGAAAGAGGATGGAAAGCTGATGATTTTGTAGGACGTTTAGCATTTCATTTAGCTGCACACAAGGATTTTTTCGAGGAAATTGCTAAATTCAGAGCGGCTAGGAGAATTTGGTATAAATTAATGAAAGATAAATATGAAGTTAAGGATCCAAGGAATTTCGGTTTTCGTTTCCATGTACAGACTGCGGGATCTTCTTTAACAGCACAATCGCCTAAAATCAATATAGTAAGAACCGCAATTCAAGCCTTAGAAGCAAACTTGGGAGGATGTCAGTCGTTACATACGAATTCATATGACGAAGCTATTTGTTTACCTTCTGAAGAAGCAGCTTTAGTTGCTTTAAGAACTCAACAAGTAATATCAGATGAATCTAGAATCCATAATACAATTGATCCTCTCGCTGGGTCATACTTTATCGAATGGTTAACAGATGAAGTAGAAGATAGGGTATGGAAATATATTGACAGAATCCAAAAAGTTGGTAATATTGATAAGGCTCTCTCTACAGGCTTTTTATATAAAGAAATGAGGGATGCTTTTCATAGACGGCGAATGAAACTTGAGAATGGCGATGAGATAATGCTTGGTGTAAATAAATATGCAGTACCTTATGATACAGTCACAGACGTTTTTAGAACTAATAAAGGGGCAATAGATATTGAAGTCCGTCGAATTGAAAAACTAAAAGCTCGAAGGGATAATACAAAATTAGAGAAAATTTTAGATAAGTTGCGAGATGTCTGTGAGAAAGAAGAAAATGTGATGCCGGTAGTTATGGAAGCAACAAGGGAAGGAGCAACTGTCGGAGAAGTTTGTAATATTTACAGGGAAATCTGGGGAACTTGGGATCCTCCATTGGCAATCTAACTAATGAGGTGCTTAATATGAGCGAGAGAAAAATAAGAGTTTTAATGTCTAAACCAGGTATTGATGGCCATTGGCGGGGAGGAATCGTAGTTTCAAGAGCAATTAGAGATGCTGGGATGGAGCTTATCTTCGGAGGATTTCAAAATGTAGAACAAATTGTTGAATCTGCAATCCAAGAGGATGTCGACGTGATAGGGCTAAGCATTCATTCTGGAGCTCACTTTGCCTATACACAACAAGTTATTGATCTTTTAAAAGAAAAGGGAGTTCTAGGTAATATCATGATACTTGTTGGTGGAGTAGTTCCCGCAAAAGATTTTTCAAAATTAAAAGAAATGGGTGTTGCGAATATATACGGTCCAGGCTCAATGACATCGGATATTGTCGAATTTATTAAAACGCATGTCAAAAAATAAAAAAGACATGTAATATTTTTTTTATCAAATTTTAATTTTACAACTATTTCTCGTTGAGGAATGTATTTCGTTGAAAGTTGCTTTTGATCTTGATATTTTAATTAATAGGTTTAAAAATAAAGATAAAATTGCTTTAGCTAAGTTAATTACTATTATAGAAAATGAACCAGAAAAAGCACATGAGATATTTAAGCATTTTGAAGATATAACTCATGATTCATATATAATTGGAATTACTGGGTCTCCTGGTGTTGGAA
>JAHQWL010000082.1 GCA_029856155.1 Promethearchaeia archaeon
TTGTACAGGGGGACTTTTTCAAGTAGTTTTTGCCACAGCAGAGGGAGCACGAGCAGGAATAAACGCATGTAAATATCTTCGGCAATTAAAGAAAGAATAGGTTAGCCAAATACAAAATTAGAAAAAATTTATACCATTTTTAGGATTACTATTAATATATTTAAATAAAGCTACAATATAATAGGGATTAAAATTGTCTTATAAAAATGAATTCGATCTTATAATCATAGGGGGAGGACCTGCGGGATTAACAGCTGCAATTTATGGGGGAAGAATGGGTTTAAAAACTGCTCTCTATGAAGGAAAAGGTTTTGGTGGTTTAGCAGGGACCGCTCCCAAGATTGAAAACTATCCAGGATTTAGTAGCATCAATGGCCTCGAATTAACAGAAATTATGAGAGAACAAGCTGAAAATTGGGGGACTACTTTTTTCTTTAATGAAGTTTCAGCAATCAATCCAAAGGAAATGACAGTAACTACTTATGAAGGAGACACAAAAGGTAGAGCAATAATAATTGCGACTGGGTCAAAACATCTATCACTTGGATTATCTAATGAGTTCGAATTAGTAGGTAATGGAATATCTTACTGTGCTACTTGTGATGGTCCTTTATTTCGAGATCAAGTAGTTGCTACAGTTGGAGGAGGTAATGCCGCTGGTTTAGAGGTAATTTATCTTTCAGGTGTAGCAAAAAAGGTTTATCTTATTCATAGACGACATTGTATGCGAGCAGAAGCATGTATTGTAGATGAAGTTGATTCAATACCCAATGTTGTACCAATGTATAATTGCACTATTGAAGAAGCAATAACTAAAGATAACAAATTGGGACAGTTAAAAATTAAAAATCATAAAACTGGTGAAACTTCTAATATTGATGTGAAGGCTCTCTTCATAGCAATTGGAGTCGAGCCACAGAGTGACTTAGCGAGAAAGGCAGGGATAGAACTTGATGAAGATAATTGTATTAAAGTCAACAGAGATCAAGAAACTAATTTTCCTGGAATATATGCAGCTGGAGATGTAACAGGTGGAATACGACAGGTCGCTACAGCAGTAGGGGAAGCAACAACAGCAGCAATGAATGCATATCTATATATTAAACAAGGATGGTATGGAGAAGGATTAAAAAAATAAATTGAATAAATCGCTTTCTGAAATAAATCATTCTATTTTATGTTACATAGATATTACAATATATTATGTATTATCACGATGATTTCCATATAACATGGAAAACTATAAAATTTCTGATTTTATAGAAGATTTCTTAATTGCGAAAGAAGTTGAAGAAGGTTGCGCTTCCTCCACTATTAAGGCATATCGTTATGATCTTCAAAAATTAATTGAACTAGTAGGGGATTTACAAATCAATTCTCCCCTACTACGTCAAAAAATACGCTTATTCTTGAAAAAATTAAATGAATTGAACTATACCAAAAAAGGGATTGGAAGAAAAATTGCTTCATTGCGATCATATTTTAAATTTCTAACCTTAAATGAGTTTATGGAAAAAGATCCTATGAGTACAATTAAAACACCGAAAATTAAACTTGAAGAAAGTCTGCCCAAATTTTTAAGAATTGCTGATATGCAAGTGATTTTTAATAAATTGAAAGATCGGGGATTATTCAACTCTCGCAAAAGTGAACGATATTA
This sequence comes from Promethearchaeia archaeon, assembly GCA_029856155.1. GTDB lineage: Archaea > Asgardarchaeota > Lokiarchaeia > Sigyniarchaeales > SOKP01 > Loki-b32. The sequence goes on from JAHQWL010000082.1 coordinate 1,661, forward strand.
TTTAATTATCAGGTTATTGTATTCGACGATGGCTAGAGTAAGTGAACTATGTAATATAAGAATTAGAGACATTGATTTTGAAAGAGGTTATATACGACTCCGGGGAAAAGGTAATAAAGAGAGAATCGTACCAGTTGATCAAAAAACATTAGACATTTTTAAGGAACATCTTAAAAATAGGATCAGTTATGATTCTGAAGATTATCTGTTAGTAAATACAAGGGACCAAAAATTAAGCCCTCGAGTCGTTCAAACTGATATTAAAACAATTAAAGAAAAATGTGGATTTACAGAGTCTAAAATTATAACTCCCCATGTTTTCAGACATACGGGGGCAACCCATCTACGACGTTCAGGTATGGATATTAGCGAATTACAAGATATTTTAGGTCATTCAAGTCCAAATACAACACGAATTTACGCTAAAAACGATATCACTAAATTAAAGGAATCTTATTCTCAGATGCATCCTCTAAACAATTTAGATAAATTATAGATAAAGGTCTAATTTTTTAATTAATAAATTTTTTATAGAAAAAACAAAATTTAACAAGTATAAGAAAATTTATACTTAAATTGTACTTTTATAACTTATACATCACAATTATATACCACGTTTTCTCGATTTACCATGGATGAGGATGAATTCAGAAAGCAATTTATGAAAAAGTCGGTTTTTAGACAAGCGAGTTCTCTTGATTTAAGTTATGTACCAGAAAAATTATATTGTCGTGATGAAGCTTTAAAAACATTGATATTTAATTATAGGAGAATTATGGAGGAAAAAGAACAACTCTCTGTTAATTGCTTGATCTTAGGGAAAGGAGGAGTAGGAAAAACATGTACAGCGCGCTATTTTGGAAAAAATTTTAGAACTATAGCAATTGAAAATGATGTTAAATTATTTTTAGAATATTTTAATTGTATTAATTTTCGCTCTAAGAGTAAGATAATCAGAGAACTCCTCGCTAAATATCAGCATGGTAGCGGACGTGGTTTCTCGGACGACGAGGCTTTAAAATTAATTCTTTCGCAACTAATTCGAGAAAAGGGTTATATGCTTTTAATTATTGATGAGATTCACCTTCTTAAACCAGATGAAGTACTTGCATTTTTGGACATTGCAGAAACATTTGGACATCAAAATGCGAAATTGTCGCTATTGTTAATTTCCAGAAGTAAAGATTGGATGACAATTGAGAATGAGAGAATATTGAGTAGATTAAATGAAAAAATTCAACTTAAACCTTATGATTTTGATGAATCAAAACAAATCTTGAAATATCGAAGTGAACTGGCGTTAAAAGAAAATGTAATCGACGAGGAACTTTTAATAATGGTTTCACAAATCGTAGTTGATCATAAAAATATGAGACATGGGATTGAAATTTTACGTAAAAGTGGATCTTATTGCGATAAAGAAGGACTTGATCGCATAACTGCTGATATTATTAGAGAGGCGTCTAATGATGTTTATCCTACTTTTAGAAATGATATTGTAGATCAGTTAAAAGATCAAGAGCTCTTAGCCTTATATGGGATTGTACGTTCATTAATTAATAACGACGAACCATTCACTTTAGTTGATGATGCATTTGAAGAATATAATGCTATATGTGAGAATTACTCTATTGAACCTCATGTCAAAATGAGTTTTAGAAAATACGTACGTCAGCTTACTCAGCTAAAAATTATGGCTTCTAAAACAGTAAGAATCGAAGAGGCTACTCGTGGAAGACATTTAGAGATAACTCTGTTAGATATCCCTACATTAAAATTAGCAGAATTGTTAGAAGATATTTTACAAAGGAAATTTAATTTTTAGGTAATAGCTTAATGGCCTATAAAAATATGACTCTCTTTTTTCCTTAATTCTAAATAGAATTCTCTTATTTTGTGGAATTTCTTACTTATTTCTAATTTAATAACTTTCTTTTTCAGATTTTGATTTACTATACCATTCAAGCCACTCTTTTCGTCGATTCTTTTTTTGTTGCATGTTATCATCCTCTGTAATATTTTCACTTCTTACTTTTTTCCAATATCCATCTAACTCATGTCTAGTTAATGAAAGTCCACATGATTGGCATACCATCTGTTTTATGGCTGAATGATATTTCATAAATCCTCCGCATTCGGGGCAGCGAGCCATTAAAATACCATCTTATTCTAATTTATTATTTTCTGAGCTATTATTTTATTTATATATTATATTAATAGAATTAATTAGCGTTAAAATATTTTTTGACTTGCTTATAAATTCTAATTATTTGCATGAATTAAATAGAACTTATTTAAAATAAAGGATAATGAAATCAGACGTTTTTTATTTTACGGCTCGAACACACGTTCATGAGCAAAGTATGAGCAAATTTAAGGGTCCCTTAGCCTTGAGAAAAATTGGAATTGAGCAAAAGATTAAGAATGGTGATAAAATAGTAATTAAAACACATTTTGGCGCATTAGAAAACACAAGATACTTGCGTCCAGGCTATATACGATTCTTATGTGATTATGTTAAAGATCTAGGTGGGATTCCATCAGTGGCAGAATCTTGTGGGTGGGGTATACCTGAAAGTGTTTCAGGGGTCCATACAGAATACTCTGGTCGATCAAGTGAAGCAGAATATTTAGAAACAGCTCTAAAGCATGGATTTACAAAAGAAACTATGGGGGCTCCAATTCTGATGTTAGATGGAAAAGTTGGAGCGGATATTGAAATTCAAAAAATTGATGGAAAGATATTTAATGAAGTTTTAGTGGCAGGACGTTTAAGAGAATTTGATTATATGATATTAGCATCGCATTTTAAAGGCCATGCTGACGGAGGTTTTGGAGGGTCAATAAAAAATTTGGGAATAGGGTGCGTTTCAAAGGGTGGAAAAGTTGAAGCCCATACAGGAAAAACTTTTGAGATTGATTTTGATAACTGTAATCCAGAGTGTAAAAGCTGTATCAATATATGCCCTACCAACGCATTATCTAAAGATAAAGACAATAAATTAGTTTTTAATGAAGAAAAATGTAAATTTTGTTACATGTGTGCTTCGGTATGTAAAGATAAAGTTATTAATATCGGTAGTGTTCCTCGTGATGTTTTCGCTACACAGATGGTTGATAATGCCAAGGGAGTAGTTGAATATTTTGGAAAGGATAAAATTTTTTATATTAATTATGCAATAGATATTACCTACCAGTGCGACTGTACAGGAGGCTCAGACATCCCATTTGTTCCAGATATTGGAGTTTTAGCATCTTTAGATCCCGTTGCTTTGGATCAAGCAACTATAGATCTTATACATAAATCTTCGATTAGCCCTCATTCTGTTCTTTCTGATGTAGAGGGTATCCCAACCCTAGGCCCTCATGAATGGTTTTCTCATACTCCTCGGTTTGACCCTGAGAGCGGAGAAATGGATTTTAGTGGGAAAGAATCAAGGCACTGGGAATTACAATTAAAGTTAGCTGAAGAAATTGGCCTAGGAACAAGAAATTACAATTTAATTGAAGTGAAAATTGAAAAAAATAAATAAAAATTCTATTTTTTTATAGTGAAACAGCTAAATTGTTAAAAACCATATAAGGAAAAAAAGTATTCTCAAAATATTCTCGTTCTTTAGAAATATATTGGCAATCTTTGATCATTTTGAGCACATTTCCGCTAATATTCCCGAGTTTGATGGGATTTTCATATTCACCATTTTTGATATAGTACCCATTTCTTATTTCTGCTCCAAAATCCCCTGTTAGTTTACTTGGATTCAACCAAGAAAATTGTTCAATATAATAACCTTCATTTATTTCTGATATAATATCATCTAAATTCATAGTTCCAGGTAGAATCTCCAAATTACTTATTCCATTATCAACAGCGCCCATCAAAGTTCTCATTCCGTTTCCAGTTGAGCTTTGATTAGCGAGAAGCGCAAATTTTTGATCATAAAGTCTTTTCTGGAAAATTCCATCCTTAATTATTTCAGTTCTTTGATGTGGTGATCCTTCACTATCCCACTTATTAGTTTTTAAACCTCCTTCCAATAACCCATTATCAATGAGAGAGAGATTGTTAGTAGCAACCTCTTCATCGGTTTCAAATCTAGAGAGATTTTGAAGATATGCACTCCCAGAAGCGTGTCTTTCTATTACGGAATTGAGGGCATCTTTTAATACTCGTGGCGAAAAAATCACAGTTGCATAATTATTCTGTAGTGGAACTTTAGCTTTTAAGGAATCTTGAGCTAATCTAACCCATTTTTCTACTCTTTTTGAAAAATCTAATTGATTTTTTTCTTTAATAAATAAATACGGCCAATATTCTGATAATTTCCCTTTTAATTGAGCCTTTAATGAGAATTCTATAAAAAAATAAGTCTTTAGAGTGCTAATATCAAGAGCATTACTATTCCTTAAAGAGATTTTATCGATATGAACCCGGAACCGTCCAAAAGTAGGGTCAACTTCTTTATATTGGTTTATCTCAGAAATTAATTCTTCTACTAAATCATTTTTAATATCAAGGGGAGCCTGAAATACTTTTTTATCTAAGATTGATATATCTGGATAAGAAACCTCACCAGGAAAGTGAAATTTTGACCCCAAATTATTTTTTGCAATTAAAACGCATGTATTTATGCTTTTCTCAATTTCGTTTATATTAAGAGAATTTCCTTTAATAACTCCAATTCCCGTTTTGTCTTTTTTATGAAAGAGAATTCGCAAGATATATTTTAAATCATTCAGTTCTCTTTCATTATCAACCGTATCCTTCAATAAAATAGACTCATATGCTGTTCCTTCAACAAGGAAAATCTCATAATCTTTAACACCCTTAGATTTCATTAGGTTTTCTATTACATCTAAATTTTGTTTAGACATATTTAATTTCACCCCGGACTAATTAAAACTTCTTTACATCTAACATAGCTACCGCCATCACTAACAGGAACATTATCAGCATTACCCTTTCCACATGTGCCTCCATGCAATTCTGTAGGTTCTTTACTTATTGCATCTATGTTCTGTAAGACCTCCAAAACAAGTCCACTTAGAGTTATTGCCCTTAATATTTGTGTTTTTTCGCCATTTTCTATTAGATAGCCTTTCTTAGATGTGACCTGTAGAGCCCCTCCTATGGGATCTTCCATGCCGAAATATGAGTGATTACACATTATCCCCTCTTTAATTTCTGCTATCATTTCTTCTAGATCATAGTCTGCGGGTTCAAAATATGTATTTGACATCCTTGGATGAATAACGTGAGCATAACTTTCCCTTCTTCCATTTCCTTGTGGAGCCCCATTTAATACTGAGGCACTTCTTCGATCATAAATGAAATTTTTTAAAATACCATTTTCAACCAATATGTTTTTGCCTGCTTTTATACCCTCATCATCAAAGTAATAAGATCCTATTTGATTTTCAAGGTTTGGGGTATCACATATTACACATATTTCTGAAGCAACTTTTTTATTCAATTTTTCTTTTAAATAACTCCTTCCTCTTAAAACTTGATCAGCTTCTAATCCATGACCAAAACTTTCATGAGCAATAGTTCCAGCCATTCCTGGATCTACTATGACGGGAAATTTACCTGCTGGTGGTTTTTTAGCTTTTAACATTTCTAGAGAATTAGTTGCTATTTGTTCTAACTTACTATCAGACAATTCATCAAAAAGTTCAAATCCCGCTTCACCTTCAATTATAAAATGATCAAAATCAACTTTTATACCTTCTTTAACTATCGGAAAAATAAAGAATCTTAATCTTGGTATCACTTGTCTTAATTGACTTCCCTCATTATTTACGAAAATACGCGTAATTTGGGTTTCCAAATATTTTAATTGACACATTGCAATTCTCTTATCATAATTTTGAACAAAGTTGAAAATGTGTCTAATTTTTTTTAATTTTTCCTCAATAGGGACTTCTTGTGGATCGATTTTAGTTTTGAGTTCTTTATTTAATGTCCATCCTTTAAATTCAGCAATTTCTTCCCCTTTATTAACGACTTTAGGTAATTTTTCTTCAATAGTACTCAGATTAGAAAAATCAGTAAGTGCAATTTCCTTCCAGGTGCCATCAAAGGTTCTTGCAACAACACCAGAAGTCTTTGAAATGACTGAAATATCCTCCGTAGAGGGATCTATATTTATGTATAAAGCCGATAAAGAATCATACAAAATGTCAAAATATTGGTTATTACGATTAAAGCTGTTTGAAACCTCTTCAAAAGATGCAAAGATTTGACTATAAGATTGATCAATCATAAATGAAGAAAATTAATAATAGAATATTACTCTTTTTCTTTATTAAATGAAAATTAAAACTAGGTTTTAGCGTACTAATCTATTCTTCAATATCAAGAATCTTTTTAACTAGTTTTTTCTTATCTTCGAAATTAGCTTGTCGCGATATCATAATCCTTTGTGCTTGAGGGCTTCCCGCTCCATGCATCGATTCAGTTCGATAACTAACAGAAGCAACACCCATTGTTAAATTCTCAATAAATCGTAGTACTTTAAAGCGATCTTCAGCACATATTCCCTCACATGTAGTTAAATATTTTTCAATTAACGGTCCTATCTCTTTTGAGTTAATATCTGCTTCAGAGGGCATAGTACAAATCAGTCCACCTGCTAAATCTTCAGCTAGTCTTCCTATTTCGTAAGGAAACCGAGTGACATTTTGCTTGCATACATTAGCTAGTAACATATCCATTTCATAATTGCCCGCTTCTCTTTGGAAGCCTAAAGAACTACACGCTATGCCACAACTATATAAAGTCTCATTTAAATGTGTCATTTCTACAAGTTTATCTTTCACATGAGACGCATTCTGAGTTCCATTATATTCAGAAATTAGAGCTGTAGCCCCTATAAGTACATCTCCAACTCCAACTTTGCATCCTCCATAAGATTGTCGATGAAACCCAGCAAAACGATTAACTAATTCTCCAGAGAATTCAATTTCACCCTTCATAAAGATATTCTCATTAGGAATAAAGACATTATCGAAAACAACAAAGATTTCTTGTCCACCATATTTAAAATTTCCAATGTCTAATTTCTCTTCTTCCAATTTTCTTGTATCACATGATTGTCTTCCATATATTAGGGTTATTCCGTCTGCATTTGTATCAATTCCAAAACTAACTGCATATTCCTCTTCACCGGGTCTTAATGAGAGAGTGGGCATAACGATTGCCCTATGAGAGTTAAGAAATCCTGTTTGATGAACTTTTGCTCCTCGAACTATGACACCCTCATCATTCTCGTCTATTATATGTAAAAAAGCATCGGGATCTGGTTGATCTTTAGGTCTTTTACTTCTGTCTCCCTTTGTATCGGTCATTGCTCCATCTACCATTAGATCTTGGGTTTGAACGTCGATCCAATATTTCTTGAAACGTTCATGATAATTAGTATTATTTTTTTTATCCATTTCATAAGTTACACTGTATAACGCATTCGCAGTGTCAAAACCTACACATCTTTGAAAACAACACGCAGTTTTTTGGCCAAGTAATCTCTGCATTTTTACTTTTTTTATTAAATCATCAACAGATTGATGAATGTGAGTAAACCTATTTATAGTTTCGCCGGTTAAATGAGATTTGGCAGTCATTAGATCTTTATACTCATCCAATTGGGCTAATTCATAGATCTTCATAACAGTATTTATTGATGGTTTGATGATAGGGTGGTTCCAAAATTCATTTACTTTTTCACCAAACATATATAAATTAATTGGCCTTTTAATAGAGGTTAGGTATTCTTCTGGTGTTTTTAACGGCATTTAATTTTCTCCTTAAAATTAGAAATATTAATGATAATTGATAATTTATATAAATTTCAAAATTTTTAATATTTAATTATAATAAAAAAAAGTACTTCAGTTTCTCTTCGAATAATTAATAATAAGACTTCTTAAATTGATTAAGTTTCAAAACTTTCCTCTTGATCTGAGGAGGAGTGCATATGTACTTTTGAATTTTTTTCCAAATATGTCATTCGTTTTTCTAAAATGGTCATAGTTTCTATAATATTATTCAATACTTTGTTAGTTTCTCTAATTTCATATTGGAGATCACCAAGTTGATTAAGGATAAATGATTTAACCTTAGATTCCTTAACGGGATTTATCAACCAATTAATAATATTCTGAATAAATTTTCGATTATCTAATGAATTAATACCTATTCTTGAATTGGAAGTGAATATATCAATATCTCCAATTGCTATGATTTTTCCTTGCCCAAATTCTGTATATGCTGCAATAGTATACTGTTTTTCCTCTAGTTTAGACCACTCCTCAGATGCATTATTATAAACTTCTGACCATACAGATCGTTCATTTGATTGCAATAGAGGTTTTACTTCTTTACTTAAAAATAAGGAACATGCGCCTCCAATTATTATTTCTCTTAAATTTTTTGTTATTTGATGCTTTATAAAATTTTGAATATGTAGTATGCTAGAACAATTTTTATTATTATCATTTATCTCTTTAATTATATTTTTCTCAAAAGAAACGCCAAATTTTCCAGCAATATCATTTAGATTGGTTTTTTGAAGGTGATCTGCTCCATATTCACTCAATAAGAGTAAACCCCCTCCACTTCTTACATGATCAACAACGAGTTTTATTTCTAAACTTGAAAAGAAATCATCAATTGGATTACCAATAATTAAAAGATCAATATTTTCTAATGTTTTTTTTGTTATATGTCCATTCTCATTCCTTTTAATCTTAACATCTAATCGTTTTAGAAGATTTGAGAATTCTTTAAATTCTTGATCTTCGATATTTAACATTTCATTGTGAGTTAAATCAAAAAGTATGGTTTTTTTTAGCATTATTCCAATATCCTAAGTGAAAGAGATTTTAGCTGTTTTTAAAAAGTGGTTTATTTTTTATTGATTATTTAATAAAATAAGCTTATGACTTACAAGAAAATTCAAATATAAAAATCATTACTTATCTATTTTATTTCCGTTCTTGCCTACCAAAAATTTTTTAAACTGTATATAATACTCTTTTTTGGATCATTTTAAGTGAAGCAAATTTAAAAAAATGTCAAATGGAAAATGGTTATGAATAACACAATTGCTGTTATAGGTTTATCTTGGGGCGACGAGGGAAAGGGTAAATTTGTTGATTACTTAGCTCAAAAAGCCGACGTAGTTGTAAGGTATAATGGAGGAAATAACGCAGGGCATACGATTATTGCTAATGGAGTTAAATATAAATTTAAATTAATGCCATCTGGTGCTCCTTTAGAAAAAGAGGGAGTAATAGCTAATGGTTGTGTAGTTGATCCAAAAGTTTTACTTGAGGAAATTGAAAATCTAAAGAAATTAAACAAGAGCGTTTATTTAAAGCTGAGTTCTACAGCTCACGTAATTTTCCCCTTTCATCGTATTTTAGATGGATTAGAAGAAGAATCAAAAGGAAATTATGCCGCAGGAACCACTAAAAGAGGAATTGGTCCTACCTATTCTGATAAAGCAGCTAGGTGGGGTTTAAGAGTCTTCGACTTAATAAATCCTGAGATTTTAAAGCCAAAATTGGAAAAATTGTTTAAAATTAAAAAAGAGCTTATAAATATTTATGATCCAAGCTGGAATGTTAATTTAGAAACCATTTATGAAGAATACAAAAACTATGGTGAACAATTAAAACCTTATGTAATTGATTCAGCATATTATTTGAATAAAGCTCTTGATGCTGGAAAAAATATTCTTTTTGAGGCGGCTCAAGGCAGTTTACTCGGTATAGATCATGGGTACTATCCTTATGGTACATCATCTAATGCAAATGCATTGGGTATTTCTGCAGGTACTGGAATTCCTCCAAAAAAAATAAATAAAATAATTGGAATAGTAAAGGCATATACTTCTCGTGTTGGTGAGGGAAAATTCCCAACAGAATTGTTTAATGATACTGCTGATAAAATCAGAGAACAAGGTCATGAATACGGAACTGTAACCGGAAGACCACGTAGAGTTGGATGGTTAGACCTTTTTAATATCAAATATGGAATCATGATTAACGGTGTTGATAAGGTTATAATCACTCTTTTAGACGCCTTAGAAGGGATTAATCCAATTAAAATATGTACCACTTATGAACTTGACGGTAAAAAACTTGAAAGTTGGCCAATCCAATCAGAAATGATTGAAAATTGTATACCAATTTATAAAACTTTTGAAGGTTGGGAAGAAAAATCTAGAGATGAATGGTTAGATATTGCCAAAAAAGGATATGATGCCCTTCCAGAGACAATGAAAATTTATATTCAATCTATTAAGGAATTACTTAACATCGATATTGCTATGGTTTCTATTGGACCAGATAGAAGAGAAACTATAGTATTAGAAGACATAAATTTTTAATTTTTTTCCATACTCATTTTTGATTTATTTAAAGCATACTAAACCAAAACGGTACACAAAATCATTAGGCGGCCATTCTATATTAAACTCTAAATTTTTAACAGTCTGAGTTACATCGATCCCTACAGCTTCCATAGAATATCTTTTTTTTTTTGGGTAGCGACAAGGTTCACCAGCATCATAAGTACATTCTTTATCTTTCTCATTAAAGCATACTCTACAAAAGCCATCCCATAAGATAAGTTTATCTTCATATGAAATTTGTATTTCTTCGATAAAATTTAAAATTTCGTGCCCTAGTTCATCTCGTAGAAGATTTTTCATAAAGAATGCGTTTCGTATATTTTTTTCATTTCTTTTAGGATGTTTTGCTTTTATTTCTTCAATATATGAATTCAAATCAAATTTGACATAAACAAGATAAAATTTTTTATACGTAGAGACTTCATATTCTAAATATGGAGCTTCAGGTGGACAAGCCCAGGAATGCCCATAACTAGGGCATTTAAAATTAGGAGTAACACAATAAGATTGCACTTTCGGATCAAAGATTATATCCCCTAATTTAACTTCTAGAAATGGCAAGTTTAGTTCCAACTATTTTTCTTAAAATGTAAAAAAATTAATAATATAAAATTTTTTTCTTAACTTTAATTCGGTTCTTATGTGTAGAGATCAAGCCCAAAAAAGGAAATTTTTTTTAAGAAACAAATAATAAATGAGATTAAAAAAATAATTTTTGATTTTTAATTGTTGGTGTGAATTGTATGAAATTATTAAAAGATAAAAAAAGTAAATTATTAGATGTTGCAAATCAATTTTGTACTCAAATTTTGAATGGTTCGGACTTACTTCATGCATGTATTAATGATTTAATTGAAGGAAAACTAAATAAGGATAAATTAGACGACGTTATAAAGAGCGAACATGAGGGTGACGTTGCAAAGGAAAATTATATTACTGTTCTTTATGAGGATAAGAGGTCTCTCCCTTTCTTAGTTGAGGATCGATTTAGAATAATTAAATATTTAGATATTATTTCTGATAAATCAGAAGAACTTGCTCGTGGTTTACTAGTTTTTCCATTTGATCTGTACGATGATATAAAGAAAGAAATGAAAAAACTCAATGATACATATGAAGAAACTGTGAAATTACTAATTGAAATGATAAACCTAATGGAGACAGATTTTAAAACAGCATATGAAAAATCATTCACTATAGAAACACTAAAGAGAAACGGTCGTGATTCCAAATTTAAGATCTTAGGAGTGATTTATAAAAAATCAGAAGAAAAATCTCTTCAAATATATTTAACATCAAAAATATGCATTAAATTATTTGACATGATCGAAAGAGCTGAAGAAATTAGTGATTTTCTTAGAAGTTTGATTGTAAAATATCCAAGTAAATAAATGAAGGCGATGTAAATGGCTTTATCAGTTATACTTGTCATATTTTTAGTTATAGCGATAATAATCGCGTTTGGAATTGGTGGAAATGATGAAACATTCGCTGGAATCTACGGTTCAAGAATTCTAAATATGAAGCAAATTTTGATTTTAGCTACAATTTTCGCAATAACAGGAGCCCTTATATTAGGTGAAGCTGTAAGTAAGACTGTAGGTAAAGGCATTTTGGCTGATCTTAATAATGCAATTGTCATAACAATTTTAGTATCTACTGCTATTTGGTTAATATTATCATCTGCTTTGGGATTACCGATATCAACAACTCATGCAACAATCGGAGCTGTTATAGGTCTTGGAATAGCTCTCAATGCTAGTCTTGACTGGTTGAAGATTCTTGAATTGAGCATTTGGTGGGTTTTATCTCCGATTATTGGGTATATTGTCTCATTTTTTGTTTTCAAACTTATGCGTAAATATAAAGTTAAACATTTAAACGGATTTCAGAGTTTAGAAAAAAACGAAAAAACTTTCACCTATATTGTTTTAATAGTCATCTGTATCACCGCATTCTCAAGATCAGGAAATGATTGCTCAAATGCAGTAGGAATTGTTGTTGGTATTGGAGATATACAAATAAATCTTCTTCTTTTAATAACTGGATTTAGTTTAGCTGGGGGATTAATAGTTTTAGGTCGAGGAGTTATTAAGAGCGTTGGACGAATTACAGAGCTTTATCCAAGTACCGCTTTTGCTGCTCAAATTCCTACAGCAGCGATACTTTTTCTTGGTACTGCGCTAGGAATTCCTTTATCGGGATCTCATATGTTAGTGGCTTCTCTAGTGGGGTTATCTAAAGCAAGTCAGACTCCTACTAAAAAAGGTATGTGGAAAATAGTGCTAATCTGGTTTTTAACATTTCCAATGGCAGCACTCCTCTCAATAGTGCTATACTTTCCAATCAGTGCTACCATTTAACTTTATTTTTTTAAATTTTAGATTCTGCTTTAGATTTTAGAAAAAAAAGCTTCCCTGATAATTACTAATAGTCATCTTAAGATTTCTCTATGAAGTTTTTCAATGAAATTATCAAAATCATCTTTTGTATATTTTACATTTAACAAATGGCCCAAAATTGGTGGAACATGTCCTTCATCTTCAAAAACAGGAATCATTTTAATTAAGCCTTTTTTTCTACGCTGAAATGCTGCCTGCCACTCATCACTTACTGCTGCAGAATTAAGTGATCTTTCACTACAAAAAAGAATAAAAACATCACTTTCTTGTAGAGTTCTATCCATAAATTCAACAATATTTTCTTTACTATCCTTTTCCCAGTATAAAACTTTATCAATATCAGGATATTTTTCCAACTTCTGTACAATTTTATTTATTTGAAAATACTCTGAATCTAAAGTAGAATAACTTATAAATATATTATGCTCCTTCTCTTCTACTTTTTCTACTACGGGAGCAATCTGCTTTTCTTCTTCTAAGATTTTTGGTACTAAAGGAGTAATTATTGGTTCTCTCTTAGCTTCTTCATAAATTCCCGCTTCAATATTCTTGCATTGATCAACTTTTTTCGTTGCTTCATTAAATATATCGAAGAACTCATATTCATCAGCTGTATCTTGTATTTTACCTAAATTTTTATATGCTAGTTTAATATTCCTTTCCTTAATGAGATAATCAACAAAATCTAATTTTTCTTCTAGTTTTCTTCTTGTTTTTTGTCTTTTCTTCTCACTAATTTCTTTTTTCTTCAATCCGGATGTAGAAGCTCTCTTCTTTACTATTATAACAGCAATAGTAACCCCAACAACAACTAATCCAATTATCAGAACAATAATTAAAATATCAAAAGGAAATCTACTTGTTAAACCAGGTATATTGTTATTAGAACCTATATTGTTTTCACTATCAATTTCTACAATTGCTTGATCATTATATAATATAGTATTCCAATCAATGGAATTAAAATTAGATTGATTAAGATATATTCCTATTCCATTGTTATTTATTGTATTATTCGTTATATCATTGGAATGACTATTAAATAAATAAATACCATAAAGTTCATTAAAGTTAATTGTCTCTTTATTATTGATAATATCGATATTACTACTATCAATCAATACAATTCCGGCTCTCTCATTGTTATTAATTGAATTCTCAGATATGACGATAGATTGACATGAAATTAAGACAATTCCATTTGCGTTATTAAATGAACAATTATTATAGAACAATTTTCCATTTAAAGTAGCAATTAGTTTAATTCCTCCATCATAACGGTTGGATCCCGAATTATAAAAACTACAATTCTGAATCTCGAAATACACACTAGAGCTTCTGATTGTAAGACAACTAACTTGATTCAGACCATTAATTTTAATGTTGTTAATGATATAAGGATCAACTAGGGTTCCAGAACCTGTACACCAAGGTAAATTTACAACTTCTAACCACGTATAATCACCAATACCAGTATTATCAATAATTAAGGGGTTTAATATCCAATACCCACTTTCACTATCATAAATTAGAACAGTTACACTAATGCAATTCGAAAGCATAGAACCAAAACTATTATTTGCCACAACGATAAAATAATAATTTCCAGTAGATAAATCCATAATTGGGTATAATATATTTGTTGTTTCGATCTCAAGGGCAATGAGACTGCTGTTTATATGGGTAATATATCTAGAATACAGATAAATTGAATAATTATCCGCTCCTGCGGACTCTGTCCAAGTAAGATTAAAAACTCCATCAGTATCAAAAGGACTATCAGCATCGGAAGATAAATTAAATTGCTTTGGAGATACTTGAACCTCAATCCAAATGTTATTTGACAAAGTTTCTCCGGTTTCATTATATGCTACCGCTACGAAATAGTATACACCTCTTGATAACCCTATGATCAGAAAGGGAGAAGTTGCTGTTTGATCTGCAATTATAGTAAGACTGGTGTTTATCATTGTAATTAACCTATCAAAAGAGTAAATGGAATAATTGTCTGCTCCCTCTGAAACCGTCCAAGTTAAGTTAAACGCACCATTGGTATCAGGATCCCCAGCATCACTAGTTAATGTAAAATTCCCCGGCTTAGGACGTTCTACAGTTATTTCAACATTATTCGAAAGTTTTTGACGTGTTCCATTATATGCTACTACAGCACAATAATACTTTCCCGTTTTCAATCCTGAGATTTGAAATGGGGATTGTGCATTTTTATCAGCTAATAACTGAAGGCTTTTATTTATATATGTAATAGGTTTATCATAAATATATACAGAGTAACCTACAGCACCAGTAGAGTTTGACCAAGTTAAATTGAATGTCCCATCTTTATCTGGCATGTTAGCATCACTATATAATGTAAAATCCCCAGGTAAAGCCTGTCCGCCTACAAGATTATTAATACCCCAGTATGGTATTGAATATAGACCTGTAGCAAGGGTATCTGGATAGATCGAATTAAATGAAGGAAGTACTATTTTATCACCATCTAATTGCCATTGACTAAATAAAGTAAAAGCATAAGGATAGCCTTCTACTAAATCGTGAGAATTAGTAAAAGCTATATTCCCGGAAACACCCTCAAAAGGATTGCTTGTAGTTATATTTTCTAAAGCCGCAATATTAGGATCCGGGTTAAAAGTTTGAGTATTAGAAATTACTTCTGCTATAAGTCTAACTGCGTCATAAGATCCAGCTCCAGTATAATATGGTTCAATACCAAATGTTGCGATATAAGAATCCCAAAAAGGTATTGTACGGGTGGTCTTATTAGTTCTATGGATACTCTGCATTAAGATCTCGTATTGACATTTTCCTTCAGTATCATCCCAGTATGAATCTAATTGGGCTTCTACATTAATACCAGCTAAAAGACATCCTGGTTTTACGGCACTATAAGATTTTACCATAGTTATCGCATCGCTACTTGAGATTATTGATATCGTTAATTGGGCACCCGCAGAATCAATATCACTCCAATAAGATGCAAAATCATAACTAGAGGCACCAATAGGAAATGCAATTTCCTCTACAACGGTTAACCCATAAATTGGTAGAATGGATTGTAGTGCAGCGCTTAATGGTAGTGACCATGTTAAATCTTCTCTAATGATAGCCACTGAATTTATGGTCCCCCCATACATCACCCCTAAAGCAGAAGCAATAGTTAATAGATAAGTTATTAATTCTTTAGCAAGCGAGGTGGAATTAATTGGCATTACTCTAAAGAAATATTTATATCTATTATAATTATCAAGAACATTTTGGCAGAAAGCATCAGATGATGCAGCAGTACAAATAAATGGGATTTTAGCATCCATTATAACTTCTTGATATGCTACTAGAGCCTCAGTTCTAAATCCTCCTAAAATGAAATGGGGGTCATTATAGGTTATCATTCTATTGGCAGCAGCCACTCCCTTAGATAAATCCAAAGTTGCGTTAGCTTCATCTGTATCCTCGGAAGTTAATGCTATATAATAAATTGTACCATTAATATCAATACCACCAGCTTGGTTAATTTCTCTAGCAGCCAATAACGCCCCTTTCCAAGCGTGATCGCCAGTATAGTCACTCAAATCATCTAATAATCCAATCTTAATTGATTGGTTTAAGGGAACTGGGAATGTTATTCCTGGAATTGTATAATTGCCTACAATTAGATCAGATTTTTTAGGATCAATATTTTGAGTTTCATTTCTTTCAATATTATTAAAATTAAAGTAAGTTAGTCCGATAAAAGTTTGAAGAAATAACAAGGTTAATATCATAAATGTGATATTTTTTCTATTTTTCATTATTTTCGCCATCTAAAGGATATTAAATACTCAATATATCTAATAACTAATAAATAGACAATGATTTCTTTTATTATTTACTAAAAAGTCTAGGCTATCTTTTGATAAAAATGTAAGTAATTGACTATCATTACTATATTTATCTTACTAAGTATAATCTAATTCAATAATAAAGCCATTTATTCCTATTTATCAACAAGTATTCCCATAGTAATTCGGAACTACCATGAGTCTTTGACTATTGAAACAATAAATGAAACCACTAGCTATGATAATCAACTTCTAAATAAGTGTATAAATCCAATTTATTTTATTTTGAATATTTTAAAACGATAAGATTAGCTATTATAATTAGGCTTCCGCCAATTATAGTAAATATGGATATTGATTTCAGAATAATTATATTTAAGATTGTAGCTGTAACAGGCTCAATATATGATAGAATTATAATATTCCCGCCTTTATCATTCTTAGTTCCTATATTATATAATAAAAAAGCTAATGCAGTAGGGAATAATCATAAAATAACAGCAATAATTAAATCAGAAAATGTGAATATCATTAAATCACACATAGTTATTGGTAAAAACATGAATACAATGAATAAAGTAGGCCACCATGCTAAAAATGTATCGAAATCACCTTGTGCTTTAAATTGGTGTTCCGAATTATTACGTATATTGTAGATCTTCTTCTTGTAAAATATTAATA
>JAHQWL010000081.1 GCA_029856155.1 Promethearchaeia archaeon
TAATACGGTCCTCTACTTTAAATCTTAAATCTCCCAGAATATCATCAATTCGAGGCTCAGTTTTTTTAAAATATTCCGGTTCTTTCGAAAAAATATCATTGACAGGATAGCGTTCGAGAAAATAAGAAATAATTTCCTTTAAATGTTGTTTTACAAAATTTGGATCTGTTCCCTTTTCAATAATAGCATAAGATAATAAAGGTTGAGGTTTATCAGTTTCTTTACTTGCTAATTGGACCATTTTAAAATAACATACGATTTCAAAACCTGAAAAGGATATTACATTAATCTTATCGCCATATACCTCAGTAATGTAACTCTTCAAGCCAGTTAGAAACTTAGCTCGTATATTAGGATCAAAAACATTATCTGAAGATGAATAATACCTGGTCTCAACTAAATTCTTCATACCAAGGTTAATCCCAACTTCTAAAACCGCCATCTCTCAAAAGGGAAATTATTCAGAGTCTCAATATCTATTTTATTACTTTATTTTTAACCATGCATATTTTATATGTTTAATTGTTTTTGATAAAGATGAATTATAAAATGGTTGAGTATAATTATCTCGCCTTATCTTTGCCAGAACTAAACTAAACTAAAATATTAAATACCACTTCACAATCTTTATATTTACAGGACTTTATCTTATTCGTGAAAAAATAATGAATATATCTCACTTGAGATCCAAATATAGAAGGGAAATTGAGATAATTAGAGAAAAAGTACAGAGCGAAAACTTTTTAATTAGCTTAAGTGGCATTGATGAAATCATTAAATTACTTGAAAAATTAAATCTAAAAGAAAGAAGCAAAATTCAAGAGGTATACTTAGAAAAAATATTAGAATATGCAATTCTGTATTGTCAAAAAGTTAGTAAGGACTTGATTGATGAGAGTCATATTAAAAAGGCGTTTCAAGATATATATAGAATAGAAACAGATATGATGAGAAAGATCCAATCTATTGAAAGAATTGGAGTCATTGGCACAGAGCAACAACCAGCAGATGTAGAAGTATTTAAAGAAGAGGTAGAACTAAACACTCCAAAAGTGCAACCAGAAGAATTTGAAGTCATACAAGTGGAAGATGTAATAATAGTCTCTGAGGAAAAACTAATACAAGAGGAAGTCTCACTGGAAGAAGTAGTAGTAACCAAACCTGAAGAACAACCAAAAGAAATTATGCCACCAGAACCTCAAATAATTAAATGTTCTTTCTGTGGATTAATAATAGATGAAAAATTGACATTTTGTCCCCAATATGGAATGAGTTTTAAGAAAAAATAAACTCTGTTCTAATAAGGACAATCATAAAGAATTTATCCTCTTGAGTTTTTCACCTACTAACTTCTTATTCATTTTTCCTTACTAATTGATATACCTAATTTAAATGCATTTTGTTGATAAACATTCTTCGATACTGATTTTGTTTTATTCGGGAATAGTAGCTACAGCACGAACCCATCCAGCACTAGCTCGAGCAATCTTTATAGGGAAACAATATATTGTTGCTCCTACTGGAGGGACTTTATCTAAATTTGTTAATTTTTCCATTTGAAAATAACCTAACTCAATTCCCGCAAAATGTCCTTCCCAAATTATAGATGCATCGGGGCTTTTTTCTCTTAAAGATTGCTTCCATTTTTTTGCTGTTATTGAGAAAGGAGCATCCCAAGACCACGCATCAATCCCAACAACGTGAACTCCTTGCCTAACTATGTGTAATGTTGCTTCTTTTCCAATACCAACTCCATAGTTTATATAATCATTTGTTCCATAATGATTTGGAGCATTTGTATGAATACACAAAATGTCTCCCTCTCGTAGTTTATGTCCAATTTCATTTAACTTATTATCGACATCTCCAGGAGTCATAATATATCCCTCCTCATATTCAGTACAATCTAATACTATTAAAGGACCTATCCCCCACTCTAATGGAAATTCATCAATTCTAATTGCCTTTTTTTGTCCAATCTCTTTATCCTGTATTGGTGCATAATGCCAGGGAGCGTCCATGTGCGTTCCACTATGCGTGCCTAAGGTAATTGATTCAACTGCCCATCCTTTTCCATCTGGGAGGTGCTTTTCTGGTTTTAATCTAGGGAAGACAAATCCCATTTGTAGTGCACCTTCATTATGCAATGTGTATTCTATTTTTGGTTGAGTTAATGGTGGATCAAACACAGCTTCATCCGGATTAATAATAGGAATAGATAAATCAATAAATTTCATAATTAACTCTATGATTCTATTAAATTAAAATGTTGATTAATCAATCAAAAATTTAAAAAAAATGATTCGATCCTTGATTAAATTAGTTAAGATTTTTTCTTTTTCCCCTCAAGTATCGCTAATCCCATCTCCATAACTCTATTAAAAGGATCTTCTCCATCTTCTCTTAATTGCAAAGTTATTGCTTCTTCGGGGCAAACCGAAGCACATAATCCACATCCAAGACATTTTTCTCTTGATACCACAGCAATATCATCTAAAGTTATTGCTCCAACTGGACATCGATCAACACAAGTTCCACACCCAATACACACTTCTTCATCAATAATAGATTCAAACATAGCATTAAAAAATTTATGTTTATCAAGTCCTTTTTTAGTAATCCCTTTCATTGATGCGCAGCAGCAAGGACAACAATTACATATATTTGAAAGATGTTTAGAATTAGCTCCTGCGTGTACCAAACCAGCTTTATCCGCTTCTTCAATGATTCTTACAGCTTCATCAACAGATATTTTACGTCCAATACCGTTTTCAATATAATATTCGGCAGCAACTCCAAAGCTGAGACAGGTTTCAATAGGATAATCACATCCTTCTCCATTTAATCTAGCTTCTTTACGACATATACAATCTGTTACAGAAATCACTCTTGCGTTTCTGATACTCTCTTTCAATTTTTGATAAGGATAAAGTGTAGTATTGGGTTCAATTGTTTTCTCGATGGGGATTACTTTAAATCCTGGTATATTACTAATGCCCATCTCGTCTTGATATGCCGTATCATAATATTCCTTGAAATAATTGGCGAGCTCCTCATCTACTTTTTTAACAGAATATTCATATAAACCTATCATAAAGGGCACAGCATTGAATAGAGTTTTATTATCTCTTCGCATTCGAAAGACTAATCCTTTTTTTGCCATCAATTCTAGCTTGTCTTCTAAGTACTTGACATCCATCCCGGTTCTCTCAGCAATTTTACATGCCTCTTCAGGAATATGGGTCAATATTATTGCTATATTTGCTTCTTCTGCTGTAAAAAGCCTTTTTAGAATTTTAATCTCAACACCAGAAGGAGTTTGGGGATATCCTAAAGGGAATTGGTCCAAGAATTCTCTTAACCTTAAAAAAACATCTTCAGACATTATAATCGATTTGCAAATAAATTGTTTAATTTTTTAATAGTCTTCGTTAAAATTTAACTTCAATGCTTACAATTGCTATTTTTTAAATATACTAATTTTATGACAATTTCCGATTTAACTAAAGCAATTAATATTTCTTCTATTTGCTAATGTAAAGGATACATAGAGCCCTTATTACATTTGAAGCTTATTAAGTTTGACAAGTTTAAAAATAAGCTTACTATTATAAATAATATAAAATTTTTAATTATAAAAAATAGAGGTGAAATTTTATGGCAAAGAGAAAAGGATCAGTTTTAGGGATTATTGCATTCATATTCAGTATTCTAGGTCTTGGACTTGGAGGTTATGCATTATATTCTACTTGGGGGATTACAAACCAAACGGTAGTGCCAGAAGCTCATCTTGCAAGAGTGTATTTAACTTCCAGTTATTCGATCACAGATTTTAATTATCATGTAGTTAATTTTAATGCAATAGATTATAACGTTGGTAATAACTTTGATCTTACAACCGATACTTTTACTTGTACCTACGCAGGATATTATCTAATTTCAGGGATGGTAACGCTTAATTATTTAGATGATGGAGAGTACATGTATGTGGCAATTTATAGGAACACTACAATATTAGAAGCCGGAAATAGCGTTCACGCTTCTCTGTCAAGTGTAACATCCGCTGAGATTGTAGATACCTTATATTTAAACATAGGAGATTTAATACAACTTAAAGTTTTACATTCTCATACCCCAGAAACAAATATTTTTGGACTTCCTTCTGCTACTTGGACCTACTTATCTATAGGACTCATCCAAAACTAAACTTGGTAAAGATGCGTCATTACAAGAATTCTTTAAATTGATCAAACTGTATACATCAGAAAGCAGGAAAAGCTATAAATAATAGCTAAATCCCTAATTATATAATTCATTTTTGCTAAAATCATCTTTTTATTTTCTTAATTGCTCTTATTTTTCTTTTGGGATTTTTACTCATGCTCCTAATAAACTTGTGAGATACTTGGTTTCTCAGGACTTCACTCATAGAGAAAGTAAAACCGATTTTAAAGTTTTTATAGAAATAAGTGTTGATTTAATCGTTTTAAAAAAATCTATCGCTTCAAAAGAAATCAAAAAACAAATTAAATGGATAAATAACGGAATCGATATAGTTGGGTGTGAATTAGCCCAAAATATTGCTAAAAAGTTAAAAGAAAAATAAAAAGAAAAAAAGAATTTATAATTAACCTATTTATTCAACTTTCCGTCTTTTCAAATAAAAGTAAACTCCCGCAATTATTCCCGCCGTAACAGCACTTACGACGCCAATGATAGTGCCAACTAATAGAGGAATATTGATTCCACCACCAGGAGTAACCTTTCCAGGATAATCGTTAGGATCTAATGGATCGGTGCCCGAAGCAAGCTCGATTCCATCATAATGCCCATCATCATCCGAATCATCGTCAAGCGGGTCTGTACCGTACTTGATCTCAAAAGCATCATTGAGATTATCTAAATCGGTATCTATCATTGTAGGATTTGTTCCGTAGCTGAGCTCATCTAGATCATCAAGTCCATCGTAATCAATATCTCCAATACTAATTCCTAACTCATCAATTATAGCCCTGATATCATCGATACTGTCCGAAAGTGTTCCATTAATTTGTGATAGATAATCATAATTTTGAGTCGCTAAGGCTAATACTATATTAATTAAGGTAGCATTTCCTTCAAGATATAATACAAGCGTATCGTAATCATCTTGCCAAATTTCAGGAAAATCATTTGGATCTAATGGATCACTCCCATATGCATGTTCATAGCCGTCCAAGAAATTATCATTATCCGTATCAATAAGTATTGGATTTGTACCAATCGAAACCTCCATCCCATCCAATAGTCCATCGTTATCAGTATCCGGATAGTCAGGATCTGTTCCTAAAAGAACTTCTGAATAAGTCGAAAGCATATCCAAATCGGGATCAATTGTTTCCAGATTACTCTGTCTTAAAAATAGAGTATCACCAGACAATCCTTGCCAATAGATTCTTTCACCGGAAGGAATGGGATTCAGTGCATAGATCTTCCAATCATAGGATCCCACCACCACTTCGAGCTTGCCATCATTGTCTATATCTCCCAACGCTGGAGCAGACCCAACGTGTCCCACGGTAAAATTCCATACTTCAGTTCCATCCTCACCATTTAAGGCATAGATTTTATTATCCCAACTTCCCACTACCACTTCGAGCTTGCCATCATTGTCTATATCCCCCAACGCCGGAGATGATTGCACATACGATCCCGTAGTATAATTCCATACTTCAGTTCCATCCTCACCATTTAAGGCATAGATTTTTTTATCCTTACTTCCCACTACCACTTCGAGCATGCCATCATTGTCCACATCTCCCAACGCCGGAGATGATTGCACAACATCTCCTGTGGTATAATTCCATACTTCAGTTCCATCCTCACCATTTAAGGCATAGATTTTATTGTCCATATTTCCCACTACCACTTCGAGCACGCCATCATTGTCCACATCGCCTAATGCCGGAGAAGATTCCACATGCATACCCATGGTATAATTCCATACTTCAGTTCCATCCTCACCATTTAAGGCATAGATTTTATTATCCCAACTTCCCACTACCACTTCGAGCTTGCCATCATTGTCTATATCTCCCAACGCTGGAGAAGATGACACAACTGTTCCAGTGGTATAACTCCAAACAAAACTTCCATCCTCACCATTTAAGGCATAGATTTTATTATCCCCACTTGCCACTACCACTTCAAGCTTGCCATCATTGTCCACATCTCCTAACGCAGGGGAGGAAAACACTCCTGATCCAGTGGTATAATTCCATACTTCAGTTCCATCCTCGCCATTTAAGGCATAGATTTTACGATCAAAGCTTCCCACCACTACTTCGAGCTTGCCATCATTGTCCACATCTCCCAACGCCGGAGATGATTCCAAAACATCTCCTGTGGTATAATTCCATACTTTAGTTCCATCTTCACCATTTAAGGCATAGATTTGATTATCCCAGCTTCCCACCACCACTTCGAGCTTACCATCATTGTCTATATCTCCCAACGCCGGAGAAGAGGGCACATAATCTCCTGTAGTATAATTCCATAACTTTGATACACTTGCTGAATTTTTTAACTGTTTCACGTAATCAGAATTCTCAGAGTTATTTTGCATAGAAATCTCTTTTTGCGGTCTTAAAGTCATCAACGTCATACTTAGAGATAAAATAATTGCGATTATTAGATACAAATTTATTAATTTTCTACTTTTTTTCATGAATTTCACTCAAAAATAATTTTTTTTATAAATTGAGTACACTTCATAAGAAAATATATGAAGTTTGGATTGTACAAATTATAAAACACTCACTCTTCTATATAAACATTTCATATTTATGTCAATAATCACACGATGGCAAGACAAATTACTAACTTGGCAAAAATGGAAATAATCTAAGGCAACAATACTATAGGAAAAAAGGGAGACATGTTGTGAAACCTAATAATATCCCCGCTGTAACTCCTCCAATTAGAAGCGAAAATCCCGTTTTAGCATTGAATGGTACTCTATTTACTAAATACCATACAGCAATTATTAAATCTGTTAGAGCCCCAAAAGATCCTATAGCTACACAATAATAAATTGTCTGTTCATGTGGATAAATCGAAGCCGAAATATCCATTATCCTATTCATAGTATAAGGATCAATTATTCCATGAAAATTAATAAAATTAAAGATAAGCCTATCTGGTAAAGGATCTAAAATCCAATTTAGAAATATCATAAACCAATTTAATAAAATTCCGAAGGCTATTACTATGTATACTGTTCCTAAAATCAAGCGAGGGTTTCTAAATTTATTAATCTCAGTTTAACCGTATTAAAGAAATCCGTCACCTCAAAAGAGATTAAAGAGCAACTTAAATGGGTAATTAACGGAATAGATATAGTTGGATGCGAATTAGCCCAAAACATCGCTAAAAAATTAAAAGAAAAATAGAAAGAGAAAATAAATTAAAAAAAATAATTTTATCATTAATAATCCATTGGCGGCATGCCTCCCATGCCACCTCCCATGCCACCCATTCCTGGAGGCATACCTCCCATTCCTGGAGGCATTCCACCGGGAGGACCTGCGCTTCTAGCTGATGCGATTACATCATCGATACGTAGAATCATTGAGGTAGCTTCGGTAGAACTTTTGATTGCTTGTACTTTTACGACAGTTGGTTCGACAACACCAATTTTTGCCATGTCAATTACAACATCACCAGTATCTAAATCGGTACCGGCAAACTTATTGCCTTTTTGATGGGCAGCTCTTAGTTTCATGAGCGTATCGATTTGGTCTAACCCTGCATTTTCAGCAAGGGTTTTTGGGATGATATCAAGTGAATCTGCGAAAATTTCGACAGCGAGTTGTTCACGGCCGCCTAGAGTGGATGCGTATTTCCTTAATTGAATGGCGACCTCAATCTCAGGAGCGCCACCACCGCCAACGAGTTTCTGATCTTCTACAACATCTCTAACTACGCAAAGTGAATCATGAATAGCTCTTTCAACTTCATCAATGATAAGTTCAGTTCCTCCTCTTATAAGAATTACAACAGATTTAGGATCTTTACATTCTTCAATGAAAATCCATGAGTCGTTCATAATTTTGCGTTCTTCGACTAATCCAGCCCATCCAAGTTTATCGGAGGTAATATCATCAAGGTTAGTAAAAATTGCACCACCAGTGGCTTTTGCGAGTTTTTCAATATCAGATTTTTTCACTCTTCTTACTGCCGTAATTCCTGCTTTAGTAAGGAAATGCTGAGCCATATCATCAATTCCTTTTTGACAAATTACGACATTTGCTCCAGAATTTGCGATTTTTTCAGTCATAGTTCTTAGCATATGTTCTTCTTCATCTAAGAATTGCTGGATTTGGTCTGGGCTAGTAATTTGAAGTTTGGTATCAAATTCAGTTTTTTCAATTTCTATTGCGCTTTGCAATAGTAAAATTTTCGCATCCCTAATACTTTTTGGCATGCCAGGGCTTACAACTTCTTTATCTAGGATAATACCTTTAATTAAACTGGTATCATCAATTGAGTCTCCTTCTTTCTTCTGAATTTGGACTTTTTCAATATCAGCAACCCATTTTCCATTCTCAGATTTTTCGGCAACAGCTAAAATAGCATCCATACAAATCTGAGCTAACTTTTCTTTTGATTCAGATACAATTTTACTAGACATACAAGTCATAGCAGCATTCTTCAATCCTTCCTTATCATCAATTCCACTTTTAATTGAAATATTATCAAGGATTTCAACTGCTTTTTCTGCTGCTTTTCGGAAGCCTTCAGTAATTACTGTAGGATGTATTTTCTGTTCTATCAATTTTTTAGCGCGCTTTAATAATTCTCCGGCAAGAATAACTGATGTCGTTGTTCCATCACCAACTTCTGAGTCTTGAGTCTTAGCAACTTCGACCATCATTTTGGCAGCAGGATGTTGTACATCAATTTCTTTTAAAATTGTTGCACCGTCATTTGTGATTACAACGTCACCGAACTGGTCTACGAGCATCTTATCCATGCCTCGAGGTCCAAGTGAAGTTCTCACAGCTTCAGCAATAACTATTGCGGCAGCAATGTTGTTTGACATCGCATCTCTTCCACGTTGTCTTTCTGTACCTTCTTTCATAATAAATACGGGTGTTCCGCCTAATTGTGCCATTTTTTTCACTCTTAGTAAATATATTTATTGAATAAATTTTTGAAATAATATTTTATTTATATAGATCTCTAAGTCATAAAATTAAAAAAGTTTACGAATTTTCAATTCCGTAAGAAAAATAACTGAATTTTATAATTTTTAAAGAATCAGACCAATAATGAGAAATTTACCACCTTATTTTATAAAAGATATAAAAATAAGATATGTCTTTATTTAGTGAGTTCTCTCTTTTTGAGTCTTAGATCTTTTCCATGGCATCTACGGCATTTCTTTGCTCTAAGTGGATTAAGGGCTCCACATCTTCTACATACAGTTTTTTCTAGTAGATGATATCTCGCGATTCTCCTCTTCACTGGATCGTCTATAGGGCTCATTATTCTTCAATCAATATTTTATTCCAAAGAAATTTATACTTAAATCAAATAGTAATAAGAATAATTTCTAAAACACATGATTAAAAATAAAATTTTTGTTTAGGCTATAGTAAAATATGATAAAATTAAAATTCTATAAATAATAGATCTATTCATACTTTACATCAAGTAAGATTAGTTGAGTTAACGTGCCAAGAGAAATTTTTGAAGAAAATAAATTCATAGAAATCTCCGAATATGCAATTCATTGTCGAGTTAAGCGCTTAAAAGATATTGTGAAGCTAAAATTAAGAACCAAGAAAATTCTTTATACATATAAAACGGATCCAGCGACAGCAGAAAGATTACTAAGAAATATTAGTTGCGATATTATAGAATTATAAAGTTTGCTTAATTGAAAAATGATTAATTTACTCTGCTAATAAAATTGGAGACTAACTTATTTTAAGATTTAATTTGGAAAACTAAAAAAATAAAGAAAATATAATTTTAAACTCCTTTTTTCGGAATAGTTAATTTTTTATTATTTTATAATGATCTTATTTTTAAAAATGATGATGATTAAGATGATTTAGCAATGATACAAGCATTATATATTTTTCAGAGTGAGTCAAAGGACCATATGTACAATAAGAATTTTCAAAGTGATGAAAAATTGGAGATGTTTGATTTATTTTTTTCAGCATTGCAAACTTTTATCTCAGAACTTACTGAAAGCAGTACGGAATCGTTAAATACCATTGAATTAGGCGAGTATTTTGTTTTAATTATACAAATTCATGAAATTTTATCTGACTTATGAAAATTTTGTAGATATTCAGATGATAGACAAATATAAAGCTCTTGCTAAAATAATACTTAGTAAAAATAAAGTTTCCCGGGAGGAGTTTAAACAAGCACTGAAAGAAATGTCAACGATTGATTAAGAAATAAGCGAGTATTTATCTTTAAATGTATAATTGCGAGTTATGTATGTAAAATTCAGAATATATCTATATATAATTTTTTATAAAGCAATAATTTGTATAATTCACAGAACATAAGTCTATTTAAAAAATAATTTTAAGAATCCTTATAATAAAATTAATTAACCATTTTTAATAGATAACAATCATAATATCATTAATCAATAGGACTTAATAGAATATAATTTAAGCTAGATTAATTAACCCGGTTTAGAGTTAATGAAAGTTCTTCCTGCAGATAAAACATGCATAAATTCTGGTTTTTTATGTACCAATTGTCAAGCTAGGTTGGATGCGGGAGAAATATCGGAATTTGAAATTGATTTGGCAAAAGATTTAATTCAATTAGAGGAACAAGAAGAACAATTTGCTTTTTTAAAAGAAATTTCATTTTATAAGGCTATTGATTATGAAGATCTAATAATACTAGTTGTTGGGAGAAAAGATAAATTGAAAATAACTCCCGATTTGATAGCATGGATCAAAGAAGCATATGAGATTGATGAACTAATTTTTATTGAAAAAACAAATAAACCTCGTCCAGTTGTGGAAGCTTTAATTACGCCATACAAACTTTTATCCCTTAATGAAATATTTTTAGCTACAGGGGATGTTCAATTTAGGGCAGTGCTTTGGGAAGATGATAGAGAAAAAATTTTGTTTACTAAAGAGGAACTTGAAGAATTGATTTATGAATTAACTGGAAATATTACACGGGTTGAATTTCAATAATCAATAAGATTTAATTAGCTATTTTTCTAATATTTAATAGATTTACCGTGGAAGAATATAAACAAGTAATTTTAATAAGAACTGATCTTAAAATGGGAGTTGGTAAAAAGTGTGCTCAGTCTTGTCATGCTAGTGTTTCAGCATCAGATCTAGTCCGGATCCAAGATAAATCAGCTTGGAAGTATTGGAAGAATACTGGACAGAAAAAAGTGGTTCTTAAAATCCAAAGTATGGACCAATTAAAAGATTTAGTAGTTAAATTTGAATCGAAAAAACTACCATATTTTGTTGTTAATGATGCAGGATTAACTCAATTAACACCAGGCACAACAACTGCTATCGGAATTGGCCCCGTGTTATCTAAGGAGATTGATAAAATAACTGGAGATTTAAAACTATTATAATATAATCATCTAGGCTAAAAAATTGTTCGATCAAGAAATTGATACTTATTTTTTTAAAAGTAATGATGAAAAAGAAGTAGAAAAATTTGTAGGTATTGAAGTATATACTACATCTAAAATTAGAGGAATTGGAGGAGAATATAAAAAGAATTTTAAGGATTTTATAGTAAAAGAAATAGATAATAATGGGAAAACACTTAGTATTAAGGAAAATTATAAATCTCACCCTTTTTCTGAAGAATTGAAGGATAGGTATACAACCTTCAATTTAATAAAAATTAATAGAGATACGTTTGAAGCTTTAAGAAAGATAAGTAACACTTTAAAAATCCCTTATGGAATTATAAATTATTCAGGATTAAAAGATAAATTTTCTATTTCAGTTCAAAAAATTTCAATTAAGGGAGATTATATTGATGAATTAAAAAAATTAAATTTAAAGGATATTTTCATTAGAAATATACATCCAACTAAGAAACCTGTCAAATTAGGAAGTCATCAAGGTAATAATTTTACAGTCTTAATAAGAAATATAGAAAATAGTAAGAATTTAAGAGATAATTTAGAAAAATTAATTAATTTTTTAAGTAATTTTGGATTCCCCAACTATTTTGGCCTTCAAAGATTTGGTAGTTATAGACCAAATTCTCATAAAGTTGGACAATATATTCTAGAAGGTAATTTTAAGAATGCATTTGAGGAATTTGTGTCGACTACTTATACTACAGAATCTGATGAATCAAAATTAGTGAGGAGAGAATTCAGAAGTGATAGAGATTTTGAAAAAGCTTATGCAAACTTTCCAAAAAACTTAAAATATGAAAGAAATATGCTCTATTATCTGATTAAAAATCCAGAAGATTATGAGGGTACTATTAATACATTACCCTCTGATTTAAAAAAATTATTAATTAGTTCCTTTCAATCATATATTTTTAATAAAATGCTTTCTTTAAGAGTTGAGAAAGGCTTCCCTTTATTTAAACCAATAAAAGGCGATGTAATTAGCATATTAGATGACTATAATGGAAATGTCACTAATGTGAAATACATTTATGGGGAATCTTATGATAAATATCTGAAAAAGGCTATAGATTTAAATCGAGCGGCAATAATAATGCCTATTATTGGGAGTAATACTGATTTAGAGTTATTTCCATTAATGAAATCACTATTCGAAGAAATTGCTAAGCGGGAAGAGATTGATAAATATATTTTATGTAGCAAATTGAACACAGAACTAGAAATGAGAGGTGCTCTTAGAACGATTACGGCTAAACCAACTGCTCTAAAAATGTTAGAGTTTACGGAGGACGATCTTAATCCTAGAAAGAAAAAAGTCAAATTTGAATTTTCTTTACAAAAAGGAAGCTACGCTACGATGTTGATTAGAGAACTTATTGGATCACCTTAATTTCATGTTTTTTAATAGTTTCGATTCCAAAAATATCAATTACTTTTACTACCACCTTAAAATAGCCCGGTTTATCATAATAATGACCATCTGATCTTAAAGATAATTTTCTGAATTTTGGGTTTCTATAAGAATAAAACATGTTTTTAAAAATATTATTTTTCGAATCAAAATCAATAGCCCAATAGTCAATCCAATCCGAGAAAGACTTTATATTTTCTAATATTTTCTCTGATATTAAATCTATAAATGGTATTTTATAATCTATTAATTCTACCGTAATTACATTATCATTTTGATGGATTTTAGTCTTAAATTCAGGAGTTTCTCTGACTTTTAAACTTTTTTCATTCACATTTTCTCTCTTTAAAAATGCATCTGAGAGGGTATATTCTTCTTCATTTTTATCTATGCCTTCTATTTTAAATGGTTGAGGATTCTTATCATATTTTTTATTCCAATTTATCATATCATTACTCTGACTAAGGTTTAGAATTCTTTTTCTCGTCATATGAATCGCATGTTTGTTTGAGTCACATCCAATCCAATATCTTCCTAACTTTTCTGCTACGGCGAGTGCAGTACCTGAACCACAAAAAAAATCTGCAATGATATCATTTTCCTTTGTTGAGGATAATATTATCCTTTTAAGAAGTCTTTCTGGTTTTTGTGTGGAAAAACCTTGATATTCTGATGTATTCGCTCTTATATAGGGAACATCATTCCAAACATCTCTCGGGAAAATTCCTTCTTTCTCTACATAAACTTTTCTCGATAATTTTTTTCGATTATGGCTTCCACCTCTATAATAAAATATCCCATGCTCATCTTTCTTTAACGCGTTTTTAACCCGATTTGAGTACTCCATATAAATATTAGGATTATCGTTAAATACATAATTATCTGATTTTGAATAAAAAAGAATAGTATCGTAGGATCTAATGAAAAAACTTCTGGTTTTAACCGATGCTGCGGGATATGCCCAAATTATTTCATTCCTAAAATTTTCTATCCCAAATATCTCATCCATTATTAGTTTTATATAGTGAGAAATATGCCAATCTAGATGTACAAATATTGATCCACTAATTTTTAGCAGTTCTCTCATTAAAATAAGCCTCTCATGCAGAAAATTCAAATATGTTTCCAATCCTTCTTTCCACTTATCTTTATAAGCAATATCGTCTATATAATTACCATCTTCCCCTATTTGAATCTTAAAATTGAAGTTACTTCCCGTACCAAATGGGGGATCGATATAAATTAGAGATATTTTATTTTTAAATTCATCTAACAATGAATTCATTACTACTTTATTATCCCCCCAAATTAGTAGATTTTGCCATTTTTGTTCCGATTTAGAATCAATACTGATAGATGGATATATATCGAGAATATGAAGAGGTTTAGTTTCATATAATTTTGAAATACTATCCTCTCTTTCCACTTTGCCTTTCCATTTCAATTCAACCATAAATATAAGATAAGAAAGCAAAAATTTTATTTTTAATTTAATTTTAAAGAATATGTTCGAGAAAAAATTGAGAGTTGTAGATTAGTTGGAGCTCGATAATTTAGGAGATTGGAGAAAAACGCATTTCACTAAAGATGTAACAATAGAACTTGTGAGTAAAGAAGTTATTTTAGGTGGATGGGTTCGTAATTATAGAAATCTTGGAGGCTTAAAATTCATCTCTTTGCAAGATAAATATGGAGAGCGTCAAATAACCTTGAAAAAGGGAGTCGTTTCCGATGAATTATTTGAAAAAGCGAAGGTTGGATATCAATACTGTATAATGGTAAAAGGAATTGTGAAAAAATTTAAGGAGGCAC
This sequence comes from Promethearchaeia archaeon, assembly GCA_029856155.1. Classification (GTDB taxonomy): domain Archaea; phylum Asgardarchaeota; class Lokiarchaeia; order Sigyniarchaeales; family SOKP01; genus Loki-b32. Next base: position 14,877 of record JAHQWL010000081.1, read on the forward strand.
CTGGAGGAATTGAAATAATCCCCTCTGCATTAAAAATATTAAATACAACTCCTGATAAACTTCCTATAGATATGACAGGAGAAACCGTCTCAGAGTTAGATCTTAGATTAAATAATAGGGCTTTAGATTTAAGATCACTAAAAAATCAAGCTGTGTTTAGAATCAGAGGAGAAATGTTTAAGTCAATTCGAAAATTTTTATTTGAACGTAATTTCACTGAAATGACAACTCCAAAGATTATAGCTTCTGCAACAGAGGGAGGTACTGAGCTATTTCCAATTATATATTTTGAAAAAGAAGCATTTCTTACTCAGTCAGCTCAATTATATAAAGAACAATTAAGTGGAGTTTATGAAAGGGTTTTTGAAATAAGTGATTGCTTTAGAGCAGAAAAACATCGTACAAAAAGACATTTATGTGAAATCCTTACGTTAGATGTCGAAATAGCTTTTTCTACAATGGAAGATGTTCTTAAACTTTTAGAAGAACTTGTTTATAATGTTCTAGAGGATATAAGAGAAAACCAGATGACTGCTTTAGACTATTTAGAAATGGAAAATATATCAATGACACCAGAAATTCCCTTTCCTAGATATAAATACGAAGAAATCATTGAATTAATATCCACTAAATTTGGAATTAATATTGAGTTTGGAGAGGATATATCTACTGAAGCTTATCGAAAATTGGGTAAAGAATTAACAAGTTATTATTACATAACTCATTGGCCAATGTCCATTAAACCTTTTTACATTATGCCTTCGAAAGATTCTAAATATAGTGAATCGTTCGATTTGCAGAAGGGAATGTTAGAATTAACCTCTGGAGGAACTAGAGTTCACAATAAGGAACAACTAATAAATGCCCTTGAAAGTAAAGGGCTGAATTCATCTTCTTTCAGATCTCATCTAAATTCATTTGATTACGGTATGCCTCCACATGCAGGATTTGGTTTAGGTATAGATAGGTGGCTCACAATGATATGTGGACTTAATGATATTAGAGAAGCTGTAATGTATCCTCGAACAGCGGATAGATTAACACCTTAATTAAAATATAATAATAAAATTTTGTAAGAATATGACAAATAACTATATTCAAGATTATATTAAAGCTGGGAAGGGAGCTATAGCAGCGAAAAAACTAGCGAAGAAATTAGTTAAACCAGGAGAATCTTTTTTAAAAATTGCTAATAAATGTGAAGCTGAGATAATTAAAAATGAATGTGAATTGTCATTTCCAATCAATATGTCTTTAAATGAAATTGCTGCTCATTATAGTCCTCCAATAGATGATCAAACTATAGTTCCTGAAAAAGGGTTATTAAAAATTGATGTTGGAGCACACTATAATGGTTTTATAGCAGATTCTGCATTTACAATAAATATTGATGAAGATCCAAAGCTTCAGAATTATATTGAAGCTGCAAAAGAAGCTCTTGAAGCTGCAATTGAATTGTTCAAACCTGGAATTAGATTATATGAAATGGGGGAAGTTATCGAGCAAAAGATTATAAATCGAGGTCTAAAACCTATAAAAAATTTAGGTGGTCATGAATTAAAACAATATGATTTACATGCAGGTCCTTTCATTCCAAACCATAAAGATATAATACATAATCAAATACTTAAACCCGGAGATGCATATGCTTGTGAACCTTTCGTAACTTCTGGAGCAGGGAGTGTTGAAAATGGGGATCATGCTTATATATTTCGGTTTTTAAAGAGAGTAAAAAAAAATATGTCTTATGAACATTTAGGATATATGAATAAAATCGAAAGTAATTTTGGACGACTTCCCTTTACCCCTCGATGGATCGAAAAGAATAATCTTATCCCAAAAAGTAAAATTCAACGAACGCTTGAATTTTTCATGAGTAAAAAAATCATAGGTAACTATCCTATTTTAATTGAAATGCTTAAAAAACCAGTTGCTCAAGAAGAACATACAATTATTCTGGATGAAGAAGGGAAACAAATTGTTACTACAAGAGAATAATTTCAAAGAAAAAATATCTGGAGTCATTTTATGCGCTGGAGAGGGAAAGCGACTTAAAAAATTTACAAAAAATACCCCTAAATCATTAATAAAAATAGAAAAATTAGATAATATTTCAATTCTCCATCATAGTATTAATAATCTAATTAATTTAGAAATAAAACAAATAGGCGTGGTTATTGGTTATTTAGGAGATTCCATCCGTGAATTCATTTTATCATTGGAAAAAAAAAATCAAACCATACAAGATAAATTAATAATAATAGATACTGAAAATCAGTATAAATTTGGACCACTATATTCATTATTATCAATAATCAAAAATAAAGATTTCTTCACATTGAAAAATTACTTCTTAGTAATTCCTGGTGATACAATTTTTGATTATAACTTACTAAAAGAAGTTTTATCTATAACATCTAATAATTTTGATTTGATTCAGGTGCATCCCTTTATTTTTTATAGGATTATAGGATTACAACCATTAAAAGAACTATATAATGTAAATAGTATAATTTCAAATGCTGAAATTGAGAATTTCGGGTCAAAAACTATTTTAAAAAAAATAACTCAAGGAAAAATTAAAAATTTACCTTTAAAAAAGGTTATTAATCAAATTATTCCGGTAACTGTATTTAATTATCATTTTATTAATGAGATGTTGAATTTGAAAGGAAAAATACCATATAAAACAGTATGGGAATCAATGAACTATATGGTTAATAATGGAAAAAAAATCTATGCTTTTGAAATAAAAAGTAAACACCAATTTTATGATATTGATAATAAAAATGATCTTAAAAGCCTAAAAAAAAAAGAGGACAATAGGTGCTCCGATTAATCCAAGTATAATTGATTCAAGGGACTTTGGCAAAATCATTATCCATTGAAGCAATTTTGTAATCAAAGCTCCTATTTACAAATTTATACCTTTTTTCGATATAAGTGTACTCAAGTTTCAATGTCTCTGGTACCAAATATTTAAAACTCTTAATTCGACACGAATATAAGCATTAATGCCAAATTGTCTTGTAAATCAATATCGAATAAATTTAAGTATAGATGTGCGTGAAAAATAAATTCCTGTTTCAACTTGCTAATTTAGAAGCATTATACATCTTTTCCCCGCGTTAAAAAAGGAATGAATGATTAAAATCTTTGAAAGATATTAGGTTGATTTTAGATTCTTAGAGCCCGAATAAAAAAACTTTGTCGGAAATAAAATATTAATTCATTTTAAGGTAACGATTAATTCGGTGTAAAAACCGCAGTTTTGTATCCAAATCCAATGCAAAATTTACCTATTGTCCAGATAAATATATGATAATTTGACTATTTAAATTTTATTATTAAGGACAATAATAAAATCATTGGTATCTACGACAAAAAATTAATTATTTTTAGAATTAAATTAAAATAATATAAATATCAGAAATTACATTATTTATAAAATATGAGTGTACCAATAAAGATTATTTTGTTCGGAATTGGCACTTTAGAAGGCAATATCATCCGTCATCTCTCTCCTCTTACCGCAGATGCTATAATTAATAAATTACCTTTCGCACTTAGAGGTAGATATAGTTTTGGTTCAAAAAATTATTGGACACTACCTGGTGTTGAAATTTACAAAGGAACTAATCCGAAATCGATAATTAATGCAGAAAAAGGTGATATTCTTTACAACCCTAAAACCGATGAGTTTATAATAGCTATTGAAGAAATTGAAATGTCTAATAAAGTAAATAAAATTGGAAAAATAAACACTAATCTTGACCTACTGTTACAAGCAAGGAATGGATTAAACACCAAAATTTTAAAGAAATAATAAGATTATGGTAGTTTCAAAGAAGCTAACAATAGTTTTTATAATTTTCTATTTATCTGTAATTGTTTATATCTTTCTATTTTTATACCTACCTGATTTTCAGAACTTTATTGTTAATTCAAGACAAAATTTAACAATAATCACACAAGGAGCAAATTATTTTTGGGCTCTTTTAATTTCTCTTGGAATATGTTTTTTAGGCTCAGCATCAATAGGGTTTCCAGTTCCTTTTCCGTTTGTTTTATTTTCTCTTTCAGACTCAATCTATCGTAATTTTTCTAGTTTGGGTCTAGATATAACACAAATCTTGCTATCAGGACCTTTTTGGTTTCAAATTATTGGTCTTGCAGTATTTGGAGGTTTAGGCAGTGCTTTAGGAGAATTTACTGGTTATAGCGTTGGCTATGGGGCCAAAAAGTTAGTAAAAGAAAGAGATTCAGATCTGCTAGTTAATGTAAATGGATTTGGTAAATTAATCTTAGAAAATGAAAAACGTACTCCCTTCTATATTTTTTTATTTGCTCTAACTCCACTCCCAGATGATATTTTGTTTTTACCTTTAGGAATGATTAAATATCCTTTTTGGAAATGTATTATTCCCGGTTGGTTAGGTAAAAATGTAACAACCTTATTTTATTGTTGCTGGCCTATTTTTGTAGCACTTGGTTTAGTAACCCAAGGAATCCAATCTAACGATATTTCAAGCGTAATAACGGAAGCAATTTTATTATTAGTCACTATAACAGTAATGTTTTTTATTATGTCTTTTAATTGGACGAAATATCTCGAAAAACGAAGTCAGAAGAAGCTTAAAAAAAGCCATACACATATAATTGAATAATATTATACGATATTATTATTTAAGCAATTCTTACAAACAAAAACAATTTTCCTTTTTTTCTCTGAGTTTTCATCGTAATAAATTCTTTTATAAATGAAATTCTTACAGATCTCACATATTGCCGGAGTTCGGGTTTCTTCAATTAATGGTCCTAAATGTTCAAAATTAGCTTTAACTCTTGAATTCATCGATTTAAATTGTTGATTTGGTTTGAAGAGTGATTTGAATATTAGAAATTATATCAGTCTTCTTTTTATTAACTTTAGTATTTTTCCTGTAATAACCTCTTTGTCTATTATCAAAAAATGGTCGGCTTCCTAAAGCAACGTTTGCAATTTCAATTCTAGGGTACATGCGATTTTTTAGGATTTCAGCTACTTCTACCGCAGTACTGATTTCTTCTCCTTCACCCTTAATTAATAGTGATTTTCTACCCCCAGAAAATGCAAAAATTGCGTCTTTAATTGATTTATCTTTATCGTGTCTGTTTCTAATTATGATTGTAGTTTCATTAACCATGAATGAATCCTCATTCGTATCAAAATTTTATACTTTCATTAAAAAGAAGCTTAGCTTAATTCTTAATAATTTATTGTGTATATAAAATTTTACTAAAGTTTCTAATTTGATTATATTTTTCTAAATTTTTAAAGTTTGATAAATACAAATCAAAATATTTTTCTTAATTAATTAATATTAATTTTGATCTTCGATTTAACTCGTCTAAAATTTTAGAATATTCAGAACTTCTCTCTTCAAAATATTCAACAATTTTTCTTTCATTAGTATCTAGATATGAATAAAATGGAAAAATAATTTCAATTCTTTTAGAAAAATCCTCCATCAATTTATCATACCATTCGTTTGGTTTTTTTAAAACATTTCTTACCTTTTTTGTCAATTTCTCTTTTCTATCTTCATAGTTTTCTTTCTCATTATTTCCAATTAGCTCATCCAATTCATCATAAGCACTAGCTACGATTCTTTCTATTCTTGCTCTAAATTTAGGAATTCTATATGACTTTTTAAAAAATTCAGTGTCCCATTCATATAAAAAGCGTTCGTCCTCTTCTGCAGTTTCTTCATCATCAGTTATAATTATATCGTCCTTAGGTACTAAAATTAAACCATAATTCCGCTGTAATTGAGCTAAAGCTTTTTTACGAAGCACTTCATCAATGTATTTAACTTCCTTTAGGACTTTATCTATATTTTTATTAACTTTTTTTATAACATTTTCTGCTTTTTGTACCATTATTTTTTCTTCAAACTCATAATTTAGCTCTATTAAGTTATAAGTGGAGGAAATTCCTAATTCTGGATCTTTAAGTCTTAATCCCGCTATACCTAAAAAGTGTGTATTAGATTTTTTTTCACAATGATCAAATATTAATCCCACCGCATATGGATTAGGGATCTGATATCCCAATTGTGTCATACAGTCGATTGGGCTATAAAAAAAACCGAAACCTGGATGTGTGTGCCACCATCCTATAATAAAATCAGTCTTATCATCTTGAATAGATCTTTCGAATACAGAAGCATCAATTTGAGCCATATCTACATATTGTTTGTTTTCATATTTTACTCCCGCTCGATCTCCGACTACCATTGGAATTGCATCTTTTACAATTACTTTATTGTTATTTTCAATAGATCCTATTAAAATTCCATAAACTTCACGCCACTTTTCAGGTTTTATATCATTATTGGCGTACCTTATTGCGTACCCGACAATTCTTTTATATGCTTTTAGAGTTAATAGTACTGGTGTTTTAAATGGATCAATTTTTTTGCTATTCTTCATAACTTCTGCAGTCTATGTTTTGCTATGTTATCCTTTAAAAATTTAATTTCTTACTCTATATAGAATTTAAACAAAGTCTAAATATATAAATTATATTAGTAAAAAATAAAGAAATGAAATTATTAACGATAGCAGGATTACCCGGTTCTGGTAAAACAACGGCAATAGACGCAATAAAAGACTTAGGTATTGTTGTAACGATGGGTGATATTATTCGAAATGAAGTTAAAAAAAGAAATTTAGAACCTACTGGAAATAATATTGGAAAAATAGCGAAAGAACTACGTAATAAAGAAGGACCAGAAATAATAGCTAAAAAATGTACGGAATATATTATGAATATGGATGAAGATATTATTTTTGTAGATGGAGTGAGATCTCTTTCAGAAGTAAATGTCTTCAGAGAATTTTGGAAGTTTCCTATAATAGCTATTATTGTAGATGAGAATAAAAGGTTTAAAAGACTTTTCAAAAGAAGTCGGAGTGATGATCCCCTAAGTTTAAAAGATTTAAAAGAAAGAGATAAAAGAGAAATTCAATTTGGTCTTGATGCAGTAATACAGAATGCAGATTATACGATCTTAAATAATTCTACAATAGAAGAACTAAAAAAGAAGACAAGAAAATTAGTTATGAGTATTCTTAATAATTACTAATATTATTATACTTCTTATTTTAAGTAATCTGCAATAATCTTTGCTAGTGAGACTCTACAAACTTCATTGTCAATTGAATCTGTACCAATTATTTCATCTGCTCCTGCCTTTATAATCCTATATTTAGCTTGCTGTAATAGCAGTGCATGTGTGGCTACTGCGAAAACTTTTCTAGCACCACTAGCCTTTGCTAATTTTATTGCAGTTGCCATCGTACCACCTGTAGCAATAATATCATCAGCAATAACCACATCTTTATCATTAAGATTCAAACTACCACTCATTTGTATTTCTCCCGTTTTGACATCTCGTTCTTTTTCAAATACTTCTACAGGAACATTCTTACCAAAATGATTCGCAAAAGCACTAGATCTTTCTATAGCTCCTTTATCAGGAGCGACTACAGTAATATTCTTCGCACCAAGTGATTTAATATAATCTGCCAATAATTTCATAGAATCAATATTAATAGCTTTACAGGAGCACTCATTTAATATTATTGGAGCATGGATATCAACAGCATAAAATGCATTGATCCCAAAATAATTGATTATGTTGAAAATAGCATTACCAAATTTGCTTTCTCCAGGTCTAAATATCTTATCTTGACGTGCATATGCTAAGTAAGGGGAGACAACAATTATGTTTGAAGCACCCATTCGTTTCACAGAATCAATCATCATAAAAAGTTCCATTAATCTAGCATTTTGATCAGCACTAGCGCTAGGACCTGTTGATTGAACTATTATTACCTCTTTACCAGCAATTAAGGTTTCATCTTCAATATTAATTCTTATATAGGTTTCTCCATCTGGGAATTTTTTACATTCTGTATTTATTGATTCAATACCTAACTCTTGTGCTATTTTTACACCAAGAATTTGTGATGCTGGACCAACTATCAAAATTTTATCCATAATTCTCTCCCATTATTATGATAATTGATATTTTATTTATAATTTCTTTCCTTATAATTTTTTCAAGAATTCCTTTACTTGATCAAAGAGTTCGTCTCGATGACCTTCAAATGAATGGTCCCCATTTTCGTATATTAATACGTTCTCGTCTTTTAAACCCAGTTGCTCTTTAATTTGAAGTATATTTTCAAAAGGAATTCTAAAATCATCCTTACAATGTGCTAAGAGAATTCTTTCATTATTTAATGGGTCTTTATTAATAAAATGTTTTGGACTTATTTTTTTTACGAGATCATTTGGCATTTTTATTTGAACTGTTGTATAATCGTATCTAGTACATAACGCAATTAACATTTTTGCTCTCTGATCAATAAAGCCATGAGTCAATATTATTGCTCCACCATAACTCCTTCCAAATAACACAATTTTTCTATCTAAAAGTCTTTTTGATTGAGTTTCTATTATCCAACTAATTACATCGTGAATATCTGAAAAAATTTTTGGAGTTGCTTTAATGAAGTCAAAATTACCCGTTTCTTTTTTGGTTTCGCCATGACCTCTATAATCATAAGAGATAACAAAATAGCCTGCCTTTGCAAATCTCTCGCAAAAATTTATTACAAATTTACTACCTCGATGCGCTAAAAATCCTGCTAAGATGATTATCCATGGAGCTTTTGAAGGCGTATTTGAAGAATAGTAAATTGATCCCTTCAGTTGAATGTTATCTAACTTTAAAGGGATATCAATATTTTCAGTTTTTAAATCTATCATCATTAGCTGAAATTATTTTTCAATTTTATATTTTTTAATTGCATTTTTCAGAGTTTCAATTGCTAAATCAATACAATGTTTTTCACCAAGTGGTATTCCCCCTAATGCAGAAATTCTATCTTCTGGTCTTAAATATTCAGCAAATTTAAACTATTTACCTTTAATTAATAATGTCATTTGACAGCCCGTTGCAACCATAACACCACATCCATCAGTTACGAATTGTGCTTTAGAGATAAAACTATTTTCAATTTTTAAATATAATCCTAAAAAATACTCCTTTGGTCCTCCTCTCAGTTCTTCAACTACTGTTGTTTCTTCTTCTGGAGGAATTCCCCAATTTTGAGGATTATAAAAAAAATTTACTATTCTTTCATTATGATCTTCTATTTCTCGCTTAATTATTTCTTTTTGTAGGCTTTTAGCAAAATTATCAAATTTTTTAGGCATTTTTTAATCAGTAGAGATGCTATTTATGGTTTAATACATGTTTTTCTAATCCTTCTAAATCAGATGGCTTTCTTTGATATTTTCTTAAAATTTCAATTATTGATTTGTTTAACTCATGATGCTCAGCGAGGCAACCTGACTTTTCTAAAATATCCTCACCGCGTCTTATAGTTGTAGTGTTTTCTGTTATTTTAATTAACTCAGTTGCAATTATACCATTAATGTAAATTAAATCTGAAAGCATATTTTTAATATATAAAAGAATTGAAGTTTGTTCAGACATACTTTTAAAAAGATTACTTAGAATAAAAATAGCAAATATTTGCTTAAATCATTCTAAATGAAAATTAAATCTAATTAAGTAAAAAATGCTATTAGAACATAGATAGAATAAAATAATGATCCTAGAATTATAAAAGCAATAATACTTATTCTTTTAACGAAAGTTTTAAGTAACTCATCTTTTAAAATTTCTTTTGGAAAATCCCTTATGTTATTGTAGTATTTATGAAATAAACTTTTACTTTTTAATCTTAAAGTAATTCGGATTCTGTAAGTAATGGATGGCGTTTTAAATTCAATAACATCAATTGGAAGACAAACGTATAGTATTACAAAAATAAAAATGATACCCATATAAATAGTACTGATTATATTATCGCTAATAACAGAAATTGAATTTACTATTACCCATCCTTCTATTTGTTGAATTGTTAACATAATAAGCATACCCCCTAAACCAAAAATATCAAAAAAATCTAATTTTCTAAACCACTTTTTTACTTTTACATATTCTATATTATGAGCAGTGATATAATGAAATTTAAAACTAAATTTTCTCTTAAATTTAAAAGTCTTACTTTCTTTGTTATAATAAAATGAGTCTCCTCCTTTGCTGCTAAAATCAAAGCAAAAAGATTTGACTAACAACATAAAACCGTACATTAATGCAATCCACCAATATAAGGGTCCAAATAATATCATTTGGGTCAATATTATGATTGCTGATATTATTAAAAAAAATCCAAATATTAAATCAAATAATTGGAAGTGTGTATCATTCACTATTGAAAAAGTCGTATTATTCTCACCATCTCTTTCCATATCACATCCTAAGAATTCAATAAGTTCTTCTGTTAATTCTGGCCGATTTTTTAATTTAATAGGAGAAAACCACATCTCATATAAGTGAGTTTTTGTAGCAATTTCAAAATAGTTCTGCTGGAATAAAACAAGTAAGATTAAAGCAATGATTTCTAAGAGTGATATAATTAGAAAAACCCATGATAAGAGATAATCAGGACCCGCGCGATCAACAAAAAACAATGGAATCCCCGTCATAAGCTGATATACAATAAATGGTAAGATTAACATTATCCAACCTAATTTTGGACCAAGATGATTATTCTGATACCTTACTGCCTCAATATCCTTCTTTGGAACTTCTGTTAACCACGGACAAAAAGGCCGTAATTCGTAAAAAAAATAAAAATTTTTTGATCGTGAAAAATTCCCTCTAAAAGGACTTAAGATGAAATAGAATATTAAACCCAAACCAATTCCTAAAGCTGGAAGTCCTGTCACATAAAAAAAAGAAGGTCCGCCGAGTACAACAGCGCTCCCATATGTAACATGATGGCCTACGTCTGCTCCAAAAATTATGAGAGTTAGCACACCTATTGATATAAAAATAAAACCAGCGCTCAATCGAGTTATTGCTATAGAATTAAATTTTATATTGACCTCAACAGGTTCTCTCAATTCACGTATTTTTTTTATTGTAAGTGAATTTTCTCTTAGATAATATGGTGCGATAAAAAACTTGGAAGTAATTATCATCCCGAGAATAATAATTAAAATATCGATAATAAAAGATATATTGATATCATCAATGGATATTCCAAAATCTAATCCAATAAAAATTAATGAAAATCCTACGAAACTTGTAAAAATTCCAACAATTAAAAAAAAAAATCTAAATATTTTCTTAATTGGATGTGTTTCTTTTAGATTTTCTATTTCTTCTTCTGATAAAAAGCTCATAGATCTCTCAATTCTTCAAGGTAAAATCAATTAATATATTGTTAATTTCTTTCTTTAATAAAATTTTAATTTTATAGATATGTAAAGACTGGTGGTAAAAACTTAGATTACAAAGATTTCCATGATGGATTATTATCATTATCATTGATAATTTTATTTTTTTCATTAACTCTGATGATTGGGTCAATCGTATTAAAACCATATATCAGTTTGGAGCCCCGAGAAAGAGATTTAATTATTATCCTATGTTCAATAAACATTTTATTTTCTTTATACTATTTATGGAATGTTTTAAGATTAGAAAAGATTTTCAAATTAGAAATTAAGAACATAATAAAATTTGGAAAGAACATTGGAGTTGTTACCTTACTGTATATTCCTCATGCAGGTTTTTTTGCCTCTCTTTTTTTCAGAAATTTACACAACATAGAAATTATAATGGTCTCTCTCATCTTTCTAATGGAAACAATGTTAATTGGAGTAGTATTCAAAGAAGTTTATGATCTAGTATTTCTAGAAGAGTCTCAAAGAGATTATGAGATAGAAGCTAATCATAAAAAATACTTAGAAAGAAAAAATAGACCATTATCTAGGCATGAACAATAAATTGAATTAATTAAATATCAGTTATTCTATTTTTTAGCTAATTTTTCTATAGCTGAATCGATCATTTTTAGTTTTGTAGAATATTTTTCCATAAGTTCAGCATATTTTTCAATTTCTATCTCATTATTCTCCTTTAGAAGTTTTAATTCATTTAATGTTCTTACAACCCCAGCCTTCTTATCGATTAGCTTTTCTTTTTTACTATAAGGAATTTTATCTTCTAATTTCTTTCGTTGATAAGACTTAAATCGTTTAACATTTAAGTCTTTAGGTACAAATTGTGTTAAATAAATAATACTTTTTGGTACAAAGGGAGCTAGATTCTCTGGAATAATAATAATTGGTTCAGGGTCTTGTATTTTCTTTATTTCTTCATAATTGAGTTTTTCAACTTCGATTTCTTTTAAATTATCTTCTACAATAGATAAATTTAACTCAATGTTTTCTTTTTCCTCACTTGAAAGTGAGACATTGTTTAACATATCTTCCCAAATATCCTTTGCTTTTAAATAATACCATCTCGCTTTTTGCTTTAATTTTAGAACTTTTTCTTGATTAATAGTTGTTATTGAGGATTCTAATGAAGCTCGTGCTTTAAGAGAGCATGCTTTTCCCATATCATAATGAAATTGGGCTCTGATTTGTTGTTTCTTTTTCTCTTCATGCTTTTTAAGGTAAAATAATCTTTTTGATAATAAACTGAGACCTGCATATAATTTGGATGAAAAGTAAATATTATTATTGTTTTCTTCCCTTAAAGCAGCAATACTCTGAGCAAGAATTCTTGATTCTTCAGAATTTAACTCGAGGTTTTCTGAAGTGATGATTACTCCCTTTTCTTTTTGATGTACAACAGCAGCACTAAAGTAAGCAGCAGTCTTATATATCTTGCTACATTCAGTCATTGCTATAACTGCATTCTCCCATTCTTCTTCCTCTTCATATCTTTCGGCTAATTGCGAATAAGCTTTACCCATAACCCATAATGCTCGTGCACATTCGAACATTATATCTTGAATTTCAATTTCTTTTTTAAGAATAACATCATTAAAGATTGGAGTGATATCTAAATCTTTTAATATCTCTTTGTGATTTTCATTTCCGTAATTTATATTTAAAATCTTAGTATATTCAAGAATAAGATTTAGATCATCTAAATTAAAATTTTCATCTTCTCTTTCTAAGGCATTCTCAATTTTTTTTATAGAGAAGTGTAGGTACCTAATCCTTCTCGTGGTTTCTTCGTCAAATAACATATCAGAATCAGCAATTTTTAATAGATTTAAGTTAAATAAGATAATTTATTCATCATTTTAAAATTAATCTATAAAAACATTTTTATGCTCGATAATTCTATAAAAACCAGAATGTTTTGATTTTATTTTGACAATGAGCAAAGATTTAATTTTTATATTTGAATTCGTTTCTGGTGGGGGATTTAGTCAAGTTAATATACCAACCTCCCTTTTTTGCGAAGGATTTGGGATGTTAAGATCGATAATTGCTGATTTTAAAGCTTTGGGGTTTGAGATTCATACACTATTGGATTTAAGAATTTTTTTCTTATCTAAATTCTTACAAGCTGATGTTATAAGAAAAGTAGATGAACATGAAAATTATCTAAAAGCTTTTAAGAATTTAGTAAAAAATTGTAAATATATTTTTATCATTGCCCCAGAAACCTCAAAAATTCTTTATGAATTAACTAAACTCGTTAAAAATTCTAATAAAATCTTATTAAGTACAAATCTCCATGGAATTAAGAAGGGTACTTCAAAAATACTGACTTATAATTTTTTTAAAAAGAGTGGGATTTTTACTCCAAAAACTTACAGAATACCCTATATAAAGAAACAATTGGATAAAGAATTCATTCTTCAAAAGTTTAAGACATTAAAATGCCCCATTGTAATAAAACCCGAAGATGGATGTGGAGCGGAATCAATTCATTATTTTGAAAAAGAATCTCAAATATTGTATTTCCTTAGAAACTATAAGTTAAATTCCGATAAAACCCGTCATTTTATCCTTCAAGAGTTTATTAAAGGAGAGGATTTAAGTATTTCACTGCTTGGTAATAAGAATCTAAATACGATTCCATTAGTTTTAAGTGTTAATTCACAGAATATTAATCTCAAGAATATCAAATCTGAGTATTTTGGTGGATATACACCTTTATTAAATCATAAGGAAATTACTAAACAATTATTTAATATACTGAAGAAGATAAATCTCCTAAAAATCGAAGGACATTTTGGTATTGATTTTATACGGAAGCATGATCATTCATTCAGTTTTATAGAAATTAATCCTAGGTTAACTACATCATATATAGGATTAAGAAATATTATAAATATAAATTGTGCGGAATTGATTTTAAATTCTAGACTCAATAATCTAAATGATCCTGAAATAAATCTGCAAAGTCATTCTAATTACACCCGTCTTGATTTCTTATATGATAATTTTGAAAATGGGGAAGAATATTTAGAAGATTTAATACCTAAATTCATAAAATTGATACCTGAATTTGTGACACCTCCTATTTCACTTAATAACTCAAAATACTTCTCATGCTTTATTGCAACAAAGACAAAAGATTTACTTTCTTCGGAGATAAGAGTGAATGAGATAATTCAATCTATGAAAAATCTAAACTTCAATATTTCTATGCCAAGAAAAATAAAATTATCGTAAAACCACTATAATGAATTAACAGCGAAACTATTAAACTACTTTCAATTTTTAATCCTTTTTTTACACATAAACTATAAGATAATATCCATAAAGCCCAAACTTGGAAAATTATTAATAGAACTTTATCAAATAAATTAAATATACTAATATTTAATAGATCAGACCATTTGAAAAGCAAATGAACTATAAGATAAAATATCATTGGAAGTTGAATAAATGCAAAAGAAATTAAGAAGTTCAAGGTATTTTGATTATTTTTGTAAAACAGTCGAGATATTCCTTCTATTATAATAAAAAATATAAGCAAGTTTAGTATAAAGCTAAGATTAATTAAAATACGTAACAATAAATCTAAATTATAATATTCACTCTCTATAAAAAATAAAAAGAATGAATAGAAACCATTTAATCCACATAAAACTGTACCTATTGTTAGGATACCCAAAGAAATTATGATGGTGAATTTTTTATCTTTCTTTTCAAACTGGATAAATTTTTTTGATGAAATCCACGTCAATTTGCGTAAAATAGGAGATTTAAACTCCCTATGAGTAAAATCAGGTGTTTTAATAGTATCTATGTTATTTTTTAAAGATTTGTATGCATAAATTCCTAATTCTTTCAAATAATATTTTTTATCTTGTTTTTGCTCCACTAATTCCGATAAGGTGTCTAAATGATGATAAATAGTTCCTGTACTTACTTTAAGTTCTTTTTTAAGGTAAGTAAAAGTGGTATATTCATTATCTCCAATGATTTTTATTATTCTTCTTCGAATTTCATGACCTAGAGCATAATAATAACTTGATTCGGCATCTTGACCCTCGAAGTCATCTTTAGTATTATTTGGTTTTCTAGGAATAGTTAATTACCTTCTGTCTGTTTTTGTAATGTTAATAGAACATTAATTATATTAAAAAGAACTAATAGAAATCCAGCAACTCCTAAATAGAATCCGATTCCAGAATTAGTGAAGTATTCAATTTCCTGGGAGATATAATCAACAAAAAATATCAACATAAAGCCTAAACCAACAAAAGTTAATATTACAGATTTTACTCTTAACTCTATTCGATAAATAATTAAAAAACTTGCGATTAAACAAACGATACCGCTAAGTAATGGAAATAAGAATAAAAAGGAATCTGCTAGCTCTACAGATGTGGTGATATAATAAATCTCTAATAAGTTATGATCAGAAAACCATGAAAAAAATTCAGATATTATTAATAGTATTGAACCAATTAAACCTATTATCAAAGTATTTATATATTTTTTAAGTTCCATTACAAATCATATTAGTTTTTCCATTAAAATTAAAAAATTATAAAAATTCAAAAAGAATAATATTAAAATAAATTTCGAAAATATTAATTTATTTTAGATTTCAAAAACAAATAAATCACTAATGATTTGAGATAAAATGTCTTCCCCTTCTATACCAGAAATCGAAACTGAATCACCTCCCCTTTTTAATTATTTAATGCAAGAAATCCCTTTAGAAGATATAAGAGATTATGCTTCCCCTAGACGGATTCAATCTATAGATTTTGTAAAAGGATTTGCTATTGTTTTTATAATATTAGCTCATACTGCAAGTGGTTGGCTCGAACCCGATTCATTTTATGTATATGGGTTATTGTTTGCCTTATTAGATATTTTAGGACCCTCATTATTTGTATTCCTTTCAGCTCTAAGTGTAATATTCAGTATTAAGAGGAAGGAAGGTATTGTACATCCCAAAATTATTAGAAATCAAGTTTTTACCCGAGGAACTGTAATGATAATTATAGGGATGTTGACTAATATTTTGATTATAGAGGGTGGCGAAGTAAAAATTGCTATATATGGTTGGAATATAATTACATTTATTGGGTTTTCTCAAATTTTTTCTTATTATATCTTAAAAATTAGGAAATCATGGCGTATTATAATAGGAATAATCATAATTCTTCTCTCTCCTACGATAAGAGCTATACTCTATATAGGGAAAATTGAAGGAAATATATTCTTAGCCATTTTGCATTATATAATTACATCTCCAACACCTCATTTGACATTACTTCCATGGATTTCAATTTCTTTTATTTCTACTATATTTGGTGAATATATTTATGAAGCAATGAATAAAGGCACGAAGAATGCTTATATTGGTCTATTTAGAATATTTGCTGTGTGGGGGATAATTTTTATTTTAATTGGAATTTTTGCTTTCTATCCTGATAGTAAAAATTTTATCAATTGGAAACCTGGATGGGCTCTAGAATGGGTTTCAGAAACAGATCCCTTAGATTCCTCAATGATGGGTGGACTTTCAGAGTATCCTCATTTAAGAAATCTTTTGTATGCAAACCAACAAGATTTTTACTATCTTCCCGGAATGCCAAATTTTTTAATAAGAGGAACAAGTGCTAATATGTTTTATAATCAAGGTGCAGCTTTGCTGATAATTTCAATTTTCTTCTACTTTATTGATATCAAGAAAAGATCTAATAATTTAACAAATATTTTAATATATTTCGGTAAAGTATCTCTGAGTCTATTTCTCATTCATTTCTTCTTTATCCCTTTGTTTTTTAATCAATTTAATATCCCCTTCTTTCTTACCATTAGCCTCTCTTATATTGGATTTTTAGGTATTTTTATGTATATATGGATGGAATATGGGAAAGGTGTAGGTTCTCCTGAATGGTTAATGGTGCAATTTGGTAGAATAGGTCAAAAATCAGGTGAAGCTGTAAAGAAAACAACAAAAAAGATGTATGCAAAGATAAAAAAGCGTGAAAAAGTTAAAAAAATGGAAGATTTCATGAAAAAATTGAGTGGAAACGATGATAATCCTTAACGATAAGATTTCTAATGTATAAAACTCGAATATTCTTTTTAATAGCTTTTATTGTCAACGGATTCTATTTAATCTTAACCTTCATATTCTTTTATTTTTTAGATAGTCCTTTAATGAGTATAGATGAAAATGATTTTTTATCTTTTTATCATGCGGGTTGGAATGTGCTAGAAGACTTACCTAATTTGTATGACTCTTCGCTTTCTCCATTTCCATTTAGATATTTACCCATTTCTGCCTACTTTTTTACACCTTTTTCAATTTTAGGATTAGAACTAGGCTATTTTGTTTTTCAGATCTTCAATTTCTCTCTTAACATCTTAATAATTTATTTAATGTATAGAATCATTCAAATTTACAATAACTTAAGTAATGATCCAAATTTTTACTTTAAATTAAACACTTTTAAGGATTCCTTTGATAAAACTGAAAATGCATCTGTTCTTCATCAATACGCTATTTTCCTAATTATGTTACCGCAATTTATGAATTATTTCTTGGGCCAAATTAACCTTATAGTTTTATTTTTGATTCTCTCTTCTCTAATTTTTTTTTTGAAAGGGGGCATTAAAAATGATCTGATAGGAGGATTTTTAATAGGATTAGGTTTATCAATAAGACCAACTCTAATTTTAATTTTGCCATTTTTAATAGTCTTAAAGTACAATAGAGAAACTAAGAAATTTCTCTTTAATTTAAAAACAACTGTGATAAGATTCTTAGGACCTACAGTTTTATTATTGATCTCAGGAATCTACTTTTTAATATATCCGCAAATGTTTACAGATTTTATTGATGTAAATCTTACCGGAGAATATACCTATACTACTGAAGGAGGTATAGAAATTAATCCATCATTCAGTCTTACTAGAATTGTTTTAATTTTCTTAGATTTGATCAGAGTGGATATTAATGGGTTTTTGATTTTTATAATTATCACTTTAATATTCTTAATACCAATTTATTATTTTTATATTCAACACTCAGACCAACCTATAAAATTAATCTATGGATATTTATTAGGAATTTTAGTAATGTTAATTGTATATTTTGATTCTTGGCCTCATCATATTGTTGTTTTGACACCATTTTTAATTTTTTTTCTTCTCATCAATAAAAATTTCAAATACTATAAACTGTTCAAATATCTTCATTACTTAATAGCGATATTAATGGTCATTTTTTGGGGGATTTATTATCTAACTTATCAATTTTTTCCTTTTAACGCGGGAGGATTAATATTATTGATGCTATTATACTACTGCTTAGTTATGTATTATGTAAATCAAGTTAGAGAAAAACCATAACAAATTCATACTAACCCTTTTAAAAAAAGGAGCTTTTCATGCTTACAGTGTCCCAACTATAATGATAACAAAATTTTAATAGGTTAAATGTTCAATAATAATAATACCAAAATTTTTCTTAGGAAATTATCTTTTTCCTTAATTATTCGATAAATTGAGTAGGATCAAGAATGTCGACAACAATAGAGGAAGAATTCAATACTGATATCAAAAAGGATACATCGAAACGTATTGCTTCAATAGATTACGTCAAAGGATTTGCTATAGTTTGGATTGTCTTAGCTCATGTAGGTCTCAGTTGGCTTGATCGTGATTGGAAGTATGTATATGGACTTGTTTTTGCATTTTTAGATGTTCTTGGGCCTTCATTATTCGTATTTCTTTCAGCACTCAGTGTCGTTTTCAGTTATAAAAGAAAACAAGGCAAAATGTCAGAAAAGTCAATTCGAAATGGGATTTTGACAAGAGGAGTCGTAATTATTGCTATAGGAGTGTTATTCAATCCAATTTCTTTATTAACTGAAGCTGAGGCGGTTCCTTTCCCTGCAAATTTATGGGGTTGGAATATACTTATGTTTATTGGATTCTCTCAGATTTTCTCTTATTATGCAATAAAATTTAACAAAAAATGGCGAGCTGTGATTGGTCTTATAATTATCTACTTCTCCCCTTGGATTCGAGACGTTCTATACGAGTATAAAGAAGCAGGAAACATATCCGTAAGTGTAATTCATTTTATTGTAACTTCTCCACTTCCTCAAGTACCAATTTTTCCATATTTAGCAGTGTGTTTTATGTCTACAATATTTGGTGAGTTTCTATACGACGCAATGATAAAAGGGACTAAAAAAGCTTATTATAAGTTATTTCGAATATTTTCCATTTATGGGATTGTATTTGTATTATTGGGAATATTCTTAATTGTTCCAAGGGGAGTTGCTTTCAACATCTGGGAAACTGGGTTGGCACGATTAATTCCTGGAACTCAGGTATCTCCAGGAATTATTGTAAAATCAGAATATTTGCATATTGACTTATTGGCTATTGCTAATCAGCAAAATTATGCTCACTTTGACGGAATGCCAATTTTTATGGTTAGATGCACCGCTCACAATATGTTCTACAATCTTGGTGTTGCTTTTTTACTTATTGCAATATGTTTTTATATCCTTGATATAAAAAAGAAAATGAATGATGTCATAAGGTTAGTTCTATTTTACGGAAAAACAAGCCTCTCTCTCTTTCTAATTCAATATCTATTTCTCCCCTTATATACAGGCCAGTTCTCAATCATCTTTTTACTTGGTGTTTGGGTTGGTTATTGTGGCTTTCTAGGTTTACTTATGTATATTTGGTTGAAATATTTCGATGGTGTCGGCTCACCTGAATGGATTATGAGTAAAGTTGGGAATTTGGGGAAAAAAAAGAAAAAATCTTGAAAAACATTTAATTAAAGGTACTTAAAAAATAATAAAGCTATATTATAAAGATATAAATATCTTTAAAAGATAATAAGAAATATTAAGAGATGAATTAATTATTATTATAATTAGTTCTAGTTAATTCAAATCATATTAATATTACAATATTGATTTTTAAAAAAATATAGTAAAAATTTATTTCGTACGAGGAAATTGAAGATGAGTCCAGAAACTTCGTATAAATTCAAAATCACACTTTTTGGGCCAGGTGGGGTGGGTAAAACTTCCTTATTGTTACGCTACATAAAAGATTACTTCAGCGATGACTTAAAAAAGACAATTGGAAGCAATTTTTTAATTAAAGATGTGGAACTTGAAGGGAAATTAGTGCGTCTGCTTTTATGGGATATTGGGGGTCAGCCTCAATTTCATAAGTTAAGAACTATATATTTTAAAGGGAGTAATGCAGCATTAGGTGTTTTTGATTTAGCTTCTAGTCAAACTCTCTTAAAAATTCCGGGGTGGATTAGCTCAATTAAAAAAACGGTCAAAAAAACTATTCCTATGATTCTTTTAGGTAATAAGGCAGATTTAGAGAGAGAAATTGATAGAACTGAAGCTGAAGATACAGCTAAAAGACTTAACTGTGACTATTTAGAGACATCAGCAAAAACGGGACAAAATGTAGAATTAGTGTTTGAAAAAATAGCAAGAGCTTGCTTAGAAGATATTAGTGTTTAAGAACATCAATATTTTTTCTTATTCTAAATAATTTTTAACTTCTTTAATTCTTTAATAAGTTCAACTAAGTTAGTATATTTTATACCAATAATACCTAGTTGCTTAGCAGAACGGATATTATTCAATCCATCATCTATGAAAATAATTTGTTCTGGTTTGCAAGCAGCTTTTTGTATAGCATATTTAAATATTTCAGGATCAGGTTTAATCAAATGAATCTCATGTGAAAGAATAAATTCATCAAAATAATCTAAAAAATCCCAATTTTTTTTTAATATGAAATTCCAATGGCTGGAATTTACATTAGATAACGCAATTAGTTTAAACTTATCTCTATCTTTTATTTTTTTGATGATATCAATTACATCTAGATTGATATCAGATATTATACTATTAAATGCTTTAAAAAATTCAGATTGATCTAGCATACAAACTTGGAGTAAATCACATGCAAGTTGGTAAAATTCATCATCAGTCATATTTCCTTGATGATAGATATCAGACTGTCTAAAAAATTCTAACATTATTGGTGTTTGGGGTCTATTGAGAGGAGACTGAGTTATAATCCTATTATAAAAGTGTGTGAAATCTAAGTCCACAACTACTCCTCCTAAATCAAAAATAATTGCCTTAACTTTCATAATGAAAAAAAAAGTAACTTTATGGTTTAAATAACAGATTAAATAAATATTTTATTTAATAGAAATTAAACGTATTTTTAGCGTCTAAAATAAATTTTGGTTGAAAATTTCCTAAAGGGTACTGGTAATTTATATTTTGGAAAATTTCTCGTATCATCTTCAAGCATTTCAAGCAATTTATCTAACTTTACATTATTAAATTGCTCAGATGTTTGCTTTTTTTGACCGAAAGGTTTATTTATCAATCTTCTTCTAATAGAAATCGTTTTATTATCCTGTTCTTTTTTACCAATGATTATTGTATAAGGTATCCATTCAATTTCAGATTGTCTTATTTTTTTTCCTATAGTTTCTTCTCGATCGTCGAAATCTGTTCTGAATTCTTCGCTATTAAGAATTTTAAGTAATCTTTCAGCATATTCATTCTGTTCATCACTCACTGTTATTATTCGTACCTGTATTGGAGACAACCAAGTTTTAAACCCTGGAACGAGTCTATCTTTATTTCGAATAGCAGATTCGATTAAACCCCATAAAACTCTTTCTACAGCACCAGTTGGAGAATTATGAAGAATAATAGGATGTTTCACTTGACCGTCAGTATCAATGAAAGATATATTGTATTTTTGTCTTTTAACTCCATCAGTATCAAACATATATTCCAAGGAACTCTCTACATCTATTTGATTAGTAGCTAATGTAGCACTCTTACCATGTGCTGAAAGAACATTTCTTTCAAATTTTAATATATAATAATAATATCTATCTTCCCATAATTCTAATAATGCGGGATATTGTTCTGATTTGATTAAATCGATGATCCAATGTTTGTTTTCTTTATAAAATTCCTGAGTAACTCTGAAGATAACATAAGTATTTATACCTAAATCTTTTTCAAGACTTTTGATTAATTTATATTGCTTTTTAAACTCATCAACAGAAGATTCAATATCTTTACACATCGTGTGCATATCTGGCATTATAAAACTTCGCAACCTCCTTAAACCGCTTAATTCACCTTCTAATTCACGTCTAAACGCATATTGTTCATATTCATAAACTCTTAAAGGAAAATAATGAGGTTTCAAATTCATTTGAGAAAATAAATCAAATAGAAGGAAATCACATGCATATCTTAAGAGATATCTATCACTTCCAGATTCAACCCAATAACTCCTTGCTGGAAACCGAGCAGTTTGCGCTGTTAGTTTCTTATTTTTAACAGTATACATAACAGGTGTATCAACAAGTATCGCCCCATAATCTATTAATCTATCTTCTATATAATTTTTTATGAGGTTCTTCATAATGATTCCTTTTGTATACCATCTAAAGTTCCCTGCATCAGTGTTAGGATCAAAATCTAATAATTCAAATTCTTTCATAACTTTTATATGAGCTGGTTCAAATGCTCTCTCCATTAATCTTGACCCTAATTCAGAATTCAGAAAAGTATGAAATTCTTTGTCTTTAATCTCCTTTGGTGGCAAAATCTTCTGGTCTTCATCAAAATTTAGATTAAGTTCTTTTCCTGATGTTGTGATTATTTTAAATACTGAGTTTTTAACCTGTTCCTCAGGTTTAATAGCTAGTTTAACATCTCTATACATCTCTGCTAATTCATGACCCAAACAGTTGATTTTAAATGATTTATACCAGCCAAAAGGGGAGAACTTTGACTCAATACCTCTCTCTTCTAACCTTTTTGCGATTTTAGGGCACACTTCCATAGCATTGTGTTCATTACTAAGAAATTTACTTAAATGTGCCCATGGATAAACTAGAACTTTATCAACATGATACTTATCGCGATCTTTAATAAGCTCTAAAATCTTCCTTGGCTTTCCCTTTATTTCGCCATTCTCAATCCTTTTATTATACTCTCTTATTTCTTCATTTTTTTGTCTTAACTTATCTGGAAATCCGGTAATTTGTAATATTGCAGCCTCAATTTCCTCAGCTCCCTGTTTAGCAATTAAATCTGTATCATAAGTATCTTGATCTTCAACGGAGACAAAACAAACAAGAATTAAACCCTCCATTTTTATAATGTCCTCTGTAAATTCTTGGGGGTTACTCGTTGCTTCTTTATTTTTAATAACTTCCACATCTTGAGAGTGAATTAATAAGATTTTCATGATGAATCCTTTTTTTAGTCTTGTAACCAATAGAATATAATAAATTCTAAATATTTCTTTTACTTTTGATAAATAATTATATTCAAAATTCAAATTAATTGTTATTGAAATTAATTTCTATTATAATGAATCTTAAAAAAGCTTTTTCAGAAATAACTGAGTTATTAGATATATTATATCAAGATAGAGAAGAGATTTTAAAATTATCTCGTGATGTAATTAGAGACTGCAGTATAGCTATAAAAAATGTTCATAGAAAAGAATTTGATAAATTTCATGAAAGAATAAACCAGATTAAGATTAACCATAAGAAGTTAATCGAAATAGTCAATAAAAATCCTGGTATATTTTTCAAATATCTAAAGACACCTGAGCAAGAATACGTTGAATCAATTGCTTTTCATTCAATTATTAGTAAAAAAGAGATTCCTTCACCTTTGGAATTAAATGTTAATCCTTTAAATTTTCTACTAGGATTAGCAGACGTTATTGGAGAATTGCGGAGATATGCTTTAGACAATATTAGAAATTCTCGTGTTGAAGATTTAAATTCGATCTTAGAAAAGATGGATGAGATCTACACTTATTTATTCACTATTGATTATCCCTCTGGTGTAACTCAAGATTTAAGACATAAAGTAGATGTTGCTAGAAATATAATCGAAAAAACAAGAGGAGATATATCCCTAGCAATTCAAATGGATGATTTGAAGAGATGTTTTAAAAACAAGATGTAATTTTAACATTAATTATCTGAAATAGGTATGTGAGCAGAAAAAGATGAATATAGAAAAGAAGAGGATAATGATAGCTGGAACGTTTGATCTTATTCATGCGGGTCACATTTACCTAATTAATGAAGCGGCAAAATTAGGAAACGTGTATGTGGTTGTTGCTACTGATAAAAATCGTGAATTATTCTCAGGAGAACGACCTATTATTTCCCAGGAACAAAGATTAGAAATTATTAAGAATTTAAAAAATGTAACAGACGCTAGATTAGGAAGAAGTGATAATGATACACTTAAAACAGTTGAAGAAATTAATCCAGACATAATTCTATTAGGGCCAGATCAGAAATATAGTATTGAAATTCTTAAACAAAAGCTTAGAAAAGAAAATCTAGATCATATTGAGGTAAAGAGACTAGAAACTTATTATGATAAATACAAATTACATAGTTCAAGCTTAATAAAACAAAAAATAATTGAAAAATATAAAGAAAAAAACTAAATCAATTGTGATAATGGAGGATAAAGAAAGTATCTCTTCAGAAAATTATGCAAATTGGTTTGCACTTTATCATCTTTGCCAAAATATTGGAAGTCGAAAAGCTATCCATATTAGTAGTGTTGAATTTGGGAAAATACTTAATTTATCTCAACAAACAGCTTCAAGAAGAATAAATCAATTAGAAGATATAGGCTGGATACAACGAAAGATTGCGGGGAAAGATCAGATTATAAGAATTACAAAGAAAGGTGCTGCTGTTATGCTTGCAATGTATAAAGATTTAAAACAAATATTAGAAGACATATTAATTGTGGGAGAAGTCACTGAAGGAATGGGTGAAGGAGGTTATTATGTTAGAATTAAGGAATATTATGATCAATTTAGAGAAAAATTAGGATATAAACCTTATTTTGGAACATTAAATGTTCAGTTAAGTGATCTTAATAAAGAATTATTGGATGAAAACTTAAAAAATCGAATACCCCTTATAATTCAGGGATTTGAGAAGGAAGAAGAGGGATATATTAAACGAAAATACGGTTCTGTAGAGTGTTATGATTGTATTATATCTCGTTTAGATGATCAAACAAAAAAAATAAATAGTGCAATTTTGAAGATTAAAAGAACACACCATAAGAAAAATATAGTAGAAATTTTAGCAGAACCCTATTTAAGAGACACACTTAAATTAAAAGATGGTGTTCGTGTTAGAATAGAATTGATAAAAAAGAGTTAATTGTATACTACACTTTCTATTGATTTTCTACTTTTTTAATTTGAAGGGAAATTTTTTTAACTCTATAAAGATATGTGCCTATTACAAGCCACATATAAATAAATAAAAATTCTGCGGTAAAACCATAGAAAAAAGCGAATAACATTGTTATAAAAATATAAAATAATCTTTCAGATCTAGCCATCAAACCTATGTCAAAATCTCCTTTGAAAAAAACCTCCACTCTAGCTCTACAATAACTAATCATAAAAGAAATGAGATACGATATAAGTAAAATAAGTTTCATATCAATATAATTCCATAAATAATTATTCCAATTAAAAATAATAAGTCCCAAGAATATAAAAAATTCTGATATTCTATCCATCACAGAATCAAAAAATCCGCCAATCTTTTTCACTTTCCCAGTCAATCTAGCAATGGCACCATCACAGCCATCCATGATTCCCGTTGTAAATACTAAAATAGAAAATATTAAGAGATTTCGAAAAAGTGCTAAATATATAAAACTAAGAAACGCAAAACAGAGCATAAAAATTGTGGCTAAATTTGGAGTTATACCAATTTTGCTTAAACCTTTAGAGAGTACTGTTATTAAAGGTCTGAAAATATACCGTAACCGATACCGTGAGGGCATAACTAGACTTTATTTTACTTTATTTATAATTTTAATATAATATATTTTACATATTAATATAGGATAATTTTTTTATTTTGATCATTTTAAATATATAATTAACTCATTATTCAATAGAGAGATTGATAACTCTTGAAATTACGTTTGATTTTAAAAACAAATACAAAGAAAAAAAAAGAAATAATATTAAAATTAAGTATCCCACCAAGTAAACATATTGGTTTTATAAACTTTATAAACTTAGCCTTAAAACAAGATTTACCAATAGAATTATCTTTTGAAAAAATATCAAAAACGGGAGAAAGAGAAGAAAGCAAAATATTTGGGCAATTCAAATTACAAGGTAAACCAGATTCACAATTATATGGATTAGAACAAGAAATCCAGGAAGAAGAGCGCAAGAAAAAAAAATTGCAGCAAAAAAGAAAACAAAAATAATTCCTCTGGTATGAAAAACTCTCTAAAAGTCTCTGTTTCTGGACGTATTTGCTTAAAGTTTTCTATACTCAAACTCCCAAGTTTTTTTAACGCAAAGTAAATCATTTATTGTATCATAAATTATCGCTCTTTCACTAAGCCCGCCAGATCTTCTCCCTCTATCTCTATTTGTCTTAATTCTAATTCTCTTTTTATGTTGTCTATGTTTTCTTGGTATGTCATATCATAATCTAAAAATAATTTTGCTCCTCCAACTATAAGAGCTTTAATATTTCTTTTATTTGCACCATGATAGAGTAAATTATTATATAAATCTTTAACTGATGTGTCTACAAAGGTATGAGGGAAAAGTAGATGATAACCTTGTTTCGAAGCTGATGACGAGGGCAACGATATATGCGACATTGTAAAGATATTATTCACTGTATCTTTAAGAATTAGAGCAATACCTGATCCTAATCTATGTATAATAAATTTAGTTGCTGCTTCATCTTTGTCGAAAGAATTTATCAAACCATAATATCCCATAGGAATTTTTAATTCATTATTATTATTTGGATGATCTATTCGATCTAAACGTTCTTTTTCATATTCATTGAGATTTTTATTATTATCTATCCTTTTTTTTGAAATTCCATTAATTTGAACTTCTTGTTGTACAACTTGTCTTGTATAATCTCCTACTTGCCTTACTCGGAGCTCAAACTGTTTCTCTTTTTGTTCTACTAATCTTTCTCGTTGCTCTACTTGTTTAGTAAGACGCTCTAAAATTTCTATACGGTTTTTAACTTCTTGTTAAAATACTCAAAAACAGAATAATTTCGGAAAAAATACGTATAGTTTATTGTGAACTTATCGAGGAACAGCTCTATTTCTCTAGGATAATTGCGCAAATAATCGATATAGTCCTGATAATAATTTAGGTTTAAATTCTTCATCCTAAAATCAATTCGCTTTTCAAGGAATTTCCTTTGATAATGATCAAACTTCATTCCTGTTGCGTTTTTTAGCTCTTCTATAAGAGCATCTATAGATGATGGATTGATCGATGATGATGCTGAAATTTTTTACACCAAAGCGCCTGCTATTACGATTTTTTACTCAATTGTAATATGAGTATGCTAATATTAATATTCATTGGAAGTAAAATTTGTGATTAAGGGTGTAACATAACATTTAAAACAAGTTTTGTGGTAAAAAAATCTATTGACATTATTTTATTTAATTAAATGATATAAATCCGAGTTTAATGAGATTTTTGCATACATTATAAACTTGGTTTTGATCCACATTTAGTTCTATGGATATCTGATTAACTGTTTTTTTTCCATTTATCTTCTCATAGATTACAATTGACGTCTCTCCTGTTAGATAATATTTAGGATTAATTTTTTTGGATGTTGTGAAATTGGGTACATATTCATAGAATTCGGGATCTTCTTCTGCACTAACTGTCTCGTCTTTTAGCTCTAACGGTTTTATATCATAATCTACAAAACTATTGAAAAACTCAAATATTTTATTATTAGTTTGATCTTGAACTTTTTTATTTTCTTCATCAAGAAATCTTTCAACAGAATATTCGAATTTTTTAAAATAATCTAACTTACCGTTCCAATTTGAAATTTGATCAATACTAAACTCATTTAAAAAACTGTTGGAAATTTTATGTAGAAATTGTTGTACTTCTATTAATTCTGATTTGCTGTCATAAGTAGCAAGATAAATTAAATCTGGAACATTTGAATCTTTTAAGAAAGATAATTTCAGATTATTATTTGATAATTTCAACTCAGAAATTGTCCCCATTGACTCAAACGAATCTGAAAAAGAATTCAAAGCTGAAAAAAATCCAGATACCATAATAAGATTGTCTTCTTGAGACAGAAGATGGTTAATGTTTGAATTAGAAAAATTCTTAGAGAATAAAGGTAATCCATCTTTAATTATAATAACGTCGCAAATCATCAATCTCAGAAATTTATATCATATATTTTTCAGAATGTTTAAAAGCTATTTAATAATTCAAAAGTATCTATGTATTTGGAAAAAAAAAGAGTTATAATACATCTGTGATATCAGTGTAATATAACCATTCAGTATATTATGATTCGTATACGCGCTCCTGGCCGGATTAATTTATTTGGTGAGCATCAGGATTATTTAAATTATCCTATTATTGCCATGGCAATATCGAAATATATATATCTAGAAGCAAAAAAGGTATCTAAGCCTTTCTTTTCAATAGAGCTCTCAGATTTAAATGAGAATCTCGAAATCAAATTAAATAATAAAGAGTTGGAATATTTTTCAAAAAGAGATTATCTTAGGAGTGCTTATAATCATTATATACGAAAAGGGTTCAGATTTCATAGTGGGTATAATATCAAAATTACTGGAGACATCCCAGTTAATGCTGGAGCTGCTAGTTCCTCTGCATTAGTTATAGCTTGGCTATTTTTTTTAAATTCAATCAATAAAAATCATAAAAAGCTAAATAAGTATCAATTATCATTGATGGGATATGATACAGAAGTAATAGAATTCAAAGAACATGGTGGTTGGATGGATCACTTTACCTCAGTTTATGGAAATCTAATATATCTAGAACCAAAAAATGATGGACCTGAGGTAATTCACAAAAGTCTAAACCTTGATGGTTTTGTATTGGGTAATTCTTTAGAAAAAAAAGAAACTGTGGAAGATTTATTTAAAGTTAAAGAGATTACAAAGAAAGCTTTTATAGAAATTAAAAAGATCATGCCAAATTTTAACCAATACCGCACTTCATTAGAAGAAGTAAAGAAATTTTTACCTAATCTTAAAAAAGAATATCAGAAAAAAATTATTGGAAATATAATAAATCGTAATTTAACAATAAAAGCAAAAAAATTAATTTTTAATAGCTTCTTTGATGAAAAATATAATAATAATAAGCTTAGAAATAATTTTTATGTAAAACTAGGAAATTTATTGAATGAACACCATTATCAATTGAAAGAAAATATTGAAATTTCAACAGATAAAATTGAGAAAATGATATCAAATTGTTTAGAATTAGGTGCTTTAGGTGCAAAAATTAATGGCTCTGGCTTTGGGGGAACAATGTTTGCGTTTTTTCCTAATAATGAGGATCGACTTGTTGAATCGATCGAAAAAATAGGAGGAGAAGCATTTAAAATAGAAACAAGTAATGGTGTGGAGATCTATTGAAAGCCGTTATATTATGTGCAGGTTTAGGAAAACGTTTAAGGCCATATACAGATTCATTTCAAAAATCAATGATACATATTCATGGTAAACCATTATTAGAATATATCATAAATGGATTAATCTATGCTGGATTCAAAGATCTAATAATAGTTGTAGGATATAGGAAAGAACAAATCATTGAGTATTTTAAGGATGGAAAAAGTTGGGGGATAAAAATTGAATATCTTGAACAAATAAAACTTAATGGTACGGGTGGAGCAGTATTAGTGTGTGAAAATTTAATCCATAATTCGCATTTTTTTTTAACTTGGGGTGATATTTTAGTTCCATATAATATATATAAAGATGTAGTAGAAAAATTCAAAAAAGAGAATCAGAATTTTATACTGGTTACTAATTATACAGAAGATCCATATAAGGGTGGAGCTGTTTATTGTAAAAATGATTACTTATTAGATATTATAGAAAAGCCATCTATAGGTAAATCTAAATCAAACTTGAATAATTGCGGAATTTTTATCTTCTCAGCAGAAATTTTCGAAGTCTTAAAAACTCTTGAACCTTCTAAACGAGGTGAAGTTGAATTAACAGATGCAATAAGGAATGGAATTAATTTAAGGAACTGGAAAGTTAGAGTAATTAAAATGGGAAAAAATCAATTTAGAGGAGATTTTGGAGATATTACATCATGTGAGAAATTACGTGAAAACTCATCCTGGCTTTCTAAATTGGTTAATGATAAGGAAATTATATAGAATAGATTTTCAAATTTAAAGATTTAATTCAAAACTTAAATAAAAAGAGATCAAAAATATATTATTAAACTAAATTCAAAAAAGAACCTTATTATTATCTAATGATCTAAATGAGGATAAGAACACGAAAAAATCTTAAGAAAAAAAATGCAGTAATTACAATTTTCTTTCTACTTCCACTTATTAGTTTTGGGGCTTATGCTGGTTTATGTTTTTATATAATTGAAGATGTTGCTTCCTTTACCCAGAATCTTGATCCGCCAAATACAGAATATTTTTATAAATTAGATGAGATATTAGGAAATTCAACATACTTAGACAAAATGGCTAATATTTATGATAATCAGATGGAACATTTCCACATGCCTACAAATATTAGTGTTGATATTACCTTTAAAAATGATAACTATACTGAAATTGAGACATGGCATGATACAGATAATGGAGCGTTAAAAATTGGATATACTTTGGCTTCCCAATGTTTCCGATATAAAGCAGCTGTAGATGAAGGAGATGCTAATGAACTTTTAAATGCCACTCGAATGGTAAAAAAATGTGTGTCTGCTTTTAGTAATATGATGGCAGCAACTAATGGGGGTATAGGTCCAGATTATCCAGGAACTCCCGCTAGATTTGTTTGTGCCCCTGAAAATCGAAAGTATCATCCTTGGATTTTTGAAGAACATCCACGACATTTTAATGGTACTGGAAAATATCAAAAATGGCGAGTTCGACTTCATACAAGTAGAGATGAATTAGCGGGCTATTATTTAGGATTTGCGTGTGTTCTAAAATTTATTGATCCCAATCTTGATAGTAATAGTAAATGGTGTGTTGATCGTATTAAATTACTCGTAGAACAAATGATTGAAGGATTTAAAAAGACAAATTGGCTTGTTTTAGGTGGAGAGGGGGAACCAGTTGGTTCTGATTTAAATCCATATTTTGAAGGTAGTATGTGGCAATTAACTTTGCTTAGGATTGGTGCCACAGCTCTACCCGAAAAATACACTTCACTTTATCAATATTCAGCTGCTAAGATGCTTTCTATGAATGAAGCAGCTATGGGAGGGAAGCAGAATACTGTATATGATACATATGCACTAGCTTTTGGGATGGATGTTGAAATTGCTTTAATTCTACTTGAAGATAATCCTTCATTGCAGTATCATTATATTAAAAATTTTGAAAATAAATTTTATAGATATGTCAGATATCATCGAAATGCATTTTTTAATATTGGGCATCTAGTTTTTATGACCTTAATAGAGAATCCCTCTAAATTTGAAGATTCTTATTATCCAGACGAAATGATAAGATGGGATGTACTTGATCAATTATGGAGATTCAATACTTCTGGATGGGGGAATGGAATTAGAAATTACAATCTTACAGTAAGGCCAAATTCAACACGAGCAACAAGTCTTAACCCTGAAATCTCTCAGATGGAAATTGAACCTAACAAAGAAAAATGGCGAAATTTCTTCGATAATAATGTCTATGGTGGACTTTTTTCTTGGCTCGAAGATGTTATCGATTTCGAAGACCCATTATATATTTTACCTTTAACAGTTTCAGAAATGGGAATACACAGCTACCTTTGGGAGCACTCTAAATTTTATGGAGAGGGTGGTAATAATGAACCAAGGGATAATGGCTTAAGTCAAGCAGTACCTACATCTTACCTTGTCGTTTATTGGATGGGAAAAGCATTCAATATTTTTTAGAAATTTTTAAATGACGTTTTTATTACGCAAAATCCTCTGAGATTTAAATTTCTGATTGATTTTATAAAAATCTTGAAAAAAAAATTTACTTCTTTTTATATCAGATATTAGATTAGTATTTGAAATAACTATCAAAAAGTCTATATGTTAATTTCATTGGAAAAATAATTAATTAAACAAAGGGAACTAAAGGTTGGAACAAATTCTCGAGAAAAGAAGGATGATTATCTTCTGTGATCATGCTAATTTATTTCATAACATTGAAGAACTTAAAATTAGGATTAATTATTTAAAATTAAAGGAACTTTTTACTAAAAATCATCACCTAGTTGGTTTTATCATCTACATGGGAATTCCAGATAAGATTTTACCTAAAAAACTAAAATTTTTAAATTATTTGAAATCTCAGGGATTTATCATCCAACCAAAAAGGGTAATTATTTCTCCAACAGGAATAAAAAAACAGAAAGGAGTAGATATTTTTATATATAAAGATATTGTAGAATTAGCTGAAGAAGATTCGTATGATAAGGCAGTTTTAATAAGTGGTGACTCAGATTTTCTCGATGTTGTAAAAAAACTTAAAGAATTGAAGAAAGACATTGAAATTTGGAGTTTTAAGAAATCAATCTCGCGAGTGTTAATAGAGGAGGCAGGTCAGGAAAATGTTCATTATATTGATACTATATTAGATGAAATTCGATATTAACCCATCAAAAAGTTACAAGTTTAAAAATAACAAGTAAGAATAATGATCGTTTTTTTGAATAATTTTCTCCTACCAGAGAGAATGGTGAGAAGATTTTCTAATTAAGTCATTCGCTAATCTCTTTTCCCTTCGAAAAAACTCTTCTCAAAAATTCTCTCTTTTTTTCTTTAAATTTCTGGCTTTAATATGGACACATAATTCTGATTGTTTTATTTAATCAACTTTATAAAAATTGGACTATTCAAGAATTATTAACAAAGTATCTTTTTGATTGTTATAGTAAAAGCTATTATCAAAAAAAAATAAATGATAGAAATGAGTGGAGAAAATAAATATCGTCATAGGTATTATTATAAAGAATCTTATGAAGCAGCTATAGGAACTTTTGCTACAGGTATAGTTTTTCTTTTTGTGGCAATATTATCACTGTTTTTTAGAACCTTTGATATAACGTTTATAGGACTTGCATGGTGGGGTTATTGGCTTTTCATTCCTGCTTTTTTCATCTTCATTGGAGGATTTGACCAACTTTATCGAAATTATAAGTATAAAGAAGTTGTTAAGAATGCTGTTGCTCAACGAGATTTTCAAGGAACATATAAACTGGAGCATATCGCATTGGAAATAGGTATGAAACCAAGCGTACTACTACGTGTATTAGTAGATCTAAGAAATAAAGGAATATTAAAGTATAGTTTTGATGCGGATTCAGGACAAATTATCTTAGGCCAAACAATAAAATATACTCAAGCGACTGAATATGTTCCACCTCCTAAAAAGATAGAAGAGCCTTTACCAACAGAAGGAAAAAACTTTTGCGTCTATTGTGGTCATAAACTTGAATCAAGTGGAAATTTCTGTCCTAATTGTGGGTCTAATCTTTAAATTTCTTTTAAAATCTACACCATTTTTTCTTTTTTCATTAATCCTTTTGGCAATTTTAAAAGCTTTTTTTTAATGAACTTATATCTAAATTAAGTTCTTCTTCTATCAGAAATTAAAATTCCACCAATACCAACATTTTCTGGCAAGTTTTCTTTAATAACTATAATAATGTGTTCTTTTGGAATATTATAGGCTCTTTCGACAGCAATAGTAATCTCTTTAATTAAATTTCGTTTTACTTCTAGATTTTCGATTTTAGGCCCATCTATTGTGATATTCGGCATAAATTAATACCTCCTTATATTTTTTAAAATGTAATGAATTAATTTTTTTATATTTTAAATAAATACTTAAATGATTAAATAAATTAATCATAAAAATCAAGAATACATCTTGGTAAAATGAAGAATTTTCTAATCCCTAAACCTAAATCTGGGGGGTCAATCCTTTCTTATAAATGTAACGGCAAATTTAAACATTGTATGTATTTTATCCATGTTTGCTTTGATATCAGAAAAGATGTAGTTTTGAAAACTAATAAAATAAATGAACTCACCCCTGCTGAATTATATCATCACATTAAAAAAAAAAAAGAAAATTTAGAATAGATTTAAATTTAGGATTAAAGGTTTATCTTTTTCTCAGAGTGAAGTTTCCTTGCATCTTCAGTTAATTGAGTATACTTTTCTTTATCGATTGGGAAATACCTCATAGCTATTATTCCAATAATTAAAAATACTATTGGTAAGATAACCATGAGACTTCGAAGACCAAATTCCACCGCATATTCTGCTGTGCTAAGATCGAAGATATTCCAATCTGTTCCAATGAATACTAATCCTATTGAGAGAAATACTACTACATTGGAGAATTTTACGATGAAGCCGTTTATTCCATAGAAATTACCCTCCCTTCTTACTCCCGTTTTTAATTCATCCTCATCGATAATTGCAGCAATTGTAATATCTCTAACAATTAATACTCCTGCCAGCCCAATGCCTAATAAAAAGAAAAATATAAAACCTAAGAGTACTCCTCTAATAAACATGAGAGGTAACAATGTTATAATAAAAACAATCAAAGACAATATATAAGATCCTTTAGCACCAAGTTTATTTACAATTATTCGCCATGGAAATACAAATATTGCAGCTGAAACAAAACCAGTACCAAGTATTAAAGATAGCGTACCGGCATCTGAAACGCCTAAACATACCGCTCCATAAATTGGCATTATAGTAGGAATCATATTAAATGCATACCATAATGAAAAATTCCCAAGAACATATAGCTTGAACGATTTGTATCCAAATGTATATTTTAATGCTTGTCTAAACGGGGGAACCCTTTCATAGTCCTTAGAAAATTCAATTCTTTCTTTCAATCCAAATTTAATAAAAATAAACGCCCCAATTGCGCAAATAATTGAAATAACTGCAGCAGCTATTATGTATTGCAAATGTGTAGTTCCAATAGGTATATTTTCACTGGTGAAGCTATCAATTAGAACTCCAGGTAATAAGAACGCAATCAATAATGATATCACTTGAAAAAATTGGATTGAATTATTAGCTTTAGATCTTTGATCTAAATCTCGAAACATCTCTGGAAATAAACTCGTTTGGTTTAATGAATACATTGTATAAAACAGTTCCCAAATTACAATTATGATTAAGAAATAAAAAAATGAAAGAAGATCAGATCCCCTAGGTGCCGTAAATAGTAGAATATTTAGAACAAGCAGTGGAATTATACCTATTATGATGAATGGTTTTCTACGACCCATTTTAAAGTGTGATCTATCAGAAATTGCCCCGAGCATTGGATCATTAAAAGCATTCCATATTGCCCAGAGTATGAAACCAAGAGATATCAATCCTGCAGGCAATTCTATTATAGAAAAATAAAATGTAAATATTAAGAAAGTAAAAGATTGCAAAAAAATAACATCCGTAAAGCCAGCAAAACTATAAAGCACAGCTTTTTTTAAAGAATATTCTTCCTCTACATTGGGTTTTTCTTTAGACATAATTTTTTCCTATTTATTATTATTAGAACGATCTATGTAAAAAGTTAATAATATTTTGTTCGCAATATTTATAAAAATTCTTTAAACAAAATAATTATTTTATTTTAATTTTCAATATCATTTTAATGCAACAACCAGCTATTCAAATTTCCACTAAATTCAGAGAGGCTTTTTTTTTAAATATCAGATCAGTTTTAAATGTTACAAATTTAAATTTCTCCGAGCTGACAAATAATTTCAAAAGGATTTATTAATAAAGATCTCTCTGATACTTCTTTTGAAAAAACCCCTAATTTAGGGAATTTGAACCTTTTTGATCGTAATGATTTTCAAAATTCAACGAATAGTGTAATTTCGAATCTTGTCACGGAGTTATTTAATAACATCAAATCAAAGGAAGAGTTTAAATATATTTCTGATTTGTTAATTACTTCTCTACATGAATATAAAAAGAGATTTCCAATTGATATAGAAACTGAGAATATAGAAAATTCTTTTATTGAATTCAATAAAAGTGAATCTAACAACTCGAGATATAACTTTAATGATTCATATGACGAATATCTTTCCATTTCAAATGATATCCACACTATATTATCAATTTGTCAGGATTTAACTAACACGCAGAAACTTGATTTCTGTAATAATCAAAGGTATTTCATGAAATTGTATTTAAAAGAATTATTACTAAAAATTAATAAAGCGTGAGTTTTGCTTAGAGTTTTAAGAATATTTTTCAAAATTAACTTTAATATAGTAATTGACATTAAAAAATTAAAAAAAGGAAAAATTTAATTATTTTCTTTTAAGTTTTTAAACCTAGATACATCCAGACAGCAAATGTAGCCATAACAACCCTTATAACGCCAATAGCAAGAGGAAGAGTAAGAATTGAATCTAAAGCTCCACATAGGACAAAAATTATGAAACCAATCGATAAATAGGTAAATTTTTTCCTTAATAAACCTGTTGCTTGTTTTGCCTTTACTGCCATTCCAATTCCTAAGAAGATTAACGATGTCACTAGAAATGCAGCCACCATAATAAACGTTGGATGAGTTTTATTAAAACCTGCATCAATTAGACCATCAACGGGGGGTCTAACTTCGATAAATTCAAATGATTGCCCAGGATTTGGCTGAGTCCATAGAAAAAATTCAAATATTGCACCCAAAACTATAAAAATCCCAACCAAAACCCATTTATACTTCGGTATCAGAAGTTCCCCACCTAGATACATAGCAAAAAACAGAGCTGGTGCGACCCAAGTGTAACTTAAAAATACATAAATTACTACAGGACTAATATTTGTATCTGTAATTAATTTGAAAAAGAAATCAGATGTTGGTCCGAGCCATAAGAAACCAACGAAAATCATAACTAAACCCGCGAAAGTAAGTAGTTTTGCTTTCAGTTTTATTGATTTATAGATAGAAAACAAACCAAAAATAACCGAGGAAAAAACTATTAGGGAAGCAGTTATCCCATCCAGCCAACCTTCAAAAACGATTGCCATTTGTATTTATACCCCTTTTTTATAAAAATTCAATTCAATTATAAAATTATATATTTATTTAACTTAATTCTATTTATAATTATGTTTTTTGATGTAATATAAGAATATAATATATACTGAACAACTAAATTAAGATCTCTATTTCAAATGATATCCATTCGAATTTATCTAATTGCTCAGATTTAACTAACTCGCAGAAACTTGATTTCTGCAATAATAGAAATATTTTATAAAATTTTATCTAAAGGAATTCTTAATGCAACTTAAAAAAACCTAATTTTAAATTAAACAAATTAAAAAAAAAGAAAAAATATTTTAATTTTTCTTATGTTTTAAGTCCTAAGTACATCCATAAAGCGAAAGTAGCCATAACGACTCTAATAACTCCTATAGCAAGAGGTAATGTAAGAATTGAATCTAAAGCACCGCATATTACAAATATTATATTTGCTATAGACAAATATGTAAATTTTCTTCTTAATTGCCCTGTAGATTGCTTCGCTTTTATTGCAAAACCAATACCTAAAAACACAAGTGCGGATACTAGAAAAACAGCGACCATTAAAAATGTTGGATGAGTTCGTACAAAACTTGCATCTATTAAATCTTCACCTGGTTTTGCTAATTCCCATGTAAATGATGCATCTGTTTGAAACCATAAGAAGTATTCAAAGATTAATCCCAAGACTATAAAAATCCCTATTAAAGTCCATTTTCCTTTTGGAAAAATTAATTCACCTCCAAGATAGATCGCACAGACTAAAGCAGGGGCAACCCACAGATAGCTTAATAAGGAATACACTTCAATTGGAGCAATATTCTCACCGGTCAATAAAACCATAAAAAGATCTACTGTTGGTCCTAACCATAAACAACCAACAAAAAACATCATTAATGCTGCTACAGAAAGAAGTTTAGCTTTTAATTTTATTGATTTGTATAATGATAATAACCCAAAAATCACTGAAGAAAGAATAATTAATGTTGCTGTCGATCCATCTAACAATCCTTCAAAGGAGACCATTACATATTACACCTTATTTTATAATTCATTTATTCAATTTTTAAAATTAAATATTTATTACTTCTGATTTTATTTATAACTATATTTTTTGATGTAACACAAGAATATAATATTTGCTGAATAATTATATTAAGATTATTCTCTTCCTCATAATTTTAAATCAATCATGAAATTTTTTTATAAATGAAAGTAAAAATTTTTTGTTTTTCTCTCTTATGAGCTAGTATATATTTTTCTTTCAAAATAGAGCTAAAATTTTCGAGTTTATGCCTATGAGATATAATAACTGCTCCTTTTTTTGCCGTTCTGAATAGATGTTTAAGATATCTATGCATTGAAGGGAGTGAATAAATGTAAATATAATCGTATTCTTTTAAATTATGCAGAAAGAAATCTCCAAGCTTAATTTTTGTCTTTTTTAATAGTCTTTTTTTATATTTTCCCTCCTTTTTCAATGATTTGATGCGATTATTTGCTTCTTTTTTTAGGTTTTGATTAATTTCAATTCCATGGGCTCTAATACAATAATTTAAAACAGTAAAAATTACTATAGTTCCATTTCCCGCTCCTAAATCAATCAATTTTTGATTAGAGGCGTATTTTAAACCAAATTTAAGTTCAAGTGTTTTAAATATCTCTCTTAAAAATTCATTATTTGTCTCTGAAAAAGGTAGATCTAATTGCGAATGAAATTTGCCAAAATTCTTTACTTTCTTTTTCAATCTAATATCAATGCCCTTTTAGTTAAAATTTAGGAAGATCTAATATATAATAATTGAAGCTTTTTAATAAATGCCTTATAAAATGGATATAAAAATCTTTTATTATTTATTCCGAGTTTTCCTAATATTAAAAGATGTAAATCTCACAAGCCTTTAAGATGTCACTTTAATACGATGTAACCTTTTACTATTTTAAAATTTCTTTATGATACATTAATATTCTTGTCATGGCAAATATATTAATAACTGGTGGCACGGGTTTTATTGGAGTACCTTTAGTAAGGAAACTACAAAGTTTAGGATATAACTTAAAGTTATTAGTAAGAGAGAGTAGTGATATAACTCCATTTGAAGGATTAAAA
Source organism: Promethearchaeia archaeon (assembly GCA_029856155.1). GTDB lineage: Archaea > Asgardarchaeota > Lokiarchaeia > Sigyniarchaeales > SOKP01 > Loki-b32. The sequence goes on from JAHQWL010000081.1 coordinate 54,573, forward strand.
AACATTGAATATTTCTATGGTGATGTTCGAGATATTGAGATTCTTTACAAAGCTGCAGAAAATATAGATTTAATATATCATCTAGCAGCTTATACCAGAATGTGGGCAAAAGACAAGTCAATTATCGAGGACACTAATGTAAAAGGCACTGAAAATATTGCTCAAATAGCTTTAGAAAAAAAAATTCGCCTCATCTATATCAGTTCTTTTATTGCTTTGGGGGGAACTCCGATTGATCCTGTGGATGAAACCTATGAGTGTGAGGATGGATTATATCTTGATTATGCAAAGACAAAATTTCAAGCCAAAAAACTAATAAAAGATTTTATTAACAAAGATCTTAATGTAACTATATTTTACCCGGGAATAGTCTATGGTCCTGGAGATTTTAATATATTTGGTCAAATAGTTTTAGACATTACGGCAAGGAAGTTCTTAGGATGCCCTGGAAAAGGAGACAATATCGGAAATTTTGTATATGTGAATGATGTTGTTGATGGAGTTATAAGTGTTATTGATCGAAACGACTTAAAAGGCGAAGATTTCATTCTTGGGGGAATTAATATCAAATTTAAGGATTGGTTAGATTTAATTGCTGAAATAGCAGGAAATAAAAAAAATCCACGACATTTTCCAATGAGTTTTGCCAAATTATATGGCTTATTATGTGAATTAAAAACAAAATTGACTAAAACAATGCCATATACCAATAGATCAACCGTTAAAATGATTAATCATAATTGGTCATATTCCTCTGAAAAAGCAATTGAAAAATTAGGTTACAAGATTACTCCTTTAAGAGAAGGATTAGAAGAGACGATAAAATGGTACAAAGAATATATAGAAAAAGAAAAAAATTAGGAAGAGTGTTTTAAGGAAATGCTGGAAGAAGAAATGACGAGTAAAATTGTAGATAAAGAAGCTTACAAGACAAAAATTACAAAAAAATACACCACATTTCTATCAAAATATCCTGAAATTTTTTCTGATCTAATTAGTGGGTCAGATTTTGATTTTGCCCTTTATGATTCGATTGAAGCATATGATAAGAGAGCTCCTATAGATATTTTTAATGTCTATCGAAATGGAAATGGGATTGAAATAAAACCGGGGAGTGCTATTGATTCAGATTTGGAACTAGCACTCTCATTAGATGCCGTAGAAAAATTAATCCAAACAAAAACGAGGTTAGAATATGCACAACTTTTAGGATCTTTTTATAATGATCCAGACGAGAAAAATGGATGGATTGATTTTATGTTGCATAAAAGAACACAAACCTTAATTGATATGGGTTATGGTAAATTTGCTCAAACTGCCGGCATCCTCAAAGATGAAGACGAGACATAAGGTTTGCACTTTTTATTCTATATTTGATATTGAAAAAAACTAATTAAGAATTATGCCAAAATTACAAGAATTAGAAATAAAAAATAAGTACACTGGTGAACTTATAAGAACAGTTCCCGCTGATACACCGGAAACAGTTAGAGCAAAAATAAAAAAGATACATAAAAATGAACATCTACTAAAAGAGATGGATTTTTTTGAGCGTTCTCAACTTCTTTCTAAATTTGCTACTAAATTACGATTTAAAAAATCCCAATTGAAGGATTTGGTTGTGGCAGAAGGAGGTTTACCCATTAAGTATTCTGAATGGGAATTAAATATTGTAATGAATGGTTTTAAATTTTGTGATTGGTATTATCAATTCTTAGAAGAAAAACCATTAACAAGTATAGAAGGAGAACAACTCGTTAAAATCAGGTACATTCCGCATGGTTTAGCAGCATGCATTTCTCCTCGTAATACTCCTTTAAGTCTTCCTCTCTATCAATTAGGTGCAAATTATCTAGTAGGAAACGGAGCTATAGTAAAACCCTCTACAGCATGTCCATTAACAATGATAGAAGCTTATTCAATAATGAAAGAAATGGATTTACCAGCTCTTGAAGCTTTAGATTTAGCTATAGCTCCTGGAGAATGGGCAGTAGATGAATTCATTAAATCACCCTTAATTAAAACTTTGATGACAATTACTGCATCTCATACAGCAAAGGATATCTTAGCACGTTATGGTAGATTTTTGAAAAAAACCGTCGATAGGTCGATGGGAGTTCCTATGTATACTCAACCATTTAAAAACTTTTTTTTCGAATGTGCTGGTAACGATGCAGGTATAGTAATGGATGATGTAAATTTAGAAAAAGTAGCAAAATGGAATGTCATGGCTAGTTATACTAATTCTGGACAACAATGCTTTTCAATGAAAAGAATTATTGTTCATAAAGACATTTATGATGAATATTTAGAATGTCTTGTAAAAGAAATTCAAAATTTAAAGTATGGAGATCCAACCGATCCAGATGTAGATATTGGTCCTTTAGGGAGTAGGAGAATCTTGATGATGATGGAGGTAATGGTAGAGGATGCAAAAAAATATAATGCTAAAATCTTTACGGGAGGTGAAAAAATCGATACAGGGGAGGATTATGGGTTGTTTTACACACCAACTCTAGTTGAGATTAAACCAGAATTGTGTGAAGATTTATTAAAGGCTCCATTTCTATGGAGAGAGGAAGCATTTGGACCTGTCCGTTCTATTACTAAAGCTAATGACATAAAAGATGCAATAAGATTAGCAAACGCGAGTAACTATGGTATGAGGGCAGTTGTTTACACATCAAATTTGAAAAATATCGAGACTTTTAAGAATGATTTAGAAGCAGCGAATATTTATATAAATGCAAGACCCATGCTTGTTGATATTACCGTTTCATTAGGGGGAATTAAAGATTCTGCTTATCCCGCAGGTTGTAAATATTACCCTCAGGAATTAGTTTATGGAAAATACATCTACGATGGGACTCCAATAAATTTAGAGAAAATTAAATAATTTTAATGCACAATGGATACTGAAGAATTATTCAAAAAATTGAAGGGTTATTTTTCAACTAATCTGGATTTAATGAGACATCTTAATGTACACGCATGTTGGGAATATATTATTGCTACAAATTCTACGAATGAAGAAAATTTCAAACTACACTATTTTTTGTATAAAGAACAAGAGAAAAAATTGGAAATAACGAAAGATAATCCAAATATTAAACCAGATTTAATTTTATATTTTACTGAAAAAGCAATATTGGATTTAATTAAAGGAGATCCGAGTGCTGAAGAATATTATTCTCGGTATCGTGAACTAATGAATAATTCTAAACCTGGAATTGAAGTGGATAATAAAGTGAATAAACCTCGATTGAAACTATGGCAAATGGGATATAAAAAGTGGCAGTCTGATTTTAAATTTTAAAACAATTAATTTAATCATTTACGTCCTTATTTTAATCTAACAATTTTAGATTCTATTTAACATTTTAAAGAGTAATTTTTATATTAGTTAATATCACAATTAATTCTATTGATATTAATTAAATAATTGGTTAAAATGAATAAAGAAGATATTTGTTTTATGTCTGCTTATGACATGAAAGACGCAATAATAAGACAAGAATTAACTTCACAAGAAATTACAGAGATAATAATTGAAAGGATCGAAAAAATAAATCCAATTATTAACGCATATTGCACTCCAACCCTCGATATCGCGAGGGAACTCGCAAAAAATGCAGATGAAGCTGTTAAAAGGGGTGAAAAACTAGGTTTATTACATGGAATTCCTACCTCCATTAAAGATTTATTTTTAACTAAGGATATTAGAACTACTTTTGGAAGTATGATTTATGAACATAATGTTCCTGAGCGAGATGATGTCGTCGTAAAACGCTTAAAAAAAGCAGGAATTGTACTTCTTGGAAAAACAAATACACCCGAATTTGGATATGCTGGTGTTACACATAATTTTGTTTTTGGCAAATCTCGGAATCCTTGGAATACAGATAGAATACCTGGCGGTTCAACTGGAGGTGGAGCTGCTGCTGTAGCTTCAGGTTTAGGACCATTGGCTTTAGGAAATGATGGTGGTGGTTCAATAAGGATCCCCGCTAGTTGTTGTGGTGTTTTTGGGCATAAGACAAGTTTCGGGAGAGTTCCAGTCTATCCTAGAACAGAACTTCATGCTGAATCTTATGTTCATGTAGGACCTATAGTAAGATATGTAAGGGATGCCGCTTTAATGTTAGATGCAATAAAAGGACCTCACGATGGAGATAGGTACAGCCTACCTGAGGAAAAAATCAATTATTCTGATTCCGTTTCAGAAAAACCAGATAAATTAAAAATTGGGTATTCCTTAGATTTAGGATATGCGAAAGTGATTGACCCTGACGTTGAGAAAAATGTTATTAACTCAGCTGAAAAATTTGAAGAATTGGGTTGGACTGTTGAAAAGGCGACCTTCAAAATGAGAAAACCAGAGGTACCATTCTACACATTATATACTGCTGATTATGCATTTGATTTAAAGTCGAAATTAAATGAATGGAGAGAGAAAATTGATCCCGAATTAATGAAAATGGTGGACGCGGGGTCTGGGTATTCTGCATTTGATGTAATGAAAGCTATGAGTCAACGCACCAAGATTTATGAGACTTTCTATAAATACTTCAAAAACTTTGATATTCTAATAACTCCAACAATAGCTATTCCTCCTTTTGAGTTAGGAATTATGTTTCCACCAAAAATCAATGGAAAAAATGTATCACCCACAGCATGGATGCCATTTTCCTTCCCTTTTAATTTAACAGGTCATCCTGCGGCATCTATTCCTTGTGGTTGGTCCAGTGGAGGGTTACCGACAGGTATGCAAATTGTTGGGAATAGATTCAATGATCTACTCGTTTTACAAGTATCTCAAGCTTTCGAAGAATTAGCGCCTTGGCAAGATAAAAAACCTAAATTTGAATAATTTTTTTCAAATTAATTTAATCTTTTTTTGAAATATTTAAAATGACTTCATATTAGAAGTAGTTATATAAGAGGAATCTCCTATTGTAATGCTTTTCTTAATTAAATCCTCTAATATCGAATAATCACCGACAATACTCTCTGAAGAAATAATTTTTTTTAATTTTGCTCCATCCCCTATTACCGATTCAGATAATATACATTTTTCTAAAACTACATCATCTCCTATAGATACATTTGGCCCTATAACTGAATCAGTAATTTTTGTATTTTCACCAATAAAAACGGGTGCAACGATTTTTGAATCAACTATATTATTAGATTGAAATAATTTCTCGTATGTGGGATCTTCTCCTTTGATTTCTGCTAGTAATAGACGATTTCCTGCGATTAAAGTTTCAGGTCGACCAAAATCTAATATATCTCCTTTCATTTCATTTATTTTTAATTTAAACCCTTCTTCGACTAATTCTTGAATAATTGGTGTTATATGATGCTCCTGTCCATTTTCTAATGGAATTTCACTTTGTTTTTCTAACAACTCAAATAATCGGGATATCATACTCATTCCAAATAAATATGCTCCTGATACCGCATAATTTGATTTAGGTTGGTCTGGTTTTTCAACAATATTTTTCACCGTACCATTTTCATCTAATTCAATTACTCCGTAAAATTGCGGATTTTCTACTTGTTTAACATTCACAACACCATCACAAATATCTTGATGAAAATTCAATAAGATTTGTGAGTAATCTTCAATAGGAAGCCTATCACTCAAAAATATGAAACAATCATCATTTTTGGCAAGATCTTTGGCCAATAAAATAGCATCTCCAAGACCACTAAAGAATGGTGTATCTGCTTCATATCCTAATGGTTTTTGCTTGATAAAGTGGAGATTAAAATAATCTGAATGATTATTTTTAAGATATTCGGTTATTTGTCGTTTTTTATAACCAACTATGAAACAAATGTTAGTTCCTTTAGGAAACGAGTTTTTCAATTTTATAAGAATATGATCAATTAATCTTTTTCCAGCTATTTTCAAAAACGCCTTTGGCTTAGAATATGTAAAAGGTTGTAATCTTCTACCCACGCCAGCAATAGGACAGATAAGCCACATTTATTACATTCAAAAAAGTGTCTAATTCTTAATATAAAAAATATAAAAATCGATAAAATAAAAAGTATTTTGAAATTTGCTAACAATGTTAGAATTTTTTGATTATTTCATCCAAAATCTCATAATATTCTCCTTCTTTTAGCTTTTCTTGAATAAGACTTTTTAATTTTCTTAAATAATAGTTGTCTGAATTAGTTCTTTTTGTACCATAAATTTTTTTATTTATTGCAACTCTGGTTTTCTCATCCAGAAGTTTAGGTGGAATTTCTTTATATTTTTTAATAATCTCTCTTTTTTCATCTTTTTCAATTAATTTTTCCTTCTGCTCAATTACAGATTGAACTGTTGAATGTAAATTTCTTATCCATATTTCAATTTTATCAATATCTCCTTTTAGATAAGTTCTCTGGTTTAACCAATCCTTAAATTCAATCACTTTATTTAAAATCCTATCTTCCTCTAAAATTTTACTGGAGATTTGACTCTTTTTTTTTACCATATCTCGAATTTTCTTCTTTTTTAACTCCTGAACCTCATCCTTTGTAAGACGCTTAAACGCAGCTTCTCTTTTCATTCTATCTTCTTTTGAATCTTTTTCAGAGAGCCATTTATCAATTGACATTTTAATTCTCACTAGTATTAAATGCCTTTGTTAATATTTTATTTTTTATTAAGGATTTAACAGAAACGAAAGTTATCACACTTACGTTTTAATTTGGTTAAATTAAAATTGAGAATCGATTTTTATTATTATTAACACGATGATGATTAAAGGAGTAATTTTTGATTTTGGTTTTACTTTATTCTATTTTGATAATCCTTCTGTTGAGAGGTATTATGAATGTTTTAAGAAAGGTTTACTAAAATCAATCGCTAGATTAAAAGAGAAGCAAGTTTGGAATGAAAACTTAACAAATGAAGCATTCGTGAAGAATTTTAGTAAAAAAAGAGAGCATTTCTTTAGAAAAAGCCTTAAAACAAAAATGGAATACCCGACTTCTTTGATTTTCCAAAATGTTTTAGAATCACTCAAGGATGAGGAAATAATCGATAATTTAGATAATTTAACAGAATCTGCATATAACGAATTAGCTGAACTTTATCATTCCTGTGAAGAGGATGAATGGGAACCTTTTGAAAATACTAAAGAGACATTAGAAGAATTAGGTCTGAAAAATTTGAAACTAGCTTTAATCTCTAATCATCCTAATCATAAAACCATTAAAAATGTGTTAAAAAAACATGGTTTATTTAAATTTTTTAACGTTGTAGTAACATCTGCTAAATATGGGAAGAGAAAACCAGATCCAAATATCTTCTATCATACATTAAAGAAAATGGGTTTAGAGAATCAAGGTAATTCTGTAATTATGTGTGGAGATGAATATGCTGACATTATTGGGGCTGAAAGAGCGAACTTGCAATCAATTTTATTCGAAAGAAAATATAAATTTCCCTTCGAAAAGGAAATTAATGTATCAAATTTAAGAAAGATCAATAATATTTCAGAAATCTTAGATTTTCTTGAATAATTTTAAAAAAAAGGCAAGGAGTTTAAAATAATGGCCTGGGGGGGATTTGAACCCTCGATATCTGGCTCCGCAAGCCAGCGCCCTATCCAAGCTGGACTACCAAGCCATTATAATCTTTATATGTAATTCTTGATAAATAATTATTTTCTCTAATAAGTATTGTATTTATTTTAATATTTCAAGATTAAAAATGTAATCTAATGCAAAAAAATTAAAAAAAAGATAAAAAAAGGGTTAATAATGCTAGTATTCTCTCATAATTTCTGTATAGAGATTCTCAATAAATTTGCTAAAATTGTCTTTATCATATTTGACATTAAGTAAGTGCCATAATATCTTTGGAATATGCTTTTGATCTTCATATACGGGAATCAGTTTTATCAAACCTTCTTTTCTCATTTGGAACGCTGCTTGCCATTCATCTTTTACAGCTTTAGATTTCACAGAATTTTCGCTACAAAAGAGTAGAAAGGTATTACTTACTTCTAGTGTTTCTTCCATGAATTCTACGATGTTTGGTTTGCTATCTTTTTCCCAATACGAGACTTGGTTGATGTTAGGATACTTTTTGAGCTCTTCACAATCTTTTCTATCTGAAAATGATCTCGATCAGCGGTAGAATAACTTATAAAGAGATTATACTTTTTTTCTTCCTCTTTCTTTATTATAGGTGGAGGGATAACCGCTTTTTTTATTTCTCTTTCTTTAACGGGTGGAGCTACTTCTTCCTTTATAACTGGTTTAGAAATTTCTACTTCTAATTCTTTACAATCTTCAACCTTTTCATTTGCTCTGTTAAAAATGTAGTAGAAATCATACATATCCGCGGTATCTTGAATTTTTCCTAAATTTTTATAAGCTAATTTAATTTTCCTTTCCCTTATGAGATAATCGACAAAATCCAGCTTTTCTTCAAGTTTAGCTCTAACTTTTTCTTTTTTCTTCTCACTTATTTCTTTTTCCTTCTTTGTTGGAATTGATATTCTCTTTTTTATAATTATGGCTGCCCCCGTAACTCCAACAACTACTAAACCAATTATCAAAACGATTATTAAAATATCAAAAGGAAATCCACTAGGTAGCCTTGGTAAAATATTATTTAAACCAATATTATTTCCAACACCCGTATCTACAATTGCTTGACCATTATTCAATAGAGTGTTCCAATCAATAGAATTATAGTTAGACTGATCCAGAAATATTCCTATTCCGTTGTTGTTTATTATATTATTTGTTATATTATTATAATGACTGTTAGATAAATGAATACCATATAGCTCGTTAAAATTTATTGTCTCTTTATTATTAAGGATATCGATATTACTACAATCAATCAATACAATTCCAGACCTCTCATTGTTATTAATTGAATTCTCTGTTATCAAAATGTTTTGACAAGAATCTAAAATTATTCCATTCGCGTTATTAAACGAACAATTATTATAGATTAATTCACCATTTATCGTTGAGTCTAGTTTAATTCCCCCATCATAAAGATCGTCGCCAGAATTATAAAAAGTACAATTTTCAATCCTGAAATCTACATTCGAATTTCTAATTGTAAGACAACTAGTTGAATTCAAGCCATCAATTGTAATTAATCCAATTATATATGGATCATTTAAAGTACCAGAACCATAAATCCATGCTAATTGGCTAATACATTCTACCCACGTAAAATCTCCAGTTCCACTATCATCAATAATAATTGGATCTGTGAAACCATTTTCAACATTCCAATTAAAGATATTATTTACACCACCACTTTCATAGATACTATATAAGTTTCCAATGAATACATTACCTATGACCTTAGTATTATTGCTGCTCCATAAATACAGTCCCGCAAAAGTGTTATAATTTGCTATATTACTTGCAACGATGGCATTATTGCAGTTCCATACAAATATTCCATTCCAACCATTATTATCTACGATATTTCCTACAACTTTAATATCTTGACCATCATATATGTCTATTCCATTGTCACCATTAAAGGTAACATTGTTGTTCATTATAGTATTGTTATTACTTGAAGATGATAAATAAATGCCTTTTTGGTCATTATTAAAAGCTGAGTTTTCTGAAATTGTATTATTGTTACTTAAACCTAAATACATCCCATCAGAATTTTCATTTAAAATGTTTCCCGAAAGAATATTATTATGACTTACTTCTAAAAATATTCCAGACTCTTCATTATTGTTTACTATATTTCCATCAATCGTAACGTTTTGACTTTGGTATAACCCAATTCCGACACCATTATTATTTGAACAGTTATTGGTTATCAATTGTCCATTAATAACATTTGTTAATTTAATACCTGCATTATACACTCCTGAACCGGAATTAGAAAGTGTGCAACCTACTATCTTAAAAAATACCGTAGAATCCCTAATTTCTATGCAGCTACTTGAATTTTGACCATCGATAATTAAATTTTGAATTATAAACGGATCAGAGTAGCTGCCAGAACCTGTACACCAAATAAACAGATAAGCTGCTTCTACCCATATAAGATCGCCTCCTCCATTGTTATCTATAACAAATGGAGAAAGCATTCCATCAAAATAATTTAAAATAAAATTGTTATTTACACTTTCAAATTCACTAATGTGTTGAAATAAGTTCCCAATGAATGAATTACTTATAACATCTGTATTATTGCTTCTATATAACCTTAATCCGAATAAATCGTTATTACTTAAAGTGTTTCCAATAATTGTATTATTATTGCTTTCCCACAACCACATTCCATAATCGTTATGGTCTACCGTATTTCCTATTACTGTATTATTATGACTATGAGCAATAAATATTCCTTCATCATTATAGGAAAAATTATTATTTAAGATCCAATTGTGATTACTTGAAGATTCTAAATAAATCCCTCTTTGGCCAATATTATTAAAAGCTGAATTATCTGAAATGTTATTGGCGGTACTTAATCCTAAATAAATCCCAGAATAATAATTCTCATTACAAACATTTCCCGAAAGACTGTTATTATGACTTGTTGCTAGAAATATGCCATACTCATCATTATTACCTGCAGTATTTCCTGAAATTGTAATATTTTGACTATCAGATAAACGCATTCCATTGCCGTTATTATTTGAAAAGTTATTGGATATCAATTGTCCATTAATCACATTTATTAATACGATTCCTGCATTATCTAGCCCTGAAGAAGAATTAAACGTTATACAGCCTACAATTATAAAATACTCATCGGAGTTCTTAATCGTGATACAACTGCTTAAATTTAATCCATCTATAATTAAATTTTTTATAGTATAAGGATCCTTAAATGTTCCAGATCCAGAACACCACGCTAATTTATTTGATGCTTGATCCCATTTAAAATCCCCTCCCCCACTATTATCAATGGTAAATGGAGAACTTTCATTATTAATAACATTCCAATGAAATGTATTATTAAAGCTATTTATTTCATTATACCATCCGTTTACATTATCATTCAAAATATTACCACATATAAAGCTGTTATTACTATCATGTATAGTTAATCCAAAATCATAGTTTTCTTTAATTAAATTTGCGATAATAAAATTATCTTCACAATTATATAAATAAAGCGCGCTTAAAGTGCTCTCTGTTATAGTATTTCTTGAAACCGTATTATTATAAGAGTCTGAGTATAACATAATTCCATAAGTGTTGTCTCTAACTAAATTTTCTAGAACTGTATGATTATTACCAAAAGATAAAAAAATCCCATACATCGAATTAGATTGTAACAAATTTCCTAAAATGGTACTATTTTGACACCAGGCCACAATAATTCCTCCTAAATTATTGTTATTTAAATTGTTACCTGAAATGGTGCTATCATCACTCCAACTTTGAATCCCACGTTCATCATTATAACTTATGTTATTTCCTAAGATTTTACTATTATCACTGTGAAAAATATGTATACCATCGTGAACATTATGGTTTACGATGTTTCCTATAATAGTACTATTATCACCTTCCCAAATGTATATTCCATTTCCATTATTATTTGAACAATTATTACCTATTAATGTACCGTTATTTGAATGGTCTAACTTAATTCCTGCATGATTTAAACCTGTGGCGGAATTAAAAACTGTACAATTTTCAATCTTAAAAAAAACATCAGAATTCTCAATTGTGATACAACTGCTTAAATTTAATCCATCTATAATTAAATTTTTTATAGTATAAGGATCATTAAGAGTTCCCGAACCAGAACACCATGTTCGAGTTTTAGCCCAATTCCAGTTATTAGATGCACTATCATCAATGGCAATCTTACTTCCATTATGTCCATCATCCCATAAAGGGAAATGATCTTGACCTCCTGCAATACCTGAAATATTATAAGGTGAATCTCCAATACCATCATCATTTTGATCTATTCCTGTATAATCATCCCAGAAATTTCCCATATTTGTTTTATTCCACTTATTATTTGTACCAGTACCTCCATCAAAAGCGTTAATTCCATTTTTAATAAAAGAATTATTATAAAAAAGATTATGATTACTATCTGTGAATGCGTCTTCAATATAGATACCACTATTATTATTTTCATGAATCTCATTATTAGTGAAATTATTATAATCACATTGATCGCTTAACCATATTCCAATGTCATTTTTACTCAAATTATTTCGCGAAAGCACGCTATTATCAACATACATGAAATATATTCCTTCACTAGTACTATTATATATTATATTATCAGAGACTGTGTTAAAATTACTATGCTGTGAGAAAATACCCTGATCATTATAATATAATGTATTTCGGACAATAATATTACTATCACCGGAGAAGTAAATCCCACTATGACCATTATTATATATTTTATTGTCTGTAACATTATTATGGTTACCACCCGATAAATAAACTCCAATCCAACCATTATCAATAGTATTTTCAGAGATTATATTTTGGGTACTTATAACCTCAATAATTGCATTATGGCTATTATCAATAGTATTTATTGAGATGTTATTTTGATGACTGTATCTTAGAGCTATTCCTGAATCTCCATTATCTTTTAAAGTGTTTCCTGTGATTGTGATATTATTACAGGTTTCAATCCACATTCCAGAACGTCCGTTATTAGAACAATTATTGTTTTCTATTGTTCCATTGTTGACATTTTCTAAAAAGATTCCCCCATATAGATTATCATCCTTTGAATTAAAGAGAGTACAGTTACGAATGATAAAATATACATTAGAATTCCGAACTGTAAGACACCTAGCAGTCGTTTGTCCATCAATCGTTACATTTTCAATAATATATGGATCACTCCATGTACCTGAACCTGAGCACCAAGGTTGACCTACTGCCCAAGTCCAATTATTACTAGGATTTAAATCATTAATAAGAATTGGAGTACCGGTGAGATCCCAATATCCTGCATTTTTTAAGCTAGTTTCATAATTATTGTTAGGTTGATCAAAAGTATCTAAAATGAAATTAGTTAAAGTTATAAATGTAATGATTCCCATTAAAGACATTATTTTTAAGTTCTTTTTCATAATTATTCAACTCTATAGATCATAATACCCTCTATTTTAATTCATAATTATGTTTTCTTAATATTTAAATCAATTTCTAATTGATATTTTAAAATCTTAAATCCTTAATAAGAATGTATTTTAAACATTGAATGAAATTTTGATCTAAAATGAAATATAATACTATTTATTCACAATATTGCATTATTTTTGATATGGATGGTGTCCTTGCTGACACAGGTCCTATTCATTTTGAGAGTTGGGTAAATTTAGGACGAGAGATTGGAGTAGAGTTTACAAGAGAGTTTTTTGAACAAACTTTCGGTCAGCAATCACCTGCAATCACACAAAAATTAGTAGGTCCAGAAGCAGATGAAGAACTTATAGAAGAATGGTCTGATTTTAAAGAAAAAAATTATCGAGAAATTGTAAGGGACAAATTAGTGCCTTTACCCGGAGTTTTGGAAATTTTAGCTGATCTAAAATCAAAAGGTTTTAAACTAGCCATAGGGTCTAGCGGTCCATCTGAAAATGTAGATTTATTATTGACTAGTTTAAAAATAAAGTATTATTTTGATGTTATTATTACCGCAGCAGAGGTTAAAAAAGGAAAACCCGAACCAGATGTTTTCCTAATTATTGCTAAGACTTTAAATATTGACCCAAAAAATTGTATAGTTATTGAAGATGCGCCAGTGGGAATAGAAGCAGCGAAGAGAGCAAGAATGACATCGATTGCCGTTACAACTACACATAATAAGGTAGAACTTCTTGATGCAGATTTAATTATAAAGGATTTAACAGAGATCAGTATTGAAGATATACTGAGATTATATAAGTTAAAGTAAAAATAACCAAGAAAATGAAATTTTTTATTTTTTACTGTAATAGATTCTATCAATTAAATTAAATTAAATTTTTACAATATTTTAAAAAGAAGTGATAGATTTATGATAAAAACGAAAGTTACAGAAATGTTGGGGATAAAATACCCAATTTTCTGTGGAAATATGATGAATATAAGTTATCCCGCTTTTGCCGCTGCATGTTCAAATGCAGGGGCCCTTGGAATTCTCGCTTCAGTTATGTACAGAACATCTGAACCACTACGTGAAGCTCTTCATGAATTACAAACTTTAACGGATAAACCATATGCAGTAAATGTAAATTTATTTCCTATGCTCAAACCGGTAAAACAAATCGATTTAGTTAAAGCAATGATTGATGAAGGTGTTAAAATTATTGAAACATCAGGACATCAAGCTCCAGAAAAATACATCCCTTTATTTAAAAAAAATGATATTATTTGGATCCATAAATGTGCGGGTTTGAGATACGCAAAAAAAGCAGCTTTATTAGGAGCAGATATAGTAGAAGTTGTCGGTTGGGAAAATGGGGGCGCTACCGGGCGATATGATATTGGTACGCTAGTACTAACACCTGCTACGGTTGATGCATTAGATATTCCTGTTGTTGCGGGAGGGGGGATTTCAGACGGAAGAGGTGTGGCTGCTGTTTTAGCATTAGGAGCCAAGGCAGCGTTAATTGGTACCCGTCTTTTAACTACTCAAGAATGTCCTATTCATGATAATTTAAAGAAAGCTCTAGTTAATATTAGTATCTATGATACAACTATCATTATGCGATCACTTAATGCTACTCATCGAGTTTGGAATAATGATGCCGCTAAACTAGTCCTTGAGCTAGAAAACTCAAAAAGTGACCAAATGGAGATATTTAATGCTGCTGCCGGTGCAAAATCAAAGCTTATGTATGAAGAAGGTGATTTAACTGCTGGTATAATCTCTGTAGGGCAGGGTATTGGACTAATTCACGATATACCTACAGTTAAAGAATTAATTGATCGAATTATGAAGGAGGCTAATGATATCATTCAAAATCTTTACAATTCATAAAATACCAATTTTAAAGAAAACATGATGAGCTCAACAGAAGAGGCAATGGATAAATGGTTCGGTAATTTTCCATCTAAGCCATTTGCAGATGATTCTTGTTATCTTATCGGAGCTTGGGCCAATGTTAGTGTGATAAAAACTAATCAGGGTTTAGTTGTTTTTGATCTGTCCAATAGGATATATCATCGTCGCATATTCAATAAAATTCGAAAGTTTTCAGATAAGCAAATAAGATATATCATATATTCTCATGGGCATTTTGATCATTGCTTTGGATATGCTTCGATTGTTAAAGAAATCAAGAATAAAGGTTGGGAGATGCCTCAAGTTATTGCACATGAAAATATTTTAAATAGATTTGAGAAATATAGAGAATTAGACAGTTATCATAGTTGGATCAATAGTCAGCAATTTTCTTCACTAGGGAATATACCAAAAGAGGGGGTTTCTGCTCATGATACACTCAACCCAACAATAATAATTCATGGAAATAACAAATATGACTTTAAATTAGGAAATTATTCTTTTGAGCTTTATCATGATAAAGGGGAAACAGATGATAGCTTATGGATGTTTTTTCCTGAAAAAGAAGTTCTATTTTCTGGGGAGTTAGTATCGAATCCTACATTTCCTAATGTAGGAAATCCATTTAAAGTACAACGTTTCCCTAAACAATGGGCTATAGCTATGGAAAAAATGTTAGAAAAAGATGCCAAATATTTGGCACCTGGTCATGGACCACTTATTGAAGGTAAAAAAAGTGTTCAAGAGGCTTTATCAATTAGAGCAGAAGTACTGCATTTTGTGTATGATGAAGTCGTAAAAAGATTAAATGAGGGAAAATGGTTCGAGCAAATTTATTATGAGATGCTTGATATTTATCCTGAAAAATTCAAAAAACACAAATACCTAACTCCCGCATATGGTTGTTATCGATTTGCAATACATGCTGTTTATAGACTTTTTCATGGCTGGTATACTACAGGAAATCCAACTGATCTTTTTCCCGCTAAATCTAATGAAATTGCAGAAGAGTTTTTAGCAATTAATAATGAGGAAAAATATCTTTCTCACGCAAAGAAATTATATAGTCAAGGAAAACTCCAATTAACTTTACATATTCTCGATGTAATAATTAAAGGTTCAAGTTCAATAAATAAAAGCGTACTTTTGGAAGCTTGTTCTTTAAAATCAATGATCTTAATGCAAAAAGAAGAACAAGAATCTTCATTCATAGCAAAAAATATACTAAGAAATGCTATTAATGAATTAGAAACCAAAATTACAGAATTGAAAAACTAAAACAATTAATTTGATGAAAAAATTCAATGAAAGATGAAGAAATAAGAGAAATTCTTTGGTTAAGTGGTTTGAAGAACGCAGTTAAATTTGATGGTAAGCCAAATAAAAAAGCTATAATGGGAAAGCTTATGGCTTCAAAACCAGATTTGCGCTCACAAGCTAAATCAATCATTCCTATATTGGATTGTATCATTTCTGAAATCTTAAAACTTAGTTTTAAGAAACAAAAAGAAAAATTATTAGAATTAGATCCTCATGCATTAGATAAAAAAGAAAAAACAGAAGAAGAAAAAGAATTACCAGAGTTACCGAACCTTTCTGAATTTGATAAAGTAATAATGCGTTTAGCTCCTTATCCGAGTGGAGCGTTACATATTGGGAACGCAAGAATGATCGTACTAAATGATGAATATGTCAAAAGATATAATGGTGATCTTATTCTATTTTACGATGATACGATCGGAAGTCCAAAATCTTTACGAGATAGCCCTAAAGCTAAATACGTATTACCAGAAGCTTATGATTTAATTAAGGAAGGATTGGAGTGGTTAGGTGTAAAGTATAACAAAATTTATTACAAAAGTGATCGATTAGAGATTTTTTATGAATACTGTGAAAAACTCATCAAAGATAATATTGCTTACGTTTGTTTTTGCTCCGCCGATGAATTTAGGGAAAAATATAAGAAAAGTAAAAAAGATTGCCCACATAGGAATCAATCGATAGAAAAGAATTTAGAATTATGGAAGGCTATGCTTAATAAGGAATATCACGAAGGTAAAGCTGTAGTAAGACTAAAAACAGGAATGGACCAAAAAGATCCAGCTTTAAGAGACCAAATTATTATGAGGATTTCTGAAGCAGAACATCCTAGAGTTGGTAATAAATATACAGTATGGCCAATGTTAGAATATTCTTGGGCTATTGATGATTACCTAATTGGAGCAACTCATATATTGAGAGGTAGTGATTTAGTTAAAGAAGGTATTATCGAAGAATTTATTTGGGACCATTTTGGTTGGAAGAAAGCGGAGTTATTATATTATGGAAGACTCAATTTTGCTGATATGAAATTAAGTAAAACTGAATCGAGAAATAATATTCAAGACGGAATCTATGAAGGATGGGAAGATCCAAGGACATGGAGTTTACAATCTCTCAAAAAACGTGGAATAAGACCAGAAGCATTAAGAGAAACATTACTTGAACTTGGTATGTCTCAGTCAGGAATAACTTTTTCTGTAAATTGGTTATATTCAAAAAATCAAGATATTATAGATGAAATCTCCAACCGTTACTTTTATGTTGAAGATCCAGTTTCAATTACAGTCGATAACATTCCTGAAAATATATACATCGCGGAACCTCTATTACATCCATCAGAGCCAAAAAAAGGAAAACGGAAAATAAATTGTATATCAAAAAATAACCAATTGAATTTATTGATTGCTTTATCTGATGGGAAAAACTTGGATAAGAATCAAATGGTCCGATTAAAAGATTTAATGAATATCGAAATTAAGTCTGTTGATTTGAATAATAAAAAAATAAGTGCTTCTTATCAAAGTAAGGCGTTGGATCGAGATTTTCCAATTATTCAATGGGTACCAAAAGATGAAAATATAAGTGTGTCAATTTTAAAACCCGATGGGACAATGTCAAAAGGGAATGGAGAAATAAATCTTTTAAAAATACCCATGAACCAAACGATTCAATTCGAACGTTATGGATTTGTCAATCCCATAAATCTTGAAAACAACCATCTTTTCTGTTATTTTACTCATTAAATCCTTTTTTTAAAAATTAAAGAAAAATATTTTCAATTACTATAAATCACTTGATTTAAAATCATACTTTAAAAAACACATCAAAATATTATGATTTAATAGACTCAAAGGATAAAATTTTAATAATCGAGTAGCAATTTGTAATATGAAAGAATTTTTATGATATAAAATTTGAGAGAACACTTGTTTTTATGGTTTCATTCTTTCCGTGCAAAAAGTGCGGTTCAGGACTTCCGGTGATCAAAGGATCAGCAGCCCAGTGTCCTTATTGTGGGGCAAGGACGTTATATATGGAGTCATTATATTCCCTCAAATATTATTTAACTGAAATTCTAAACCTTGCGTTATTTAAAACTGAAAAAGCAGTCAAAAATTCGGAACTTGAGAGAAGAAAATCTTTAATTGACTCTTATTTTTATAGTCTTAATTCTGATTTTAATGAATATAGGCATTTAATTATTACTAAACTAGATAATATAGACATTAACACTATAAAATTATTCAATTCAATACGCTCTGCAGGCAATTTTGGGATAATTATTGAGGAATTTTTAATACCCCATATAAAAGATAATAAAATCAAAAGAAAGTATGAAGAATTCAGAGATCTCTCATATATTATTAATAAATCATTATTAGGATTATATTATAGTTATTTGGCAAAGAATTCCTTATATCTTGAAAAATGTGCCAACTACTACCAATTTGCTGAGATAAATTATCAGAATATAGTAGATTATTGTAATATCATAAACCTAGAAAATAACAGATTTAAAATCTATGCGAAAAAAGATATCTATATAATTCTTTCTGAATTTGCTGCAATATTGAGAGGGATTCTAAATAGAAATCCAAAATATTATTCTGACAAGTTAGAAGATTTGCTTGAGAAATTAATTAAAATCAAAGCAGATGATTTTCAGAAATTCAATTTGTATACACAAATAGAAAATATCTATCAATTGGAGCGTAATACAAGCGTAGTATTAGAAAAAGTAAAAATTGATTGTCCACTGTTATCTACAGATACTTTAGAAGAAAATATAATATTCAATAAAGAAGAAAATCTTGAGAAACTAAATAGTGTTGGTAATTGGATAAAAAATGTATCTGAAAGATATCAAAAATATCAAAGAAGCCTACTAAAATTACATTCTGGTAAATTAATTAAATATTTAGAATCTTACCGTGCAGAATTCATTAATTATAAGAATAAAAATGTTACTAAATTAAATAACTTATTAGAAGCTATGATAACAAAGGCTTTTGATGCCTATAACTCTGAAGCTGTTGAAGTATTAAATTCTTTAAGTGATTTTTTACAAGATGATAAATTGAATGGGAAAATTTTTGAGAAATTTGAAATTGAACATAAAGACTTAATCCATTTAGATGAGCTCTTAAAAAATTTTATCAAGGAGATTTTCGAGAAACCTTTACCTCAAAATCTTGAATCCGAATATTACAAGAAATTAATTTCTTTTATATTTGTTAAACATTCAGAATTTGACAAATACATCTTAAAATATATTAATCGTATGCTTCAAAGTTTTGAAGAATCGAGGAGTAAACAAGTTCTTTCTTTAGAAGAACAAAAGAATCAATTTATATTAAATCTAAAACCTAATCTTCAAAAACTCATTAATTTAAGTTTTGATTTAACCGAAAAAATCTTACCATACCCTATTTTCATAGATATCAAAATACAAAATAAAAAATTAAAGTTAAATCATCCAGAAATTATCACAATTATAGTCGAGAATCCTAACTTGACTGAAATAAAGGATATAAAGATTTACTTTTTTATGTCTGATTCATTTGAATCCAAGTTAGAATATACAAACATTAAAAGGTTAAAAGCTAATGAAATGACAAAAATAAAAACTAAAATTATCCCGAAAAAAGTAGGAAACTTTCTTTATATGGTTATGGCTGAATACCAGCATAGCAATAAAACATTTTGGATGCCATCAATAAAGCTAGAATTATTAGTTGATAAAAGCGAAGAGACCGTTAAATACAATTACTATAATTTGACAGATCCTGATATTTACCATAATGATATTGAAACCAACATGATTTTTAAGCATATAAGAAGTCAAATTTAAACACTTAATCCATAAATTTATTTGTATGAATTTCTAATTAGAAAAGTAAAGCTTTTAGTAATTTAAAATCTTTTTGTAGTTTAATCATGGACGATAAAGAAGTTCAAGATCTTAATCTTCATAATGAACAAGAAACAAGTAGATCTAAAGAAGGAATCGAATTAAATGATACTAGTTGGTTATTTTGCCCCGTTTGTGGGAAAAAAATTCCAAAAATTCATAAACTTAAATTCTGTATGAGTTGTGGAATTAATCTTGACTACCTTAAGGAACATAGAACTTTGCAGCAAGAAAATGTAATTAATCCTTATATAAAACCTTTAAAATATCCTCAACCTTACACTCCTCCAATTTCTTATGGACCTAAGAAAATTTCGGATGATGAAATAATTGATACGAAAAATCATGAATTATGGGGTACTACCACTTCTATTGGAGTACCTTTAGGTGCCTTTCTTTTAATGAATTTTTTAACTGCGGGGATTTTAGTTATAATTATTTATGCTTCTTTTGATTTGGAATTATTATATGAGATCCTCTTAAATCCGTATTTTTTAATAATTAGTTCCTTCTTTGAATTAATATTTATAATAGTTCCAGTTGTATATGTGGCTAATTATCTACAAAATCCAACTTTGGAAAATAGATTAGGACTATTGGGTTTTACTACAAGGGGATTTGAAAAAAAAGGAGTATTAAAAGAGATATTAATAGGATTGGGATTTGCTGTAATCGGGGTTTTATTAGTTGGATTAGTATCTTTTTTAACTGAAATCGCTCTCGAGACACTCTTTGGGGTTGAAATAGTAAGTGATCTTGGTAGTGGTACTGGTGATGTTGAATCTATCATTTATTCCGCAGATATTCTAAGTTTAATTCTCTTATCTATTGTTATGATTTTAATAATTGGAACATCTGAGGAAATATTGTTTAGAGGATTCATGCAAAAGGGGTTAATGCGGAGCTTAGGAAATAAATGGGGGATTTTAATTACAGCATTTATTTTTGCTATGATTCATGTAATAGGCGTAATTTTGTTAGTGCTAGATAGTCCATTAATCCTGCTAATTTCCTTTCTCTTATCTTTTATTCCTTATTTTGCCATTTCCCTTTTAATAGGATTTATTTATTATTGGAGAAATGAAAATTTACTCGCAGTTATTATAACTCATGGTGTATATGATGCACTTACTATCATTTTAGCTTTCTTTTTTTATAATATATTTTAGAGATGATATTCTAACCCAAACATGATATTTCAAAAATTTGAAGCAGGAGCAAAAAAAAAAAGTAGCATTATCGGTATAGGATTAGGGGCTTCTGAATATCATAACCAAAAAATCTTACAAGTAAGCCTAAATTTTTTACAAGAGTATAATTCAGAAGTTTCTTTTATTGGAAAAAAAAAAAATTTAAATAAACTTCTTGAACAAAATCCAGATTTAATTAACAATTCAAGAGTGAGCTTTATTGAAAGTGAGGATCCTGAAAATTCTATTTTTGAATTTTTAAAAAATAAGTCTCTTCAATCTATTATAAGAGGTTCTTTAAGCTCAAGCAAATTCATCGAAAATATCAAAATTCATTTAAAGAGCGAAGATATTAATAGATTAGCATTACTGGAAACTTATAATGGTTATCAATTCTTTTACGGTCCAGTTGGTATTGATGAATGTAATAACTTAGAAAATAAAATTATCTTCCTGGAATCAGCTATAAAAGAATTAGATAAACTTGATATCAATCCTAAAATAAGCATTTTAAGCGGAGGCAGAATAGGTGATATTGGAAGAGATGCCAAGGTTGATCAAACAATACAGGAAGCAGAGAAAATTGTAGAATTTGTAAACGAAAACTATCCAAATATTATAATATCTCACGATGAAATATTGATAGAAAAAGCAATTGAAAAAAAATCTAATTTAATTATAGCTCCTAATGGTATTTCTGGAAACTTAATTTATCGTACATTGGTTCATTTAGGCGGAGGTAAAGCATATGGTGCTATTTATATGGGTATAGAGCCTACGATTATTGACACATCTAGAGTTGGCAACTACTCTGAAATTTATGGTGCGTTAATAATAGCTGTTGCTTTATCGAAATAATCTAGTAATTTATTGATTTAATAAGGTAAACTTTTCACATTACCAATATACTTAGTAAACATTTTTAAAATCCTTAACTAAATTTGAAAAATCCTTTTCTTCATCTGAAGCGTTTAGAAAGGCAAGATTTTCTTTTAATTCTTGAGTATTTTTTACTCCGGGTATAGTAGTTGAGACACCAGTTTGAGAAAGGGTATAATTTAAGCATTTAATAGGAGTAATCTCCCTAGGAATCTTTTTTTTTAAATTAAACCCTCCAGATTGATATTTTGCTATATAAACAGTTCGGTTAGTTTGTAATAATTTTCCTCCAGCAAATGGTTTAATAGCTACAAGACCTATGCCTTCTTTTTTACATGTTTTTAAAAAATTTTCTCTCCCAGGGATGCTATCATTTACAATATTAACTTGATTCATTATTATATCAAAATTACCACTTTTAACAGCTTTTTGACCTATTGAAATACTATGAGTGCTTAACCCTATAAATTTTGCTTGACCTTCTTCCTTTAATTTTTTCGCAAGGTCTAATAATCCTCCTGGGGCTAATATTGATTCATATTCTTTTTCTTTAACAAATTGTATATTAACAATATCAATATAGCCTTTACCAAATTTTTCAATTGTATTGATAATAGTCTGTTCACATTCTTTAACATTGCGGGATCTTCTAACTTTTCCATCTTGATCTATTGATCCTAAGTGGCAAGTAAGGATTATATCATCTCTATGGGTTTCAATCGTAGCACTAATATTCTCAACATACTTAGATACATTAAAAACAATATCAAAATAATTAATTCCATTCTTAATGGCTTCAGAGATCACTGAACTAACTGTTTCCTTAGGCTGGCTGAATAGATATTCAGTTCCTAAGCCGATTTCACTAACTTTTAAACCTGTTCTTCCTAATATTCGGAATTTCATAAAAAAATAAGAAAAAAGTAATTAAAAATTAAGTAATAATCCCAAGAGCTGCCGCGAGAAGTACAATTATTCCACCAATCCAACTTCCAAATACTAATATTAAAATCCCTATAACTACAAGGATTGCTGGAGTATAATGTATTGGTTTTACTCCTAATAAAATAGTAATAATAGCAAGAACCACCGCAATAATCTCAGTGTATATACCAAAACTCCACACTTCCAGAAACCCAATCATATGTATTATTGTTTCTATTAGTGCAACAATTCCCCCAATTATTGCTACAGTGCACATAACTTTATCTGATTTTTGTAACTCACTCCATGGCACTTTTAAATCACTTTTATTTTTTTATGTATTTTTGATCTAAAAAATAGATTGCATCTACTTATAAAGTTTAACAAAATAAATAAGGTTCAATTAATATACAAGATAAGGGTTTTTTATTTGTTATAAAAAGAAATTAAGAATATTTTTCAATTATATAATTTTGTAGAGAACAAACATACTTTTCAAGATTTAGGCTTAAAATCCTCTGCTCAACTTCACGAAGATATGTGACATCTAAACTATTAAATAACTCTTTCAATCTGTTAACCGTATCAAATAATTTAACAATAATATTCCAATCATTTGCCCATTCATAATCTTGAATATCTTCTAATTGTATAATTTTTCTCACCCTTTTTATTTAGACTTTATAATTTTTGAGTAAATCAAGATAATTCTTAATAAAAAATGTTCAGATACTAACGGAAAAGTAATTTATAAAAGTTAGAAATTATTGAAAAGAAGTTTATAAGAATAATTAATTTGGGAAAGGGCAGATTTGAATTTTCGCAACACTACTAAAATCTTTTCGTCATCTTCACAAAATTCACGTACACCGGGCTTTCTCTTTTCTTTAAAAATTGAGTGATTTCGAGCTTTTCAATAATAATTCTCTTTAAGACTTTTTTCTAATTATAACGCAAGATATTAAATTTTTTTATTCGAAGTTCGGATAATTAAAATAATTAGAATCATAATGACAATGAACCATTTTACTATATCTAAAAATGGGATAGTAATATATAAGAAACTAGCTAAGTCGAACATAACAATAAAAGCTAATATTATTAATAGAATACAATCTATATTTGAACCAAAAGGTCTTTTTTCTCCTTCTTCCTTACTGGTAATATTAAACACCTAATATTGAATAACCTTCAATTAAATTTAAGATTTTTTTAAATTCTATCTCACTTATTTAATATATCTAAATATGCCCAAATTTCAACAATGGGAGAGGAGGGATTTGAACTTTCGGAAGACTATCGATATGATTAGTCTTTCCCCGACCACTTGGCCCCCAGCCAAGTATCATACCAATCTAGACTACTCTCCCACTATAAAAAGTGTCTTTTATGCTATGTTATGAATAGTGAAAACTGGTAATTAAATCTTTTTTGCATTAATTCTAAAATTTTAAACCAATAATTTTTAAATTATTTAGAGAGTTTTTATTCTTATCATTTCTATTTGAAACTTTATTTAAATGGTAAATTCATGAGGTCAAGAAAACCTTTTTTGATATTTTGGCCGCAATATTTTGACGTAAAGAGAAGTCGGAGTAATGGTAGAAGACTTCCCAGAAAATTCGCAATAGAAAAAGTTAATTTAGAGGAAATCGTGAATGCTGCTAAAAATTTAGGTTATACTGCTGAAATTGAGAGAAATTATAGATATTCTAGGACGTGGTGGGACGATCCTGGTAGGATATTGGTAGATGCAAAAGGGAAGAAAAAGGCTAAAGTACTAATTGAAATTGCCAAAGAACTTAGAAAATCACATTCAAAAACTTAATTTATCAATTATGCATGAATTTTCCTTTGCCTATAATATTTTTAAAGTCGCTGAAGCTACAGCAATTAAATATAATGCTAAAAAAATTACAGAAGTATTACTAGAAATCGGAGAATTAACACTTATAGTTCCTGAGCTACTTCAACGATCCTTTGAAATGGCTACCAAAGGATCAATAGCAGAAGGGGCAAAATTGACTATTGCAATGACTCCAGGGAAAATTAAATGTCGAGAATGTAGTAAAACATCTGAAGTATCATTGACTCGTGAAGCACAATTGACTGGACTTCAGCTGTTTAAATGCTCAAATTGCGGCAGTAATAACACAGAAATCATTGAAGGAAAAAAAGCTAATGTGAAAAATATTAAAATTCAAGAATAATTTTAATTAAGAATATTAGAAGTATGGAAGATTATAAAGATTTAAAAGCAATTTGGGAGGGAGAATTACCACTCGATCAAATTAAGTGGAGAAATAGATCTTTTAAAGAATTTCAGCTATCAAATAAGCATGAATCTAAAAAAAAATTAAATTGGGATGAGCATATGAAAGATTATCCTAATGATTATGATGGAAAATTACTATTTTTAGATAATTTTCAGTTTAAAGACAACTATATATATTTAGATATTAGTTTTGTCAAGTTCTCTACAATAATTTTTATGGTCAAAAATAAAATCCCCGTGAAAAAAGGAATAGGAATGTTAGGGACTCAATGTCTTATATTTTCTCCAAACAAGGAATTTATTTTAGTTGGAGAACGTTCATTATCTCAAAGCTATTATCCAGGAGCAATAGTAAATGTTGGTGGTATGTTAGAATTGGACGATTTAAAAAAAACACCTAAAGAAGCTCTTATGCGTGAAGCTTATGAGGAGACTCAATTAAATCTTAAATCTGATGCCTTTCTCAAAGCAATTCTGGTTGGATGGAACAATGTTTCTGTTACATTTCTAATATCAACAACATTAAGTTCTATATATAATTTTAATCCCGATGAGGAGGTTATACCTGCTGATAAAAATGAGTTTGAAGGCAATCTCCATTGGCTTTCTATTCAAGATTTAAAAAAACTACAACAAGGTAAGTATCTTGACGGTTTGTTTTATTATAAATCCAAACTTCGAAATATTTTAATCTAAAATTACTATAAGGAAGATGTAAGAAAATTAAACGAGAACTCCATTCATAGTTCCCGATTGTCCTGGACGACTTGTTATTTTTGCATTGCCTAATTCAGTTTCAACAATTGCTCCTTTAGTTAAGATATGCCTTCGATTCAAATCCTTCGAAGCTAGATTGCTTTCAAATCGTAAGATTTTTACTTTTGAAGTCTTATTCGTACTTGGATCTGTTACATTAATGAACTTTGTAGAAAACAATTTAACCTTAACATTACCACCTAAAACACGTTGTTTCTTTTTCTTTTCTTCACCGATGATAGTATCAATTCTCGGACGTTCAAGTTCTCTTTTTCTTTTCTTTCTAAAATGTCTGTATTTTTTTCCGGTGTATTTTCGTTTACTTCGAGCGTGACTTCTTGCCATGAAATAATTACCAAATTTATTCCAATTTAATAGGTAAGATAAGAAAGAATATCTTTAAAATTTTTTGATTAATATCATGAAATTATGATTTATTAAGGCAAAGTAAAAATAGAACAAATTTTTATTTATAATATATCATTTATTAAGCTATATATTAAAACAGACATTATTTCACAGCAAAATGATGGAAAATAACAATAAATTAAACCAACTGGATCAAGAACAAATTGAGAAAATACTACAAACCGGTACAACGACAGTTGGAATAATTGTAAAAGATGGTGTAATTATTGGTACTGATTCACAAGCGACCGGTGGTACGTTTGTAGCATCCAAACAAGCCCAGAAGTTATTTGAAATAAATAGTTATACTGCGGCTACCATTGCGGGGGGTGTAGCAGACTGTCAGTACGTAGTTAATCAGTTGCGCGCCTTATCTCGACTAAAAGAAGTTGAAGAGGGAAAAGTGCCAGAACCTAAATATGTAGCTAGCATTTGTCGTAATATATTATTCAGTGGTAGAAGCTATTTCATTGCTATGATGATTGTAGGTGGTTACTCACTGAGAGAAAAAACGGGGAAACTCTTTGGAATTGACTTACTTGGTACACTTTATGAAGAAAATGAATATCTCTCTTTTGGAAGTGGTAGTCCTTTTAGTCTTGGTGTTTTAGAATCTGAGTGGAAAGCGAATTTACCTAAAGCTAAAGGGATTGATTTATTAAAAACAGCGATTTCAAGTTCTCGTGAAAGAGATGCGGGTTCAGGGTATGAACTGCAAATTTGTACCATTGATAAAAATGGTTTCAAACAACTCTAATAAAATACTTTTAATAATATCAATTTTCTCTAAATTTGATTAAAATTTGTTTAAGTTCATCTAAAATATAAATAAATCCATTTAATTCTTTACTTTTAGCATCAATAATCGTCCATATTAAATGTTTAAACTTAGTAATTCCACTTTCATAATAATTTTTCATATATGGAACATCTACACCACTTGGATAAGCATTTCCGGGATGAGAATGAAAAATACTTAAGAGTTGAAAATCTTCAGAATATTTGTTAGAAATTTCAATTAGTTTTTCATAATCATCCATTAAAAATGCGGCCGGACTTTTACGTGAAGAATCAATACACTCAAATTTATACCCACAATAGTAATAAGCATATTCATCTTCACTATCTAGTTTTTGCTGTTCTTGGATTTTTCCAAAAATTAATCCACAAGCTTCATTAGGAGAAGCTTTCTCAACACAACGTTCTATTTCCTTAAAAAGGTTTTTATTAATAAATAGGACTATATCGTTCTCAAATTTCATGTGATATATATCTAACCCCCAATATTATAGTATTGTTAAAGCAGCATTTAATGCAGCTAAGCGTGCCTTTTCTGGATTTTTACCTAATCCTATTATGACTACGTCGTTTTCTTCTAATTGAGAATTTTTTTTATTAATTAAATTGTGAATATAATTAAAAATATTATCGTCAACTTTCATTTGGTCTTTTTCATTATAACTAAGACTATGAGATGGAAAAATTAAATTTTTACCATCAAAAAGTAAACAGGTTGCTCCAACACCCCCAATTTTTATAGCTGCATCTCTTTGTTCGATACCATTTGATATTTTTTCAATTGCCTCCCTTACTAAACAAAAAAAAATGTGATTTCCTTCTGGTTTGATAATTATGTCTTTAAGTATCGATGGTTCCCCCTCCTCTATTAGTAGGATTTTTCGTTTTAGCTTTTTTAAAAATTCAAAACCATTTTGAGTCAGAATATGACCTTTTCTTTTATTTTCATCAGTTAAGACTCTAATGAAATTTATTACTTGATTCAATTTTTTAATAAGAGATCTTGCCGTACCTGAACCAATTATCAATTCTTTTTGTAGGCGATATCTACCAATTCCTTCCTTATTTTCCTCAAATATGAATAGAGCTAAAATAACATGGACTATCTCAAATGATGGTTTAATCGTAGGGCTCTCAAATAACGTATCTAATTCTTCAAACATTATTACACTCAAGTATAATTAATTAATATAAGAAAAAAATAAATATAAATCAGAATGTAATTTTATTAACTATCTAAATCCCGAAAATTCAAATAAGATATCCATAAATTGAAATTTCTGTAAAACAAAATGGCTAAAAAAGAGAATGATAAAAGCTTTTATGAACCTCATGATTTAGTTTACTTTAAAACTAAAGAGGATGACGAAAGAAAGGCGATCGATAAATATTCATTTGAAAAGATTGATCAAGAAGATAAAATCAAACTTGTTAACAATTACCAACCATTTGGAAGTCATTTTCAATACTCGATACTTGTTGATAACCAAAGTTTAGCCCCCATAACAGAATTAAAAATTAAAGTTAACATTCCTTCCTTCTTAACACTTTCAAGGTGCTACCCTCCTTCAGTAAGTATTCCTCTTTTGAATCCTAATAAAGATTCTAATCAATTAACTCTAGAGCTCGATGAATTAAATGAGAAAAGTAATAAACAAATACATTTACATTTTATACCAAATGCTTTAGATAGGAAAGGAGAAATAAGAACAATTGTTACTTATGTTAATAATAAGGATACTATACGAGTTCTTGATAGTAGACCTGCAGAAATAACCATTGATAATATATCTATTGAACCTAAGGTGGTCCCTTCTAGTTTCATTAGAGATTTCTCTCAAACTCCTGGAATTAAAAAAGCAATCAAAAGTATGGGTATTGCTATTAATCACCAAATTGATCCTGGTATTTATTTTGATCTTTTAGAACAAATCTTTTTGCTTAATAATTTTCAGTTAGTCGCTAAGGATGCAGAGAAAAAAATTTTATGGTATTTTGGAACTGAATCTATCATAAAAGAAGATATCCTCGCGATTGGGCAAATTATTTCGAATAAAGTTGAAATAATAGCTAGTTCTTTTAATCATTACCTGTTAGTCTCTTTTTTGACTTTGCTCTCAAATGAGTTTAAAGAAGCAATTTTATCGAAAGGTATAATAAAATCAAAAGATCAAATTTTTAATTTAGAATGCCGGTATTGCGGAGCGATTCTCCCTTTTTTTCCAAACAAAGGTAATTCAATTGGTTGTACTAAATGTAATAACGAACAAATCGTTTGGTAAGATTATTAAAATGAACACTCAAATTTATTTAATTTATATTATTCTAAATTTGTATATTTAACTTCTTCTTAATAAAAGTAAAAATTATGAGTTCACTGAAAAAGGAATTAGTGCCTTCAACTGCAGAAATGATGAGTTGGACTTCAGAGATATTCAAACAAGGTATTAGACGTCCAGGTTACCCCGCTGATTATTGGGCAGAAAACTGGGTGAAAAAGCAATTTGATAGAATGGGTTTACAAGATGTTACTCTTGATCCTGTTCAAATAAAAAAATGGGAGGCTAATGAAACCAAACTAAAAATTTGGTTGGTTGATAGTCCTAAAGACAAGTATGATATACCTTGTTTCCCTATACCTTATACTGCACCCATAAACGATCTCGAAGCAGAATTATGCTTGATTTCAGACAACATGTCAATACCAGGGAAAATTGCTGTTTCAGAATTAAATTTACTTACGTTTCCCGTCAAGACATTAAAATCTTTATCCGGGATAGATCGATTTTATGATCCTAAGAATGATTTTGATAATTTAGAGCAAACAGTTCCTTTTGATTATAAAATACGTGCATTCTTAGAACCTCAATTAAAAGATAAGGTTGCTGGGTTTATTGGGATTTTATCAGGTTACCCTAGGGAAACAGATGAGTATTATGTTCCCTATGATGCTGTTGAGAGAGATATCCCTGGGGTTTATGTTAGTCGAAATAATGGAAAAATAATATTAGAATTAATTAAAAAAGGCGTAGTGAAAGCTAAGTTGTCATATAAAGCTACTATCTCCGAAGTTCGTTCCCATAACATTACAGGTTCCTTAGAAGGAATGTCTGACGAATGGATTATTATTGGTACTCACCATGATGGACCCTGGAACTCCGCAGTAGAGGATGCATCTGGCATGGTATTAGTCCTGGCTCAAGCTAAATATTGGTCTCAAATTCCTAAAGAACAACGTCCTTTCAATTTATTATTTCTAATGAACTGTGCACATATGGCGGGAGGAAAAGGGGCATCAACCTTTTCAGAAAAAAATAAAGATTTTTTGAAGAAGGTAGTGGTTGGGATTCATTTAGAACATGTTGCTCGCGATATAAAAAGTGAAAACGGAAAGTTAGTTCCATTAGATGATCCTACTGTACGTTGGTGGTTTGTAAGTCGAATATTACCTCTTGAAGAAATTGTTGAAAATGCTATAATACATGAAGATTTGCAACGCTCCATTTTACTACCACCAGATGGATTCCCTCCTGGAAGAGAGAGTCCTCCTACAGATGGAAGTTTTTATCACCTAGGCGGAATTCCGTTCGTATCATTTTTAACAGCTCCTCCATATTTATTTGATACTGCCGATACAATGGATAAAATCCACGAAGAGAGTTATCACCCTCTCACTCAAGCAGTTATTCTGATAATCAATGATTTAAAGGATTATACAGCAAGAGGATTAAGAAGTCTTGTTTTAAGTAAGAAAGAACGACATAAATTAAGAAAATACATGAAATAAGTAGTTAAAATGGAATATAAAGATTTATTAAAAGTAATTGCTCCATGTGGTCTTAATTGTTATAAGTGTTTTGCTAACTCTGAAGGACCAATAAGAAAGACTAGTCTAAAGCTACAAGAATCTTTAGGCTCATTCGATATATATGCCGAAAGATTTTCATCGGTTCTCCCTATATTCAAAGAATATCCTTCTTTTAAAGCATTACTCCAATATTTATCTGAAGAGAATTGCCTTGGATGTAGGGAAGGTTCATGTTTGTATCCCAACTGTGGAGTAAGAAATTGTTACAAAGCTAAAAATGTCGATTTTTGTTTTCAGTGTAATGAATTTCCTTGTCAAAAAACTAATTTTGACTCCCACCTTGAGCAAAGATGGAAAAAAATAAATAATCGAATGAAAGAGATTGGGATTGAAGCTTATTACCAAGAAACTAAGGATTTACCAAGATACTGATAATAGAATAATTATAAATTGGAAAAAATCAATTGTTATTTTCTTTTTATTTTAAAATTATTTATGTAAGATCATTCCAAATTGATTCTCCTCTTTTGGACTGGGAATATCATCGAAAAATCCAATTTTAAGGACTCTATACATCTTAATTTTTAAAAAAAGTCATATAGCAAATCTTCAAAAATTTATTAGTATAGCGTTTCACAATTTGAATAAATTTCCCCTATCCTTTCTAATTTCATCTTTATTAATTTTTTAACAAACTACAGATAGGAAATAATATTATATCTTCCCAAATTTCAACAAAAATCGAAATTCCATAAAAATGTTCTAACTTACACGAGATTGATCATTTTATTAATTTTGAATTTTGGCGTTCAATTCTTTTGTTTTTTATCTCCATAAAATGAAGCACTAAGGAAAATCTTTAAATATGTCAAAGAACATAGATATTATAATAAAATTAATTTAATCAAAAACTTTAAAATTAAAATTATTAACCAAAATAATAAAAAAGTGGAGGAATGAAAATTATGAGCGAATATATATCCTGGTCTCCAATTAGAAGATTAATGAAACATAATGGTGCAATTATCGTTGCTCGTGATGCTGTGAATGAATTAGTTGATTGGATGGGTACATCTGCTACCAAAATCACAAAAACTGCTTTATCCTTAACCAAGCATTCGAAGAGGAAGAAAGTAACTCGGGACGACATTCTTTTAGCAATTAAATACTTCTAAGGATTAAGAATCGTTTATTAAATCTTTATTTTATTTTTTTTTTACTCTTAAGTCTCATATTTTTATAAAATTTCTTTCTAATAACAATTATCATATAACCAGCTGCAATTGAAATACCTAATCCCCAGAATGGAGTTTTAAATATTAATATAATACTCCCAACCGGATAAAGAAAGCGACTCAGAAATTTGATTTTTCGATTTTTAAATGGTTTGTTTCTTATACCTTGAATCGAGTACTGTAAAATTGAAGGGATCCAACAAAGTAAGAAAATTATTATAATTATTGGCAAACTAATGAAATTTATGATATAAAAATAAAATATATTGCAAAATATTAACGCGACTATAGTACCCAAACTAAAAGAAAAACATCCTATACAAATTGCATAGTTAAATAAATAAAGTACATGATCATTAAAATCTGGACGATTTGGATTATGATGTGCTAACCAACTGATGATTATCTTCTTATCCTCTTGAATATCTTTTTTTTGGTCATGCATCTTTCTGTCCAATTTAAATAGTGAATAATCTAATGATCGTTTGATTGCAAAATAGAGATTGATTTTTCTTAATTACTGGGAAAAATATATTTATGAACAATCACAATCTCCACAATCGCAACCACTACAATCACACCCTCCACCACCACCACCACATGATCCTCCTCGGCGCTTTCCAGATCCACATGCTGTAGACCCTATGCAACAAATTATAATAGCACCTATAACAAGAAATGAAATTCCAATGGGAGTTCCTCCAATCATCATCGGTAGTCCAAAATAAATTAATATAATTCCGACTACTACAACAAGAAGAACAGCAATAGCTGCACCCCCTTTAGTTTTTTTTGGTTTTGAAGGGGTATAAGGAGCTGCTTGATATGTTGGTTGTGTTGGTTGTGTTGGTTGAATATAAGGACTAGTGGAACTACCAATTGGTTTTGCACAAAAAGGACAAAAAACTGCCTCGTCAGGTATTTCTGAACCACAATTAGTACAATACATTTCAAACTCTAATTTATTTTGTTAAATTTCACATATTAATTCCTATAAAATAAAAGAAGAAACTTTTCAATTTAAATATACATAAATTAGAGGGAGATAAGTAATAGTTAAATCTTTAATCGTCTTAAAACCCATTTTTTATCTTTCTTTGAGATTGTTTAAGTTTACCAAAAGACTACTATATATCTGAAAAACTAAAATAATTATACAAAGCTGTCAATGCTAACTTTCCTCATCAAAAGTAAGAACAATTGCATACAGCATAATTATAATCTTTATAAGACCAAGTAATAAATATTTTGAAAATTTATAAAGATTGAATGAAAGAAGTTTATCCCGGTATTTTTCTAATAAAGGAAAAAGGGACATCTGGAGCAATAAAACCACCGGAAAATATATATGTGTTAGCTGGTTCAGATGGTATCATTTTTGATGCGGGATACGGAACTAAAAAAGCTATAAAGCACTTAATCACAGAATTAAAAAAAATTGAAGAAATCTATAAAGAACAAAATGAAGAGTTTAAGCTTACAAGAATCATCGTATCTCATTGCCACCCCGATCATTTTAGTGGATTAAAGCGAATAAGAGAGGCATTAGGAATAAAAATATCTCTTACAAAAAAAAGTGCTGAAATTATAAAAGACAAAAAAAGTTTTATTAAAAGTTTTGAAACAGATGCATATAAAGACTATATGAGAGTGAGGAAAAACATAACTCGAAGAATAATAAATGTATTAAGAAATGTTGGTTCGAGATTATTTTATCAACGCATATACGGTGTTTCTTATATAGATGATCCGGAGGAAATCCTTGATGAAAATGAAGATATCATAATAAATGGTGAGGTATGGCAAATTTTTCCCTCACCAGGACATGCTATAGACCATATATCTCTTTATAATAAGGAAAAAGGTATTTTATTCTCTGGAGATAATATTTTAAGGAGTATAACTACTTGGCTTGGACCTCCAAATTGTGATATATCAGAATATATAAAATCTATTGAAATGATTCAGAACTTACCTAATCTTAAATTAATATTAGCAGCTCATGGAAGTCCTATAGAAAATCCAAAAGAACGAATTGCAGAGATCTTAACACATAGAAAAGAACGGGAGAAACAAGTACTTTATATAATTTATGAGAATTCAGACAATGGAATCTCTCCAAAAGATATAATTAAAGCTATCTATCCAAAGGATAGTAGATTTCTCCATCAAGTTGCTCGTGGCTGGATAGTATTAACTTTAAAAATGCTAGAAGAAAAGAATTTAATAAAACGACAAGACACGAAAAAAAAGATAATATTTTTCCCTATCAATAAGGATTAGATTATCCATATCCTTAATTAGTTTACACATTCTTATACTTATTTCTAAATTAATAATAAGATTCTATTAACTGGAGGTCAATTTAATATTATAAAAATCTTACAGCGATATAGCTTTTAAAAATAATTAATCTAGAGTTTTTATAATATGCAAAAAGAGCTTAATCAATATTTAAATGGACCGTTCTTAAAAAAAAATCAGATATTTTGGAGAGATTATCAAAAAAATGTTGTTAATAGCTGTAAAAATAAAAATTCTTTAGTAGTTCTACCAACAGGTTTAGGAAAAACAATAATTGGCATTTTATTAGTATCTACTTGTTTGAAAAAATATCCTAAAGCAAAAATTATTATTCTTGCTCCGACACGGCCCTTAGTTTCACAACATAAAGCTTCATGTGAGCAATTTCTTGATATTAAGTTGGAAGAAATTACCTCATTTACGGGAAGAATCTCTCCAGAAAAAAGAATGTTATCATTTGAAAGCTCAAGAATTATAATTTCTACTCCCCAAGTAATAAAAAATGATTTGTTGAGGGGTAGATATGGATTATCTCAGGTCGCTCTAATTATTTTCGATGAGGCTCATAAAACTAAGGGAAATTATGCCTATAATTTTATTTCAGAAGAATATATTAATACGTGTAAAGATCCCCTAATCTTAGGATTAACTGCCTCACCCGGAAAAGATTATGAACGCATCCAGCAGATATGTGATAACTTGTATATAGAGAATATTATTTTTAAAACTTATCAAGATAAAGATGTTAAAGATTACATTCATGATATCGATGTTTTCATAAATCTAATTGATTTACCGATTAAAGTGAGGGAATTAAGTGCTGTTTGGTACAATTTATTCGAAAAATTCTTAAGATTTTTTATTAAAAATAACCTCATTCCTCCAAATAAAGCATTTTATTCAAAATTAGATTTTTTGGGAATTTCTCGTGATTTAACATTTTCTTTACACTATGAAAAAGGAAATGAATTCGATTTATCTGAGGATGAATATTTGGAAAGTCTATATTACAAATCTCCAAAGATTATTGATATTGTTAAAGAAAATCAACTTGATATCCCTTCTGTATACTCCTATTGTTCAAGTTGTATATCCATACTTCACGCTAAAGATTTACTGGAAACACAAGATATTTCTCTTTTTAAATCTTTTCTAGATAAAATAAAATATAAAGCAAGCAGAGATATCTTATCTGCTAAAAGAATTATAAATTCAGAGCATTTTGATCACATAAATTCTGTAATTGAAAATGAAGAGCAAAGTAATCTATCTCATCCTAAATTAAGAAAGGTTACTTCCATCATTAAAGAGGAAATTAAAGAATTTAGCAATAAAAAAATCCTAATTTTTACTCAATACCGGGAAATGGCAGAATTTCTTAAGAATAAGCTACAAAAAGAATTTAATGAACAACTAAATATTGAAAAATTTATTGGTCAAACAACTAAAAAAGATGATTGTGGATTTCCACAAAGGCTACAAATAGAAATATTACATAAATTTAGAGAGGGAGGTATACACATATTAATTGCCACAAGTGTTGCTGAAGAAGGATTAGATATCCCCAATGTGGATGCTATTATATTTTTTGAACCTATCCCTTCAGAAATAAGGTTAATTCAAAGACGAGGAAGAACTGGAAGATATGCGCCTGGAAGATGCTATATACTTGTTACAGAAGAAAGCGTTGATATACCATTTCATATTGTTGCAAGACGAAAAGAACATTCAATGAACTCTGTTTTATCTAATCCTCAACAGTTAACATTAGTAAGTGGATTGGAACGCGAAAAAATTGATTTCTCTGTTAAAAATGATAAATCTACTGGCTCTCAAGTTGTTAAAAATTTTAGAGAAAGAAGGGACTTAGAGCAAATCTATTTAGCAAATCGCGCTATTGAAGAAATTATTACACAGATTGATAAATTTTGTAATAGTGAAGAATACAAGAATCTCAAGGATAGTGGCATTATTTTTTTTTCAGATATAATAAATATCGATGAACAACATTTGCGCCAGAAAATAACTAAATTGAAAAAAAGAAGAATCAAACCTCCTACTAAACAAAAAGTTTATTTAAATAAACACGTAAAGTCATTGATAAATTTGGTTAAAATTTATGGCGTGAATGGAAGATTAGATTATACTGAATTTCAGAAACTTGCACGCGATGAGGAAATAGTTGACCAGAAGTTTACCATTCATTTCAATCAAGCATGCTTTTTAGGATATCTTGAAAAACTAGATGATTGTGTCCATTTTGTCATGGATTATGATTAAATGCTTACAAATTAAATATGTCATAAATCTAAAACAAGAAAAATTCGATTATTAATTTATTTTCTCCTCTTTTCCCTTTCTAAAAAAGTATAAAACCAAAATAATGGTAGTAATAATTGCAGGAAACGCAAATATTGCGGGATTGCCTCCACTGAAAAGGAATAGATAATATGAAATTGTTACAATTGAAGCAAAAAAAGCTATAATACTCCCATATTGGCTCGCAAAATTTTTTAGATGTCGTAGCATCATATTGACTTTATAATTTGTGCTTTTGATTACTTCTAATTCTGTTTCATCAATTTCATCTAAAACTTCTGGATTTTCATAATAAATAGACAATACTGGATTATATTTACCATTTAATTTTCCAGCACTGATTAAAAATAATAAATGGTCTTGGATATTTTGTTTTTTTATTTTTAACTCATTATTCAAAAACCCTACTGTCAAATATTCGTTTGCTACAGCCTTTATAGTCATATCAATGTAGGATTTTAATATTAAACGTTCTAACGCTTTCACTTTTTCGTTTAAAATCTCAGAATATTCATCTATAAAGTTATTAAAGTCTTCTAAAATAAATTTCGATATTTGATTAAAGTTTTTAGATTGTTTAGAAAAATCCTTGAATTTCGCTTCAACACTTTTTTTAATCTCTTTTATCTCTGAATCAATTGTCTTAGCTCTCCTTTGGATCAAAATATTGCTTTTCTTAAATTCTTTGATTTCTATATTATCTTCTACTTTTCTTTCTAAATTTCCAAGTAATTGGCTTAAATTTATCTTATTTTTATTAATTAAAGTTAATAATTGTTCACGGTATGATTCATTCTTCATTGCTACTATCTGATCACTAATTTTTTGTATCTTGTTGTTATACTCATTAACGAAATTATTTTTGGCTTTTACATATAACTCTCTAATTTCAGGTACTAGTTTAGCTAAATCGCCCGATTTGTGTAATAAGGCATTTATTTTGTGTTCAATTTTATCTTGAGATTGTTTTAGATTCTCCTTAAAAATAAGTTTTTTATTTACAAATGTTTCTTGAATTTTAATATAATTCTCATAACCTTCGGTTTTTTTAAAAACTTTAGCAATATATCCCTTTAATTCAGTATTGAGAGAGTTAAATTGTTGTTCGATGAAGATATGTTTTTTATTGAATTGATTTAAACCGTGTTTAATATTATTTATAGCACTTCTTTCATTTTCTAAAATAGATTCAAAATATTTTTTAGATTCAAGGAATTCTTCTCGTTCTTGATTAATTTGAAGTTCTTTTACCTTTTCATAGAATTGTTTTGGTAGTACTTCTTTAAAAATTCTTAAATCATTGATTCTATTTTGAAGTTCTAACATATTTACATTCAATGTTCTATTCCTAATACTCGAATCATATAAGGCAAGAATTTTTCCAATTCTTTCCCTATTTAGTTTTAATAAATTATTATCAATATAATTCTTGAGTTCTTTATTTAAATAATAATACTTTGTGTACACCAAAATGGTTTTTTCCTTATCGTCAAGTTCCGCATTAATTTTAGATATATCGATCATAGCTTTTAATTTATTTATAAGAACTTTACATGATAAGTTGACTTCTTTCTTCAAATCCACTAATTTAATGTTATTCGTTTTTTTCTCGACAATTATTGCACTTATTTTATTTGAAATGATATTATTTATGAGATCATCTTTCAAGAGAGATATTTCATTTATAAAATAGTTATTGAATTTTTCCCATTGGATTATGCTTAATTCTGACTCCTCTTTAAAATTCTCTCTATATTTAACACATTCATTTAG
The DNA here is from genome assembly GCA_029856155.1 of Promethearchaeia archaeon. Lineage (GTDB taxonomy): Archaea > Asgardarchaeota > Lokiarchaeia > Sigyniarchaeales > SOKP01 > Loki-b32. The sequence goes on from JAHQWL010000081.1 coordinate 93,467, forward strand.
TTTTTTTTGGTAAGTCTTATTTATCTTATTAAAATTAGATTCAAGAGTGTCAAATTCATTCATTATAGCTTCAATTTTTAGATTAGTTGAATTTTCTATATTACTTTTGACACCATTTAGTTGAGATTTAAATTTAACAATCTCTTGAGAGACAAAATTATCAAAATCTTCTATTCTCGATCGATTTCTTTCTTCAATAATTTTATTCTTTAAAATTTTTACTTGGTTTGCAATTAATTCAATTACATTAGTTTCTAACTTTTCTACCTTTTCTTGAAGGTGACGATAAAGTAAAGAAAGCTTTTGTTTTCTTTTGATTTCTAGTTTTATTGTTGATTGAAGTTCTTTAATTTCATTTAGCCTTTCATTCATTAGAAAATCTGATTCTTTTTTGGTAATATTGAAAGCATCCTGAAACTTATTTTCTAAAATTTTACTTTTAGCTTTTTCTTCAATTTCTTTTATATCAGTCTCTATTCTATTATTGATCTCTTCAATTTTTTGTTGGTTAATGTTAAAAAATTGGAAACCATCTGTATAATAATTAAAATCTTCATCGAATTTTTCTTTAATTCTTATCCAATTATCTATTACTTTCTTATGTTTCTTAACTATTTTTCTTTCTTTAGTTGTAACCTGTTGAGATACATTATAAATAATTTTATCATATTTCCTTACATTTTGAGATATTTTATCCAAATCATACATTATAAGATTGACTTTTTCACCATCATACTCCTTTTCTAGAGTTTCACAAAAAATCTTTCTAAATGAGTCTATTTTTTTATCTAAATCTTCTTCTATGATTCTTATTTTTTCTTTAAGAGTTTCTAATAGATTATTTAAATTTCTTACTTCTTCTTTTTCCTGAATTTTACTTTTCAGATATGAATCTACTTCAGTTAACCTTTTTTGCAGAACTGAGTATAATTTTTTCCAATTTGAGATTTCTGAACCTAAACTAGCTTGTATATTAACATAATTAAGTTCTTCATAGAATGAGTTTTCAATATTTTCATTTAAAAAATCCGCTTCCATTAAGGCATCCCTTATTACAAATTTTAATCTCTGTTTAGCATAGTCGATCTCATTAATTAGAAGATAACTTTCTATTTCTTCTCGTATCTGAGAAGTAATACCCTCTAATTTCAAAGTCATATTATAAATATCATTCTTTATATCCACCAATTTCTCTTTTTCTTCAAATAATCTTTCCACATTTAGATCCATGTCAGATACGATTATATTTTTAAAAAGATAATTCAAATAGAAGAAATATTTTGTTTTGATACCTAAAAAGACTTTTTTTGTTCTTATATTTCCATTAAAAAATCTTTTCTCAACCATATCTCTAATAATGGGAAAGATTTCTTCCTTTAATTTCAATGGTTCATTATGGAGAGTTCTATACCTTTTAAAAAGATCGGAAAGAGAAACTATGCTATTATTTAACAGTTTTTCATAGAATTCTTGAAAAAATACTTTTTTACCATAGCTAAAATTACTAATATAATTCTTGAATTCAGTCTCATTGTTTAGAACGCATAAATTAAAATTATAGTTAAGATTAATATATGAAATAAGTTCATCTATATATTCTTCTAAACCAAAAGTGGTTTTAAGTTGATTTATATCAATAAATTTTTCCTTTTCTAATTGCTTAAAAAGTAACCTCTCAATTTCATCAATAAATTTCTTCCAAACCAAGGATAAAAGAATTATTAACTTTGAAGCTTCACTCAATTTATCAGAATCCAAAATAGTTTGATTATCTAATATTAAATTTAGTTTTTTATTTATAAAAGAAAAAACTCCAGCGGGATTATAATCTAAAATCCAAGAATATAATTCAAGAGTATAAACAAGCCAAAAAGTTATTTCAATATTATCCATTTGATTAAAACTAAAACCACCACTTTCTTTTTGTAATTGTTGAAGGAATTGAATTTCTTTTTCTTTTACTTCTAAGTCGAGATCCAAATACTTAAGACAAAGAAATCTGAAAATTAACGAAGGACCTCTTTTTTTATCACCGAGATATAAGCCAAATTGGTCTCTATTAACGCGAACATCAATACAAAGAAGAGAGAAGATTTCTAGAACATAATACAACGTCTGAGCGGAGGTGATGTTCTTATCAATATAACACTCTTTATCTTGACAGTGTAAGAATTTATTACCCTTTTTAAGTGACAATACAAAATTTTTAATTTCTCCTTTAATTTGGTCAGGTTCTTTAGAAAAGAGATATTGTTTTAATAATCCTAAATTCTTAAGGCAAGATAAAGCTAAATAGGTGGAGTGGAGATCAGGAATATTTTCCGAATGTGGAGAGCGTTTAAATCCTAACTGTTCATATTGTTGAATTTCACAATTCTTTATATAATCAAAGATTTCATCTCTATGAAATGTTTTTTCTTGTTTAAGGTATTTCCTAAGTAAAAGAAACCAAAAAATTGTCTCTAAATTTAAATTAGGGTCTTTTAATAAGTTTTGATTATAATATTGATAGAAATCAACTAATCTATTATGCTCAATATAATAAAAATTCCTTATCTCTTTTCTCTTTACTCTTATAAAAGATTTAAATGGTTCTTTTTTAAAAGTTGTTATGTATGGATAAGCAGATTTCTCTTCCACATTAAGCAATATTAAACAATTCCCGACAATGTTTATTCTGTTTTTTGTAATTAATGAAAATCTATACATTTATTTTTTTGGAAACAAAATTGTAAGAATTAGGGAAACTTCTACACGAAGAATTTATGAAAAATAAATTGATATTAATTGCTTCAATTTATTGGAGTTTAGTGTAAATGAGATCCACGAGAATAAAATATCTAAATATTAAAAATCTTCCTTAAGTTTTTCTTTTTTTCTCATGATGCTCTAAATCTCCATTTTCTATTTATATACACCATTATTGCAGCAAAAATGAACGATACGGCTATTATATAAAGAACTACGTTTAATATCGGCGGTCCAGTAGATATACTTACAGTCAAATAAAAATATACAGACCAACTATAATTTTCATTTGGAGAAGAATCTTTGGCCCAAACTTTAATTTTATAAATATTATAATTTGGATATAAACTAATATTATTCCAATTAAAATTCCAGAGACTTCCTCCTTCCTGGTTCATTAAGGCATTAAATAAGACGTTTGTATTATTTGAGATTTGAATAGTAACATTTCCATATGAAGGAAGATTATCATCACTAATATTAACGATGAATGTATAAGAATTTCGATTTATAATTGTAAAATTATCAGATGGTTGAATAAAGGTAATAATTGGCACTGTTGTATCATTAACAGGAGCTTGAGTAAATAATAACCCTTCATAATTGTCCAGATTGTTTTCTGTTTCTTTCAGATTACCTAGATTAATGTAAAAATGAGCAATTGATATTATTAAAAAAAGGGTTATAAAAATAGTTAATTTAGGAATAACAGTTTTTTTAAACTCCTTATACACAATTTTCATTGTAATCTTTCATAGCTTTTATATTAAATTAGAATAAATTCTACTTAATTTAAATTTAAGTGAAGAATATCGAATCTGTTTAGAAATATTTATCGAATCAAATAATAGAGTTAAAATGTTAAAAAAATGGAGAATATTAAGATAATTTGTTTATAATTGAGGATTTCCGTTAAACCCCCAACTATCCTTAATCCCTAAATTATCATGAATTAAAGGTGCTTGAATCTCATCTATAGCTTTCATTTGTCCAGAAGGGATGAAGTTTTTTGAAAAGTTAAATGCAGCTCCAATAGATTGCCCTTGATTTAATTGATTCCAAAATTGATGAAAAAACCATGAACCTGCAAAACCATCAGCATTTGCATTATCTCGCCAATACCATGAAAAAATATCTGTGGTTGATGTGATTAATATAGAATTAGGAATATCATACCAGCTTAATCCTATACTTGAATTTTGGTTTAAGAAATTCCCACTGAAGCAAATATCAATGTTTATTAAAATACGTCTACAACTTATATGTTTAGCTAGATTAATAAATTCAAATTCCGTAATATAATCGTTGTCAGCTTCGAAATGAAATGTTGCATTTCCATCTCCAAGGATTTTGTTGGAACCATGGTCTACCATATAAATTATTAATTGATCTTTTGGTCTAATGTTTGATGCAAATGAACCAGAAATTGATACATTTAATTCTTGTTTGAATCTACTTGAATTCACATCGTTATTTTCTACATCAATGATAGCTCCAGTTAAATCATTTGATATTCCATCATATGCATTTACATCGATAATATCGTCATTTGTATGGTAGAGCATTAAAAAGATATTATCATCAGTATATCCATGATTCTTTAAAATCCAATAGACTTGAAGTGCTTGAGCAGGAAAACCATCTGAATCTATATTACTTGGCGGAGGGCTTGGAATGGGAGGAGGAAACCAATATTCTACTTTTACATCATCAAAAAGAACCATATCAGTACCAGTCATATTCCCTTCAACTGCTAGCACTAGATGTAATTGAGTTATTTCATATTTAGTAGAATTATCAGCTATACCAGTTGAATTTAGGAAAGTCCATCCTGAGAAAGTATCAAAAATCCCTTTTGACCAATCAGTTCTTACTACATCATTGCTAGAATTTAACCAACGTAATCCTATTCGTGCTCCTGCCCCTGTAGGTATTATCGTAGCGGGTGTCCATCCATTAGTGGTGATATTAACCCACGCAGAAAGATTATATGCGGCATATTTAAATAATGGATAAAATTTTGTCCAATTGTATACAAACTCCATATTAACATATTTGGAAGTAGCAGGAGCAGTTACAATCAATTGTACAACTCCCGGAGTATCATGACCGGGTATAGTAATATCTACTGCACCATATCCATTAGGATTAAAACTTCCCTCCCAGTTAGTTGTTTCATTATCAAATTTTCCCTCATCAAAATCAGGTTCACCATCCTTCCTATAAAAATCATTTGCACTACAAAGAATAATTGCCTTCCGTTCTCCTGGAACTTTTTTACTTCGCATTATAGGTATATACATTATCCATAAAGAAAGAACCAAACCTATACTTATAAAAAAAACAACTAAAGGAATATATCTCATTACACTTTTCTTTAAATTCATACGACTTCACTTAATCTTAATTTGATTTCAAATTTTAAATAATCATCATATTTAAAGTACTTATAAAGTAGAATAACACATGTTTTTAATTTAAATCTTACTTCTCTGCTTTATTTAAAACTAAATTTCAAAGAAAAGACTTGGTATAAAAAAAGTAAAAAAAATAAATTTAAACGAGTTTTTTTCTCATTTTTTAGTTATTTCATATATTGACTCTCTGATGGATGGTGTTATGAAATCAACTTCTTTTGGCTTCTCTAAAGTATCCAAAAGATTATATTCTGTAATCATTTGAAGAACACCCATAACAACCATTCCATGATTGTACTGTTCATTAGCATCGTAGAGATTTCTCCAACAGAAAGGACATTCGGTTGTTAAGATATCCGCTCCTATTGCATTTGCTTCATCACATCGAAGACTTGCGGTTCTAATAGAAAATTCAGGATATCCTGCCCTCACACCTCCACCAGCACCACAACACATACTATCAAGTTTTATACGGTACATCTCTTTAAATTTAATTCCTACATCTTCTTCAAGTTTTCTAAGAATAACCCGTGGAACATCATACCACGCTTCGATTGCATTCTTAATTTTTCGACTATCTATCATTAGATTTTCAGATTTCTCAATCATCTCTTGTTCCATATCAAGTGCAAAATGTCTTCCAGTGTGACAAGGATCATGGTATGTAACCACTTTACCCTTTAATTCCTTGTTAGGTTTGAATTTGATTTTTTCTTGTTGGACTAATCGTGCCACAAGTTCAAATGCATGTTGAGTCTTAAATGGAAGTTTTTCATCTTCAGCCATCCATTTTGGATAATCAATAGTAAAAGTTCTATAACAACCAGCACAGCTGAAGTAAACCATTTCTACATTCTTGAAAGTTTCAAGATTTTTCCTCATTAATCCTTGAGCTGTATCAACTGCACCAATCCTAAAGAATGGACTTCCACAGCATACCTCATCAGCAACTAACGTGAAATTCATACCCAATTGCTCAAATAGTTTTGCAGTTGCTATGGCAACCTCTATTTGTCGATAACTTGCGGTACATCCAACATAATAAGCAATTTTAGCGTCTTTATTATTGATAAATTTCTCTAAACCAGCATCCTTAGCCCATTTTAATCTTTCAGCTGCCGCTCCACCATATGGATTATTTCGCTCCTTTACTAATTTATCTACTAACTCATGTTTATCAATCATAGGTATTCCAGATTCAATACAGGCGGCTCTTAAAGACTCAATAATATCAACAGTACGAACCTTGGTTTCACATTGAGCAGAACACTGACCACATGTAATACACGGTAAAATTACATCCCTAACTTCTTCGCTAAATTCTAAGTCTCCACTTAAAATTGATCGAGCAATCCACATCTTACCTGCATTCCAGAAGGCTTCCCATCCATATTCTATACCCGCTGGACAAGCGTCTATCATTCCTTCATAAAGTACTGTACTTTGCTTTCCAGAAAATTCTCCAATTCCTTCCCTGTCAGGTTCATTAGAATAGGCAAATTTACATGCTTTACAATGAATACATTTATAAATATCCTTTTTTAATTCTTCTAATCTTTCCATTCCTGTTTTAGCCATTTTTTTAATCAACCTCTTTAATTTATGGAAGAGCTAATCTTCCTGGATGCATTATCATATTTGGATCTACAAGCTTTTTGAAGGCTCTCAAATATTTCCAATACATACCTGCTTGATAATAAGCTTGGATATGAATATATGGATCTGGTCTATAGTTAAGCCAGCCTTGCTTCAGACCATATTCAGTAGTTTCTCTATTCAATTCTTGAACTCTTTCTAATTCCTCTGTCTTTGTGCTGTCAAAGCAAATTATAGGCATACAAATTGCTTGTCGACCGCGTTCAATTGAAGCAACCCACATCGTAGGGGGAAAACCATATTTTTCCATTGCGTTACAGTATGTTTCACAGAAATGGGCACATTCTGGCCAAGGTGTATACCAAGTTATAAATAAGAAACCCGCATCCCATAAACCATACGGAACAGCAATTTTATTTGGTTTTTTCAATCTACTTGCGATTTGTTTTGGATGTAATTCCTGGGCTTTTATTGAATCAGGGTCTTTAGCTCTATTCGCTTTATAATCCTTTGCCATCTTATCAATTCTATTTGTAACATAGTCTAATTCTTCCTGTGTTTGAGCCCAGCATTCAAAATTCATCCACCACTGCGAAATCCCCATTTCTTCAAAGAATTTGTAATCATGCGGTACTTTATCCTTTGGCCATCGAGTCATCACAAGAGGGTAATTTCCACCTTGGACCATAACTGTATTATGTGCAATTCCAAATTCTTGTTTTTGGATTTCCAAAGTTAAATTCTGCATATCATAAGGATTTGACATGCCCCATACTACAATAGTTTTAAATTCGGGATGTGGATAAATCTTTACTGCTACTTTGGTGATTACTCCCATAGTTCCTTGACTACCCATCAAAAGGGACCATATATCAGGACCAAGTCCATATTTGTAGAATGGTTTCGCAGTAGGTAATGCCCAAGAACCAGTTCTTAAAACATCACCATTTGCAAACACAACTTCAGCACCCATAAAATTGTCTCCTTGTGGCCCCACACTTGAAGTATATAATGAAAATCCTCTATCAATGGCATCTCCCATAACTGTAGAGGCTGGTGGAGCTCCATCTGGTATTGGTGGTGCCCATTCAGGAGTATTTTTGTGCATATATGCCCAGAGTCCTCCTATGGTTACTCCAGGTTCTACAATTGCGAATCGATTTTCCTCATCGATTTCAATAATTCTATTCATTCGCCCTAAATCAAGGAGTACCCCCCCAGGTTTGATTGTTGGACACGAAAACCCACCAGACAATCCCCCAGAGACTGGACTTACTGCAATCTTCTCCGCGGAACAATAAATCAAGATTTTGCGAATCTCTTCAACATATTTAGGTCGAATGACGATATCTGGAATTTGCGATTCTAAACCCATAACAGATTTAGCGAGGTATGATGCTGTAATAGCTTTGTTATTTGTAGCATACTCTTTACCAACAATACCGATCATAGCTTCTAAATCTTTTTCATCTGGTAATTTATAGCTCATATTTTCCAACCTTTTAATTAATCTTTAAATTTTTGATTTTTTATAATTGAATGTATTATTTTGGAAAATTAAGTACTGAATTTTAAATTTTGTTATATCATTTTCATACAAACTACGATTTTTTCTTATAGAAATTATGTTTCTTATTAAAGTATAAAAAATATATCTGAGAAAAGGAATAAAAAGCAGTAAAGTAATGAAAAAACATCAATTATATTTATTGATTGTAGTTTTATATAGTTATAAATTCAGGTATATTAGAGCTAATTGAAGATTTTTGCCTCCTATTATCTTTAATGATATATTCGAGAAAAATTTCATTATTTTCGTCAATAAATTCCCAGAATTCTTCATAAATTTCTTTCCAATTCATCTTTTTCTTTTGTTGTTTAATTTGTTTCTCTAAAGTACCATGATTTTTATTGTTTTTACTATCTAGAGGGATAAACTTCACATTCTTATCATCAAGAATCAAACTTTCAAATGCATTTTGATTAATCTTCTCATTTTGATTATAAGCTTTTACGCCATTTCTTAAATTTTTAGAATTTTCTTGGTTCAGTTCCAAATCTACTTTCTGATATCCTCTGACTTGAAAATTATTATCAATAAAAACTTGAAAATGATGGGGACAAATTAATCCCTTATGGATTGAAATAGTATTTAAATTAGAATTTTTATTTAATCTCGATCTTGGTATGCCAATTAAATCACTTGTTTTACATATTGGGCATATCACTTGAATCTTATTTGTTCGGTTAGGGATTAACATTAAAGTTCTCACATTTTTAAATAAAAATTTAATCTTGTAAAAATCTCTATAAGATTATATTTAAACTTAGCATTTTTGTTGGCTATGACCGAATCTTTAAGTTCAATAAATAATTTTTACAAGTATTATACTCATCCTAATTCAATTATAATATAAGAGGATATCATGTCAGAAATGGATATTTTTTTTCACCCAAAATCGATTGCGATAATTGGAGCATCTGATAGTTTTAAATTCGGATATGCTACAACAAAATATCTACTAGGTTCAAAATTTAAAACTTTTCCCGTTAACATCAAGAAACAAGAAATTCATGGTCATAAAGCTTATAAAAGCATAGAAGATATTCCAGAAGAAATAGATTTAGTAGTAATTCTTGTTGGAAATGAATTTGTGCTTCAAACAGTAAAAGATTGTATAAAAAAGGGAGTAAAAGGGATAATAATAGAATCAGCTGGTTTTGCAGAGACTGGTATAGAGAAGTATATAAAGATTCAAGAAGAAATTGAAATGATTGCTAAAGAATCAAAAGTCAGAATTATAGGTCCTAATTGTATAGGAGTGACCGATTTTAACAATCAATTCACAACCGCAGACATGAGTTTTGATCAAGCGTCTAGTGGAAAGGTTGCCGTTATTGCACAATCTGGAGTACTTGGAAATATATTTATAGATTGGGCCACAGATAAAGGGATTGGTTTTTCTAAAACTATTACAATAGGAAACAAAGTGGATGTTGACGAAGTGGATTTACTTAAATATTTAAACGAAGATCCTGAAACAAAAGTCATAACTCTTTATCTAGAAGGTACGAAACGAGGGAAAGAATTATTTGAAACATTTAAAAACATGGAAAAACCCGTTATAATTCTTAAAAACGGAAAAAGTGATATAGGTTCAAAAGCAGTTAATAGCCATACGGGATCAATGGCGGGGAATAACAAAGTATATGATGCTGTCATTAAACAGAATCCTAAAATCTTTAGAGTAAATAATTTTTATGAAATGTTTAATGTGGCACATGTTTTTGCTAGTCAACCTTTACCTACAGGGAAAAATATTGCTATTATCACAGGTTCAGGAAGTTTAGGAGCATTAGCATGTGATGAAATTGAAGAACAGAGACTAAATCTTGCAAATTTAACTGAAAATACCATCTCTCTTATTAAATCAGTAATTCCCAACTGGGTTTCAATTCGAGGTACTATAGATTTAGGTCCTTCTATCTTTGAGACATTTATTCCAACTATAGAAGCACTTTTTCAAGATGAGAATGTAGATTGCATTTTATATATTTTTTCAGTTCCTCGATGGCCACTTCAAATGATGGGGTCAATGGCGAAAAACTGGGCAGAACAGCAATTTGAACTCATTAAAGAATTAACGCAAAAATTTAATAAGCCATGCGTATGTGTATGCTTTGGTTCTGGATGGACCTTTGATTTTCTTAGAAAAGCTGAATCTTCATCAAATTTAGAATTTAAAATTCCAATAATGAGCAGAATAAAACATGCTCTAAAAGCATTTAAGATGATGTATGAATTTGGAAAAATAAAGAAGTTAGATTAACTAAAACGTATTTTCCCTTTTTTAATCTATGCTTATAATTAAAAAACTTACGAGAGAAATTTATTGTGAGGTTAAAAAAAATTGATATAAAAACCATTGAGAATGTAAATGAGATATAATTAATTTTAGTTCTATGCAATTTCGTGTCAAATTTTAAGATCTTCTTATTGGTTTTCATAAGAATACTTCAAAAATTGGACTCCAAATTTTTTTAATTACATTATGATCTCCTTTTAATTAAGTAAAAATATTAAATTTAAAGTGATAGAATAATGAGTGAAGTATATATTTTTAATATCGCATGGCAAGAAATTGTCAATTGGTTTTTAGTTCAACCTATTTACGCACAAGTTCTTGTATTGATAGGAGTCTTTGCTGTATTAACTCTTGCTGTAATATTAGTTTATTACATTCTCAAAGGTGTGGCTTATTTAGTTTACTATATACTAAAAGGAGTTTATTACCTTCTGAAAGGAATTGGTCTACTCTTTTATAAGATATTCGAAGGACTGTATTATGCGATTTCAGGAAAAACTAAACCGGTAAAGAATCTAGCACCAGAACAACAAGCACCACCTCAACAACAAATGATACGTCAAGTGAAACATGAACAAGAACCAATTGTACCCATTCAACAGAGCATACAAATAGTTCGACCTGAAGTTGCTTATTGCAGTGAATGTGGTAATAAATTTACAGATTCAATGCTTCAAACTCTACAAGAAAGTGGAGTTGCCTACTGTATTCATTGTGGAAATAAAAAAACTCAAGAATACAAAATGAGTATTGAAAGTCAATAATATTTTTTATTCTTTTTTTTTTCTTTAATGTCAAACAACACTCACCCGACAAAAATAAATAGGCTCTGTGAGCTTAATAGAAAGATTTATCTTCGTTAAATCCTTATTTTATTTAATGCCAGCAAAACCTTCTGAAATCAAAAAAGCTACAATCCATACTTATTGGAATTCTAAAGAAGGATTGATCTGCCCCTTATGTTCTTCTCAACTACAATATGAATTTAATAATGGAGGTAGGAAAATTATTACTTTAAAGGGACCTGTATGGGTAATGACTAATTATTATAGCTGCATTAATCCTAAGTGTGAAATGCACGAGGCATTTCCAGTAGCATATCATTCTGCCATGCAACGGAAGCGATTTTCCTTGGAAGTATGGGCAAAAGTGATACAACATCATTTCAAGCATCATCTTAATTATTCCACTATTGTTGAACTCATGTGGGACGATTGGGACGTGTCAATTTCGAGGAACACGGTGAGAAACATCTGCGAATTTTTTGAAATGGCAGGAAAGCAATACACGGACAAAAAAGTCCTAAAAGAGGTAGAATCAAGCGGGAGAATCGTTTTATCGCTTGATGGTGCCCAACCAGTTAAGAACGAGCCTTCTCTTTGGGTCTTTTCTGATCGTCTCACGGGAAACGTGCTCCTAGCAAGGAACTTAGAATCTGCTCCCGCATTCGCGTTATGTGCTATATTTCGAGAAATTGAAATGCTCTATAGCGTTCCCATCGTAGCCATCATTTCTGACAAGCAAAAAAACATTGTGAATGGTGTCAAGCAATTCAAACCAGATATCCCACATGCATATTGCCAGTACCACTTCCTTAACCACGTTGCCGAGCCCATTGCTTCGAAAGATTCGCATCTCAAGAAAATTCTTCGGAAATCTGTAAGACAATTCTCAATTGTCTATAATAATAAATATACCGATTCAAACGAGTTATACAAATTGTTTCATCCCATTAGCGAGGAGCTGAAATGTGCCATCTCCACGCGTGGTGTTCGATTTGACATGTTTCCAGGAATCGAAGCATATGCGAATTTAGAGTATGTTGTGTCACGATTGGAACAATTCGGGGAAATGGAGTTCACTCCGAAAGTTTCTCGCACACTAAACGCTCTTCTTGCAGCATTAAAGAATTTACTTAGAGAGAATCGTCATTTACGAGAGGAAATAACCTCCTTGATACCTGATTTTCAGCAGATTCGTAAGATTTTGGCCAAAAGGGATAAAAAATCTTCTCAAATTGAGAAAGAAGTGAAAAAATGGGTGTACAAACTCCAAAGCCGCTTGAAAAGAAGAAAATTGGAATCTAATCCTCAGAACATCAAGTGGCAACAACCTTCTTTCAAGGTAAGTTGCGAGGAAATATGGCAACAATGGATTCGGTTAGTAAAATCTTATAATGAAGGATTATACAGGGCTTATGATGTCGAGGAATTAGAGTTTACCAATAACGCCAAAGAACAGCTGTTTCACCGCAGTAAGCACCATTTTAAAGCCCTATTGGGCCGTGAAAACGTTGCAAGAGCGTTTCTGAACCACGGAGGACTGCATGTCCAGTTATTAGATATCGATTTTACGAAAAAAAAAGTTACTAGCGTGCTGTTAGCATGTGAAACCCCACTTATTGAAGCCCACAGGAAAGAATTTAACGCACAATACGCAACAATAAAACGAACGTGGAGAATTAGAGAAAAAGACACGGGAAACTTTACCCAATTCAAAATTAATTTGACTCAACTAGGGGGAACCTAATCTATTTTGTCGAGTGAGTGGGCTTTGACAATTAAGAAAAAAAAAAGAAATATTTGTTAAAATTTGGTTTCATCGATAATGGGCATTTCTTCAGAATCTAAATTTCTTTGGATCTCATTAATAGGTAATTCAAATTCTTTTAAATTTCCAGCCATAAACTCCTTATAAGCTAATAGATCAAAAAATCCATGACCACTAAAATTGAACAAGATTACCTTTTTCTCATTGTTTTCTTTAGCTTTCAATGCCTGATTAATCGTTTCTTGTATGGCATGCGCAGTTTCTGGAGCAGGAAGTATACCTTCAGCTCTAGCGAACTGAATACCGGCGTTAATTACTTCAGTTTGATGATGCATAACTGTATTGAGAAATTTGTTTTTGTATAGAATTGAAATAATAGGAGCCATTCCATGATATCTTAATCCTCCCGCATGAATTGGGCTTGGCACGAAAGTATGCCCTAGAGTATACATCTTCACTATCGGCCCCTTCATCGAAGAATCTCCAAAATCCCATCTATACTCTCCTTTACAAACACTAGGGCATGCTCGAGGTTCTACACCAATAAATTCCATATCTGGAGTTGTTCCGTTAAGTTTATCTTTCATAAACGGAATCATCAAACCTCCAAAATTAGAACCACCTCCCATGCACCCGATAATTATATCTGGTTTTTTAATACCCACTTTCGCTAGTTGTATTTTAGCTTCTTGTCCTATAATTGTTTGATGTAAAAGCACAAAATTAACTACACTTCCAAGAGAATATCGTGCTTTATCACTTCTCATACTATGTTCTAATGCTTCAGAAATCGCGATTCCTAGACTACCTGGGTGTTCGGGATCTTTTTGTAAAAATTTATTTCCTGATTCAGTAAGATTTGAAGGACTAGCATATACTTCAGCATTAAAAGCTCTCATTAAAATAGTTCTGCCTGGTTTTTGGATGAAACTTGCTCTTACCATGTATACGATGCATTTAAGTCTATATAAATTGCAACCATATGCCAAAGCTGATCCCCACTGTCCAGCACCTGTTTCCGTAACCAATTCTTCAGTACCTTCTTTTTTCGCATAGTATGCTTGGGTTATGGCAGTATTAGGTTTATGTGACCCCGTTGGAGAACAAGACTCATTTTTATAAAATATTTTAATTCTATCTCCTTCTATACCTAAGTCTCTCTCTAAGCCTAAAGCGCGATGTAGTGGACTTGGTCGATAGGTACGGGCAAAAATTTCCCTTAATTCCTTAGGGATGGGAATACTAGGTTCTAAAGAGAACTCTTGCATTACACATTCTTTTGGAAATATAGCAAATGCCATTTCAGGAGGAATTGGTTTCCCATCCATCGGATTAATTAAGGGCGTCATAGAAGAGGGTAAATCTGGTAAAATATTTATCCAATTCTTTGGGATTTCATTTGGTTGTAATAATACTCTTCCATTAAAATTATCTACCATTCTAATTACCATTGATATTCATTTTTTCACACCTTATGATGTGTGTCATCAAATTATTGGAAATCAATATATTTAATGCGCATTTAGAAAGAGATTTTAATATTTTTCAGAATATTAAAATGAAAAAATAAAATTACATAGAATCCACTGCATTTGGCTTTATTGCCAACGCCAGGGCCACTGCCAACCAAAATTTCGCACAGTTGCCATAATTATAAAAAAAGACTTCAAATTTTTTTATGTAATTTTTAATTATTGATATATCAATAAAAAGTTAATGGTATTTCATAATAGTATTCTGGAAATCTAGATGTTTAATCAATTAAAATAGATTAATGTACTTATTTTCAATACTATCCAGAGCTTCATTCAATAAATTGATTAATATAATATTATCATATACGTAGGTATTTTCTAAAACGTAATCTAAGATATCATTTGCGAGTTTCCTATCTTCTTTAGAATAATTCTGCATTTTTGATTTAAATAAAATCTCAAATTCTTCTTTTATCCAATCCAATTCTTTTTCTAAAAATTCTTCTATAATCTCATGATACCTTATACTAACTTTCATTAAAATACATCAACACTTTAAAATTAATATAAACTTAATACTTCTTTAAGTCAAATAAATTGAAACGGTTATAAATAATTTTCATAGACCATTCATTGAAAATATGTTTTATTCCATTAAAATTAATTTATAAGATAGAATTACACTTTATGGTAAAGATATCTGTCATAGGTTACATATTCCACTCTTCCCGTCTTAGAATTTTGATGAAATTTAACTTTTTGAAGATTTGAGGGAATTGTTGAAAATAATCTGAAAGTTAAATCATCGAAATTTTCAATAATAAGGGGGAAATTAAAGACTCCATCATCCGATTCAACTTTAATATGAATGGACATAGCTTTAAAAGATACTTCTAATTTATACAAACCTAGGGATGATTTATAACTGCCAGCAATTTTATCATAAATTTCAATTATTTTTAGTTTTTCATTAATTTTTTCAGGATCTTTTCCAACCATCAAAGTTAAAGCAGAAATTCCAACTATACCGCAAATTCCACTGTCATCATTTTCAGCAACGCTCACAGCAATATTTAACTCTGGGATTAATCCAAAAAAGGAAGTACTTACACCCAACCCTCCTCCATGATGAATTAGGGTGTTATTCAGAAAATCTTCCTCCCGAACCCAACCTAGACAGTATTTAGGAGCTTTCCCATAACCATATGGAGATTTAATTCTAGGAGTCCAAAGCAATTCTATAGACTCTGATTCAATAATTCGCTTGTTCTTAAAAACTCCTTTTTGTAATAAACATTCAGCATAATTTAACATTTCATGCATAGATGTATATAAACCACCAGGAGCTTGAAGATACTCTGAAAACGGTAACTTTGGTTTATCAAATTGCAATTTTTCCTCTGTTCCTTTATGAATATATCCTGTAATATAATCCTTCAATGGATCCTTTTCAAGTTGTTCTCGGTTGACCGTAGCACGTGTCATTTCTAAGGGTTTCAATAGTTCTTCACTTAAAAC
>JAHQWL010000083.1 GCA_029856155.1 Promethearchaeia archaeon
AAATATTATCCTATAAAAATATAAGATTATTAGATAAATATGCCAATAAACTCTCAAAAAATTGACGTTCACCATCACATTGTACCTAAAGAATATCTTACAGCTTTAGCCTCAATAGGCATCAAAAATGCTGTTGGTGAACCATTCCCTCAGTGGGATATTGAAAACACTCTTGCTTTTATGGATAGGCAAGGGATAGCTATAGCAATTAATTCAATTTCTGCACCAGGTATTTATTTTGGAGATAATGATTTTACTCAAAAGCTAGCACGCAAATGTAACGAAATCTCTGCTCATATGGTGAATGAATACCCAAATCGCTTTGGTGCGTTTGCTATTTTACCCCTACCAGATATAGAGGCATCCATAGTTGAATTGGAGTATGCCCTAGATACCTTAAAACTAGATGGGGTGGTTCTACTTACAAATTTTGGAGGTATATACATCGGAGATGCCCATTATGATGATCTTTTTTATGAGCTAAACCGCAGGAAAGCTGTGGTTTTTGTACATCCAAGTGTGCCTCCTTTAGATACATTACCCATGATAATAAAACCCGCAGTTTTAGAATTCGTTTTTGATACTACAAGAGCAATTGTTAATCTTATACATAGAGGAGCAACAAAACGTTTTCCGGATATAAATTTTATATTTTCGCATGGAGGAGGAACTGTTCCCTTTATAACTTGGAGAATTACTTTTGGAAATAAAAAGATAATTAATCAGTTAAAACGCTTCTATTATGATACGGCAGTGTCAGCAACCCCCTATACATTAAGTTCCCTGCTGAGTTTAGTGGAACCAACGCAAGTATTATATGGGAGTGATTATCCATTTTTACCAGAAAGGGTTGTAAAACTAATGAATGAAGGTCTTCAAAATCATAATTTTGAAAGAGAAGCCCTCACGAAAATTGTCCAGCAAAATGCTGTTTCTTTATTTCCAAGGTTTAAGGAAATAATGTTTTAAAAATTTTAAAAAAATTTCAAGATTCTTTTAATGGGGGATTGGAAGCGGAAAGGAGTGATAAGGTTTGAGATGAGAAAGGATTGGAGTACGTTCTAGAGTAGAATTTATTGCTTTAGTTTATTTAACGTTAAAACATGGGTACAGCGGCCACAGAAGCAGCAGCTTGTTTCCGTCCCCTTATTATTTGTTCTATAGCTTTAATTATATTCAAGATTATATATCGTGCATTAGGTGCGTAATATGGGGAATAAAGAAGTTCTTTAATCCTTTTCCTAACCTGCGTTCTAAATTTTCTAATAAAATATATTTTGAATAAACTGCATACCTTCATTAGACTCAACAAACATAGCAATTCAATACCAGGGCTCATATTATTTATTACAACTTTTTTTATTTGGTCTAACAATAAATTCTTAATTTCTGGTTTTCCTAGATAGTATCTCCGTTTCTTAAATCCGCAAATTAGAATTCCTTGATTTTCTAATCGTTGAAAAATGTATTGAGAAAATTTTCCATAGAAATGTGAAACTCTATTTATCCAAGTTTTCAATTTTAATGGTCTTTTCGAGCGATATAAGAAAACCAGAATTTTATCTAGATATGGATATCCACTAGTATCATAATCTAAAATTCTTGATTTTTTCCCATAAATAGAAAGTCTCCCTCTAAGATATAAATCTAAAATCATAGCTCCTGCCAATCCTAAATCTTTAGTAGCACGTCCTCTGGAAAAAATTTTACCTTTACACCCATCAAGAAGCATTAATATATACATTTCTGAAATAAGCATGCTAAATTACCCTCGTTACAAATACAATTTAAATTTAAATTAAATCAAAGTGATAATATTATGTTCACAATTAATTAATAAATGTACAATATTTAAATATTAGCATGTACTTATGTACATATAATGTGAACATAACAATATAAAGATAGAGAAATAGAATTTAAATGAATAATATAAATAATCAGATTGGCAAGAATAACGCATCTGAGAAGGTTCATATCCATACAACAATCCCAAAGCAAAGTAAAGAACTTATCGATAAATATTCTGATATGGAAGATAGAGAAGGGAATAAAGTTTTTGGTAAGAAAACTAAAGTCATTGAAAGAGCATTGCAGTTACTAGATAATTACTATAATCCGAAAGAAAACGATATCGATATAATATGGTGTAGAGCCCGAAAAGAATTAAATATGGTATTAGTAGGTAAAACTACTTTTCTTTCTTACATTTCAGGGAATACAAAAAAAGCATATACAGAGAATATCGCTGTTGAAGCTGTTGAATGGTATAATGGTAAAAGAATGGAAGACATGGATTTAGAGGAATTTTTAAAGGGTTTGAAGGGTATGTGGTTTACAGCTAATTACTTTAGAAAAATTGATCTAATTAAATATGATGAGGGGGCTATACAAATGACGTTTAGTCATGATTTAACAAGAGATTATGGTAAATATTGGGCAGAGTATTTTATAACTTTATTAGAAAATAATTGGCATTGCTCTGTACAAAAATCAATACGAAATGAATCATTTTATTTAATTATTAAGCAAGAATAATGATTCTTATCGTTCCAATTTAGTTTTTATACCCGACCATTCGGAATGTGAAAAGGAGCAGTAAGGTTTGAGATGAGAAGTAATTAAAAGGAGTATGTTCTAGAGCAAAGATTTTTATTTTTCTTGTCTTTCTTCGTTCATGGTGATCTGTCTTACCGGAGAGTACGATTATGAAATTGAAATTAACCCGTTCTCGGAAAGTGGGGCTGGTACTTCTTTCTGCGGGGGTGTTGTTGATATTCCAGTTTGCGATTTTTGGAGGGCTCTGGTTGGATTTTGCTGTTCCACGCGATGTTCAGGCGTGTTCTTGGATTTTGCTCTATGTTGGGATTATGTTGATACTTTGTGGGCTCTGTGTTTTTATATGGGCAGAGTTGAAGCACAGCGACGAATAGTAAGTAATTGTTGGTTTGAGGTGATAAGGGTTGGATGGAGCATTTTCTAGAACTAGATTTTACTTTTGTTTTCTAAAAATAAATTATGTCATTTGTTTAAATAACGCTTGAAATTCTTCTTTCACATCATTTAAACCTAAATTTCCAAGCAGATCAATGGATTTTTTACTAAGAGAATAAAAAGAGCGAGGTTCAGAACGTTTGTATCCCATTCTTTTTTCATTTTTAATAAAATTTTTTTCTTTAAGGATTTTAAGATGATAATTCAGAGTATTCTCTGGAATGGAAGGTAAAAGTTCCCTTAATCGACTGAATGAGAGAGATTTTTCACTAGCTAATAAAGTTAGGAGTATCTTATATCGTGTTTTTTCTGATATGATTTCCAATTCTTTCCTCATATTTTCAAGGTTTTTGGGAGTATCCAAAACTTCTTCACTCTTATTATTTATATTTTATATTTCATCTAATTCCAAATTAAATATGCAAAATCAGTTATTTAAATTTAACTCAAAATTAATTGAGTCAATTATTATTGGTATATAATAATTTATACCATAAATGAATTTCTAAATTATTTTATATTTATTGGGAGTAGAGAATGCAGTTTTCACACGATCATGCGTGGGACGAATTTTTAGATGAATTTACTAATATTTTTTCAGTTTACGATCTGAAGAAAAACAAGATCTTTATTTGTGGTTCATATAATGAAGAAACTTTCACTACTCTTCAAGAAGTACAAAAGATTGTAAATTCTATTGAGAAGAACCTAGGGTTTTTTGAAAATGAATTTAGACGTACCCATCTTGAGAATTTAATTTTTAAATTTGATCTTATTGCTAAATTTTCGAATGAAATCATCATGATTATAGAACACGATAAAGGAGGTCATATGATCGAAATGGGAATTATCCTCTCCTTTAGAGAATTTTCTAAAAAGACAAAGGTATTCGTATTAAGAGATGCGGAAATTACGGAAGTGCTTAAAAGAGGAGGTTTATTAAAACCTTTTTTTAAGGAAGAAGAAAGTTTATTTTACTTTGAAACTATTGACACATTAAAATCATATTTAAATAAGTTATATTCTTAAGATTCAAAAACCGCCACTCTCAACAGCACGAGTGTGAGGTGTTGAAAGAGGAACCTAACACACATAACCCACTTAAAATAAATAAAGAATAAAAATTCCTAACCAAATCGCCTTATACCTTATCCTCCTTTTAAAGGAAAAGGAATATTTTATTCTTATTTTATTTCTTTCAGGTTTTATAAAATAGTAGGGATAATTTTTTGGAGATCTTTTTAATAATTATCTTTTTATGAATATAGTATATAACAAATTGTATTAAGAAGTAAATCTCTTGAGCAGAGATTTTTACTCTTTTTATTCTTTTTAGGTTGGGAAATAGAAATGGGTTTAAGGTATGATGTATTATTAAAAGTAATTATGGGGTGGTAGTCCAGCTTGGTAGGATTCCTGGTTCGGGATCAGGAGGTCGAGGGTTCAAGTCCCTCCTACCCCAGAGTGGAGTGTGTTTTAGACCAAAATTTTACCATTTTTAAAAATTTTTAAATTATTATGGAAAGATTTCCGGTACTTGTCTTGATCCAACACCCACTTAGGGTGTTAGTAAACGATTATAAACAACATAAAAATTTTCGAAAAAGATTCGACGTAGATTAACCGATCATTTGCGTACCTCGAATGACATAAATAACACCAATAATTATAATAACCATTGCGACCATAGCAATCAATATTCTGGCAATTTTCTTCATTAGATTCACCTCCTCTTTATTATAAAATTTCACAAAATAACTTTAAATATCACATTCTCTTAATGATATAAATATTTTATGCTCAATATTTAGAACATAAGTTTCCAGTACATTAAAAAAAGCCAGAAAATTTGTAGATGTAATGTTAGATATATTAGTGTGACTTTTTCCAGCATGAACCTCAAAATTTATAGAAATATAGAGTTATGAGCACAAAAGCTTAAAAAGAGCATTATCCTACAATTTCATTGTGAGACTTCGAAATTATGTGGGAGTTATTGGATTTGTGGTATTCATCGCGTTTATATCTAGTACAAGTTTATATATCCCAGCAGGCATCGTACCGATTGCTTTTTGGGAGTATCCCGTTTTCATAATAGTAGCTTTGATTGGAACTTTCTTTCTTAATACATTTATTGAATATGGTGTTCTTTATGACATTTCGAGGTCGCATGATGTAAATAAACGAGAATTATTGCTATCTGTAATAGTAGTGAACCTTATCACATTTCCAGCTGCCCACTTAACATTATATTTTTCATTAGCATTTACAGTAATTTTCTTATTATATTTTGGAGTAGTAATTGAAATTATGGTGATAATTATTGAGTGGATATTGTATCGATGGGAATTTCAAAAGCTTTTGTCAGAAACGCCTTCAAAAAAAACCCCCTCATCAAAAACCGTATTATCAATATCAGCAATCATAAATATTTTATCGTTTTTAATAATTGGGATAATTGATTCTTATCTGATAAATGTCTACTTCATGTTTGGTATGAGGTATTTTTAATACTTTTATTATAAGCATCCATTCCTCTTTTATTGCAGATTATTAAAATAGAAATTTGGGATAACATTTAACTATATAAAAATCCAGTATTTTTTTTCTTAGATTTAATTTATTTCCCTAGTATAACCATGTCGCTTTATAATAATAATCAATGAAATCACAGAAATTGAGAAGCAGATAACAAATAATATGATATAAAATGTCCATAATTTCTCATTAGTGAGTGATTTTCCATTACTTTCTGGATTTTTTAGTAAAAAATGATCAGATAATAGATAGATATTATTACTTGAGTCAATATCGATTGCTATTAAATCTTCATCATCTGAACCACCCCAAGTTAAATACCAATCAACATTTCCGGAGCTATTAATCTTTACAACGTATATGTCATAATTATGGTGGTCTTCTGGGATGCTTATAATCGTACCAGCATAAATATTATCAAAAGAATCAAATCCTATATTAATTGACCAATAAAATTCTATATGATGTTCCCATACCCATTTTAAATCACCCAAATTATCATATTTCACTAGATATGATCTTTTTCCAACAATTATATTATCCGAAGAATCCACTGCTAGATTATAATAACCCCTTTGTTCACTAATGATTTCCCACTTCAAAATCCCAGACTGATTATAGCATCTTATCCAATTAGAAGAATTGCCTTGTATATAATAAAAACCTGAAACTATTATATTGCTATTTGAATCAATCTCCATATCCCTTCCCTCATAATCTCCATCTATTTCTCCATAAAGATGAAACCATTGTTGATCCCCAGAACTATTATATTTTGCTATAAATAAATCAAATTTAAATGCTTCGACTAAATCTGAAGTACCATAAATATATATGTTATCTTCTGAATCAACAGCAACATCATTAATATCTCCATTAATTCCTCCATCCCATGTTTTTTGCCACTTTAAATCCCCAGAAGAATTGAATTTAAACAATATCATGTTTGGTACTATTGTTCGGTTTTCATACATACTTGCTAAATATAAGTTAGATTTTGAATCCACAGCAATCGCAGAATAGTCCAATCTTAATCCCTCTAAATTGAAACTCCATAATTGATCTCCAGTACTGTTGTACTTTAATACTATTAGATCTCCATAGTACCAATAACCCATACTGGAATAGTAATTTTCAGCTGCCATGACATAAATACAATCATTTAAATCAATAACCATGTCTAATCCAAAAAATTCAAAAGCAATTTCCCATGATTCGTCTAATTCATTAGTTTTAATCTTTAAATTATTGTTTTTATTATTCTGGTGATCAAACCTGGATAATTTAAATTGAGGCAAAGAGCTAAAAAGCAAACTAATTACTAATCCTAATAGAATATAGGTTTTTTTTTTCAATTTTCTAAATAGATCTTCTATTCTCTATGAATAATTTTTACAGTTGTCCATATAATTATTTGGATTTTAAATTCATTAAATTTTGAATAAACTGACAATTTATAGATCAGACTTAGTTTGTGAGGGATGCGTAAAAGAATGGTAAGGTTTAATGATGGTTAATTTGAGATGAGAAAGGATGGAGGATATTCTTGAGTAGAGATTTTTTATTTTTAACTTTTTTTCTTATATAGAAAGATTTTATAAATTTCCATTCTTAATTATATACACTAGGGCATTCTAATTTTAGAAAATAATATAATTTAAAGTAGATGGGTGAAATAATGTCTAAAGAAGGTAGTGAGAGAATTAGTTGGAGTACGAAAGGTGTGTGGTATGAGGCATGCGCCTCTGAGGGGTTGTGTTCATTTTATTTTGGGAGAGACAGAGAAACTCCGTGTAAATCATTTCAGTTGTTCCAATATGATGAGGGAAAAATAGGCGATGTAGATATTAGTGGAGTCTTGGCTATTAATGTAATTGATTTCTATTCTAATAAAGCTGCTGATGTTCTGCCTAAAGGTGGAGAGGGAGGGCTATACATTAGTGATAAAACTACTAAAGAACAGAGGAGGTATTTAGAACCTTTATTTATCAACAATATTTCTGGTGGGGTACTTTTAAAAAAGATCTTAGGAATAAAATATGTTGATATTAACTTAAGTCAAGAAGGTAATACTTACCATATTACTATGCCTTATGGAGAAATGAAATTATCCTATGCTCCAGGACTTGATGGGAAAAATCCTCAAAAACTTCAAAATTCTCTTTTTGGTATGTTCCTCTCAGATTTCAAAATTTGTAATACTCATTTTTGGAAATATAATGATTTTGGAAAAAAATGGGAGTTTAAGAATAGAAGTGGGATGATTGCGGCTTTTGACACACAGGGTAAGTCAAGGAAATTCTAGATACTATATTTTTTCTCTTTTTTTCATAACAAATCCAAAAGAATTAGTTTCTTCAGAAATTATTGTTTATTATGAAAATTTTAATTGCATATTTTACAATGGGAGGAAGAACAAAAAAAACAGCAGAAGCTATCGCGAGTGCTCTAGCTACTCATGAAGTGAGTTTCTTTCCAATCGAAATAACCGGGAAATTTATTGAAAAGATAAAACTGTTAGACCAGTTCGAAAAAAAAGATTTTTCAAAAATAGAAACGGAATTGAATACTCTTCATGCGGCGAGTTATGATTTAATTATGGTCGGTATGCCCACATATGGAAATTTTCCACCAAAAGCTTTTGATGAAATCTTAGCGAGAATGGAAAATCTTAGTGGAAAAAAAGCAATCGTATTCAATACAGCTCGTTTTACTGGTGGAAAAGCATTAGAATATATGAAAACAAAAGTCGAAGAAGCAGGAGCTGAAGTAATCGACCAAAGAAAATTTAGAAAAGTATTGTGGATCGGAACAAAAAATGCTAATAAATTTGGCAAACAACTCAATGAAAGATTAGAGTAAGAATTTCAAAGCGTACGAGGATATAAAGTATCTGGAGCGGTAAGGATTGGGTGATTTGAGTTGAGTTAATAAGGAATATAGTTATGAGTAAAAATCTTTCAAGCATTTGGATTTTCTAAAATAGCTTGAAAATTAAGGAGTAAACGAATCAATCTGTTGAGAGAAATATCTAAAAAGGAAATCTTTTTCAGTAATCAAAATTAAGCATAGAGTTGGTCCTGTTTTAAAACCAATTGAAATCCCACATCGCCCCGTTTCAGAGTCAGATTCACTACACCAACAGATAATTTTTAATTTGCTTTTAGTTAAATATTTCTGAATTGATAGATTAATTTCACGATAATTATCATGGGGAGTAAAATTCATTAAATCTTCGGATTCTTTTTCATTTTCTTTAATTGCATCTATTTCTTCTTTAGCTACATCGCCAAATACACCAATGTCAAAAATGTCATTATTTTTTTTTACTTGGGTAAGAGCAAAATCTTCAAAATGCATATCTCCAATAATAATATATTCATGCTTTGCAAGTTGTTCTTGAATTTTCTTATTCAAATCCCACATCATGTCTTCCAAAGTCTCTAACATAAACTCCTCTAAGAACTATTTATATTTAAATAAAAAGGCTATAAATTATAGTGATCTAAATAATATTTCAATTATAATCATAAAATATAAGGATGGTGTAGAGAACCACGGGATCAGATTTTTAATGATAGCTAAAGCAATAGTAGATAAAATATTTCAAGTATTTAGAGTTGTACTAATAGTTTATGAGCCAATCATATTTATAGCATTAATCTATTTAGATTAAGGATATTCCTATTACTAATGTGTTTGCGTAACCTGATTTGAATTAAAATGAGAGAGAGTAAGTTATTGACCACAGATTTTGTTTTTATTTTAATCTCATAATATTGACAAAATTATAATACACAACAATTTCAAATTATACACACTAATAAAAAACATCGTAAAATAATATTAATGGTCTCCATCTCTTTATAAACAGCATTTTTCATAATTTTTTGGATCGAAATATTTAAATACTTATACACACTAATGTGTATTAGAGAAAAAAAAATATACACACTCAAAAAAAAAAATTAAAAAATGGAGGTAAAAAAAATGGCAAATAATTACGAATATTACAAGAAAATGAAAACCCAGTTTGACGCAAATAATGTGTTTTTCGGTAAAATGTATTATTAAATACAAATTTTTTTCTTTTTTCTTTTTTTAAAATTGTTAATTATTTTTTAGTATCAGTACTTCTTTTGGTTTAATTTGTAGAAATAATAAGATGAAAATTAAATTAACTCCATGTATTGACTAATTTTTCACACTGTTTTTAATTAAATATTATCCTTGTTATATTAAATTGATGACATCCAATTTTATAATAAAGGATCAGGAATCATTTGAACCTGTTAGTATAGTAAAATGTTATTATATGAAAGATAATAAAAAAACAGTATTTGGAAGATTACCAAATGGAAAGGTGATTTGTATTCCAAAAACAACGATTCAATCTGAGTTCTCAAGAGAAAGAAATCTCTTACAAGACTTGGTTATCGATGATTGGATATTAAGAAAGTTTGGTTTGATGATGTGAAGAAAATAGTTTTTCGAGCTTTCTAGTCAGCTAATTTCTTCTTGATTTGAGCAACTAATTTTTTAGAATCTTCAGAATCAGTTATAAATTCAATTTCGTCTGGGGATGATATACCCACTCCTAGTTCTACTGCTCTTTTAATTTGTTCTTGCTCAAAAATCGAGCCTTTAGAAACTTCTGGAGTAGTTCCTAAAATCCGTAATATTGCTACTCCAACAGCATCTATGGCTACCTTGTCAGTTCCAGCAATAAACACATTTGCTTCTTTTCGGGTACCTTCCATTGGTCCACGATCTACAAAACTTAGAATACCGTCCATGATAATTAAATCAGGTTTGTATACAGAGTTTATTTCAGCAACCATAACCCTTTGATTCTTAGATGAATGTAATTCTCCCATATTTTTTTTAGACACTATTCCTACTGCGTTCTTTAGTGATAAAGTAAAGTGACCACCGTACATATGTGTTTTTAAGCAACAAGTTTCAACAATGCATTCTGCATCATCATAAATTTTGGCAAAAAGGAATCCATCTTTCCAATGAAAACCCTCAGTATTTTTAAGCACATATTCTTCTCTAGGTATTTGAGTTAAGTCAATTATCTTAAAATCTAATTCATTCGCTAATTCATATAATCCTTTTTTCTTAAAAGTTTTAGCTGTATTTACTGGACCACTACGTTCAGCAACAGTTATTGATTTAGCCCCCATTTCTTTTAACTTTGTAATCAGTTGCTTAATAGTCACCATTGAGCTCGAAGCTGGAGGAGGATCAGCTGTATTGAAATTAGGTTTGAATATTACATGTTTATCTTTAATGGGATTAATTCCTAATAATTCTAAGGATTTATTTACACCATAAACTCGATCTTTTGTAGCAATAACTGCGATTTTGGTCATCTTAATCACCATAAATGAGTATAAAACTAGATCTAAAATATTAAAATTTACCATTATAAAAATTAAGCTAGAGTAAGAGAGATTACATTATATTATAATGTAAGGTGGGTATAGTCCAGTATTTATCCAAAGGTCCAATTAAGGTTCCGGATATAAAACCAAAAATATAATCCTCGCTTAATTATTTTTAAACACTTAGAGGTGATTTTATGAAAGAATACTATGATGAAGTAAAGAATATGGATGTGATAGAAATGAGTGCTGAGGAACTTACCATTGAAGAGGTAGTAGAACCTGAACAAAAGGAAACTTCAGATTCATTTAAAGCATTTGTGTCTGAATATCCTAAATTTGTTGGGGGATTTGTTTCTATAATTGGAGTCTTAATTGGAATAGGAATATTAATTTCTGTTAATAGAATTGATCTTCTACTAGGGGTTAATATCGTTTTCATTACAATTGCCATTATTGGAGAGATAGTTGCGAAAAGCAGAGAATCAAAAAGTAAAATACAATATAAAGTTCCAACTTATGGTATTGTTGCTTTAGTTTTTAATATTCTAGCATTGATAGTGATAATAGGTGTTGATGTACACGGATTAATGTCATTCTCCATTTGGAACAATCTTTATGCAGCTCCCTTAGTTTTTATAGCAATAGGCTGCACTTTAGGAGGATTTTATTATGAACATGACTATAGACCGGGTTTAGCTGTTTTAGGGCTTTTCCTTGGCAGTACCCTATTATTGATAAGCTTTTGGCAAGTTCTATTAGTTATTCTCATTATTATTGGAGTTATTGCATATATCGCTAATGGTGGAGATTAATTTAGTAATTTTATATTTTTTTTTCTTCTTCTTTATGCATTTCAATGAATTTGAAAGAATTTTTAACTAATTAAGTTTAAAGCTTAAATAGGGAAAAGACATAATAAAGCATTGAAAAGAAAAATCGAGAAAATAATTTAAAAATCAAATTTTTAAACAAAATCAATTATAGTAGGAGAAATACAATAATGAAAGATTTAACTGTTATTTTGAAAAATAAACCAGGAACTTTAGCGGATATGGGTGCGGCATTAGGTAAAAATGGCATCAATATGGAAGGATTATGTGCGTTTCCCCAAAAGGGTGAAGGTGTCGTTCATATTTTAGTTGAAGATGAGACAACAACTCAATGGGCACTCGAAGATGCAGGTTTTGAAGTCCGGGCTATTCGTGATGTACTAGTTATAGATATTGCAAATGTTATAGGAAAACCTGGTACGGGGGGAAAATTGGCTCGAAAAATTGGTAATGCCGGAGTTAATATTGACTTAATCTATTTAGCTGAAAATAATAGAATCGTACTGGGAGTTGATAACTTAGAAAAGGCTCGTGCAGCTTTAGAGAGATAATGACAAGAATGAACTGTAAAATATTTAAGAATTATAATTTTATTTTTTTTTTTTAATTTATTAAAATAAGAAGGCTATAAATAGGGAAGACTTTTTATTTCCATTGATGTTCCAGTAGCCTTAATTAATTTTTGTAATTCTCCTCCAGAAATTTGTAAGGTTTCTGTGTTTACATTCGGATGGCAACAAATTTCTTTCGCATTCCACACATTTTCGTCTATTATGAACGTCACTTTATCGTTGATATCATTGACTAATCCAATTGGGGAAACTGCACCGGGAGTAATGCCTAATGTTTCTGAAAGCTCTTCAGGTCCCGCAAAGCGAATTTTTGGAGCACCTATCATTTTACGAAATTGATTTAGATCCAATCGTTTTTCATGAGGAATTGTAACTAAATATAACTGCCCAGATTTCGTATTTTTAAGAAGTAAATTCTTACAATGAGTCCCGGGGATGTGTCCGCAATGAATTTTAGCCTCGGGAACCGTAAAAACTGCCGGGTGAGTGTGTAAGATATATTGAATGTTATTGTTATCTAACCATTCCTTCAATGAATCTTCCATATTGCCTCAATTTAAAATTTTAATATTTAGATAATAAGTGTTTTTAGAAATTTTGGTGGTTGTCTTATTTTAGTTGCTTGCTCAAAGGCATATGCCAATTTAAGAAGAACTGGTTCTTGATATAATCCACCAATAAATGAAATACCAACTGGAAGTCCAAAGACATAACCAGCAGGAACAGTTATATTTGGATAACCTGAAACAGCAGAAGGGGAAGAGCTTCCTCCTGTAGAATGATCTCCATTAATATAATCAATAATCCATGCAGGACCTCCACTTGGAGCTATAATTGCATCAAGTTGATTTTCTTGGATAAGTTTATCTATACCTTCTTCACGAGAAAGTCTTCGACATTTTTCTAAAGCAGTTTTATATTCTTCACTAGAGAGAGGTCCTTTTTCTTCTGCCATTTTGAATATCTCTTGGCTAAAGTAAGGCATAATTTTACTTTTATTTTGATTATTATATTGGATTAACTCATTTAATGTTTGAGGAAAATCATCTGGAACATTATTCTTTAGAAATTCGTTAATATCATGTTTGAAATCATATAAAAGAACTTCATATTCGGGATCTTGTAGATCATTTATTATAGTGAAATCAGTTGGATCTATAATAGTGGCACCTAGCTCCCTCATCTTCTTAATAGCTTTTTCTATTACTTGATCTACATACTCGTTTCTGCCAAAAAAATTACGAGCAACACCAATTCTAGCTTCGTGCAATCCATCAA
Source organism: Promethearchaeia archaeon (assembly GCA_029856155.1). Lineage (GTDB taxonomy): Archaea > Asgardarchaeota > Lokiarchaeia > Sigyniarchaeales > SOKP01 > Loki-b32. Next base: position 13,606 of record JAHQWL010000083.1, read on the forward strand.
TATCCAAAAATTCGGTATAATCAGAAGGAATCTCTTTTTTATCTTTTATGGTACTTGGATCTTCTGGGTCAGCTCCAACAATAACGCTTAATATAATAGCAGCATCTTCAACTGTTCGTGCCATTGGACCAGCAGTATCTTGGTTGTGTGAAATTGGAATTATTCCGGTTCGACTTACCAATCCGATAGAGGGTTTTATTCCAACAATTGAATTTATATGTGATGGGCATATAATTGAACCATCGGTTTCAGTACCAATTGCTCCTACACATAGATTTGCAGCTACAGCTACAGCTGAACCAGAACTAGAACCACATGGATTCCGATCAAGTACATAAGGATTTAAAGTTTGGCCTCCACGGCTGCTCCACCCACTAGTCGAACGTGTGGATCTGAAATTAGCCCATTCACTAAGGTTTGTCTTACCTAAGATTATTGCTCCCGCTTCTCTTAACCTATGAACAATAAAAGCATCTTGAGTAGTTCTATAACCATCAAGAGCTAATGATCCTGCGGTAGTCATCATTTTATCTGAAGTAGATATATTATCTTTGATTAAAACGGGAATACCATGTAATGGTCCGTGTATCTTTTTATTCTTCCTTTCGTCATCGAGAATATCTGCGATTTGTAGCGCATCAGGATTTAATTCAATTACTGAATTAATTTTTGGTCCCGCTTTATCGATTTTACTAATCCTTTTTAGATAATTTTTCGTTAGAGCTTTTGCTGTAAGTTTCCCTACTTCCATTAACTTCTGAATTTCAGAAATAGTATATTCAATCATTTATAGTCTTCCTTTTCTTAGGAATAATAGATGAAAAAGGTTGTTAAAATTAAATAATTAGTATTTTATCCTCACTTATGAATTCTTCTTTAGACATTTTATTTATTTTTTTAAAAATATTTTTATAAAGGTGGTCAAAAGAAGATATTATGGACATTTATAACATAATTAAAATAATTACAGCCATCATAACATTTATAATTTCTATTACCATTGGATTTAGAGTTTTGCGATTAAATCCAAAAGACTTGTTAAATATATGGTTTACTTTATTCTTCATTTCCTCTTCCCTCGGATTTTTAATATATACAATTTACCATTTAATACTTAATAATCCACAGATTATAATTCCTATTATGATTACAGCTCAAATTTTTTTCAATTTTCTCGTTATTTCACTAATGATGACAGTTTTTATTTTAGAAAAATACAAAAAGGTTGCAATGAGTCTGAAATATCTTGGATCAATGATGTTATTATTCTTCATAATGAGTGTTGGATATTTTATCTGGACACCAGAATTAGATCTGGCTAGATATGCACAAGATATTGTTGATACCAACACCCCTACTGAATGGTTTATTTTCATTACTCTTCTCAGAATAGTATTGTCTATTTATGTGGTATATAAGTATGCTATGATAACTAGACAGATTGAAGAGGAAACTAAAAAGAAAGTACAATGGTTTTTTATAGGTATTATATTCGCCATTATTGGGATGTTCGTCAATTTTATTGGAGGATTCCTCAGATCAATTATAATTGAGATTCTAGCATTAATTATCATTGACGTAGGAACAATAGCGATATTTAGAGGTTTTTTAATTAAATAAAATCCTATGAAATTTAAAGAATGATTGCAGAACTAGGATAAATATTTAAAATTTGAGAACATCGTTTGAAAAAGCTTAAGCATTTACTTCTTTTTTATTTATAACGTTATAAATCTCGATTTCTCCTTTATCTAGTATAAAAGAAACATCTATATCCCATATAATTTCATTATCATTATACATAACAAGGGAACCGTTTATATCGTAATCCCATAATATTAACATCTGTAATTTCAAAATATATTTCATAATTTTAGCAGGCCTCCACATAGATTGTGTAAGATATGATTGATTTTTCATAGAATTTATTAATTTGTATAATAATAATTCTCCCCTTACTTCATCAGTAAAAGGTACAGATTTTAACGATTGTAGGAATACCCGAATTTCTAAGATAGGAATATATCCACTTGTTAATTCTTCAAGAATTTCTTCTATAAGATTAGACAAACTTAAATTAAGAACTGAATAAGTAGCTTGTAAATCTACAATATTCTCAGTACACACAATTTCTTGACAACTCATTTTTCTCATCGTTCCATGATGGTTTAATTAGAAATACTGCTGTGCCTATTTAAAGAAAAAATTTTCTATATTTCATTATACTAAGGAAATAATCAGAATCTCTCTATTAATATTATAATAAAAAGGTAAATTTATAAGGGAAAAACGAACTCTACTAAATTCCATTGAATTTTTTGAAATCCCCTTAATTTAAACTGAAATTGTTAAAAATGGAAACCCGAATTTTTGGAAAAACTGGAGTAAAGATTACTATAATCACAATGGGAGGATGTGGACTCGGTTATGTTGATCAAAGTGAAGCAGATAAAGCTATACAACTTGCTTTAGACTACAATATTAATATGATTGATGTGGCACCAAGTTATGGGAATGCAGAAGTTCGACTTAATCCTTGGATTCAAAAATATAGAAATAAATTTTTTTTAGCAGTAAAAACATTGAAAAGAACTAAGAGAGGAGCGTGGAGACAATTAAATCAGTCACTTGAAAACCTTGGGACAACGTATTTCGATTTATACCAATTCCACGCAGTATCATCAGTAGATGAATTAAATCAAATCTTAGAAAAAAATGGTGCTATGGAGGCTTTTAAAGAAGCAAAAGAAAGTGGGTTAATAAAACATATTGGTATTACGGTTCATAATGATGTCAGGTTACTCCAGAAGGCAATCGAGATGTCAGATGATTTCGACACAGTTTTATTACCTGTTTATGTTGCAGCTCTTGTAAATCCCTCTCCCGAAAATGATTATAAGAAGATTCTTCAAATTACACAAGAAAAAAATATCGGAGTTACTGCTATAAAAGCAATATCTAAGGGTCGATGGATGAAAGAACCTATCTATAGAACTTGGTATGAACCACTTGATGACCAGAAATTAGTTGAACAAGCAGTATGGTTTACCTTATCTCAGGAAGGGGTTACAACATATTCTCTACCTTGTGACGTGAGACTTTGGTCTTTAGTATTAAATGCTGGTAAGAGATATCGGAAACTTAATGATGATGAACAGAAGGAGATAATTAAAATGGCAAAACAAAATGAGTTTAAACCTTTATTTCCAGAATAACTGGAAAGAATGTGTTAATAAAAATGGAAATTCACATCAATAAAAAATATATTTATATAAATCCATAATAAGTTTTATTTAATCTCCAAAAATTAATAAAACGAATTTTAGAAAACTTGATTTTCTGGATAAATCTAATTATAGGGTGTACATTATCTCGGAACAATTAAAATATAAATTATGTGTTTTTGGTGATCAAGGAGTTGGAAAAACATCTTTAACTCGAAGATTTGTGACAAAGACTTTCAAAGAAGACTTAAAAAAGACAATAGGTACGGATATTACGAAAAAAACTCTTGAAATCGATGGAAAGAAGGTTGTACTACAGATATGGGATTTTGCTGGTGAACAAAAATATCAAATTCTTTTTCCTAGCTTTGTTAAAGGCGCACATGGCGGAATATTTATGTATGATATAACTAGAGAGAGTAGTTTAAAAAGTCTTGAAAACTGGTTATCATTCTTCAAAGACAATCAAGATATTCTCTCAATTCCAATTATAATCGTTGGAGGTAAAATAGATCTGGAGAATTTAAGAACGATCGATATGGGACAAGCTATCGATCTGGCCCAATTACATAATTTAGATGGATATTTTGAGTGTTCATCAAAAACAGGGGAAAATGTAGAAAAAATATTTGAATCAATAACAAGGTTTATGATAAAAAAAGTTAGGGTATAGTACTTCTTTTATTTTCTACCAAATAGATATCAGTCTTTAGAATTCAATAGCCTTAATAAGATTTAAATTTTCAATTATTATTCTTTTCTTTATGCCAATATATATATTAGTAACTAAACTTCAAAATCCTGACTTAGTAGAGAAAAGGAAAGAACAAGGAGAAAATTGGTTAAATCTGGTTAGAGAGAAAGTCCCCGATATTAAATGGATCGCACATTATGCCATTTTGGGGCGATATGATTTCCTTGATATCTTCGAAGTTAAAAATGAAAAAGAAGCAGCGAAAGTTTCGCTACTTTCTCGATCTGCGGGAGCAGTGTTTGCGGAGAGCTGGACTGCTATTCCATATACAGGTTTTCTTGAATTAGTTGAGGATTTGAAATAAATTACAGATCCTACAAAGTTAAAATCACTGTTCATTAACTCATGTAAACGATTTCAGAAATTTTTCTCTGAGTTTAAATTATTTTTTTTTAAAAATAAAATAGTAATGCTTGAGTTAAAGTATAAAAAAAAACAAAAGCGAAAGTTCCAGAAAGCTAGAGATTCTTTTGCTTTGAGATATAGACATTGTAATCGATGTGAGAAGAATTTAGATATTCATAGTAATGAAGAAATCGTTTGTGCTTTGTGCGGAGAGACTTTTTGCGCTATCTGCATAAATCTTCATCAGAAATATTGTTATAGTGGGTATAATTGAAATTTTTCGAATATTGCCAAAACTAAAATAATAAACATGGAAAGTATCTTGAAATACTATTAAACTAGTGTAAATTTCATTTTCTCGACGTGTCTCCATAGCCCATCTGCTTTTTCAGTCCAGTCATCAAAATCCTTTGGGGTTTCAGGAAAATTTTCATAATGTTCTCTGATTCTTCCAGAAATTTTCATATATTTTAACATAGTTCCTAAAGCTTTTTTGGAAAACTGCCTAGTTAGAAGACCCCAAAGAAATAACCCTACTATCTTTAGCATCCTTCCAAAACTCATATCTAATTCAAGATTTTCCCACATTGAAGTGAAATCCCGACCACTAAATATAAAACTTTTCTTAAAGAGATAAATTACGTCTTTTTTAGTCATATTGGCAGCACCCGGAATTTGAGCCAATAAAGCAGCGAGTTTTGCTCCTCGATTTCTGAAAAAAAGTACATTTATTGGCCATAAATTTTCTCTATTTAACTCTAAATTCTTCACTAAAGTTGTATGAATCACATCCGAGGCTGTAAGACTCACATTCCAAGAAGATTCGATTGCTTCACCACTAAAAGATTTTGACATACATGCACTATCACCAATACAGAAGAATTCATTCCCAACAAGAGAAAATGGTGACCTACGATAAGCTGTAGTAGCTTTGTGTACTTCTAAAATTTCATAAGGGGGGAATGGAACTTCTTTTAGGAAGATTTCAGTAGCTTTTTCTTGATTACCATATCCTCCTGGTTGACCTCCGCCAAATATATTTGCATTTGGTAAGAAATGAGGTGCTACCCACGTTTTATAATATAGATATGAAATTGATTCTTCATATTTTCCCATACCAGGGTGTGGGTCATCTGGGTTCTTCCATTGTATAACTCTCTGAATTACATACATTTTATCTTCATCCTCAATTTTGAATGTTTCTACTCCAAAATCCTTAGGCAGAGACTGTCGTACAACTGCTGAAGAACCAGTAGAATCAACAATCAGCTTTCCTAGAACTTCATTGATTTTGCCATCTTTCTCAAATTTAACTCCTATTAGATTATTTTCTTTTATTATTGGTTCTTTAAATGCAGCTGAAAAGTTGAATTGAACCCCATCTACTTCAGTCAAATATATTAATCTTTGTATAAAAAATTGAAATCTCATTGCAGTTACCGGATATTCCATTACCTGTTGATATTTACCATATGGACCATAGTATGAAGTCCACTTAAAATTTGTAATAAATTCATCTGTTCCTTCTACAGGCGGGGGTATTTTATACTTATCAAAAACCATAGTTTCTAGATGAAACTGATCCATTTTTGAACCTGTATTTTCTTTAGAGTCTTTCTCAATAATTAAGACTGAACGTCCCTTTTTTGCCAATTGCCAACCAAAATATATTCCAACAGGTCCAGCACCGACTATAATAATATCAGCAGAATTTTCCATATTAAATATCTCTTTTTCCTAAATATTCCAATTCTACTTTGTAATAATTTATATGATTCTATAAAAAAAAATAGTCTATGATTTATTTGCTTTGCGGGTATTATAAAAATGATTAATTTAAAGGGAAAAATATATGCTTACTGAGAAAATTGTTTATAAAATCGGTAATTTTTCATCATCAAGCTTCTCAAATTCTCTAATTTCGTCATTTTTTGATAATACATGAATATGTCCATGATAAATTATGAATCTGTGTTTCTCAATATCAATTTCCTCAGAGTTAGGCATGCTTTAGGATCCTTAAGAAAGAACTTCATTCTTTTTTAAAATCCAGTCGTCAATTAGGAACTTTTGATTATCATTTTTGTTTTGATCAAAACTTGAGTGAATTCTGGACTTAGGTATCCAAACATCAATTCCGCTATCAAATTGGATAAGTAGAGCTTTATCAGTTTCACCTTTGATAATTCCATTAACACTATGTATGTTATTTGAATTATCAATCTTTTCTGTATATTTTGTATCGTTAATTGAATTTTTTTTACTTGTAATTATCTCCTCTTGAACTATAATGTTTTTCATTAATTCTGAATTACTTTTTTTTGAAATAATAGGAGTTGTAGCAAATTCTATTTTTTCTTTTAAAAAATGTTTCAATAATAATTCTAGTATCTTAATCTGAGCATATTCGAGCACTTTAGAATATTTACCAATGTGAATCCATAACTTATTGTATTCTCCATTTTCCCACTTGAAGGAAATTTGTGTTTTCGCATCTTTAAACGTATGATAACTTGACCATGAGTTAGTTTCTTTGTCTAATACACGAATGATCCAAACTATCTCTTCTAACGAAAATTTAATAACTTTGCCTTCTCCGATACTTGGCTTTTCCCAAGAACCATCATTTTTGCATTTAATAAGTCTAAAAAAGATATGAGGCTCATTTTTAGAAGAACTTTGAATAATCAATCCTACTTTCTGGCCAAAAAAACTGTAGCTATGATTATCAACCATACATCTATCAATTATTGTGTATTTTTAAAGAAAAACAGAGTATAAATTTAGTATTTTTGTCGAAAAAACAAAAATTACTTTCACAAAAATTTTTTTTATTTTTAATAATTCTTACTACTATGGGAATTGAACATCATAAAAAATCTGAGTGGGATGTAGTGAAATCTACTCAACATCCTAACACTATAACTTCATTAAAACAAGATTTTGAATCACTTGGTATCATGTCTGGACAAATACTGATAATGCATAGTTCATTAAGCGCGATAGGGTGGACTGTAGGAGGTCCTGTTGCAGTTATAAAAGCATTAATGGAAACCCTTACATCAAAAGGAACCTTGGTTATGCCCACATTTTCAGGTGATAATACAGATCCATCTAATTGGGAAAATCCTCCCGTACCAGAAAGTTGGTGGAATATAATTCGCAATGAAATGCCCCCTTACCATCCGGAAATAACGCCTACACGAGGAATGGGAGTAATTGTAGATATTTTTAGAAAATGGCCTAATGTTATTCGCAGTCATCATCCAACATCCTCTTTTGCTGCATGGGGCAAATATGCTGAATTTATTACAGAAAATCATGAATTAATAACTGATTTAGGTGAAGACTCTCCATTAGCTCGAATTTATGAACTGAATGGAAAAATTTTATTAGTTGGAGTATCGCATGAAAATAATAGTTCTTTACATCTTGCTGAATATCGAAGTGATTACCAGGGAAAACACTATAAATTAAATTCATCAGCACTTCAAATAGATAGTGAAAGAAAATGGATAGAATGGAAAGAATTAAATCTTATGACTGATGATTTTGAACAATTGGGAGCAGATTTTGAATCAAAAACCAATTATAATCCCGGTAAAGTTGGAATAGCAGACGTTAGATTATTATCACAGCGAGAAATGGTAGATTTTGCAGTCAAGTGGTTTAAGGAAAATCGAAAGACTGTTTAATACTAGTTTTTAAATATTTATATCTAATTTTCTCAATTCCTTCCGTAGATTTGTATTTTTTGAAAATAAAATCGTTTTTATACTCAGTTTTCTCGCTTGAGATAAAAAAGCGCGTACATCATCAATAAAAATACACTCTTCTGGTATTAAATTGTATTTATGAATTAATTTTTGATAAATTTCAAGTTCGGGTTTGATAACTTTTTCTTTCCCTGAAATGATCCTTCCATCAAAGAGAGATAGAAAGTCATACTGGTTTTCTACAAAATCAAACGCCTCAACTATGAAATTAGACAAGATATATATTTTATAACCATTAGATTTTAGATCATATAGTATTTTTACATTTTCTTGGATCGGAGTAAGCATTTCCATCCAATGTCTAAAAAACATCACTATGAAATCATGATCTTCGGGAAATTTCTTAATGAATTTGTCTTCAGCCTTTTTAAGTGAAATGGTTCCACGATCTAATTTTAACCATATTCTACTTCTAATCACTTTTGAAATAAACTCCTCTATATAATTTTCATCGTTAGTGTATCTGTGTAAGAATTTCTCTGGTTTGAAATTGAATATTACATTACCTAAATCAAAAATTATGTTCCTTATCACAATTTTGTATCAACAAACTACGGGACTGAATTAAAATACAAAATAGGTAAATATAAATAAATTTTTTTTAATAATTAAGATAATATTGATGAAAATGGATTTGTATTAGAGATAATTGCATTTCGGGATTGATTATTAACTTCATCTATTGAATTAATCTCGGTAATATCCTTGGAACAATCCACTTGAACATTTATCAAGATATATTTACAATGATTAACTAAAATATTATTTACATATATGTTAGTTTCTCCATCTTCGAATCTTAGTTCAAGAAACTTATTTATTCTAAATTTTAGCATCAAGAGTTGATGTGATTTCTTAAGTTTTATTTTTTTGCCTTTAAAAACCTAATATATTTTTGGTTAATAGATATAATTAAATTCGAAACTCGAAAGATAATTAATATGAAAGATATTATAAAACTCCTCTATGAAAAAATACCATACTATTCGACATTAGGCTTTGAAATACGAGAGATCGCAAATGGAAGAGCTATTTTCGAAATTGAAATAAGAGAGGAACTTACCCAAAATGGAATGATCCATGGTGGTGTTTTAGCTTCCCTTGTTGATTCTACTTGTGGGTGTGCGGCATTATCTTTGATCCATCCTAATGGATATGTTACAACTATAGATCTACAAATTGAATTTCTAAAACCGGTATCTAAAGGACATTTAAAAGCAAAAGCAAAATGTATAAAGAGTGGGAAAAACATCTTTTTTTGTAAAGCAAAAGTATGGGATGAAAATGGAGAACTAATTTGCACGGGGAGTTCACAACTTCTTCGAGTACAATAAAATACTCACCCTCCGTATAAATCTTGTCTTATCCTATTCTATATTTTAATATACCTGAATTTTTACATTTAAGTAAGCGAATGGGTTGTATATAGCAAGTTTTTTTTATGTTCTACTATTACGGAAATCACCTTTTATTGTACTTTTTTAAATTAAAAACAAAATAGTAAATATTAATATGAAAAAAACAATAAAAATCGTTGTTTCTGGAGATGGTGGCGTTGGGAAAACCTCGTTTCTCAATCGGTTAATCCATGATAATTTTGATGATAACAGTGAATTAACTAAAGGAATTGATTTTTTTTCCAAAAATCTTACAATAAATGGGCAAGAATATAATTTTGTAATGTGGGACTTTGCTGGACAAACTCAATTTAAACAATTGTTAAATGATTTTGTGGATGGTTCTATAGCTGCTTTTGTATTGTTTGACCTATCTCGATTCAACACACTTGAAGGCGTTGAAGATTGGATAAAAAAATTAAATGAATATGGTAAGATATCTGCTTTTATATTGGGAAATAAATCTGATATTATTGATATTTATGACTGTAAAATTTTTGATGATTTTATATTAAATATAATAAAAAGGTACAATAATATTATAGGCTATTTAAAAATCTCCTCAAAAACAGGAGATAATGTTAAGAAAGCTTTCATTTCTCTCATAGAAAGAATTTAAAAAAAAAATTATACTTTAGTAATCCATCCAAACTCGTCTTCTATCTCTAATCGTTGAATTCCTGTTAGTAATTTATATATTTTATTAGTTATTTCCCCTGGTTCTCGGTTATTAAAGATTCGTTCTTTACCTTCTAAATTAACTGATGCAATTGGAGTAATTACCGCTGCAGTACCGCTACAGAATGCTTCTGTACATGAATCTTCAAATAATTCTCTATAGGAAATTTCTCTCTCTTCAGCCTCAATTCCCAATTTTTTGGATGCGAGTTCTAAAATAGATTCTCTCGTAATTCCTTCTAAAATTGTTCCCGACTTTCTAGGAGTGGCTAATTTTCCATTAATCATTGCGAAAAAATTAGCTGCACCAACTTCTTCGATATATTCTAAATGAACGACATCTAAATATAAAATTTGGGAAAACCCTCTTGCTTTCGCTTCTTTTGCGGGTAACATTGTCCCAGCATAATTACATATTGTTTTTGCTGAACCCGTCCCTCCTGGAGCAGCTCTTGTATAATTTTTTGAAATTTCTAACTTAATTCCTTTAAAACCTTCTGGAAAATACGGTCCAACAGGAACTGTAAAAATTATCAATTTAAATTCTTCCGCGGAGTGTACTCCGAGAATAGGCCCATACCCAAATAGAATCGGCCGGATATATAAAGCTCCTCCACTATCATAAGGAGGAATAAACTCTTCATTAGCCTTTACCACTCTCTTTACAGCGTCAATAAACTTATCTACATCATATTCTGGCATTAACATCCTTCTAGCGCTAAAATTAAATCTTTTACTATTTTCTTCTGGTCTAAACAACGTAACTTCTCCATTCTTTGCTCTTAAGGCTTTCATTCCTTCAAAAATACCTTGTCCGTAATTTATTACACACGATGCTGGAGAAATTTCGAAATTTCCAAAAGGTAATAATTTTCCGTCTTCCCATTTGCCATTTTTATGATTTGCCATAAACATAGTTTTTGTTGCAATAAAATTAAAACCCAATGAATAGAAATCAATTTCTTTTGGATCTACCATAATGTTTAAATCCTCTTTATTAGACTATTAGGGTTAATATGTGAAGATTAAAAAGTCTTATTGATAAATATTATCATTACTATAAATAGCAAATTTGCATATTTCTAATGATCTTCTTTTCATGATCTCAATAATAACTTAAGTAAATTTTCATAACATTTTTCAAAGCTAATTAGTTATTTGAACATATGTCCTTACAAAAAGTAACTTCAAGAGATATTATAGAGAAGAAGAAAAAAGGCGAAAAAATTATTACACTCACATCATATGATTATTCATTCGCAAAAATTGTTGATAGGAGTGGTATTGATCTAATACTTGTCGGAGATTCACTTTCAATGGTTATGCTTGGATATAAAAACACATTATCAGTAACTATGGATGAAATGATTCATCATACAAAAGCAGTTAGCCGAGGAGTAACAAATGCTTTAGTTGTGGGAGATATGCCTTATCTCTCATATAAAATAAATAAAATAGAAGCTGTTAAAAATGCAGGGCGTTTTATCCAAGAAGGTGGTGCTGAAGCTGTTAAAGTTGAAGGAGGAACAGAAATTTGTCCTACAATTAAAGCAATGATCAAGGCAGATATACAAGTTATGGGCCATATTGGCCTTACTCCACAAGCTATTTATCAATTCGGAGGTTTTTTAGTTCAAGGTAAGACAATTGAAGCTGCTAAAAAATTAATATTAGATGCAAAAAATTTAGAAGAAGTAGGAGTTTTTTCAATCGTCTTAGAAAGTATCCCTTGGCAAATAGCTAAAATAATTACGAATTCCATTGATATCCCAACGATAGGTATTGGTGCTGGACCTCATTGTGATGGTCAAATCTTGGTTATTCATGATATGTTAGGCATCTTTACAGATTTTAAACCCAAATTTCTGAAATATTTTGGTAATATTGGTGAATCTATTAGTCAGGCTTTAAATGATTATAGAGACGAAGTCATAAATGGAATATATCCAGATCGAGAACATTCATATGAATTTCCTCAACAAGACTTAAACAAAATCAACAAATGGTTCGAAAATATAGATATATGTGAAGAGGCTCATAAACTATCTTAGAATATATTTTTTTAAGCAGAATCTCATATTAATAAGAAAGGAAGTTCTTAGTGAGTATGAAAAATGTTATTTTAATAATAGTCTATTTCTTGAAATTTTAGGACTTTCGTAATATTTTTGATTTTAAAAAAAAATATTATTACGATATCCTACATTGTTATTATTAAAATAACAGAATATCGTTATATAAATAAAATTATAAATTTGTATTTATAGTTATAATATATAAAAGCTATACCATTTAAGAAAATAGTTCATAGTATAATAAATTGAAACCTAATATAGGGAGATGTAATGGCTGAAGAATATGATTATCTCTTTAAATCGATTGTCGTAGGAGATGGTGGAGTCGGAAAAACTGCTTTAACTCTCAGATTTAGTAAGGGTTTTTTCACTGAAGATTATAAAATGACGATAGGGGTAGATTTCCACGTAAAAACGATTAATATCGAATCTGTTGAAGGTACAATACGAGCAAAGCTTCAAATATGGGATACTGGAGGACAGGAGAGGTTTAGTTCAATTAGACCAATGTATTATAGAGGATCTTTAGGGGCATTATTGATCTTCGATCTTACAAATGGTGCAAGCTTTGAACACCTTCCTCAATGGATAGAAGAAGTAAGGGCGAATGTTAAAACAGAAATTCCTTTACTCCTTGTTGGTAATAAAAGTGATTTGACCGAACTAAGAGCTGTCTCTTTGGAAGAAATTAATGATTTCACAAGTAATTTTAATTTATATTATATGGAAACTTCAGCGAAAACAGGTGAAGGAGTTGGCGATTGTTTTTATATTTTAGCATGTTTAATGATCGGCTCAGGAGTCCCCGATCAGTTAATTTCAAAAGGAATTGTGTTCAGTCCTGGTCAAATTCTAACAACAGCAACAGGAACCTATCCAACTCCTCTAAGTCGATTAGAACCAGAATTTGATTTTGCGGCCCCTCCAGTTCCAGAACCTAGATCTCCCCAACCTAATATACCGAGTTCAACATTTGAACCAGAACCACAATTTGAGTTTGAAGCCCCGCCAGTTCCAGAACCAACACCTATATTGGAACCCGAATTTGAACCAGAAATACCTTTACCAGAATCCCAAGTTGAAAAAACAACTAAACAACCTGTAGTTTTCGACTTTAAAACACCAGAAGAAATATTAACGAGTGAATTAAATGAAGAACAACTACAAAGCCCTCCTGAACCAAGCCTTATTACTAGTGGAGATGAAATCTATAAACCAAAAGCAGTTCCTTTTACATCAAGTATGCCAGTTCCTGCTCCTGCACCAGAAGGATTTCAATCTCCATTGGTAACGCCATCTATTGATAGTAAACCTTTAAGCGGTACTCATTTTTTAATGCCGCAAGATACCCAAGAAAAAAAGTCAGATTCTTTGATGGATTACTTACCAGAACCAGTTTATTCTAAAAAAGAGATGAAAAAGGCTGAAAAACAGAAAAAGAAAGCGGAGAAGGAGAAGAAACTTCAAGAAGAAAAGGAAAGGCAACAAAAATTATTAGAGGATATGAAAAAAGCTAAGAAAGAAAAGAAAGAAAAACCTAAAAAAGAAAAGAAAGAAAAACTAGAATCTAAACCTATAGGCTCAATCCCTTCCACCCCCACAGCAGAAGCATCAAGCACACCCTCTCTATTTCAAACTTTAAGTCAAAAAACTGATGAGACAGAGAAATCTGTTGTCGCCGATTTTATGCCATTTACAGCAAAAAAAGGATCTGAAACTCAAGAGGCTAGTAAATTAAGAATTATACCAAATATATCAGATATTGAAAGCAAACCAGTTCAATCAGAAGTATCAAAACCCTCAGAAAAAGAAATTATTATCTGTAAAAAGTGTGGAGCAATTCTATCAAGCGATTATCAATTTTGTAATAAATGCGGAACCCCGTTATGATATGTACTTTAGAAACAAGTCATTTTTATATCTTGCTTCCTTTAAAATGAATTTCTAAATATTTAGTATCTATCACATTTCGGGAGGTTAATTGTTTAAATCAGAGCGATTTCCCACAAATTGGACATATACTCCACATTTTTTTAATTTTTGATTTGCAGTGGATGCATACTTTTAATTCGGGATCGATTTGTGTTTGTGGTTTACCAAATATTGTTTGTTCAGCTTTGGAATATTCATAAGGGTTTTCTTCTACTGGAGCTTTAATTTGATCTTGAGGTATTACAGTGGATTTTTCAACCATTTCTCTTGTAACATGGGTTTTTTCTGGTGGTAATTCTACCTGAGGTTTAGTATACTTTTGGGGTTTGATAGGTGTTTCTCTTATATTTTTTTCTAACACTTTATGCTCTGGTTTGGGTGTTTCAGTTTCAGTTTCTCCAAGTGGAACGCCAACTTTATAAAAAAAGTATTTATTATCATTATTTTCTATAATTCTCTCTCCATCTTCCAAACACACTTCTACATAGTAAATAATAACCGAACCAATGGGAACTTCAGCAATTTCTGCTATGTAATAATCCATTTTAGACTCCATTTCCATTTGATACCATGATTTCCCTTGATCAGCGCTGAAAATTAAATTTACCATAAAAATAGCTTTATTAAAAGTTTCTTCAGTGATTTTTACAACAATTTTAATTGTTTTTTTATGGGCTTCCTTTGGAGTGGTGATAATTTCTGTATCATCCCAAGCTGCTCCGCATTTAGGACAATTAGTAAACCAATTAGGATATTCAAAACTACACTTAGAACAATTTTTTGTAAAATATCTTGTTGTTTTTATTCCAAGTGTTTTTTTTTCTTTACCCATTGTCTTAATTCCAAGTTTTTGAAATTAAACTCCCAAAAAATCTTACTAATAATTTAATAATAATTTGTACTAAATATATTTTTTTTCCAACGATATTAATTAAAACGGCAATTTTTATAAAACTTCTATTCGAATCTCAAGAAATTTTTAATTTTTTTAAAATTTTCTCTAAATCACCAGTAAAATTTTGTAAATGGGTTTTTTGAACATGTGGCATAATTACCACTCTAATAAGATTGAAATCTTCAAATTTACCTACCATCCAATTTCTCTTTCGTAATTCTTCATCAATTTTACAAATACTTTCTTTGTTTTCAGTAGTAATTCCAACAACATTTATAATTGGATTAGTAGCTAACTTTACTCCTTTTATTTCATTTATTCGTTGAGTCAAATATCGAGTGTTATCCATACACTTTTTTATGATCTGTTTAAATCCGTTAAAACCTAAATATTTCAATATTACCCAAAATGCTATTACAGTTCCACCAGATCTAGTTCCCACTATATGGAAGTGTTTAAAATTTCCTCCAGCTAAATATGGTATTTCAAATCCTGTTTTTTCTAAAATTGAAGGATCTCTTAAAAAAAAACCTCCTGAAGGAATGATTCCTAAACCCATTTTATGTGGATCTGCGGTTATGGAATCAACTGAATCTACTGAAAAATCCCATGCAGGAATCGGATAATTTAATTCTTTTAGAAAGGGTAATATAAATCCTCCAAATGCAGCATCGATATGAAAAAATATATCTTTATTCTCAATTAGATTTCCAATATCTTCTATTGGATCTATCAGACCTAAAGAAGTAGTTCCTGCAATTCCTACAACACCACAAGTATTATTATTTATTAATGAATTAAAATGCTCGAGATCTAGTTCAAAATTATCATTTAATTTTGTTTTCCTAAGTTTAATTCCAAGTAAATCAGCTGCTTTATCAAAAGACACATGTGCTGAACGGGGTACAACAACTTCTGGAAAAGAAATATCTGGTCTTAATTTTTTAGCAATCCTCATTGCTATTAAGTTTGATTCTGAACCCCCCGTAGTGAAAGTGCCTATTATCTTTTTCCCATTAAAAAGCCCACCAATCTCACTCACTAATTCTTCTTCTAACTCAGCAGTCCCCAAAAATAAACCTGGATCTCCAAGATTTTTAGCAACATATTTCATATAAATTTCAACTGCAATAGCTAAAGGTTCAGTGCACATTGAACCTAATATTGAGCCTGATTCATATGAAAAATCACTTTTTAATTTTTCTTTGAGAATTTTCAGTATTTCTTGTTTTTCTAATCCTTCTTTTAACATATTTGTATTATCAGATCAGTGATAGTTTCTTATTAATTCATAAAATAGAAAAATTTAAACAATTAAAATTTTATAAATTATGAATAAAATTGTACTTTATTGAATAAAATTACTTTGGAATTATCCTAAATTATAAAAATCGTTTTGAATCTCTATTTGAATATTTATCAATAATTTTATTAAATTCTTTTCCTAAATCAATTTTGTAATGATTAGCAACACATATAATAGAAAAAAGAAGATCTGCTAATTCTTCTCCCAAACAAGAATCTAAATTATTGGACTTTTTCGGTTTATATCCTTCAAGAGAATTTACTTCTCTTGCAACTTCTCCTAATTCTTCCATAATAGCACAAATCATTGATAAAGGTGGCCAATACCCCCCATAATTATGGATCCAATTGTCTACGATTTCTTGAACTTCTTTAAGTAAATACTCTTTAATCATATATAGTATAAAATATGATAATATTTAAAAAATAGAAAAGTAAAAATTAATAAAAAACATGCTCGCGTCTACGAGCTTCCCATTCCGCCCTTTTTCCGGGATTATATCTATTTACTTCGCTATAATATCCCGTAACTCTTGAATACACTTTTACGTTCTCAGAATTACACTTCGGACAACTAAATTGAGTCCCTCTAAACATTTTCCTACATGAAGGACAATAAATAAAATCAATGGTGTAAGCAAAATAGGCTGTATTTGTATTAAGGCAAATGTTTTTGGTAAGTTCCCAAAGACCATAAACATCTGGTTTTTGTTCTCCTAACCAAATGTGAGTAATTACTCCACCCTCAATAATTGGATGTAAATCTCCTTGTTTTATTATACGTTCGAATAAAGGTAAATCCGCGTCATATCTAATGTGGCTTGAATTGGTGTAATAAGCAGATTTACCTGATGACTGTACAATAGCTTTTTGGGGGAAATGTTTTAAATCTAATTTTGCTAGGCGATTAGCTGTTGATTCACTAGGCTGTTCCCATATAGAATAAGATTTACCGTCTCTTTGGGTCATACTATTACATTTAGCAACGATGTAATTCAAAATCTTTTTTCCTAACTCATAAGCAGTATTATCTTCATGAAGTTCATATCCAGATAGACTTTTGACAGCTTCATTTAATCCAGTAAATCCTATTGAAAGATTCTGATCTTTTAAGTTGAAGATAGGATTACCTTTTATTTTACCACTACACAATGGTAAATGCCCTGTTTTTAATCTCCTCTCCATTAATTTCCATTTTTTTAATAAAATTCTTGCAGAAAGCTCAATTTTCTCATCTAGTACATTGAAATAATCAGATTCGTTTTCTGAAAGATAAGCATACCGAGGAAGATTTAAACTAACACTTTGAAGTGAACCAATTGTTACATAATTTTCCCATAGGTTTGCATTTTTTCTTTTTTCAGGATCTAGATTACAATGCTCGATGATTTGATTTCCACTTAAGAATTTTCTGCAACATTGACTGTGGATTTCATCTGGCATCCAATCTGGACACATATTAAGGAAATACGGAGTTCCCATGGTAGCGATTTCTTCCATTACTTTTAAATAAGACGGTTCAAATTCATGCAACCATTCTTTTTTAATCTTAATCTCATGTTTTGGAAATGCAAAAAGTTTTCCATTATGATCACCTTGAATATAAACATTTGTTAAAGCATCAAAAAGTTTGAGACATTCATCTTTATAATCTCCATATGTTCCTGCTAGTTCTCCATGTATTCCAACCGCCGGAATATTTAATAAGCCATTAGGTATAGTTGGAGTACAAGAAATTGAAGTGAATGGTACTTGTCCTCCTCTTGCTGCAAAAATTTGATTAGTCTCAAAAATCAAGCATTGCATTGATTGTTCAATCTCTCTGTCCGAAATACCACGTGCATATGGTGCTAAAAAAGTAGTTATATAATCATATCCCTGTCCCCCACTGAATTCGCCCTGAATTATTCCAAGCCACTTAGCGAGATGAGTCACAGCAACACGTAAGCTTCCTGCGGGTCCTGATTTACTACAATGCGCCCAACTATCTACCGGAGGTAATCCATGTTGTAGAATCATACGTGGGTCCCATTCTTGACAGAAAGGTCTTAAATCAAAATATCTTAACATATGAACGTGAATATCACCGTATAAATGGGCATGAGCTTCTTCAGAATCTAAAATTCTTAATAAAGCATATTCATCTGATATTCTATTTGCAGCCCAATGATGAATACTTTCTGGATTCATATCTTGATTTGCATTCTCATCTATTCCGTGTTCTAAAATTGCTTCATAATCCATTAATGGCATTCCTATTCTCGTATATATTTTTCGCTCGTCCTCAAAATGTTGTTCTGATAATATTGAGCACACAATTTCTCTAATATGAGGACCCGATAAGAACCTAATCCCAGAAGATATTATTCTCCTAACAACTAATTCGGTAATTCTATCCGCAGATTTTTGGGATAAACCCGTTTCATATATAAGACTTTGTTCAATCTTTATTGGATCGAATGGTACTACATCACCTTCAGTTCTAAAAACTCGTGGTAACAATTTTGTCAAATATTTACGTCTAACTTTTTCAGCATCTTTCTCTTTTAATGGTTTTAAATCTGATACCAAGACCAATATAAACCTTCCTCTTTTTCAATTTTTATGTATCCTATTATAATATAGTGGAATACAACACTATTTTTAATCAAAAAATTTTGTCGGTAGTATGAACTGAATTTAGAGAATTATTAATTGTTTATTATCGTTAATATTTTACCTCTTATGATATAAAAATTTATTTGTTTTTCCAATTTAAACTTATTTTATTAACACTTTATCTGTGAATCTAAAATTTGTTTACTAAAATTACGAAAAAATTCTTAATTCTTTGGAGTCTTTTCAATTTCTGATTTATTAATTCTTAAATTACATTATATAGAAAATTTTGTCGAACAAATTACCACACTTCACTAGTTTTAACTTTTAAAATTTTATAAGAATTAAGATTAAGTGTATTTATAAAAAAAAAGCACTGCTACAACTGAAGGCATATTTATTATGAGGAAAATCTTCTTAACTAAGAATTTACCATTGATAAGCAGCAATAGCAAAAACCGTTAACATGCAGAAGATAAATTCTCCTAACAACCAATCACGAAAAAATTGTTTTTTCTTATCTCTATTGTTTTTTATCTTTGTAGCTAAGGCAAAACTAATTGCTGAGTTTGTTCCAGTAAATATCATAAAAGAATAGCTCATGGCTGTTACCTCCAAATCCAATATTTCTAAAACAATATCTAAAAATATCCAAGCACCCAGAAAACCCGCAAGCAATAATAAAAACCACCAACCTGAAAATTGAATGATTTTCTCAAATTTTATATCCAAATCTGAAATAATTGTAAGATCTTCAATACGTTTCTTCTTAACTTTCGACATATAAAATCAAAATTCGTACTTTTTGATTATAAAAATTTTATAACTCTTAATCTTTATTATTTGAATAATGCTTCGATATTAAGGTCTATTCTTCAAAAACAAAATCGCTTTAGCAATATCTCCATTAAATTCTTTTAATATAGTCTCTGCTTCATTTTTATCTACATTTGCCTGTGTAGCCACTAGCATAATATCATTTTCAGTAATTGTTGTTTTTACCTCAGATTCTTCATCGGGTTCCAACTCCATATAAGTATCATCACTTTTGATTGAAATACTCTCTGGAGAAACTTCTTCGGCTTGACCTATTATTTGATATATTTCTTGACCTGCTTGTTTCATCTTAACCACTTCGGGTTGCTCTATTATCAATGATTTTTCTGCACCCTCTATTATAACTCGAGTGGCATCGATAGGTTCCATATCTATACCCTGTTGAGCCATTTTTCTACGCATCTGTCTTGATCCAAATTGTTGACCTTCTCGCGCTTTAACGGGTTGTGGGCGTTTTGGTTTACTTTTCTCTTTATTTTGCATTTCCTTTGGTAATTTTACCACTTTATTTCACATTGAAAAAACTTTTTTCTTAAAATATATAATTATTCAAAATTTAAATTTTTGATTTATGAATACCTTTTCTTATGTTAACTGCAATACCACTTGAAAACGTTTTTATATAATTAACAGGAATTTTTAACTTACCAATACCCAGCAATTCATCCTCTTGATTTACGACAATTACTTCATCTAAAGGTCTTAAGTTTTCATCAATACTAACAACATGTTTACAGAAAACATTTCTTCCTTTTTTTATAAACTCTGATATATCATTTAAAACAATAACTCTTAGCTTTGGACACGCAGTATTCTTAATTATTTTAGCCGCTGAAAAGAGAGTTAAAGTAAAAAAACCATTTGTGGGTCTTAAAGTAAGTAATAAATTATCATTGTAATAGATATATCTGATTTTATTAGTATTTGGCGACCTTTTAACACTTATCTGATCAATTTCATCAAAAAGAATATCAGTAATTTCATTACTAAATTGATAATCTGAAATTGCTTTAATTTGTCTTAAACCTAATAATAATTCAGTTTCCATAGATCAATAATTAAGAATAATATTTAATTTAGAAAAAGAAAGTAGCACATAAATAGATTGTTTAAATCATAATTTAAGAGTAAAGGCGGGATTCTACCATTTGATCTTTAACTTTATTCATTACTTTACTTACAGCATCAATAAAATCTTTGTTGATAATCATATCAGCATCTTTTCTAATTGCGAACATTCCCGCTTCTGTACAAATTGCTTTAATGTCAGCACCTGTTGCTCCCTCTGTAAGATTTACTAATCTTTTTAAGTCAATTTTGTCTTCGACAAGTAAATTTCTCGAGTGTATTTTAAATATCGCCTCTCGAGCTGTTTCCTCAGGAATAGGAAATTCGATCATACGATCAAATCTTCCTGGTCTTAATAGTGCGGGATCTAAAATATCTACTCTATTTGTTGCTCCAATGATTTTTACATCTCCTCTTTGTTCAAATCCATCTAATTCACTTAAAAGTTGCATAAGAGTTCTTTGAACTTCTCTATCTCCAGATGTAGCAATTTTAAGTCTCTGGGATCCTATCGCATCTAATTCATCTATAAATAATATTGTTGGGGCTTTTTGTTTTGCTAAATTAAAGATCTCTCTTACTAAACGTGCTCCTTCACCGATAAACTTTTGTACTAATTCAGATCCAATAATTCTTATAAATGTTGCTTCCGTTTCATGCGCAACTGCTTTTGCTAATAAAGTTTTTCCAGTACCTGGTGGACCAAATAGCAAAACTCCTTTAGGTGGTTCAATTCCAATTTTTTTAAATAATTCTGGCTTTTTTAAAGGTAATTCTACAGTCTCTCTTACTTCTTGCATTTGATCTTCCAATCCTCCAACATCCACATATGATATGTCTGGAATTGAATCAATTACTTCCATACCTTTAACAAAAGGATCTAATTTAGTAGGAAGGACCTCCATAATCGCAAAAGTTCTTTGATTTAAAGCTACCCTAGTTCCCGGTGCGAGTTTTTCATTTTTTACTTTTCTACTACTATTAACAACAAAACTTGGTCCTGTTGAACTTTTTACAATTGCTCTCCCTTTTTCGTCTAAAAAATCAATGATAGTTGCAGACACTAATGGAGGTTCTCTTAATCTGTCAATTTCATTTCTTAGACTATGTAATTCTTGTTCTAATCTTAAGCGCTCTGCATCTAGTAATTGTTTTTCTGTCTCCAAATTTCTAAGTCGTTTCTCTAGATGTCTAGTATAAGTTATAAGATATTCTCCATCTTTTGTTTCTTCTTTTTTTCGTTTATCTTTAGTCGTAGTCAAAAAAAGTATACCCCTTCTTTTCTCACTTTAATTTATATTTTTAAGAAAATACCTTAAAATATTAATAAACTTTTAATCATTTAAATTTAAGGTTAGTTCTGTATATTTACTTAAAAATGTCGATTTTTAAAAAATTTATAGTTTATAAAATATAATGACAGTAAATCGTAAATTATAAGAATATTTAAACAAATTCTATATATGTAATACATTTCTATCTATAAATCGTATTTAAGATATAATTATGCCAAAATCACGATATAATGAAATTGATAAGGAATGCCCCATATGTGGAAGTATTATTTGGGGTAAAGGACAAAGAGTTTTATTAGAAGGAGCTAAAATAACTGTATGTCATAATTGTGCTCAACATGGTGAAAAATTACAAAAACCACCAACAAACACGCAAATTAAAAAATATTATCCTTATACTAAAAAAAAACCTCCAAAACGACAAGTTTTAAAAAAAGATTTTGTTAGTGATTTGGAATTAATTTCTGATTATGCTAATAAAATAAGAAATAAAAGGAATTCCCTTGGACTCAATCAAGATCAATTCGCTCAAAAGCTAAATGAAAAACCTTCATTATTAAGAAGAATTGAGGCTGGAAAAGTAGAACCTACTATCAAATTAGCTAAAAAAATAGAGGATATCTATAATCTAGAAATTTTAAAAAAGACTGATGAGATTGAGTCTAATGTTCAAAATGATAAATATATGAAAAAATCAACTGGGACTTCTCTTGGCGATATTGCCTTTATTAAGAAGAAGAAACAATAGTAAATTGTATCTAGATCTATTTTAAGACTCTATTTTTTTAATTTCAACGATTGCAGAATTATAGGACCCAGAAAAGCCTAATTCTTCTGGTTCGTCGGGGATAAAACAGTTTACATTTGGACTTCCTTTTGAAGTTGAAGATAAACCATGATATATTAATGTTGTTTTATGCTTTAATATCGGAGATTCTGCTAGTATGTAGGTTTCAGATCCGTATTCATTAGACACAAGAACCTCATGACCTATTTCTAAATTCAGCGCTTTTATATCTTTTGATGATAAAAAAATTTTATTAAATTCATTCACATATTTGGAATTTAACTGCCCTAGTTGAGAGTGTAAGAAATACAAATGAGAAGGAGAAATGAGGACGAATTCATTTTTTTTCAAGTTTAATTTTCGCTTCAATTCATTTTCTCCAAACTTTAAGTGCGGGCCAATAATTTGAATCCGATTATTAGGAGTAGGAAACTCTAAGGTTTTAAAAGGGACATCATCATTATCAAATAATAAGTAATATCCTTCCTTATGAAGATGGTTTTGAATTTCTAACGGCAGCAATTTTATACAATTTTTAAATATAGTTTTATCTGATTCTTGAAAGATCACCGAGTTTTCAAATCCTAATTTCCAAGCTAATTTTTGGAAGAATTCATAATTAGATAAACAATCTTTATATGGACATGGACCCCCAATATTAATCGATAATCCCGGCATATAATAAGGAGATATTAAATCAAAAGATTCTAAATCAAATTTTGCAGGGATGACTATATCTGCAAACTTAGTCGTTTCATTCAAGAACATATCTATTACTACTATAAATAGATTTTCCTTAATTAATGTGCTCCTTAAAAAATTTTGATTAGGTAATGAACTTGCTGGATTAAAATTATATATAAATAACAACTGATAATTCCCAGAAGATAAGGACGAGCCAAGTTTTATTATAGGAATTTCTTTCATCTTTGATTCACCGTTAAAATACGCTATATATTCATGAAGGGGTTGAAGAAGAGGTTTTAGAAAGTCACTTTGAGAATAAATCAACCCTGATCCAGATTTACCTAAATTTCCAAGCAAAATTTGGATTAAAGCAATAGATTTTACGATTCTACCACCATTATAGTCTTTCTGAACACCATACCCTACATTAAATAAAGTGTGGTGTTTAAATTTAATCAATAATTCAACAAAATTCTGAAATGTCTGATTATCAATTCCAATTTGCTCTAAAAGCTCCTTTTTATCAATATTAAATACTTCTGGAAAAAGAGAGGAATAATTATCAACATGGTTTTTCAGAAATTTTTCATCATAAGCATTACAGGTAATAAGTTCATTGAGTATAATTTTAACTAACAAATGTTCTGTACTTGGCATAATATGCAGAAAACAATGAGCTTTATTTGCTATTACCGTACGTCGAGAATCCACAACAACAAGTTTAGTTCCCATTTTTAAAGCTTGTTTAACTAAATAATAAGCATGGTTATTACTTTCTGAAAGATTACTTCCCCAATTTACTATTAATCTGGTGGAGGGATTTTTTAACTGAAAGGGATTTGCAGTAGAATAGGTACCAAATAATTGTGTAAGTCCCGCACATCCTCCTTCATTACAGATACCTCCATTGGTGATGGTGGCCCCCAATTTATTAAAAAATCTTAAAGGAGCGTACTTCGAAATTAAACCTGAATTTCCAGAATAAAAGGCTCCTAAAATAGAAGCTGGATTCCCTTTTTCCTTAATTTCAACTATTTTTTCGGCAATTATACTTATCGCATGGTTTAAAGAAATAGGTTTGAAACTATTTTCAAGTTTTGGTCCATTTCGAATTAATGTATTTTTCAATCTGTCTTGATGATATATCAAATCCTGTCTTTGAGTAAGTTTAGGACAAAAAAACCCATTAGTAAATGGATGTGCTTTCAATGGATGAGCATTTATAAATTTATATTCTGTGGCATTATCTTTCCATATTCCTGTAAATACACAAGAACCATAGCAATCTTTTGTACATGTGCCAAATCGTATCTTTTTGAGATTTTTGTTTTCTTTCATAAAAAATCTAAAATAAATATTTAAAAAATTAATGTCCGAGTCGATTTAATTTATTAATCAATTGAAATTTTGGTGTTTTCATTTAAAACAATCTTATTTTTTAAAAATTCAATTATAGCTTGATTATCTTGTGCTTCAAGTGGAGCCCCACAGTTAGGACACCTAAAATTAAGTTCAAAAGCTTCCTCAAAATTATATTTAATATTTGAATCTTCACAATTTAAACAAATAAAGAAATAATTATTTTGCTCGAACTGCAACCTGTCTCGCAATTTTGATTCAATCAATTTCTTTTTTTCAATAATAATTTCTTCAAGCAAATCAAATTCATGCCACCAATAATAAATAAACCACCCTGTTGATTTATCTCTTATACGTCTAAATTGAGCTATCTTTTCAGAATAAAGTTTATAAAGCGTTTTTCGAACAGTATTTAATTTTAAGATTTCAGTGTCATCTGGTTCGAAATCAATGTCCGTGCCTTCAATATGCTCTTTTATATTTTCTGTAATATCTTCATCTGTTATATCTTTAGATTCAGAATTCAGAAGCTCCATTCCAACATAAATTGCGATATCTCCACCAACAATGTATAAAAAAGACTGTAAGTAAGGATTTAATTCTATAATGACTTAGCCTCGTTTTTAATATAATTTTAACTTGATAAATAATTATCTTTGATAAAAATTAAATTTTTTTAAACATTTCTAAAAAGAAATTAATTTTAATCCTTAGACGACGATAGAATATTGTTTTTCAATAATTTCACCATCTACATCGATAGTTCGAAATAGCGTACCTTTTCTTATAGCCATTACTCTTAATAATCTTGAATTTTTGATATTTTTAGGAATTAGAATGTCAACTATTTTGTAATTATTAAAAAGTACAATTGTTTTCCAGTTTTTAGGGAGGTCTGATTTAAAGTCTGATAATATAGCCTCTAACGTATAGTTAAGGTTTTTTTCAGTATTACTAATATATCCTGTACAAAATTGGATCCTTTTATTTACATCATCATCTTCAACCTTCTTTTTAGATGGCTGAGGTATGTTTTTTTTGGTTGTTACCTTACAACTCGGGTTTACGTTAAATGACACCAGAAAATAACTATGTTCCCGAAATCTTTCAATACTCTCTAATAATGTATCTCTATTTGTTTGGTCTATAATCTCCGTTTTATAATTTTTGGTTTGACCTGTTGATTGTTTAAGATCCCAATCAAACCCTAAACTATTTATCACTTCAGAAATGTCTGCTCCAGATATTAATTTTCCTTTAATTTCGAATTTCTCAGCTGAATTTGAAATTCCACTCGTCACTATTTCAAGAATCAAATCTTCATATTCATGACTCCCTTTAAGTGTTAATTTAGCTTTTGTTTTAGAAATTTTTATTGCAGGTCCTATAAAATCTCCTCTAGAATATCTATAGAAATGCCGATGTATACTTTTATATTTTTCCGCAGGATCATTTAAAACTGGTGTTTCAATAATTTTTTTTAGAAAATGCATAATTTTTGATAGCTTAATTTTCTTTGAAGATAATTTTGTTCTATTTATTAAATATCAAAAGATTATAATTATAAATTTTATTCATTAATAAAATTAAAAAAAAATAAAATATATCTAAACATACAAACCACAAAAAATTTGTTGTTATTGGATATGGCTGGTATTCCTTCTTTATCTTTATGGATTTTTGCGTGGATTTTTCTTTTTATAGGGCTAGCATCATTGATAATTTTAGTAATTTATACAAAATATGGAAGAGAAGTATCAGTCCGACTCTCAATAATTAGTATAGTTATTGCTTCAATATTCCTTGGATTCGCTTTTCATTTTTTACTTCTCTCATGGGGGATATAATTTAAACAATTTAACATACTTGGAATTAAATTTAGTTTTTTTCTAAAAGGGAACTAGCATTTCGATTTTAACAGTTTTATAATTTGTATTGTTAATATTTAAAAAAGAAGAAAAGTTTTCTTCTAATAATTAAAATTTCTTCAATCTAATTATAAAAAAAGAGAAGATAATATGTTATTTCAGATGGACCCTACTCTTGAGTTTGTATTATGGCTTATTTTAGCAACAGTAATTGTAGCGCTAATTCTTTACATTGCGGTTCTACTTATTGTGTCAAAAACTAAAGCCTCAGATAAAAAGTTTTTAATAATTCTTTTGGCATTTATTTGTGTTCTTGTAATTCCATTAGTTTTAGGCGCAATTGGTTCAATATTTGGAATTTTTAGTCAAATTCCTTGGAGTGATGGCAATTATTTAACATTATTAATTCCAATAATTGGTTTTCTAATAGTATTGGTACTAGTTAAATTTCTTTTAGACGTTGCCTGGGATCATTCTTTATGGATATCCTTACTAACATTATTTGTTTTATTCCTTCTGTATACTTTGATACCTGGACTTGCAAGCTTCCTTAAATTTACAGTATAATTAATTTCAGAAATAAAGTAAACAACAAAACTATTTTTTTCTTTTAATTAATCGTTAAACATGAAATTATTTAATAAATTTTCAATTTGATAAGTAAAAAAGTTAGTAAAGTATTAGATTTAAAAAAATAATATTGTCTTATATTTTTTCTTTTAACTTAAGTCTTGGAGCAAGTCCTAAACTCATCATCTCTTGTAATAGCAACTTGAATGCGTAAGAACATACAACCTTCGAAATGATAGTTCCTTCTCCACACACTGGACAATAACGCTTGTCTCTATTTCGATCATATACAGCTAAAAGTCCGCATTTTTCACATACTAAAATTACGGTTCGATCTGATTCATCTAAAAGGCGTTCTTTTAATAATAAGGCAGAGCCATGACCTACTAAACAATCTCTCTCCATTTCCCCAAATCTTAATCCCCCTTCACGAGCACGACCTTCCGTGGGCTGTCTCGTTAAAATTTGAACTGGTCCTCTTGCTCGAGCATGCAGTTTATCTGCCACTAAGTGATATAGTTTTTGGTAATAAATTGGAGCGCAATAAATTCCTGCTTCATATTTTTCACCTGTGATTCCATTATACATTACTTCTCTTCCATTAAACTCAAATCCCGCTTCTACTAATTGTTCTTGCAGTTTTGTAATATCTGTCCACTCAAATGCGGTTGCATCTCCTAATTTTCCTGTTGTACAAGCAATCTTTCCACTAATACCCTCAAAAAGTTGTCCTAAAGTCATTCGAGATGGCATTGCATGAGGATTTACAATTATATCTGGAATGACTCCAGAGGTAGTATACGGCATATCTGCTTGATCTACTACTAATCCTAAAACCCCTTTTTGACCATGGCGAGAGGAGAACTTATCTCCTAATTCTGGGATTCTTAAATCTCTAACTTTTATTTTAACTAATTTATTTCCATCAACTGTTTCTGAAATAATTACTGTATCTACAATTCCTTGTTCATTATGTCGCATATTTTTTGATGTTTCACGTCTATTTGGTTGCATAAGTTCAAATTCTTCATAAGATTTTATAAATCTAGGTGGGGATGTCCTCCCAATTAACACATCTCCTCCATTTACTTGTGTCTCTGGTTCTATTATTCCATCCACTTCAGATAATAACCTATATGATTCAGCCGATTTGAATCCTCTCACTCCTCTTTCTGGGATTTCAAATTTATCAACCTCACCACCGGGGTATTTTCTTTCTTCAGCATCATAGGTTCTAAAAAAATGGCTTCGTGCAAGACCCCTCTCGATTGACGCTTTATTGATGATGATCGCATCTTCTATATTGAATCCTTCGAAACTCATCATTGCAATGATAAAATTTTGTCCGGCGGGTCTCTTATTTATCCCAATGATTTCCATTGGACTGGTTTTTACTAACGGTTGTTGAGGATAATGTAATGTGTGTCCTCTAGTGTCTAATCTCAAGTGCATATTAGCTGCAAATAAACCTAATGCTTGCTTTACCATCCCTGCCTCATATGTATTTCTAGGGGATTGATTGTGTTCTGGAAAAGGAATAATTGAAGCACAAATCCCAAGAATTGCGGCAGGGGATATCTCTAAATGAGTATGTTCTCCAGTAATATCCTCCTCGAACATGGCAATATATGCATTTTCTTCTTCTTCGGCATCTAAATATTCAATAACACCCTTTTGGATCAAATCTGACCAAATAAATTTATTTTGCTTTATCTTTTCAATATCATCTTTTGAAACGAGTAGGTTTTGATTTCTCAAAACAAATAAAGGTCTGGTTGCTCTTCCCGCATCACAATTAATTTGAATTTCTCTGGATTCATGATAATATCCTATATTTACATGTTGCCCTATCTCGCCTTTCCTTCGTTTTTCTCTCAATTGACGTATGAATGGATTATGCTGTTGATGTATACCAACTAATTTCCCATTTAAAAAGACTTTTACTTTCTCTCCTTTAATATTTTTTACCTCATTTATAGGGATCACACCTAAATCGATTAAAATATTTTCAATAATCCTTTCATTAGTTCCTACTGATATTATTGAAGCTAATCCAAGATTTTTAACTAAACCACAATTTGGTCCCTCAGGAGTTTCCGCGGGACATATTTTCCCCCATTGAGTTGGATGCAAATCTCTAGCTTCAAAATGTGGTTGACTCCGGCTTAGAGGCGATATAACTCTTCTCAAGTGGCTTAATGTACCAACATGATTTGTTCTGTTTAAAAGTTGACTGACGCCTGCTTTACCACCGACCCAATTACCTGTAGCTAATGCGTGTCTAATCCTTTCTGTAATCACATCAGCCCTTACCGCCGTTTTTATATTTGGAGCTCTACCTCGAACTGCAGTCCTTTCTAATTGATATTTAATATCTTTAACAAGATTTAAAAAGGCTACCCTAAATAATGATGTGAATAGTTCACCCGCTAATTTTAACCTTTTATTAGCATAATGATCTTTATCATCTGGTTCTCTTAAACTTAAAGCGAGTTCCATTACTTTTTGCGCCATCTGGCCCAAATAATACGCTTTTTTAATTCGATCTCCTTCATCATTTCCGATATGGGGCAAAAGATATCTGTCTAAAACCTGTAAAGCTCTTCTAATACGATAATCTTTCGTTTGTCCAATTGCAACTCTTTTTCCTATATAATCAAGTGCATTATGCTGAGATTTTTCTGGATCTTTTAATACTTGTATCTCAGAAGCAACATCTATTACAGGAATTAATTCTTTCTGGATTTCATCATTTTCTGAAATAGCTTCAAATATCTCTCTGTCTGAATGTAATCCTAATGAACGCATTAGTATTGCTAAAGGTACTTTTCCTGGAACTGATGGAAATGATACTCTAAGATTTCCATCTTTTTTTCGCTCAATTGTTACAGGTGCTCTAAAACCACTTCTTGTTGAAAAAACTTTCGCTTGATGAGTTGCACTAGAACTTCTACTAGCTTCTTCAGCAAGTATCCTATTCGGAGCAAGATCCTCCTGCGTAACGAGAACTCGCTCGGTCCCATTTATTATGAAGTAGCCGCCAGGATCTAACGGATCTTCACCCCGATTGATCAATTCTTGTTCAGATAAGCTTTCTAAAGGGCACCGACAGCTTTTAAGCATTATTGGAATCTTTCCAATATATATACCTAAAGTTTCTTCAGCTTCTTCTCTCTGGGTTCGTTCATCAATAGTTATAGGGGTCATCTCTAAAGTAATATCTGCAGCATAGCTTAATTCTCTAATTCTTGCTTCTATTGGAGTAATTTCCATAGTAGCTCCATCTGCTTCTCTTACTTTTGGCACTCCAACGTTAATTTTACCAAATTTAATTTTAAATCCCGGTATATCAGGAATGACTTCCCCCGATTCATCAACAATCGTCTGCATTTCATATTCAATAAAACTATTGTACGAATCTAAATGCTGACGGACTAAACCCTTTTCATCGAATAAGCTTTTTAAGATAATCCATTTATCTTCATTTGATAATTTTTCAGAACTCAAAATTCATTAAACCATATATAAGTTATTTTTCATAAAAAAACAATATTAAGCTTTTTCCTTTTTCACATAACGATAATAATCTATAGATTTTACTGAAGTATTAGAGTCACGAATTATTTTTACAATATCTCCTTCTTTTGCTCCGATAGCGATTGCAACTGGATCTTTTTCAAACATTTGTGGTAAATCAGTTATGCCAATCCGATATTTTTCTAAAAGTTGTTGCGATTCTTCTTTAGTTAAGAGCAAATGTTTAGGGACAAATTTATGGAGCAAAACATCTATCTGTTTCTTTTTAGTCAAGGAAAAATCCTCCCTTTTTACGAATTATAAATAATGTAGTGTTGCTGTTCTAAAAAATTTTTCCATTTTTTTTTCATTTTTCTCATAATAAACGAGATTTCTATTATTTTACAATTAATCAAAACAATTAAAAACCCAATATCCACTCCTTTTGCATAAAATCTCAATATTTTCATTTGGAAAAGTATCTGTAAAATATTTTAAAATGTAAGCTGCCCCCATTTTTTTCTTAATTACAAATTGAAAATACCCCTTTGATTTTAAATTGTTGCGAATTTCAGATAACAATACTAAAAATTCTTTCCTTCCTCGACGCAGAGGAGGATTCATATAAATTCCATCAAATCTTAAATTTTTGGTTTTAATAGGGTCAAAATAATTTCCAGATAACGCAATTATATTTTTCCTTTCCCTCAGTAGATTTATTTTAATATTCTCTTTTGCACACCATATAGCCCGTCTATTAATATCTAATAGATAAACAGAACTTTGAGGAGACTCATAAGCTAAAACAATTCCTATTGGTCCATAACCACATCCTAAATCAAGTAAAATATTAGATTCTTTTGGGATAGACATATGTTCAATAAGAACTTTAGTACCTAAGTCGACCTTTTTAAATGAAAAAACACCTGTAATGGTTTTAAAAATATAAAGGTGTTTTCTTAAACTTTCTGAAATAGTGTGAATTTTTACATTAACTTCGGGAATTTTGCTATAATAATGGGATTTATTATTATCCATAATATAAAAATCAGTATTGTCTAAATCTATTCTTTTTTCTCATTCCAACGAGGATAGGTTCTTCTCTCCATGAAAACTTTATTAGTTTTTACGAGTATTCCTGATTTAGCTTTATATATTTGAAGTGCATCTTTTAAAGCTGTACCAAACCCTATTAACTCTTTTTTTAAACTCATAAATGCAACTAACATATTATTCTTTATCCTAGCATCAATATAACATATACCTGCAGAGGCTAGATCTGCTCCATGACATAAAGCATCCACTGCGGTATCTCTAACATAAATCTTAGGTAGATGAGATACCATTTTCTCCATTGGGAATACAAATTTCTTCAAATAATAATTGTTTCCCTCTAT
Source organism: Promethearchaeia archaeon (assembly GCA_029856155.1). Lineage (GTDB taxonomy): Archaea > Asgardarchaeota > Lokiarchaeia > Sigyniarchaeales > SOKP01 > Loki-b32. The sequence goes on from JAHQWL010000083.1 coordinate 45,969, forward strand.
TTGATAAATTGTAACCGCATCTTTTAAATTTTGTAGCGTTATTAGATTATCACTTTCTTTAAAATTACCCACCCTTGTTCTTCTTAACTCAAGCATATGAGCACCAGAACATAAAGCTTCTCCTAAATCAAAACAAAATTTCCTCACATAAGTTCCCGCTTCACATCCAAGACGAAATAAGATATGATTATTGCTAACTTCAATAACTTCGCTATAATAAATCTCTCTTACCCGTAATTTTCTCGCAACAGATGATTTTAATGGAGGTCTTTGATAGATTTTTCCTGTAAATAATTCAAATATTTTCTCTATCTTTTTTCTTTTTTCTGGGGTGTGTAAATACATCACTCCTATATATTCCTTCCCGGCGTTTAATAATGCTGATAATACTCTTGTTGCTTTTCCAAGAGCACATGGTAATATACCGGTAACTTTTGGATCAAGAGTTCCTCCATGACCCGCATTTGAAATACCCAAAATTTTACGAACCCATGATACTACTTCATGGCTAGTTGGACCACTTGGTTTATCAAGATTTATTACTCCATATTGTAAAAGTAATTCAATACTTCTTTTTTCAGGCTCAATGCCATAATTTGGGTCAGAATTATCTTGAGATTTTACTAAAAGTTGCTCAGGTTCATCAGAGGGTAATTTAAATTCTAAATTTTCCATGCTAAATAATAGTGAAAGAAATAATTAATTAATTATAAACTTAAAGATCTCATAAATTTTTCTTAATAAAATTTCTTTAGATGATAATCAACTATTAAGATGTTAGTGGAAAATAACGGGCTATAGGGGAATTGAACCCCCGACCTTTCTTTTTAAGGGAGATATACCCTTAAATGTCAGGTTAAAAGCCTGCTGCGCTACCTGCCTGCGCCAATAGCCCTTAAAGAATTTTTTTTATGCGTAGACGTAAATTGCATAAGAATAAATCCTTTATAATATAAAAATTTTATTTAAATGAGTTTCTTTCCTTCAAGTTTTAAATAATATATTAAAAGCTATAAAATCTCAAGCCCTTTTGTTGAAATGCTCAAAACCATGACTCTTTATTTCTTTTTTTTCACCCTCTTTAACAATATATATATGTTCCCCAGATAACACTTTTCCAATTTTAAAAATTTGTCCATATTTAGATTGAATTTCCTGTTGAGCTGTGTTAAAATCTGAAGGATCAATAGTAAATAAGTGAATAAATTCTTCACCTCCACTTAATACTAAATCTTCTAAGGAAACATTGAATTCATTGGAATATTTAATCGCTTCTGCATCAATTAAATCATCATTAAAGTAGATTTCAAAACCTAAATTAGGATTTGATAACATTAATTCTTGTAAAGATTTAGACAATCCGTCAGAGGAATCTATACTTGAAGTTGCTAAATTTCTTTCTGATAATATAAACGCTTCATTTCCGGTGATTTTAGGCTCTAATACACTCATAATTGATCTTTCATAATTTGGGAACTCATGAGGACCGCCTCTTTTGTTTAAAAGGATGTCAAAACCTACTCCGGTTAAACCAAATTTATTATTAGCAACTAGAATATCACCTAGCTTTAACCCTCTCCTATAAATCATTGCTGAAGGACTTTTAAAACCAAATATAGTTGGATTTATGATTAATTCTTTTGTTTCATTAACGTCTCCCCCAATATAATCCAGATTAAATTTTACACTATAATCAATAATCCCTTTTAATAATTCAATAAACTCATATTTTTTCATTTCCCTTGGAAGACCAAAAGAGATAATTAAACCACTTGGCTTAACACCTTTAACCAGTAAATCACTCACATTCATTATTACCGATTTCCTACCGATCTGATAGGAATTCATTTGAGGTGGGGCATCTGTTGTGGAGACTAACATATCAGAATTTAAAACGATATTTCTATTTGAATATTGGTTTTTAAATTCAAAAAAAAAAGAATCATCTCTTAATAGCTCTTTTCCAGTTTTTTTCAAAACTAGTTCTTCTATAAGCTTTATTATTTTTGTTTCTCCTAAATTTCCTACCTGAAGATTATTATTCATTAAATAAAATTTAAAATTTTATTATAATTATAATTTTTGAAGAAACTCGTATTTTTAAAATTTCTTGCCTCTGTGGCTTAGCGGGTATAGCAACATTAAATGTCAGTTTGAAGAAAATGCTAAAGATTCGTAATCTGTAGGTCGGGGGTTCAATTCCCCCCAGAGGCTTTCATCATACTTCTTCAGTAAAAACAAAACGTTTAATCATTTGTAAAGCGAGCATTTTAAATGCATCATTTATATTCTCCCCTGTTTTGGCCGAAGTTTCAATATATGAAAGGTTCAATTTTTCTGCGAGTTCTTCTCCTTGCTCAAGCAATACAACACGTTGATCTTCTAGATCTATTTTATTTCCCACCACGATTAGTGAAATTGTTGAAGAAACCTCCTTAATTTCATTGAACCATTTCTCTAATTTATCGAAGGTTTCTTTACGAGTTACATCAAAAACTAAAATACCTGCTTCGGCATTTCCTAGATATGTTTGCCTTACACGTTTAAATTGCGCTTGACCTGCTAAATCCCAGATAACAAAACGTACTTTTGATTCCAAACCTTGAAAATCGCACTCTTTTTTCATTATGGATGTTCCAATTGTGGATTTATAATCAGTCTGAAACGCATCCTCAACAAATCGATGGACCATACTGGTTTTTCCGACACCACCTTCGCCACCAAGGATTAATTTGAACGCATATTCTCCTGATTGTATCTTGATTTGCTGTAATTTATCAATTTTTCTTTCAATCTTTGTTGTTTCTTTTTCTGTGAATAATTTAGGAATTACAGGACTTACAGTTCTTCCATCAAATATTCTGGCAATTTTTTCTGCTGCTAAATATGCATATGGAAAAATAGGATCTACCATGGCAATAGAATTCAAAACGGTTACAAAAATTGCTTCGGGACCAGCTTCGCAAAAAATAAATCTTTGTTCTTCTGTATCGAAAGTCCCAGTTCCAAAAGATCCAGAACTAAATTCCTCTGTAATTCTGGTTAAAACGGGTTCTACTAATGCACTCACCCCACCAATTACATCTTCTTCTACATCTTGATCTAATGATCCTTTTAATGCAGACATTACTAACCCTTCTCGATTTACAATGAGAGCAGCGATTAAGTTTTCTCCAACTTCTTGCTTATACCATTTTAGAAGTGCTTCAAGCTTATCTCGATCGACTGACATGAATCCGATAACCTTTGTACTTTGTTTTCTAATGTATAATAAATAAACTAAAATATATTATTTAATATAATAGATTTGTTATTAAAATTTATAGAATCCGATAAAATTCAAAGAATTTAGAATTTAAGATTATCGTTAATAAAAATAAAACATACTCATGATTCATTCATTTTAAAGAAAGATCAAATATCATTTTCCCTTGAGGGTTAGAAATTGCACTCTTATTTTTTATTTTGATTTATTAATTAAAGATAATAAGGAAATAAAATTTTAAAAATTAAAATCATTATCATTAATCAAGTCCTCAACGGGAAACATACTAGTAAAAAAAGAATTTTATCATCGCAGGAGTTGCCAAGCCTGGTCTACGGCGCTAGAATATTGTACTTTTGTGCTTTTATGGCGTTACTGAGGTTCTAGTGACATAGGTCTTCGAAGGAAATATCTCCTCGACCTAAATTCGTGGGTTCGAATCCCACCTCCTGCATACTATACTTTTAAATAATAGAATTGAATCTGTAGAAGTATTGAAAGAAAACATTGAAATCCCTAAATTTTTATATTAATACTTATTGAATTAAAACGTGGATTTGTCAATTTTAATTTTAAAAACTTATTTTATTTAACTTAATATTATGATATATTTGATTTCTATAGCAGAACCATTTAAATTGAGATCCATTTTTCTAATTAATAAATAATAATAAAATTAAATAAAATATTCTATAAGTGATTTTGATTTCAAGTTTACACTTAAAAAATGCCCCAAACACAATGAAGCACATAAATGCTTTGGCTTTTAACCGAACAGCTTCATCTACTGGAGAGACAGAAGCATTAAATTATATAGCAAACGAATTAGAACAGAATAATATTAAACCAGAAATTGAACATTTTAATTGGACAGGCCCACTGAAAATACTTATAAGAGTGAGTTATATTCTTATAATTATCAATTTTTTAGTTTTCCGTATGATCCTAATTGTCATAGCTTATTTCATTCTAAAAAATATGTCTGCAAAATTACGTAATATTTCATTTATAAAGACAGAGAAATCAAAAAATATATTTACGTTAATATCCGCTAAAGAAAAAGCACCTAATCGACCATTAGTTATAATTACTGCTCATTATGACTCCGTTTCTGCAAATCTTCCTTTTAATTTGCAAGTTATTATCTTTTTCATTTATAGACTGATAATTTTTTTTTATGGAATAATCTTTTTTGTATTTATAGCAATATTTATACTCAATATTTTTGCATTAATCTCTTTCTCTCAGTTTATTATAACTGCAATAGCTTTTACTTCAAGTAGTGCGATATTTATTTCAATTCCCATCTTATATTTAGTATTTAGAGACCATCCGTCGTCAGGATCAATCGATAATGCAAGTGGAGTTTCTATATTAATTGAATTGGCAAAGGTTTTCAAAAAAGATCCTCTTGAAAGTACAGATATTCTGATTTTATGGCCTGGAGCCGAAGAATGGGGTTTAAAGGGCACAAAAAAGTTCTGTAAAACACATTTTAGAAGTCTTAACCAGATATATGATCTTGATAAATCCTTTAATATTAATATTGATATGATTGGCAGTTATATTGGGCTTTTAAATAGATCTGGTTTGTTTAGAAAAAAAATAAATCGAAATTTAAATGAAATTTTTGGAGTAATAGCAAAACAATTGAATATTCCCCTAAATATATATAACAAAACTTTTAAACCCAACAGTGACTATAAAACCTTCAAGAAATATGCTAGAAAAGTGAGGAGTAAATTTCAAGTAATGTGCTTTCATTCAAGTAAGGATTCAAAATATATACATTCGTTAAGAGATACACCTGACAAATGTTCTTTAGAAAATCTAAATGGGTGTTTAAATATATGTCATCACGCATTAAGAAGTATTGATTTAAGTATAGAGGATGTTAAAAAAAGTCAGATAGCTTATGCTGTTTAATTTTTGGATTATTCGTTAGACTTTCTACGTATTCCTCAATTAATTCCATACTTTGTTTTGTATAGTTATCTAGATTAAATATTTTAACTAAACTTAAGGCTCGAGGAATGTATTTTTCAATACCCCCGCGATTTACTGTTAATATTATTCTATTTCCGCATTTAGGGCATTTAACGCCGTTTGATAAGGGAGGACGCCTGTATTTTTCATTGCATTTAACACAACGAAAATTTTGGACTGAAAATTTTCTTAAATTACCAAGAATATCTGGATTGAAATGAGTAATTAATATTTTTTCAGCTACTTTCTTTGCATTAACAGGTTTGATGATTTTTGCAAGTTGTAGTTGAGCTTCAATCTTATCATCCATAGTTTCATATAATTTGTAGGCAGTAGTTTTAGGGCCTTCATTAATATCATCAGTTGGAATATTATAACCAATATTTTCATACTGTTCTGCTGTACCTAAACGATTTTTAACTAGGTTCATTATTGGTTCTATTTCTGATGGCGAACAATACCGTTCAGTTGCTTCATAAAACCCTAAAGGATATTTAAATAATGTATCTATATTATGTGCTTCCACATCAATCTCATTAGGGTCAATCTTTGTACCAATTACTAAAGTTGCATCCATCCGACCTCCTATTTTACTTGGAAGATAATGTCTGGAAAAATTTAATAAAGGATCTAAAAGTAACATAACCCCGTCTTCATCCCCATCACAATTTCTTCTCTTTGCAGCATGCCAATAAGGATGGGCATAAATTGATCGAGCTGGAGTAAACCCAATTATTCTCCCTATAATTCCAGCACTCGTATGAGGAGCTAAACCCACAACTAAATGTCCTATTAAATCTTCTTTAACGGATACATTATAAAAGCACTTCAGTTTATAAAACAACTCTAATTCTTCATCTAAGAACTTTGCTACTTTTATAAAATATTTAGCACAATCATCAGATAGAATCACATCTTGAACTTTCAGTTCTAAAACTTGATTTTCATTATTGAGAGGATCTTTATACTGATCGGTCTCATATCCTAATTTTTTTAATGTATTAATTGATGTACCAATTTCATTTGGCTTGAAATGAGTTAACGGTATATCTGTCGCATCATATCTTATCTCAGCTGTTTTATAAACTAAAACCTCATTTTTTGCTCTTAGGATTCCTTTTTCAAGTGGTTCTGGAACTTTATATTCATTACTTAATCCAATAATACCTTTTATTTTTTTAGGTAATTGCATATTAAATGCTTTTAATATTGAGTTTACATATTTTTTCATGTTAAATTTAGCTTCACTTGAGGTTTTAAGAGTCTCCTGGCACTTTGAGCATTTTTCCTCAAATGTTGGATATAATAATTTGCATCGTGAACAGATTTTTTGTAGTTCAGTATGAGCTCCACAAGCCGGACAAATATTAAAGATGCCCGACATCCCACAATTCATACATTTTTTTCTGCATACATCGATTCTGACTTTACCAGTTTCTACAACGTTATTTTTATTACTAAAATTGGATGCCGTCCTTTTTTTAGATCCAAATTCATTTTCATTGTTTTTTTTAATATTAGATACTATAGCTTTTTCAAGTAACCTTGAACTGCCAACAACATCACTTAAAGGAAATAATGTATGAACCCCTTTCATACTTTTTCTTTCTGATTTTTCTGGTCTTCCCATACGTGAACCCATATAATATGGTGCCTTATTTTTTATTTTGAGTGAACAATTCTTATAAAAATATTTGAAAACATCATCATTCTTTTCAATTTTTATAGGGTTTTTATCTTTTAAGTTAAAAATTGTTTTATAAATGAGACTCATTGTTTTACTAAATACTATTTTATTATCTTTTACTCTATGACATACAAATGCTTTTTCTAAAATTTTTTTTATCGATTTCTCATAATTTAACTTGATATTTCGTTCAGATTCAGAGAAACTCTTAATTAACGTAGTTCGTAATAAATCCAATTCTTCTAATGTAATATTCCCCCAGAAATCCAAATATGCAGGATGTAAGGGAATATCAAATCTTTTTGAAATTTGAATTGCTTCCTCTGCTGTAGGAATATTTTTAAAAGGATTTTTAATAAATAATTGTAGTTGCTTATCACTTTTTTCTAGGTTAATAACAGATTTTTCCAATTCTAAAGCCCACCACTCTTCTACATATCCAGAGGGTATTAATAGATGGTTATTTTCGGTAAATTCACCATATCCAAACAATATATCGCCAATAAATAATATTTTTTTAATTTCAGGAAAAATCTGCTTAGCTTTTTTGATGCTTGAGACTTTTATTACATCTCCATTTTTCAGTTTTACTATTGGCGGTTCAATCCCATCCACGGGACATATACTTGTACTTTTTCCTGGACGTTCAATTCTCAATTGTGTTCCAATTGCTACAAAATCATCTAAAACAGCCATTGTGGCCGGATGCATCCCTCCTGCTGCTAATCCTGTATTTCTAGATCGCCCATATCTTATTCTATGCCCGCCTACTTCTGAAGGATGGCTGAAAACTGGTCGCCCTGCAATAATATCAGCAACAAATTTAGAATTTGGGGTGATTTTTGCCTCATTTTTTTTCTCACTTTTTTCTTCTTTCTCTTGTTTATCTTGTTTCTGAGCAATTTTTTTTAATTCCTCAAGCCAGTCCCAACCCTCTAATTTCATAGCCTTAGCAATCTTAAGTAATTTTGGTGCTTTAAGAAGAATACCATCGTTTAAAACCAAACAAGCGCCCCCTCTAACGTTATTTGTTTCAATCCTAGGTAGATCCCTAAATGCAGAAACTTCTTCGTCTTCAGTTGCATCACCATTTATTTCTACTGGTAGTCGATTCACAGCATATCGAATTTCTTGGTTAGATGAAGGGTATTGTAAATGTACTATTCTGTCATATAATTTAACCTCCTCAACATATCTACCAATTTCAGCTTCAGATGCTTCATATTTCGGAATATTTGATTTTTTTCTTACATAATCAGCAATCAGTACACAAAGTGCAGCGGTTGTTCCCCCGGCAGCTCGAATTGGTCCTGCAAAGTAGAGAGATAGATACTTTCTGCCAAAATTATCTTTTCGAATTAAAATTTTAGAAATTCCTTCAAGTGGAGCACTTACAACACCCATTGTTTTGATAGCTAATCCTATTCTTATTGCTCTATCTACTCGAGCCCCTAAAGAATCAATTTTACCAATTTTTTTATCTAAAATATCAGCAACTACTTTGAATACAAGCTCATCCTCAGTCAATCCTTTTATTTTTAAATCCCGTATTACATCTGCAACACCCAATGGCCCTACAAGTTTTTCTACTCGTCCAGCTAAATCTTTTGCTTGGGGAGATTCCACCTCTAATTCAGGATCGAAGCCTTTTTGCCGTGCTTGCTCAGCAATTGAATAGCATTCATTAACTTGCTTTTGAATTTGATTAAAGTATATTTCCATAGCTCTACTCATGTCTGACATAAACTGACCTATTTTTAAAATTGAAAAAAACTAATTTAATAAAACTTAGAATTAATATTCTTATTTTTATGAATTAAATTAAATTCATTTATTAATCAGCTATTTCATTTATAAAATTATAGAGAATGCTAATTTTCTACACTCTTTGCTTATAAAAATAAAGATGTTTTTCCTTTAATAATAAATGATTTATTTAATTTCCTCAATAATTATTATAATTCCATTTTAGATTGTAGAATATTGAAAACCGATATTATAAGTGAAAAAAAAGTCATTATCAAAGAATTGGTCAATTCTGGCATCAATATAACACCATCAATTCTAGATTTTCTTATAAATTTAGAGGAACCCTTAAAGAAAGTAAAATTAATTATTAAAAATGTTAGTTTTCTCCCTAATTTTGATGGTCATTTAACAAAAGATATTTTAAAGAAAATTTCAAACGAAGAATTAAGCAAGTCATTAAAAACAGTCTTATTAAAAGAAGTAAGTTCAGAAGCAATTCAAGACAAAGATTTAAGAGAAAATGGTAAAACTGAGTTGCTAAACCCACTAAGTATGATAGATAATGAAAATTTCAACACAAAAACTCATGAAAAATCTGAAGATGCAGTTCAACTTAAGAATCAATTAGAAATTAATGAGGATCCCCTATTCTTAAATAATCTTAATAACGATTCGCTTAAAATCATGAAGAAGAATACCCTAAAAGTTACTCCTTTTGAAAGTTCGAAATCAACGGTAGGATTTAAGCCAATAGCAAAAAATTTTGACTTTCATTATGAAATTTTAAAAGATCCTACTGGAAAACTCTATACCAACGGAGCCTATGAAGATTTTTACAATTTAACTCTGGATAAATTCAATAAACTTCGGAATCTAATCAAAAAAAGACCAGAAGTACTTTCAGCTAATAATATTAACAATATTTTAAGATTAACTACTAAAGTAGAAGTTTCTGCGATAGGAATGGTTAATCAAATTCGGAAGACTAAAAACGGTAATTTTTTTTTAACATTGGAAGATCAAACTAATTTGGTTAATATCATAATTCGTAAAGATTCAGAAAACCAAGATGTTGTAAAAATAGCGGAAAGAACTCTTAATGATCAAATGATTTATATCGAAGGTACTTACAATCCAGGAGAAAGAGGTAAAAGTGGGATAATTTATTGCAATTATATATCAAAAATTGATATCCCAAGGAATAATATACCAAACAAATCATCAGATCCTTTATCAATTGTTTTGATTTCTGATACTCACATCGGTAGTAAAGAATTTGAAGAAAAATTATGGAATAGGTTTATAGATTTCTTAAATGGGAAAATAGGAAATAAGAGTCAAAGAGATCAAGCTGGGAGAATTAAATATATAATAATAAATGGTGATCTCGTTGATGGTATCGGAGTATATCCTACCCAAAAGGATGATCTTAACATACCGGATATCTATAACCAATTTAATAAAGCTGCAGAAATGCTTTCAAGCATTCCAGATTATATAAAAATTTTCTATAGCTCAGGAAACCATGAACCAGTAAGGAATGCAATTCCTAGACCCGCGGTACCAAAGAAATATTCAGCAGAACTTATAAATAGTGGTGTTATTTGTATAGGAAATCCCTCACTTATTCAAACGCACAATGTAAATACATTAATTTTTCATGGTGATAGTATTCTTGATTTAAATATGCTGATACCAGGTTTAGAAAACAATAAACCAGTAGAAACAATGAAAGAACTCTTGATATGTAGACATTTAGCTCCAATATACGGAAAGAAAACTCAAATAGCACCCACAAATAAAGATTGGCTTGTAATTGATAATATTCCAGACATCTTTCACACAGGACATATTCATATTAATGGAATGGATTATTATAATAATATTGCATTAGTTAATTCTGGTTGTTTTCAAAGTCAAACAGATTTTATGAATTCTTTAGGAATACATCCAACTCCCGGTATTTTATCTATAATTGATTTGGATACTTTAAAAGGAACTCAATTAGATTTAAAAAATAATGGTTAATTATTCTTCTTAAAATAAATATGAACTAAAAAAAATCTTATGAATTTTGCAATTCCTCGTAATGATAATTCAGAAATGTTATTATACATTTGGAAAATAATAGATCTCCCGTTTATACTAATTGAAGATTTAATTTACAGAATTGCATTTGATTTATTTATATTACCACCTGAAAGGGCAAATTATTTCATTATAAATTGTATTAAAAATAAACTCCTTATCAAGGATAATAATTTCGTTAGATTATCAGAGGAGTTAGACCAAAGGTTAAAAAATTGGCAAAAGAAAAGAGAAAATGAAATATTAGGGAAAATTAGTACTGCTAAAAAAGTTAATCATTTAAAAAATGATATTGATAAAAAACATTCGTCTAAGTTCAGTATTTTAATCAATGCATTTGTAGATAAAGGAACTCTAAATAGATCTGTAACCATTTCTGATGCTGCATTTGAATTTTTAGAACATGATCGCTCAAAAGGACTTATCACATCAAAAGTCACAGGTACAAAAGAAGAATCTTATTTTATAGAAATAGATACGAATAAAAAGATCTTACGGCACAATTGTCATGATTTCGAGGAAAGAAGAGCTCAAAATAAGAAGTTCTGTAAACATATAACAAAACTTTTCTTACTATTAAAAGAGAAAAACCATGATTCCGCTGAATTTTTTCTTAATCAATTAGCTGAAGAAATAGATAAATGGGAATTTACTAATTAAATAAGCTTTTTAAATATGTTGTTTTTTAATTTAACTTTATCGGTTTGTAAAAATACTGGTTTATAATTCATAATACCATGAATTTTGTCAATCTTTGATAAAACATTTTCTATTAGTTCCATACCAATATCAAATTTAATTATTTTGGTTCTTCCATAATGTCCCATAGATTTAACCTCTGCTGATATTATTCCTGCTAATGATAACTCGTTAATATAATCACTAATTCTCCTTTTTGTTAATTGTCTAACTCCTGGTATCAAACCTCTAATCTCTGAGTGAACATCATAAATATCTCCAGAAATAATAACATAATCCGGACTAAATCTTGAAATTAGATAAATTGATGCAATAATCAATTGAGCTTGGAGTGGCATACCTTTTATGTACTCCATAATGTGATCATTTTCTAAATCTCCTTGAGCTTTTTCTACATGCTTAGCTGTGACAATTTTGTTTTGATCTCTTTCAGCTAATTCACCTGCCTTCCTTAATAATTGTAGTGCTTTTCTAGCATCTCCATTTTCTTTTGCAGCGAGAGCAGCACATAAAGGAATAACTTCTTCCTTTAAAACACCATCCTGAAAAGTTATTTTAGCTCTTTCAATTAAGATATCTCTCAACTCACTTGCATCATAAGATGGAAAGACAATATGTTCCTCACCTAAACTCGATATTATTCGAGGATCCAAATTCTCTCTGAATTTCAATTTATTCGATATTCCAATGATACTCGTTTTACTATTATCTAAGTTTTCATTTAATCTTGTTAAATCGTATAAAATTTCATTTCCACCTTTTTTATCAACCAAAATATCAATTTCATCTAGAACCAAAAAGCAAATTGAATTACCAACCCTCGAATCTAATAACCCAAGCAATTTTTTAAAGATTATATCCTTTGGAAGCCCAGTGGGGGGAATCTTCTCCTTTCTCGAAATAGTGTTGTAAATATGAGCTAAAATACGATAAGGTGTTGAAACTACATTACAATTAATATAAATCCACCATGGTTTAATTTTTGAGTTCTGTTGCGCTAACTTTTGACTTACATACCTTATAGTTGCTGTTTTCCCCGTTCCTGTCATTCCATAACATAAGAAACTGGGGGGGGTATCTCCTAATAAAGCACAAGCAGTCTTTTCTGCAATATTTTTTATCTGAGTATCACGATGAGGTAATTCTCTTGGAATGTATGATGATTCCAAAGCATCTCTATTTTTAAAAATTCTTGGACCACTAAGATAGTTTTTATAAAATTTATCGATATTGAATTGAGGATTATTATTATGATTTTTCAACAATTAAGACACCATTGCCCCATTATTTTAATAAAAATGTTTCCACTCGAAATTTTAAGATATATTCAATATTTCAATTGCATATTTAAAATTTTTTATTAATCTTTAATTTAGTAGAAAAATGTTAAAGCCTTAATAGCTAATTTTGATGAATCTTTTTAATAATTTATAATATTATTGTCGGTATTTTAAAAGAATATTATTTATGAAGCAATATTTATTAATTTCTCATTAATAGATTTTTCAATTAAAAAAAATTTAATTCAATTAAATATATGTTTAATTAATTATATTGTTTGTAAAAAAATAAACCAAATATAGTAAAATTGAGCATTGCCAGCCGAAATTGAAATTGAAAAAAATCATAAAAAGATTGCTATAATCCTAGCTATTATTTTTGCATGTTTAATCTTAGCAAATTTCCTAATTATAGCTTTAATCTTCAATTGGGCCGATTGGATTGCTTTATTAATTTTTAGTCTTCTATTCATTGTCCCTGCATATATTTCAAATGCTTCGATGGTTATCACTGGTGGAGGTAAACCCATTGATGGTGGAAGAACATTACGGGATGGTAGGCGACTTTTAGGGGACCACAAAACTTGGAATGGATTAAAGGGCCCATTATACATTGGAATTCCGATCTCTTTTTTGATATTTCTTCTTTTCAATTTATTATGGGAACCAATAAAGGATGTTATTATTGACGCGGGTGCTCAAGGACAATATATACTTTATAGCGATATTAGAATTTTTGAATATTACTTCATAGGTGGAGAATTCCCAATCAACTTCCTCGTTTTAATTATAAGAATTATATTAGCTTCATATGGTGCTGTAGCAGGTGATTTAATTGGTTCTTTTCTGAAAAGAAGATTTGATATCAAAAGTGGAGCACCTTTCTGGATCGTAGATCAGTTAGATTTTGCTTTAGTAGCATTATTCTTTGTTTCAATCCCTGGATTAATATCACCAACTCTCTTCTTGCTTCCCGATATCTATATTATAATATTTCTTATAATACTGACTCCCGCAGTTAGTATTATCGCGAATACAGTAGCTTATGTTCTCGGTCTAAAAGATGTTCCTTGGTAATATAACTGTAAATTGATTTTAATCCTTAAATTTACATTTGATTTGTAATGGAGTACTACGGTTTTCAAAAACAACATAATTTTTAAAGATTTCATTTACTGCTCTAATATAATCTCCGTTACGACCGATCGCAATCCCTCTTTCTTTATAGAATAAAAAATATATAGATATTTCTCTCCTCCCAGAATCATTATCAGATTCTATTTTTATATTATCAATATTCAAATCGGGGAAGAAACTGAAAAGTAAATTTATCAGAATTCTCTCTGTCCTTATGATTAAAATCTTTCTTTTGGTGATTTCCCTTCTTATAGAGTCTAAACACATTTTAGCACTAAAATAATTGTCCTTTTTAATAAAAAAGAAGATAAACTGATTGATTACCACTATAAATTCTGGATATATACCTTTTGTGCGAGAGTAAAAATATTCTCGTAATTTAAGCTCAAAATTTTTATATTTCTTAATAAATGATAACAACTGATAAAATATCAAATCATCCGCAATCGTATAGAACATACTGTATTATTTTCTATAATCAATTTAAACTACTAAGAAATCTATATAATTACAAAAATATTATATATATCATACATTACAATATTACTCAATTAGGTAATATTATATGAGGAATACTGGTTATAGGTTTTTGGATCATACTGCTGATGTTTCAGTCGAAGCTCAAGGCAAAAACTTGGAAGAGGCTTTTGAACAAACGGCTTATAGTTTAATGGAAACAATTACTCCTAGCTTAAGAACAATATCACCGGAAATTGAAAGAACTATAATAATCGAAGCAGAAGATAAAGAAGCATTGTTATTTGATTTTTTAACTGAATTTCTTTATCTATTTGATGTAGAGGAACTTATTTTTGGTAAGATTAAAATTCACCCAATAAAACATACTCAGGAAAAATTTTATTTAGAAGCAAATTTAAAAGGAGAAAAATTTAATACGAATAAACATGAACCAGGTACTGAAGTTAAAGCTATAACTTATTCCTATATGAAAATCGAAGAAAAAAAGAATGGAGTTAAAATAAATATTGTATTTGACATTTAGAACACACATAAAATTTTAAAGTTAAATAATTTATCCCTTTACTACACCTATTGGTACTAATCTAACTATTTTTTCAACGATTCCCAAATCATGACTAACTTGAACAACTTGATCTATGTCTTTATATGCACCAGGAGCCTCTTCAGCAATTACTTTCATCGAAGCAGCTCGCACTAAAATACCTTGTTTATTTAGATTATCTTTAACTCGCTCTCCCCAGTATCTCTTAATAGCTTTAGATCTTGACATAATTCTCCCAGAACCATGTGCAGTAGAACCAAATGATAGATCCATGGCTTTCTTTTTACCCACACAGAGATAGGATGCAGAACCCATAGTTCCTGGGATTAATACGGGTTGTCCAATAGATTTATAATCTGAAGGTAGATCAGGATGTTGTGGGGGAAAAGCTCTTGTTGCTCCTTTTCTATGAATATTCAATTTCATTTTTTTACCATCAATTTCATGCTCTTCTATTTTCAAAATATTGTGGCAGACTCCATATATTAAATGGAAATCTAAATCGTCTATATCCTTTTTAAAGGTATTTTGAAAGGATTCTCTTAACCAGTGTGTAATCAATTGACGATTTGTGAACCCAAAATTAGCTGCACAAGCCATCTGTTTTAAATAATTCTGAGCTTCAGGTTTATCTGCTGGAACACATGCTAATTCTCTATCAGGAACTTTTATATTATATTTTTTCATTGCTTGTTCGATACTACGCAAAGAATCTGTACATACTTGATGGCCAAGAGCTCTACTTCCTGTATGGACCATTACAGTGACTTGATTCTTTTCATGTATTCCCAAAGTTTTCGCGATATTCTTATTATAAATCTCATCAACTTTTTGTATTTCAAGAAAATGATTTCCACTCCCTAAAGAACCAAGCTGTTTAATTGCTCGTTGTTTTGCTTTTTGGGAAACTAAGCTAGCATCTGCATCCTTTAAACATCCATTCTCTTCCAAATGTTTATAGTCTTCTGCATCAGCATATCCATTCTCTAATGCCCAATTCACACCGTTTTTTAATACATTATCTAAATCTGAATAGCTTATGTTTAATTTACCTTTTGATCCTAAACCGGAAGGGATATTTTTGAAGATTGAATCTAATAGATTTGGAAGTAAACCCTTAATGTCTTTAAAAAATAAATTAGTTCTCAGTAATCTCACACCACAATTAATATCATAGCCAACACCACCGGGAGAAATCATCCCATCTTCCGCATCAGTTCCAGCAACGCCCCCTATACAAAATCCATAACCTTGATGGGCATCCGAGAGAGCAATGGCATGTTTCTGTATCCCAGGTAAGCATGCAACATTGCAAATTTGATCTAAGGTACGATCTAACTTAATTTTTTCTAAAATATAATCATTCGCATAAATTTTAACCGGAACTCTCATCTGAAACTTCTCAATATTACCTTTAATCCTTACCATTAAAGTCTTTGGAGGAATCTCGAAGATGTTGTCATCAATTTTATTAACATTCATCTTAAGTTTATAAGTAAAACAATTTTCAAAAATATTTTCATTTGATGCTATAAAATATCAAAAAATAAAGAATTCAATTAAGAGACTAATAGAAAAATTAGATTTCTAAAAAATAGATTTATACTTCATTTTATTTCAATAAACGAAAGTAATCCTAAATCATCTAAACTCCCTATAATACGTTGAATCTCTCCCTCTGGGCGTCCACTCTCCTCAGCTATCTCAGAAATTGTATGAAATCCATCCGCTAAATGAGCTATTTTATATTCCTTCTTATCTAAAAATCCTTGATTAATAATTTGTTTAGGTAGCCTTTTACAAGTCCACTCCGGCTTCACATCCCTAACTTCGCGTAAATCTTCCTTGGATAATATTAAACCCTTCTTCGCAATCTGCTTCTGGGATTTTTGAAAATCTTTCTTGAAAATCTTCAAAATTGGAAGTCTCAACTGAACCTCGGCGAGTCTACCAATCTTTAAAACGTCATCAATAATTTGGTCAAAATCTCGAAAGATACGGACATCACCAGACCAACTTTCAAGGCGATCTCCAAATTCAGTAACAAATTTATCAATAATATCAGTTAATGCCTTATGCGTTATCTTAGCATCATCATTTTTATCGGCTGCGGCAGTTATTAACACACCCTCTTTAAAAACTAACAATAAATAAAAAACTTGCATATCAATTACTTTAAGTTCCCCGCTCCCTTTAGAGAATTCAACAGAAAAATCTTTTAGGGCTGTTAAAAATCCTGATACTAAATCTTGGTTAAATTCTATACTCCCATACTTCCGATGTATTAAACAAATGCCGGTGTGTTGGTGTATAAGATAAACATTATGTAACAATTTTCCATACCTTAGTAAAATATCTTAATTGTATATTTAATAGAATTATACTAATTTAAATTTCTTTATATGTCTTTAGAACTAAATTTTTTTAAAATGAAATTGACATTAATTTAAGAATCCTAATCTAACTCATCTATGATTTAAAAGGTATAATATAAAAATTCTAAGAATTCAGAGTTTTTATGGATATTAACGATCTAAATCAATATTTTTTAGAGGGTTTAAAGATCCCCCACACATTGGACAGAGTCGGCTGTTTATATCAATTTCTACGCAAAATCTACAATATGGGCATTTGATATATACAATATTATGAATAAACATAATATTCAATCTATAATACCTTATTTAAATTACAATATAAAATGAGATTTTAAAAAAATTTGGTTTTAAAGTTCTTCATATATTTAAAGAGATTTGTCGATTTTTTTAAGGAGAAAAAAAATTATTAAAAGATTTGATAAACAATTACTCTAAATAATCCTAAATTATTTTAATTCTTATATTATTCCTAACTTTTACTTTTTTGATAGGCATCTTAAATAATTTCCATTTATTTAATTAGACTAAAAGAACCATATAAGATCAATAAAGCTTAAAAAAGTTGATATTAAGTATTGCATTAATCAGAATTACAATTATCAAAAAAAGACCTATAATGAATTATTTTATTTTTCTTGTAACAGTTCCAAATATTAAAGAAGGTCAGAAGATAGCAAAAATTTTAGTAGAAAATAAGTTTGCTGCTTGTGTGACTATCATTCAGAATGTTTTTTCTATCTATAGGTGGAAAGGAAAGATCGAGGATGCTAATGAACAATTATTGCTTATCAAAACGACAGAAAATAAAGCAGATTTAATAATTCAAAAAATAAGTGAAATTCATTCATATGAGGTACCAGAATGCATTGGAATTAAGTTAGAAAAAGGTTCTGAAAAATATCTTAAATGGATTAATGAAGCTGTTAAAGATTAAAAAATCTCTTTAATTAAACTTATGTTAAATGATATTTTTCATATTGATTGGATTTTTGTAGATACTATAATAATAGTATTATTATTTCTTCTATTATTTAGTGTAAAAATATTTAAAATAACTCACCGATGGCGGTATTCCTTTTCAAATCAAGCTCTAGATCATTACTATTTTCCCAAAGCTCATGAAAGAGTCAAAAATCAGTTAGTTTTAACAAAGAAATGGAGTCTCACTAGCAATTCAACTCCAAATGTTAGTAATTATCCCCTTATTCTTATAATTAGAATGAATTATAAAAGAAAGTTTCAGAGAATTTTAACAGAAGGTTTATGTAGCTACGGATTTAAAGTTATTAATATCAAAGTAAAAATAAAATTATCTTCAAAGAAGGTTGGAACAGAGAAAGAACTAATAAATGAGTGGAACTCACTTATTTCAACTGTGAGAGAATATTTTAATGAAGCAGATTTAGTTATAAAAACTAATTATATAGTACTAAATCATTCAAAATCTCATATTCCTTATAAAGCGATTTTATCAGATAATAATAACGACGGAATAATATTGGTTAATCCAAACCTAGATAAACAAAATTTAAAGAATTATTTTGATATAATTGAAGACTTCTCTGCCAACCCTCAAATATATACAATTTTTAGTAGGCAATCTCTATTATTGTTAAAAAATAGAAATTTAAAGAAATATCTGAAAGAATTTTATCCTCAAAACACAAATATTTTGAAATTTTCAACTATATACAAAGCCAAATACTCCTTTAAATTTTATGAAACTATTGTACTAAGCATGATAATAGATATAATTGAAAATAAATTATTGAATTCGAAAAGTTAATTTTTAATTATGAAAAAAGAGAAAATTCTAAGAAATCATAATGAAATAATTAATTATTCTGAAGATGATTGGACTCTCTTAAAAAATAAAAGAAATAATGCACTTAAATTATTAGAAATATTCATAAAAGAAGGGTTCAACCCTTATATTCACGGAAGTATCGCTCGTGGAGATGTACATAAATCAAGTGATATTGATATTATATTTTTTCAGCAAATCCCCTCATTTCAGATTGAATTAATACTAAATAAAAATGGTTATAAAAATTATTTTAGAGAAATCATAATGGCAACACCGCATGATTCAATAAAGCTTTATATCTTTCTAAGTGAATTAGAAACTATAGCTCTTCCATTATCAAAATTGAATAAAAATATGATGGAATTCTATGATTTTGGAGGGAAACTTAACTACGATCAGTTGAATTCAGAATTAAGAGTAGTTGGTATTGATAAGAGATTAGTATTAATCAAACCAAATCCTAACGGACACAAGGAAATTTCAGTGATAGGAAACGAAGCTAATGTCGCTAAAGAAGTTGGAATAAGTATTGATACGGTAAATGAGCGGAAAAAAGTGCTTTTAAGAAGAGAAAAATTTGGAAGGACTGGAGTATTTCTAAAAAGACAACTTCAGATTAATGAAACTACTGAAGAAGTTTTAAAACAATTGGCAGATAAGAAATCAATCATTAGAAAAAAATTATTTTAAAAATGAAAAAATTAAATTTAGTAAAATCAGATGGAGAAACTTATTATATAAAAGGAAGGGGTATTCCTAAAGGATGTAAATACTGTCTTAAAGGAAGTAAGTTAGTTCTGTTTTTGAACGGTATCTGCCAGAAACCTTATCATTGTTCTTGGTATTGTCCAATTTCAGAAGAAAGGAGAGGAAAAAATCTAACTTATGCTGATGAAATAGAAATAAGTACTAAACAAGAATTACTTCAAGAAATTTGTATGATTAAGGCCGAAGGAATGAGTATTACAGGAGGAGAACCACTTTCAGAACTAAATTTTGAAAAAACTATTGAATATATTAAATTTGTTAAGGTAGAAAAAGGAAAAAAGTTTCACATTCATTTATATACAAATGGTGTTGATTTTAATGAAGCTAAAGCGGAGGCTCTCTCGCTAGCAGGATTAGATGAAATTAGATTTCATCCAGCTAGAGAACATTGGGATCGTGTTGAAAAAGCTCTAAATAAACAGATTTCAGTGGGAGTGGAAATGCCAGTGGTTCCAAATAAAGAAAGTGAAGAAGATCTTGAGGACCTCATCCTTTATTTAGACAAAATCGGTGCAGATTTCATCAATTTAAATGAATTTGAATTCTGCTTTCCAAACAGCAAAGCTTTAAAGGAACGGGGCTTTCAATTGAAAAAAGGCTCCATTGCTTCTGTAGTTAATAGCCGTGAAACCGCTTTTCGTTTAATTCGTAAGTTAGGCTCAGAAGTTTCCATAAAAATGCATTTTTGTTCAATTAGATCTAAAGATTATTATCAGTTAAAAAATAGATATTTAAGAAGAGCTAAAAATATAAGACTACCTTATGAAGTAATTACAGAAGAAGGTCTTATAGTTTTTGCTCAATTAGAAGGAGAAAAAAAAAAATTGGATAAGTTATATAATATTTTATTGTCAGATCTAAAAATATCTGAAAAATTAATATCATATAATCTTAAAAATATTAAAATGCCTTTTTATATCTCAATCAAAAACCAAATAACTGTTTTATTAGAAAAATATCAATTAGAAGCTTTTATTATTGAAATGACACCTTTTAGACAATTGAAATATCAACAAATAACTGAAAAAACCCCAATTAAAGTTTTTAAAAAAGAACATGGTTATATTAATAACTAGTAATGTAAATTTAAGAGATTTAAGAAAAATTGTAAATCTTGAACAAGAGGTTTTTAAAAAAAATGCATTTCCAAAGCCTCTATTGAAAAAATTAATAGAGAACCACACGTTTTTTTTAAAATTAGAAATTGGTAAAATAAAAAGAAAATTAATTGGTTTTATAATAGTTATAAATGAAACAAAAGAAAGAACTAATATTATTAATTATCTTATTAAACCCAATTTCCAAAATAGTGGATATGGTTCATATCTTCTACGGCATACCATAAATAAAATAAAAAAATTGAAGACTATCAAAAAAATAGTATTAAATGTACAAATCAGTAATTCAATCGCGATTAAAATATATGAGAAATTCAAATTTAAAAGAAATCCATTAATTATAGAAAACTATTATCACTCTGGGGAAAGTGCGTATTTAATGGAACTCGATATTGATTCTTGATAAACTAAAACTTATAAATAAATTCTATTATAATATCTGTAAATATCAATTTAATTATTTTAGATCAATTTAAAATATAAGGTGTTAGTTAAAAGTGGCTCCAGTAGATAAAGAACTTCAAGAAGAAATTAAAAAAGGCGTTTCTTTGCAAAAAGTTGATGAAGAAGAGATGAAAAGAAGAGAAGAAGAGAAAAGAAAACGCATGGAAGAATTAGAAAAAGTCAAAGAAGCCTTGGGAGAGAATTAATTAGTTTTAGATATTTATTACTGCTAAATTTTATTATTTTTTATTTATTTTATTTTTGTTCAATTTTTTATTCTTTCTAAATTAAATTAAGCTTTTCTGTAAGAATAAATTAAATTATTATAATAATAAACGCTTGTGGAGCCAGTTTTAGGATTTGAAAATTCTGGATATTAATCAAAAACAAGGAGAGATCGCTGTTAAAATTGAAAATCTCTATGACTTATGGACTCTTTATAACATTATTAATAAAGATGATGAGGTCTCTACTCTTACTCACAGAAGAGTCGTTCTTAAAGAAGGAACTAAAGGTGAACGTAAATTAATGAGATTAAAATTGAAAGTTGAAGATGTTTCCTTTCATGAATTTTCAAATCGGTTAAGAATAAAAGGCAAAATCTTAGAAGGTCCCGAAGATTTTGTTAGTTTTGGAACCTATCATACTTTTAATATAAAAGTATCTCAAAAGGTGACAATAATCAAAGAAAACTGGTTAAAACATGAAGTAGCCCGATTGAAAGAAACGTCCAAGTTCGAAACCAATTTTATTATTTTAATTACTGCAATTGAAACTGGTTTAGCAAATTTAGCATTGATTACAAATTTTAGCTATAACAGAATTGCTACTATTAAAAAAAATATTCCTGGTAAAAGATATGAACAAACTTATCGAAATAAAGCTTTAGAGGAATTTTTTAGCGACATACTAAAAGTATTACTTGAAAATATTAAAAATACAAACATAGACTTACTCATTTTTTGTGGACCTGGGAATACTAAAGAACTTATTCTTAAATTCCTTCAAAAAAATCCTAATTTTAACTTTAAGGGTAATATTGAAATGTCTCATGCAAGTTCTGGTACTGAAAGTGCAATTAGAGAAACCTTAAAATCAAAAAAGTTAGCAAAACTTAAACATAAAATTAAAGTACTTCAAGAAGCTGAAATGATCGAAAATATAATGGCTCAATTTGCTAATGATGCTGATCTTATTGTTATTGGTCTTGACGAGGTGTCTAAAGCTTCTGAAAGGGGCGCGATCAAACAACTGTTAATAGCAGATCTGTTAATTAGAGGCTCTTCTAAAAAACACAAGTTAAAAATAGAAGAAATTATTTCCAGTGTTGAAAATTCTGGTGGAGAAATAAATATTATGAGTACAGAGAATATCACAGGAGAACAATTGGTAAATTTAGGTTCAATAATAGGAATTTTACGATATAAACTTTAAGAGATATGGCTCCTGAAATTATTTATGTGGATGAAAAATCAGAGATTCCCTTATTTGGTGTTGATTTTTTTGGTATAATTGATAGAGGTACTAATGTTATTGAGGTAAAACCTCTAACCTTATGTAACTTGAAATGCAAATATTGTTTTGTTAGCGCTGGAGATTATGAAACTAATTTTATTGTCGATCCTAACTACTTGCTTGCAAAAATTGAGGAAGTAGTTGAAATTAAAGGACGATATAGGATTGAAATCCATTTTGCACCTTATGGAGAAATCTTACTTTATCCAAAATTATTATATTTAATAAATGAACTTTGGAAAATAAAAGGAATTGAAATAATATCAATGCAGACAAATGGGTTGTTACTTAACTCAGAATTAATTAACCAATTAGAAAAAGTTAACATATCAAGAATAAATATTAGTTTAAATTCCTTAAACAGAGAAAAAGCTAATTTTTTTTGTGGTTGTAAGAATTATAATATTGATGATCTCACAAACAGCATTTTGCATTTATTAGATACAAAAATTGACGTGTTAATTGCCCCTGTATGGTTCCCTGGAGAGAATGATAACGATATTGAAGATATAATAAGATATGTCATAGATTTAAGTAAAATGGGATATTCTAAAAGAAAAATTCAGATTGGTATTCAAAAATATTTGATATATAAAACCGGTAGAAAATTAAAAAAAATCAGACCAAAAAGTTGGGATTATTTCTATAAACAATTATCTAAACTTGAAAAAAAATATAACATTAAATTAAAATTGGGACCGCAAGATTTTGGAATTCACAAAAGAATAACTGTAGCATCCTTGAATATAAAAAAAAATGATTTAATCAGATTAGAAATTATATCTAAGGGGCGTTGGAAAAGGGAATATATTGGTAAAATTGATAATGATTATGGTATAAAAGTACTCTTAAATAGACCAATCATTCATTCTGAAAAATTTATTCGAAAAGAAATAATAGCTAAAATTATTAAGGCAAATTATAAGGATAATATTTTAACTGCATCCTTTTCAATATAAACTTAAATACAAAAAAAATTATATTGATTCCTTCTCCTCATACTTTTCTCTTGAGAAAAATTCGGCGGACACTTCATCAATTTAAATCAATTTGAAATTTTTCTTTATAAAGATCTGAAAGATCATCGCTTCAAACCAATAACAATTCTATCCTAAAAATGAGTTTCACTTCTAAAGGTCCAAAAGATCATCCAGAAAAAAACCTTAAACCGAACCTCGACGCCGCAAAATACGTTCCTGAAAGGGATTCTAACAGACCAAATGATAAACCAGTATTCAACCCCAATGCTAAACCACGAAACAAAATTGAACCATATACAATTCCACCAAATTACAAACCGAAAAATAAAATTGAAAGACATGCGCTCCCACCAAACTACAAACCAAAAAATGAAATCAAGCCATATGAGCTTCCACTAAATTATACACCTAAAAATAAGATCCAAAGAGCAGATAATGCTCCTAAAATTACTTCTCCATCTATACATCAGAGGATATATTCAGAAAAAGATGTTAGATATTGGATACAACAATATAGGAATTATAAAAATTTCAAGAAAGTCCAAAATCATTTAAGAGATAAAGACAAAAAAGTACCGTCAATTTCAACACTCAAAACGAGAATAAAGGAATTATTAGGTCAAGAGAAATACAGAGAACTTATGAAAAAATATACGTTCGATGATGCAAATAAAATTGTATCTCAAGCTGGTATAAGTAAAACTGGAGTACCTGTGAAAATTTTATCACAACCAGAAGAATTTAAAGGTGTTAAATCGAAACTATTATGCCAATGCAGTAAATGCAACTATTCATGGAAAACTAGCTTAGATGCGATTATAAATAACAAAAACTGGTGTCCGAAATGTGCGGCAAAAGGTCGAGTAGATAAACAAAGAGGTTCAGTAGAAGAGCATCAAAAAATTATTGAGAAAAAAAGTGGTAAATTAACAGGAGTTATATATGAAGATCCTAAAGAAAAACTTTTCAATCAAAGGACAAGATTCATTATTGAATGCGAAGCAAGTCATAAGTTTAATATCAGAGCTAACAATCTGAAAAGAGGAAAATGGTGTAGGAAATGTAGTTATGAAGTAATTGGTGAAAAATTAAGAGGATCGTTCCAAGATATTAAAAATCTTATTGAAAAAAGGGGTGGTCAATGTCTTTCTAAACCAGAAGATTACAAAAATCAACATCATAAAGTAAGAATTCAATGTAATAAAGAACACATATTTGAAAGAAGACCCTACAACTTAAAAAGAGGTGATTGGTGCCCTGTCTGTTCTCAAGGAAGATTTGAGACAATATGTCGAAGCTTTTTCAAAGAAATGTTTCAAGATAAATTTCCAAAGGAACGACCGAATTGGTTAGTAAACTCTCGGGGTAATCAGATGGAATTAGACGGGGATAATGAAAGTCTAGGCGTAGCATTTGAAGCTCAAGGAGAACAACATTATTGCGCAGTAACATACTTTAACCAGACCTTAGAGAACCTAGAACAAAGAATTGATGATGACTTAACGAAATTAGAATTCTGCAAACAAAATGATGTAATTTTAATTCAAATTCCCTATTATGTGCATCTCAGTAAGATTCAAAGTTATATAACTGATAAATATGAACACTTGGGAAATAAAAAAATGCCAGAAATTCCTAAAATAGATTATAATAAATTTTATGATAATCAAGATGATCAAATGAAGATGGATAATTATTTATAACTTGAACCTCCATTAATCTTTTATCAGAAGGATTTATATTACTCTATAGAATTTAAAAAAATTTCAATTTATAGGAGATTTAGAAATTTATGAGCCCCATAATTACGCATCAAGATGAACTCGAACTTGCAAATAGTGAGAGGGAGCTAGTCTCCCAATTTAAAAAACTGGCTAAAGCGCAGAGCGCACTTATTGGCAGTCAAAAAAAATATGCAGAAAATTTAACTAAAGCAAATAATGTTCGTGAGATGTTAAATCGTTCTTTCCGAGATGTATTGAAACAGATGCAAACTCTTGCTCGAGAACATAGATCGAATATTAAAGATGAAGAAGTAAACCTATATAAAGATATAATCCAAAAAAATGATGATTATATTAAGGCTAATAATAAATATTTAAATGCGATTAAAGATCTTGCTGTTCAAAAAGAATACTTAGTTCAGAAAAAGGAGGAATTTGTCGATGCATTAGCAGAAGTTGCTAATAGAAGATCCACTGTGATAAAAAAAGCATTAGATGTTGAAAAAGCGAAAAATAAACTAATTGATGGTGATAAATTAAACATCCTCGACCAACAATTGAATGATGTTCAAAGAGACTTTGATAGAGCTCGAGATATATTACTTAAAAAAATAACTCAATTTACTGAAGTAAGAGATGAAATTAATGCGCTATGGATTAAATTAAAAGATGCTATTGTTGAATTAAGCTAGATTCAACTTTTCTTTCCTTTTTTATATTTTAGTCAGAAAAAAATAATAATGCTTAGACTTAAATTTATTAAATAAAAATCTATTAACTTATTAGAAAAAATAAAAAATTACTAGACTTAAAGAGTTAAAATGTGTGCTGAAGAATTTGCGAGCTTCTTAGACAGTACTCGAAAAGCGCCATTGGAGGAAAAGTTAAATGCATTTGGGGATATTATTGAAAAAATAATGTCAATTGTTCTACGCATCCCTGATTTGGTTGATCAATCGCTTGGTTCTGTTAATGATAAAGTATTGAATTTACAAAACCAGATTAATTCTTTAAATAGTCAAATTACATCACTTCAGCCAGGATCTGGGGCAATTTCTGGAGCAATAGCTCCTACAATATCCGCTCCAGCCGCATCACGACCACTTGGAGGTCCCCCTCCCCCTCCCCCTCCATCCGGAGGCCCCCCCGGAGGCCCTGGGTCTGCTCCTGGACCAAGTCGTCCTGCCAGTCCGGTCTCTCTGAGAGGGGCGATTATGGGCGAGCTTAAACAATTATTTGCTAAACGTAAAGGCCAATCGGGTTAAACAGATTTATCAACTTTTAACTTTTATCAATTTGTTTCTATTAATTAAAGAGGAACTTAAATTAGAAAATCAAATTGTCGAAGAATAAATACTTTCAATAAATTATATCTGAAAATTTAAATTCCTCTAGTATTGAACAAAATTTCAATTAAAATTAAAAATTTTAAATACATAACTTACTAAATACCAATTTCATTTATTATTGGTTAAGTCAATTGGATCCCTTAAAAGAAATATCCGCAACAATTATTATGGTTAGGGTAGCTCATGATCTGCAAAGACAAATCCTTGAAATGACTTCCTTATTGAGAGTCATAAATAATTATTATAAAAAGAAAGAAGTTCTCCAAATTCAAATAGAACCACTAATCTTAGAAAAAATCGAAGAAGAATTAAAATCACTTAAAAATACTAAAGATAACGTCCAAAGTATTCCAACTGTTTTTAACACTCAAAATAACAAATTTTTGAATGAAAACAATTTATTTAAATTTCCAGGTAGCATTTTACTATTCGAAGCGTGGATGCATTTAGGTACTCATGCACTTTTTCCTCGTATTGTACTTCATCTTCAGTTTCCTGGATTTTTAGAAAAGGAAAAGACCAGGAATATCTTTCAATTTATTTTTTCAACCTCACGAGGTTTTGGGTTTCCTATTTACTTTGGTCCAGAATTCTATCATTATAGGTTTAAACTTGCAAAATTATTTGATCCGTTGTTAAAATGGACATATACAGTGTCCCACAGAGCAAATCAAGCTATTGTTTTGGGAAATAAACGCTTAAAATCTAAAAGGCATCATCCAGGAGAATTTGAATCTGTCATTATATCAGAATATAATGATAATGTGTATAAAGGAATCGATACCATTTTACATGGATATTTTAAAAATGAAGCAAAAACTTTAGGTAATTTTTTTTCATTAGAAGAAGTTCTTCAAAATTGTACTTTTTATTATTCAATTGGTGATCATGCCATGAGAATTGAAAAAAATAGTATGAATATGATCTTGACCCTCCCCTTAATAACCTCTCATGATATCGTTAAAAATTATGATATTGATTTCTATTCTTACGTTAAAGAGCTACTGAATGTAAATAAACTATTAATCCGAAAAATTAATTTCTACAGAGAAAAAAGAAATAATCTCATAAGCAAATTAAATAAAATCGACAAATTAAAATTTAGATTTGAAAGATCTAAGCACTCTGCGAAAGAATTTGCGAGGATGTCCCAAAAACTCTCAAAGAAATATCCAATAATCGATAAATATGATCATTACAGGACATTATTGGGAAAACTTAGAGAACTATTATTTACAACCCCAATTTATATGCATTCAACCTATAATCCTAAGGAAGGAGGAAGATTTTTACAAATATTAAATATAGAAAGAGAAAGTATCGATAATTATGAACAAGAGTCGGTGAATTCATTTTTATTATCATTTATTAATTATTATGAACAGAAACATAATTTTAATTTTGAAGAAGAAGAAGTTGTGCATAAATTAGAGAAATTAAGAGATAAAATGGCAAAAATGTGGTTATTCTTTAAAGAAAGACAGTATAAATTTGCATTGGAAAAATTAAAAGAAATAGCAATACTATCCTTAGATGACAAGAATTATGAGAAAACAATCAATTTATTTTTAGATACCCTTCTTCCAATTATAGCTTTATATGAATTTTTTAATAAACCACTATTTGAATCAGTCTATCCTGAGTCTGTTCCTCAGACTAAAAGACCTGGAGCCTATATTGCCCGATTTTTAGCTTCAAAATATAATCCTATAGGCACAAAATTAATGAAACTATTTAACAGATTAGCTTTTCAAAATTGGAGTTATCTCATATTAAAAAAAGGAATGAATCATAATGAATTTTTCAATTATATATTAAAATTACCAATATGGAATCATATACCTGAAAAATTGAAAAAAAGAATATTGGAATGAAATCGTTATAATTATTATTAGAATTTTAAAACTCTAAAAACCCCGGATCATCAAAAATATCTTCAATTTTTCTTTCTTTCTTTATCTTGGAATCTCTTTCCGCGAATAATGACTCCTCCTCAGTCCGAACCCCTCGATCTAATTCTTCAGTATCAAGTTTCAATAATGCATCTTTTTCAAGTCGTTTAAATTCTTCAGCTTTCGTTTTCCAGTCATTTATTTCATCCAAATTAACATCTTCTTCATCTAGTAATATCGCGGCTTTTACTTTGCAAAGATCTGACAAAATAGAGTAGGCTAATGCTAATTCTCCCCATTCTTGGTCTACTTTCAATCGCTGTATTCTTCTTTCTAATCTTTGTAGTTCTTGATCGGCATAATAGATATCAATAAAATCTCCAAAAGCATCAACGGGTTCAGAAATCGAATTAACTAATACTTCTTTTGTTAACTCACAATTTCCACATTTCACAGTTGCAAAAGCACCCTTCTTTTTAATATCAGTTACTTTGACGCTTTTTTCACCGCATTCGAGGAAAGATCGGAATCCGATCTACTCATTCTGGGCAGGTGAAAATTTTCGGTACTCTTTTAACCCTTTTTGGTGATACTTGTTTACGTTTTCTTCTTCCCATAAATATCACTACGTAAATATGTTATAATTCTATCTAACATCAATTAGATTAAAGAAAAGGAAAGCTAAAATATTTTTGCTTTTATGTGAAAATGTCTAAAGGAATTTAGTAAAATTTTTTAGGAATGTTTAATTATTCCAATTACTCTTTTTGACTGAAAAGTTTTAGTAATTTTAATAATATTGAGTGGATTTTGGGTATGGAGCATACTAATTTAACATTGGAAGATGATAAAAACCTTATTGACAACATTCTTGATAATGTAGATATGAGATACATAATTCTTTTCCTATATATTATTAGGAATGATTTATTTAAAGATTTAACCGACAATAATCTCATAGAATCCTTTGAGAGAGTATTAGTTTTAGATGATATTTATAAGAGCAACGTCGTGAATTTTTGGGATGAGGAATTTATTGAAATTTATATAGATTTAGGCCTAATTAAAAATATTCGAAGTTTGAGAGAGTTTAAACAAAAAGATGATGATTTTATTATTAAGTTAGGTGAGGAAACAATAACTATTGAAAATGACACAATCTCGGTTCCTGAGGACACTCTTTTTTTAATAGTAAATAAAAAATTCAAATTTTTAACCAGAAGGAATTTTAACTTGGCTCTTACGAGGTTAAAAGGAGTTCGGTGTGAGAAAAGTAATCTTATTCATTCATTAATTAAAGGGATTGATGAACATGATTATACATTATCAGATGATTTTTATTATATTTTGGATCAATATGGGAACATATATCAAGCAATTAAAATTGAACTTACCATTGAAGGATTTTATCAAAGGTTTAAAGAAATTAAAGAAAAAATTACTGGATATATTAAAATTGTTGAACCTGTATTAAATTTGAAGCTAGTTATAAAAAAAATTAATAACGCTATAGAAGAAAATAAAGATGTTATACAATATCTTAAAGATGAAAAAGTAGAACTCTCAGAAAAATTCAATTTTGAAAAAATTGATAAAAGTAATGACATATTTACACAATGGAATTCACAACTGTCGTCAATGTTAAAGTGCAGATTCCAAATTGAACAAATTAATAATAAACTAATAGATTTAAAAAAATATTATTCTGGTAAAAACAAAAACTATAGTTATTTAGAATTTATCGAAAAAGTCTCTTTTAATGAAGATGGATTAGTAAACCGTATTCAAAATTCCTTGATTGACTTGCGAAAAGAGTTAGTAAAAATTAATGAGCAAATTTCTAAAATAACAGAAAAAGAACTAAAATTATTAAATTTAGATTATGAAAGATTAGTATTAATGAGTAGTGATGAGTAAATTTGAACTGTCCTGCATGTGATATCAAGATGGAACCCTTAGTGGAGGGAATTTTTCAATGTCCTCGATGCAAAAAAATTGTTAAGCAAAGTGACAATAAAACAGAAGCAAAGGAAAAAATTAAAATTGAAGAAGGAATGTTTCAAGAGGGTATGTATTTTCATAAAAACGCAAGTTTGAACAAACAATACGAAATCTGTGAAAAAGGTATCACGATCAATAAAACCGAAAATCGGTTATTCGCAGCATTAATTTGTCATAGCGCTTATCTAAAAGATGAAAAATATGTGAGATTATCTTGGTGGAAAAATTATCAACATGCAGGTATGTTCAAAATTTATGATAAATATGTTTTAAATAACACTATTAGTGCTTTGGAAAAAGTTGATGACTCTTTTAATGATATATGGAATTGGAGTGGAAAATATGGCAAACAAAAATCTAAAACAAAAGAAGACTTAGAAAGAGAGAAGAATTTAGAGATTATTAAATATAGGATTATTGAAAATCGAACTTGTCCCAGATGTCATAAAAAGATGGATAAAATGAAATCCCATTATGAGTGTCAACACTGTGGAGAAATTGTTATATTGGAAGGATATAACCAACCAATTTTTAATATTTCATCAGAAGACCTCGATTTAAGGTTTCATGCTAATTTTCCAATAAATTATTATTTACCGGTTAGTGGAATAACTCTTAAATGGTTGATGGGGGAGTGGAAAGCATTAGCAGTAATATATTCTAAGGATAATCCCAATAAAAAATGGTTAAGGTTCTATTGGTGGGTGCGTGATTTGAGTAATATTTTAAAATATGGACAGAGGGAAATGGGAAATGGCACTCAGATGGGCTGGAAAGCTCAGAGAGGCATGTCTTCTCCGAATCTCTATGATAAAAAGCTTGTTAGACCACTAATTAATGCCTTAAAAAATATCTCAAATGAATTACATTGGAATATAGATGAATAGAATTTCCTAAAAAATAAGAGAAAATTATGACAGAAGCTCAAGATACGACATGGAAAGGATTATTAAATGAGTTTCAAAATGGAATCGAAAAAGCATTAGAAGAATTGCAAAAAAGAGACATAGAAAATATTCCAGGTGCTAAGGAGGCTCTTATTCAAAGATTAAACAATATGAAGCTTCATTTTCCAAAAAATAATGGAGATCTTTTTTTAAAATCGATTAATGATAAAATTCAAAACGCTTTTTTTCCTAACACCAATAATTTTTCCGAAGCTTTTGAAAAGATTTTAAAATCGAGAACTCATGAACAAGATTTTATCATTAATGAATTATTAAATGGATTTATAACATCTAAAGCAAAAGCTATAGCATCTGAAACTCAAGGACCGATAATAGATAGAATGGTTGAGGCGTTTAGCAAGAGAAATGACTTTTATATCGTTGATCATCAATTTTTTGCTATGTTTGGGGATCCAAATAAACCACGTCATTATGTGAAAAAACAACTGGAAGAACTTGTAAATATGTTTGGACTTGTATCCAAAGAACTAGTAATTGAAAAGGATGTAAGAAGGAGTGAAGAAAAAGTTTACGTGTTCTATACATTTCCAAGTGAAATTATTGAAATTCTTGAAGAGAAATATTTGATCATTGATGAAGAATTAGGATATGCTTATGTCTCAAATAATTTTGATAGAAATGTTTTCATTTGTATGTTTTTAGCAAATGTAGCAATTAATAGAGATGATATTGATAAAATTGGCGGATCATATACAATTAATGGAATCTCTGCAATATTTGCTCTAATATTACTGCTTAGTTTTATGCCTAAATTAAGTGTTGACGAAACGAATCCAGTATTAAATGATCCAAATTTTGACGAAAAAAATATGAGTGTTATTCCAAAATCTTGGATGATGAAACATGTGTTAGAATCTTTATTCGAACCACTCATTAAAATCATAGCATATAGGATAGGAGGAGGATTGTGGTTGTCTAAAATAATAGATTCAGAAATTAATAAAAAGATCCATAATCAAATAAGATTTCTGCTTAAAGATGTAAATAAGTGGATACTGGGAAATTTATGCCGAGTTGAAATACCCATTTTCATTGAGATCTCTAATATATTTACCGAAATTATGGTAGGTTACAAGGAGGAATAGTATAACTAAAAGCTGGAGATATTATTATGAGTTATAAAAAAAAATCTACAAGAAATGTAAAACCCGGGAGAAAAAGAGAGAAATGGACAGACATCTTACCAAGATATTTAACATTTATCAGTCATATGCGTCCAATTCTTAGAGAAACAAGAAGACTTATTATCGATTTAGATGCAGATTTATTGTTAGATACAGAAATCTTAGATAAGATACGTCAAGAAGAAGAAAAGCGGAATATTCGTAAAGTGAGGGCACTTTCAGAATTTTCCGCTATGTATCGATCAAATGTCTATGATATTATTAAAGATTTTATTATTAAATATCGAGAAAAAATCCCTATAATTGATATTAAGGATTATATTTTAGATTTTCTACATGAATCCGTTAATGCTTTAAATATATTACGTCATATTACGAATCCTGATGAACTTAATTTAGAGAATACTTACTTATATCAATTAGTGAAATTTATCGAAAGTAAATTATTTCCAAGAGGAGCAACTCTTAAGATCATATATAATAAATTACTCCAACAATCTGTTGACATTTATGAATGTCAACGTCATTTATTACAATCTCATACCTATTATAGAGAAAAATTGGAGAGTCTAGAATATTTTGAAGTGCCTAGTATATCTCCAAAGGTTTATCAAATTATAAACAATATAACATCACTTTATAACTTAGATCCTAACTTTGGAGAATATCCTGAGAAAGAGAACCATGAAATTCCAATGATCTTAAAAAATGATATCTTTCTGCCATATGTCGATTCGATTGCGAATCCTGAAGAAGAAGCTATAGAAAAAATTGCTGAACGCCTAGGTTTACGCTTAGTTGATGGAATATTTTTAGCTCCACAAGAAGATTTTGTAGATCTATTGTTAGAAAATAATTTTTTACGAGAGAATAAACAATCTGATGGAACAATAAGATATTATCCACAATTTAGTAATGAAACACTAGTATTATATTATTTGGCTTTTGCATCTCAAAGAAGAGGATTTTTATCAAAGGAATTAATTAATTGGATTTCAATGAATTTTTCTTTCTTGATATATATGGGTATTTTAAAATGGAAACTATCTGATGAAAATATATTCTATGCAATCTTTAAGGATTTACAAACAAATGAAAAAGTTCTTCCATATTTAATGAAACTTATATGTTTTCCGAATTATCTAGGATTAGATAAGATGAAAATTAGAGATTCAGTTCAATATCGAAAAGAAATCTTTAATTTCATTGGATCGCAGATCGATAATCTTAAAGATTTTATCTATGAAATATCATTGTATTGTGAAAAACTTGAAAATAATAATATAAAAAAATAAAATTAATATTAAAGAATTGAGGAAAAATGAGTAAACCAAGTTCTAAAAATGAAGAAAATATTGTATTTGTTGATGATGTTATAAAAGAACGACTTGGAAAGTATGGAGCAGTCTATTTTCCTTCAGATATTAAGGAAACTGTAGAAGATATCTTAGGAAATAAAATTAAAAAAGAAATTTTGGATGATTTTTTTAATGCTTTAAAAAAGTATGATGAATTTACTAAAAATTTGAAAAATACTAACTTGAGCCCAAATTTAACAGTACTTCTATATGGGCCTCCCGGTACAGGAAAAACTTCCTTAACAAGAGGTTTTGCAAAGAAACATGATATTCCAATTTGTGTTGTAGAATCTGATAGACTGGTATCACCTTTATTAGGGGATACTATTAAAAATATTCGAGGTGTTGTTGAATTAGCAGCTGAAATCGCCAAAGAAAGAGGTGCGTTTATTTTATTTTTTGACGAGATAGACGCAATAGGCTCAGAACGATCCAATATACATGAAGTAGGAGAAATAAAACGAGCGGTTATTTCTTTTCTACAAGTCATAGATAGAATAAACTACGAGGGTGTACCTCTAGCGATTTTTGGCGCAACAAATCATCAACATCAGCTAGATTCGGCAATATGGCGTCGTTTTACATTCCATTTTAAATTTGATTTCCCAGATTTTCGTTTAAGAAAAAAAATTATTGAATCTTTCATGGAAAAACTAAAAAATGCGAAAATTGGTGTTGATGACTTGATTTTTTCGAACTTGAATAATGAATATAAAGAATTTTTAGCAATATCAAAAGAACTAGAAACGAAATTAGGACATACTATTTCTGAATTTAATGATAATATTTTTTTGGAAGAATTGAGAAAAAAAAATAAATTACCGGGGCTTCTAGGATTAACATATGGTTATTCTGGTTCTGATATTGAAAGGGGGACGAAAGTTGCTTTATTAAAGGCAATCAATACAGGGCTTTTAACATACGATATTTTTTATGATTCCATAAAATTAGTTGGTGGTACCGCTATTCATGTTGAGAGACAAGATGTTTTAAGTGAAGCAAGACAAAATAAAACTTATATAAGTAGAAATGAGGGAAAAAAAAATAAATTATTAGGTCCTCCTGATATATAAATAAAATATAATTAATTATATTACAATTAAGTTCTTTAAAATTATGATCAACAGCCAATTATTCGATCTAGAAAAAATCAAGAAATTTACTCTTCCTATCGAAGAACTCCAAATAAAATTGAATGAATTAACTCAAACCTCTAACTATGTTATGGAAAATATCCAAACTATTGAAAGACAGTTTAAAGATCAAAATTTTCTTTTCCAAATAGAAACCGTCGAAAAATTATTCAAAAATATCAATATCCAATTGAACAAAATATCAAGAACTAATCTTAAAAAATTTCTAGATTTACAGGATCGATTAATTAGAAAATATAAAGAAAACTTTAAAGATAAATTGAAAACTTTAAACCTAAATGAAGAATTGACAAAATTGATAGGATTATCTTTAATTGAAGATAAAAAAATTAGTAAAATCATCGATTTTGTTTCTTTTATTCCTTCAATTGAAATTCCAGAATGGTTAGATCTCTTGGATTCCTTAAAAAATAATACAATTTTTCTGAAATCGGTAAAAAAAATAAGAAATTATTATCAAGAATTATTAAAAGCAAGACTTGAATTAGAATTGAGAAAAGTTCCTGAGGATACAGATCCAATATTAATAAAAGACTATAAAAATTATTTCGAAAAGACTCCCACTTTAACATTTAACACTTTCATGGAAAAAATAGAGAGTCAGTTAACTCAGCAAGAAATATCAGTCAAAAAAGGAGTTATTAAAAAGGTTAGAGAGAAAGAAGAATTAGAAAAACTAAAAAAGAAACAAGAAGAACAAAAGGAAACATATGAAAATTATTTAAAGCATTCTGATAGCTAATTTAAACGAATGAGGCGGAAGAAACGCAGAGAAAAATTAACAGAAATCTCCCCAGAATCTAAAGGAAAAAAAGATATTGAATTAACTGATGAAGTTTCTGAAAAAATTAAGAAATTTAAATCTCAGCTTGAGAAAAGTTTTGATGAAAAATATATGATTCAAAAAGATGAAGATAAAGATCCTCTTGATTTAATAAGAGAAAGAAAGAAAAGAAAAGAAAAAGAGTACAAGAACTATAAAGACCATTTTGAAAAACCATAATTAAAATGAACAAGGTATTAATTATTCAAAAAGATAATTTTATTATATCCATTGGCTCAAATGATGTTCCAATTAAAAATAAATTTACATTAATTAATGGAAAAATAAAAAAGAATCTATTAAATAAATATAAAAATAATTTGTTTCTTGAAATTTCTAAAAATTTAAATAAAATTCCTATAGAAAAATATATTGGGTTTTTACAAGAAGAATCTGAAGAATTTCATGAATTACTGAAATCCAGAAGATTACTAAATTTTATACACGAATATCGTAAAATAGTTTCTAGTAATATAATCCTCTTTTCTCAATATAATGAAGTTGTAGATAATTTAATTCTAATCCTAAGATACAATCTACTTTTAAAAAAAAAGGAATCTCTATTAAAAGAATTAGAATTATCAAAACAGTATAAAAAATCAAGTGACATTACCGCTAGTACAGATTTAATAAAAAAATTGAATGAATCCTTGGCTATTAATAAAAAAAACCTAAAGTTTTTAGAGGAAGATTATTTTCAACGGAAAAACCAAGTTGATCAGATTAAAAAAACAATAAGTGAATATACTTCAAAAATTCAAGAATTAACTAAACAAAAAAAACAGTATTTTAGTCAAATTAATAAAATCACACGAGAAATGACTGGAGACCCCCCAGAACCAAAAAAGGAATTACGTAATAATATCACAGAGTCTGGCAACAAGATAACAAATGCAGATAAAATAAAAAATTTTCAAAAGAAAGCAAAAGAGATTCAGTTTGAAATTACTAAAATAAAGTCTAAAAAAAGTCAAACACAATTTAAACTAGAGGAAATAACCCTTGTTTTTGAAATATATGAAAAAGATTATCAAGAATTGGTAGAGTTGATCAATAATGAGGAAAAAAGAATAATTGATCTTCAATCTGAACTTAAAAATAAAATTAAAGATGAAGAAAATACACTCATTCAGGATCTTGATTTAATTGATTTGAAATCATTTAAACCCTCACAAGAAATTAAAGATGATTTAAAAAAAACAGAATCTGAATTAAATAACATAATCCTTACAAAATATTTCAATATTCCCCGGAATCCTAATGATTTATCTCCTATCACTAAAAAACTAAAGGATTTAGATGAAAAAATAAAAAATCCAGAATCAAAAATTATAATCACAATAAATGAAAAAGATATTTTGGAATCTTTTGAAGAATTTAGAAGATTGGAGAAGCATCTTAACGAGATCGAATCCTTGGTAAATAAATTTTTAACAGAAATAAACATAAAGTCTCAGCTTAGAATTATTGTAAATGATGATAATAAGTACTTCTTTATTGAAATTACATTCATAAGAAATGATAAAGAAAAAGTTGATTTTGATGGGTTAACTACTCCTGAAAAAATATTTTTCATTATAGCATTTTATATCTCAATTAAACTTAATATCAAAATAGAAAATATTATTTTTTCAAATATATCAATCTTAAGCAAATATGACAAAGCAGGTTCCATTTATAGAACAATCAGAAAAATTTTACCAATTTTCGAAAGGGAGTATAATTTATCAAGATTTAATTTAATCTTTATCATTTCAAATTTAGAATTAAAAAGAGAAATTAAAAATTTAAAAATTAATACTATACAAGAGAGCTGATTTTATTGTCAACAGTAAAAAACAATTTTAATGAAATAATAAAAAATATTACAAAACTTATTTTAACGAATCCTCAAAAAATTGTGAGGGAAGAAGATCTTAAAAATTTAAGCAAAAATTTTGATTTTGAAGAAATTATGAGTGATGTATATTTGAATTTAAGAAATGTAGGTTTTGAGCTTATAAGAACAAAATTCATTGAACAACAATTTTATATTTTAACTTCTGATGGTAAAGATGATAATATTACACCATCCCAATATGGCATTTTAGCCCTAATAATAGCTTTAAGTAAGGAAGTTGATGAAAATATAAAAATTGATGATTTGAAAGAAATTTTTGCCGAACTATGGGATACAGATGTTCAATTTCTAATCAATAATGATTATTTAAGAAAGTTTGACGATTTAGGACTAATTAAAGTGACACCATTGGGGAAAGCAACTATGAAAAATATCATCAAGGATCTACAATTAAAAAATATACTTAATGTATTTGAAAATGAATGAAATCAAAAAATTTAAAAAAATAAAAAAAAAGTTATTCTTCAGGTGGACTTTCTAAATCCATTTTAAATTGTTCAAAAATCTTTTTTACACGTTCTGCTGAAGGACCCGTTCCTCTTACTTCATTTTCATCTACTATAATTTTACCATTTAATATTGAAATGATATTTTGATCTTCAATATAATTAACATGCCCTTTTGAAAATATGGTTGCGATCCGTTCCGCTAGTGCAACCATTGGAAAAGGTTCTTCTTCTAAACTCACATAATTATAAAATCCGCTTCTAATAAACAATTTTGGAAATGGTTTGTTTTTTTCATTTTTTGCATTAACGAGAATCAGATTTGAATCCTCAGAAACTCCTTTTAATTGTCCAACAAAGAATTTATCTTTATCAAGATAAACTTTAACAATCTTATCAATTAACGTGCCTAACTCTGTATTATATTGCCTTATTGACATAATACTTCAGAACTTTCGTAGTTAATATTATAATTATATTCTTTTGTTTTTATTCTTAATTCAACTAATTTAAAATACAATTTATAAGTTTGGAGATATTTTCTCCAGTTGTAGCACTTGTAGTGAAAACTTTAAGCTTTGGATTAATCTCCATTGCATCTTTTATCATATCTTCAATATTCACATCTATAACATCTTTTAAATCAATCTTATTGATAACCGCAATATCTGAATATTTAAATAGCATTGGATGTTTTCGAATAACCCATGGACCTTCAGTTATAGAGACTATTACAATCCGTTTCTCAGTACCTAATATAAAATCAGAAGGACAAATTAGATTTCCAACATTTTCTATAAAAATAATGTCAACTTCATTTAAATCATAGTTTTTTAAAACCTGAGAGATGTGATATGAATTAAGAGCACATTCTTTCCCAGTATTAATTTGGATAGTTTGCACCCCAAATTTTTCAATTCTATCTGCATCTATTCTAGTGGCGACATCACCATTTATAACAAAAAGCTTATAATCTTTTCCAATTCTCTCTGCAATATTTTCAATAATCGCTGTTTTACCTGCACCTATAGCACCTACTAAATCGAAAGATCTTATCTTTTTCTTTTTTAATAATTGTTTATTTTGTTCTGCTAATCTATCATTATTTTCAATTAAATCTTCATTTAATTCTATGATTCGTGAGGTTTTTTTTTCAGACATCTTAAATATTCGATTGCTATTTTGAATTTAATAGAATATAAAAATAAAGACTTATTCCTTGATAATTTTTATGAATACGAATGGAATATATAGATTAGTTTCTATCTAGTGGGAAATTGATACTTATAGATAATATAAGCTCCTAAAATTCCTCCTAATTCTGGTAAGTAAAATACGATATAAGCAAGGTCATACCAAGCGAATAGCAAGACAGGAAATAGCCTAAGTATTATTATAATCAACAAAAAAGATCTTCCATTCATTCTAACTGGAAGGAAATACATAAAGGCAGTAATTTTTTTATTCATAATTGGAAATAGTGAATATGATAATAACCCTAATATTCCCCCCCAAGCTAATCCCGTATAGAGAATATAAGAATTTATGGGATATATAGATATTAATGAAAATCTCAATAAAACGTAGAATAATGCTGTAAATAGACTGCAAACTATATACAATTTTATTAAAAATTTTGTCCCTAGGCTTAATTCAATATTTCTAGCCATAAAATATAAAATAAAAAGCATAATAAATAAGAAGAATAAACTTATCACATCACCAGAACTAACAAAAAGACTAGTAAAAATAGTATAGTATGTGAATTTATAAACTAATCCATGTAAACTTAAATAGAAGTATTCTGGTATATAATTATACGTAAAAACTAAACCAACTATCGAGAATATTATAATCATAATAAACAAGCTTTTAGTGCCTTGATATTGCGAATGCTTTTCATAAGATTTCTGATAACTCCTTAATGTTCTCTCTCTTTGCTTTTCTTGTCTTTTTAAATACTTCTTTAAAGGTCTCGGCTCTTTATCTAAATAAGCACGAGATTGGGACTTTCTTATTTCAGTATCTTCGTATCGTCTTTTAGGTTCTTTTAGAGTAGTAGGAACAACTGGTACATGTTTTAACTCAAATGTACACTCGTGATTTTCGGGTAAACGATGCTTTTTACAAAAAGTTCCACCACAATATTTACATGTGAATGGTAAATAACTAATTTGATTTCCACAAAATTCGCAATATGTCAGCCTAGTTCACCAAGAAAGCACTAAATTAATTCAAATACTTCTATTAAGAATTAAAAAGTTAATTATTTAAAATTATCATCCTTCATAATTTTTACTTTTCATTTTTTTCATTAAATCATGAAAGATCTAAAATTTATTAAAAAAGTTGTTCTATTAAAAATTAACTTCTATTTTATAATCATGTTATATATGGACTAGTAGGTAAATAAATGAACAAATAAGTTGCTATTAATAGCACTAATAATGAACCACAGAGTATAATATATACTTTTTTATTCCATTTCCAAATATTTTGCCCATCAAGGATGCCAATAGGAATCATATTAAACGATCCTAGCATGAAGTTTAAATTCGCCGCATAACATAAAAACAAATTGAGTGGATAAGTTTGGATTATAAAAGAGATTATGAAAAGGATAGTACCATATACGAGATTAACTGTAGGGCCAGCGGCTTTACATAAACCGGTAGTTCTATCAATTTTACTTAAACCTAAAACTACTACAGCACCTGGTAGAGCTAATGAGGGGAAAGTTGAACCACTAGATATTAATGAATATAGCCCAAATATTACCCCGGTAACTGTTAATATCATTCCAAAAGTTAACAATCTAAATTTGGTTTGAAGTCCAAAATGAACTGCTACTTGTCTATGCCCTAATTCATGAAAGAGAAAAGCTGTAGCATAAAAACCTGCTAACATAAAAATTGCCCATCCGTATCCCATAGTAATTAATTGTTGGTTGAAGAAAGTTAATATTCCAATAAAAAAAATCAGAGAAACACCAACTATAAAATGAAATAATTCTGATTTATGAGCTAATAAGATTCCTTTGAATTTAATACCTGAATCAGGATCAAATGCATCTACAGGAATTTGACTTTCTTGGCGATACCAAGTATATGTTCCATCTGTAGTACCTCTTATGACTCCGGGGGTGTCTGTTTGTTGATATGTTTGTTCATGAGATACATGTATTACTTGAGGAGGCGAAACATAAGTTTGAGGCTCTGATGATAATTGTTCTAACCTTAAACTTTCGATTATAATATTACAATCATGATTTATGGGCTCTTTATGTCTTGCACAATAATAATATCCACAATTATTGCATTTAAAGAGTTCTCCAATTATTTCTTCACCACAATGAGCACAATTTGCCATAATTACGA
Source organism: Promethearchaeia archaeon (assembly GCA_029856155.1). Classification (GTDB taxonomy): domain Archaea; phylum Asgardarchaeota; class Lokiarchaeia; order Sigyniarchaeales; family SOKP01; genus Loki-b32. The sequence goes on from JAHQWL010000083.1 coordinate 88,010, forward strand.
CCTAAAATGAGTTATTTTATTTATCAAAAGAATTATATTTTAATAAATTATAAAATTAAAGATTTAAAATTTTATTTAGAATTCTAGTTCTTTATAATTTAATAGAGATCTTAAATTTTCTCTCCTAAGGCTTATTAATGTTAAATTAAGAAAATTATATTAAACTGTAATATACTAATTAATTAATATTAAGGATTTCATAAGTGTGTATTATGAGTGAAGATGAAAATGAAAATGAAATGTCATTAGATGAGGAGCGTAAGAAATTAAAAGACTTGGGGGTCACAAGTACATGGGATATTTTAACTACTGGAGAAAAGAAAAAGAAAAGGCCTGAAGACGAGGATAAACCAGCCTTTAGGGAATTCAAATGATGTCTTTGATAATTCCTAATCTTTTCTAAATAAGATACTATTCTTTTTTTTAAATTAAGACATTTAATTACTATAGAATATTATTTCAATTTGAGGTTATTTTGTCTACGCCTGTTTCAATTCACGATGGATCATTTACTACAAATACAATTATTCTCAACAAATTTACTTGTTCTTTATATTTCACTCGTTTGGGGCTCGACATTACCATTATTATTAGAATTTTATTTATTTTTAAAACTGCTACAATATGATTTTTTTCTATTCATTTTGCTATTAATATATCAATTTTATGTTAGATATATAATTTTAGTGTCTAGTTCTATTATAATAGCAAAAATCTTTTTACTAATAATCAATTTCATTCATATACCTAAGGAAAAAGGTCTTTGGAAGAAAGTAAACAGATAGAAACGAATTGAAAAGAATTGCATATATTTTAGTCAACCCGCGAAAAAATGGAAAAAAAATAATAATATTTTAAATTAAACAAAAAATAATTATAGTTCAAAAAATTCTATTTAAATATTATCACAAGATTTAGGGAGCTTGAAAAATGGGTATTAAGGTATATTGTCCTACATGTGAGAAAATCGTCGTATTACGCCGGAAAAACTTCGATCACGTCTATCATGAGATCCTCTGTTTTATGGTAATCCTCACTCTCGGTTTGGGCTTTATTATCTATTATATATTAAAATATGCAAAAAAGCCTAATACTTGTCCCAATTGTGAATCTATTTTTGATTTAAACAATCTTTCTACAAAAATGATTAATATTAATCAACCATTTAGGTCTAGTAGTACATTTACACTTTCTTAGTTTTCAATTTTTTGTTGCATCTAGGACAAATTATATCATCATCAGTAAGTTCTTTTTTCATAATTATTTTTTGATATTTACATTTTGCATTTGGGCAAATAAGTATACATTTTATTAACTGATTTGATGGTTTCTCATGAAGTTTCTTTATTGCTTTTTCACTTTTGTCTTTTTTGGTTTGATTGGGGGATTCCTTGTCATTCCTTATTTTTTTTGCGTTATCTTCTGGCTTGAGCCATTTATCTAAACCCATTCGAACTCACTTTAGAAATTTCTTATATTATGAAGACTTAAGACATGCAATTAAATAATTGCTTCCTATAAATAAAAACTAATAAATAAAAAAAGAGAAAAAAATAAAAGTTTGTTTAACATGAATAGAATCCTAATATACTTGAACCTTGCCTGCAATTAATCTCTTTCTTAAATCAAAAAAGCTTTCTTTACTAAGTTTTTCAGCGCTTACTTCTTCTGCAATTCTCTTCACTGAACTAAAGTCTACATTATCAGCAGGAATTAGTTCAATTGAATTTACCCATGGATCAGTTATTGGTCTTCCGATCTGAGATAATAACTTAACATGAGCTTCTAAAATATCTCCTTGTCCTCGTTTTACAATTTCTCTTGCAATCTCTGTCCCTAGAACGTTATAAAGCTTCCCCACATGGTTAATTGGATTCTTTCCACAAACAGCTTCTAAGCTCATTGGTCTACATGGAGTAATAAGACCATTAGATCGGTTACCACGTCCTACTTCTCCATCATCTCCAGCTTCAGCAGATGTGCCAGTAATGGTCAAATACATAATACCCTTTTCGATATTGTCCGCCACATTTACTTGGCATGATACATCGCGTTCTGGGATTATATCTGCAGCTAAATCTAAAACTGCTTCTTTGATTTGATTAGTATAGCTTACATATTCACTAGCATCATTGATATATTTACTTACCATTGCTGCTGCGACAGTAATTCCAACTTCATTATCAATTCTCTCAACCATTACCTTAATATCTTCGCCTGATGCTTTACATTTATCCTTGAATTTATCAGAATTGATCAGCCTTTCAGCTTCTAAAGTTATTTTTTCTACGTCCGAATAAGGAGCATATCCCACTCCAAAACTGGTATCATTAGCAAGTGGAATTTCTTCAGAATGATGAGATTGATCAAAAACTCCTGTTAAATCTATTGATCCTGGCCGAACAGCATAATCAAATTGAATATCTCTATTTAGATCTAGATTTCTAAAAATTTCAGAAAGCACTTTACGCTGGGTTTCTATACAAATAGTTGGAATAGGAATATATTCAAGTTTATTTGTACCGTCCCCACATTCTGTAAGGATCTGATTAATAGCCCGCCCAACAATCAAAAAGTATTGTGGCTGGATAATTTGTCCACCACCATATTCCGGTCTTGCGGTTCCTCCAACTAAAGCAGCTTTATCGACATTATGGTGGTATACCCGATCGAAATTTTCAAGATAATATACACACAAGGCTCTGGAGCAAGCATCGGCAACAGCATCGCACACCGTATCAGGATGTCCAATCCCCTTTCTTTCACAGAGTTCTGGGAATTCACTTTTTTCAATTGGTAAAAAATTAGCGCGAGTAATTTTCAACATTTCATTTAACCAACTTCTTAATTATATAAATAGTTCCTTTAAATATGTTTTTAAATTAATTATAAGTTAAATTTCTTATTAAATGAAAAATGCACTTAATATTTTTTATACTTAGTAATAATTAATAACCTTTATAAATATTTTTTACTTATAATATGCTTAAGAAGCATAAATATTTTTTTTTAAATTATGGAAATTTTACCATCATTTAATGACATAAAGCGTTTACGTAAGAAATTAAATATTAGTCAAAAGGATCTAGGAGATGAACTAAAAATTCCGCAGTCTACAATTTCTAGGATTGAAAATGGAACAATAGATCCTCCATACTCTAAATTAAAAAGAATTTATGAATATCTTGAGAATGAACGTAAGATAAGAGAAAAATCTAAGAAGCATGCTATAGATATCATGACTTCCGATATTATATTTATCAATTCTAGCTCAACTATAAGAGAAGCCGTAGATCAGATGAATAACCATGAAATCTCACAATTACCAATAATAGAAAATAATCAAAATATAGGAAGTATAACTTCAAAAAAAATACAGAAATCTATAACAGATAATCCAGAAATTATCAATATGGATGTATCACTTATAAAAGAATTACCATTTCCAGAAATTGATAAAAATTGGAATGTGAAGGATATATCTAATTTACTCTTGAATTATTCTGCTGTTTTGGTGAAAGCAAATAATGATTATATTGGAATAATTACGGACTCTGATCTTCTTAGAATATCAAATAAAAAGTAAAAAAAATTCAAAACTAATACTATTTTATAAGATAAAAGCATTAAATTTGTGAAGTGATAATACTTAATAGAAAAAAGAATAATTTTTTTATACAATATCGTTTTTTAAAGATTAGATTTGACGATTGAAAAGATCCTTCAAAGGATTGATGGTTTATTAAAGAATGCTAATTATGAAACATTAGCATTGGGAAATTTCACGGAAAAAAAAACTAAATTCTGTTTTGATCTTTTAGTTAAAAAAGATGATATGGTATTTAGCGTAAAAATTTTTCCAAATATTGACAATTTAAACCCAGAAATTATTCAAGATCTTAAATCTTTATCCCTAATCCTCAAATCAAAACCTTTATTAATTGGAATCAGAAATCGGTATCAAAAATTAGAAGATAACACCATCTATGTAAGAGAAGGTTTACCCTTTATTACGCTTAATACGCTTGAGAATATCCTTAATGAACAATACCCACACGTCTTGGCAAGAAGAGGCGGAGGAGTTGTATTCTTAGATGGGATATTAATGAAAACACTGAGAGAAAAGCATTCAATAACTCGAAAAGAACTATCAGGAATCTTAGGAGTGACTAAACGAACAATTTGTTCTTATGAGAATGAATCTATGAGACCTTCCGAGAAAGTCGCTGAAAGGATATCGGAGATCTTGGAAAATAATGATCTATTTAAAAAAATCAATATTTTTGGATGGAATATTAAAGATAATATCGATGAAAAAGAAATCTTGGAAAAAAACGAGTTAAGTGAATTTGAATCTCGTGTTCAAGGTATAGTAAAAGATATTGGACTTTCTTCATATTGGTATAAAAAAGGGTCTGTTCCTTTCAAATTGTCTTTATACTCCCATCCTGAAAAAATTAATTTAGACGGTTTTTATCCTCTATTTTCTGGTATAACGGAAGAGCAAGATAAAATCAATGAAATGAGTTTAAAATGTTTAAGGATGTTTACAGAGTTATTCCATAAAACTTCACTTTTTATAATAGATAACGATATTAAAATTCCTGATCCGTTTAAAAAAGCAAAAATTCCTATTGTCAAAATTAAAAATTTAGAAAAAGTTGATGATGAAGAAGAATTCATTGAACTCGTCCAAGATTCATGATAATAAAAGAGAACTAATATGTGGAATAGATGAGGCTGGTAGAAATTAATTCAATTCGAATTAAGTGTTAATAGGCTCTGTCTTAGGTCCCATGGTTTTATGTGGAATTTGTTTCGATGTTTCAAAAATTAATTATATATCTGAAATTGGAGTAAAGGACTCAAAGAAATTATCTTCTAAAAAGAGGAGTGAATTAACTGAACTCTTGAAAAAAAGCTGTTATTCTCATAAAATCGTTGTAGTTGGACCTCAGGAGATTGATGAGAGAGAAATTAAAAAAGTTACATTGAATCGACTTGAAGAATTAAAAATGGCAGAAATTATAAACGAATTAAAACCTGATATTATATACATAGATGCTGCTGATGTTAATGAAGAAAGATTTGGAAAGTCTATTAAAAATTTATTAGATTACAAACCTAAAGAAATTATCTCTAAACATAAAGCAGATGATCTATTTCCCATAGTATCAGCGGGATCTATTGTAGCAAAAAATAAAAGAGATACCTTAATTCTTGAAACCCATAAAGAATATGGGGATTTTGGTTCTGGTTATCCTTCTGATATCAAAACAATAAATTTTCTAAGAGAATATGTTAAGAAATATAAAAAACCACCAAAAATTGCTAGGAAATCTTGGGATACTACCAAAAAAATTATAGAAGAAGAGGTATCAACTAAGAAAATAACTGAATTCCTCAATTAAGTGCTTTTTTTAACTACTAAGACAATATGGTTAGCAGCATATTTGTGTATATTTATACTTTCTATGATACTATATCCTGCTTTTTCAAGAATTTTTTTCTCTTGTTTATAAATTTGTTCAGATTTTTGAATGCTATCAATTGATTGAGATTTAATTGCTATAATGAGCACACCATTATTCTTTAGGTAATAATTACAATTCGATAAGGCAATTTCAGCTTGATGTGGTTGTGCTACATCTTGATAAATTAAATCTATATCTGTAAAAATATACTTAGCATAATCTTCTGGGAAGCGAGCATCTCCTAATATTGGAATTATGTTTGTTCTATTTGATGTATTTTGAATTAATTGCCTTATACTTCTTTCTGCGAATTCTACCCCATAAATAATTCCAGAATCTATGATATCTGAAAGGTGAGAAATAGACGTACCTGAAGATGCTCCTAAATATAAGCATTTTATTTTTTCAGTTAAAAAATTGGTAATAGGATTTCCTAAAATTAATGCGGCTATTTTACTTCTATATGGATCCCATTCTCTATACTCTGTACCCCTATGATTTATAAGCTTTTCTCCATAAATTTTTTTTCCTATAACTGCATTCTTCGTATAAAGTTTTAATTTTTCTAGGGGTCCAGAAATAAATACATTATAAAACTTTGGATGGGACCTAATTTCTATCTGAGACATTTTTTAATATTTTTTACATTACTTTCTTTTTTTTCCTGATTTTTTTTTACTCTTTACTGGTTGCTCCTTTTTCGGTGGATTAGGATATTTTTCTTCAATTTCTTTTATCTTTTCTTCAACTTCTTTTGATAACGTATCCCCTATAAATTCTCCAGAGAAAAAATCTACTTTAGCAGCAACTCCAATTTTTCCTGCAACAACGCGAGCAATTTTACCTCGGTGATATGGTTTTGCGGACCTTATTTGATTCCATTGAAAGATTAAGCCATGTTTGGGTCGTTTTTCACCAGTTTTAAGAAACCGATATAATGCCTTTTCAGCTCCTAATAATTGAATTCTAGATGCTGGCATATAAGCTAATTTCTGTAAAGTTCCCGCTTTCGCTATTAATTTTGCCCCTACTAAAGGACCGATCAAAGTATTAATATTTGGAGCAGTTTTTTCCATTAAAATTTCTAAATATTTCTCTAATTCTTGTCGATACGTATCCAAGGAAATTATTTCACCCGCATATTTTTGGATTATAGATAAATCGATGTTCGCTCCCATCGACTCTAGGGCATACTGTTCCAAAATTTTAATTTTATTTTCATTTATAGCAAAATTCCTTTTTAGATTTTCAATTGTAAAATTCTCTCTTGAACCTAATATTGAAACTAATCTTGCTAATATAATATTGTCTTCAATAATTTTGTCAGTCAATTCCGGAAAATGCAAACCGTACCATTCTCTAAGGTGACTCGAAAATAAACTAATTGATTTCTTTATCACATCTAGAATTGTAATAGTTTGAGTGATTATATTATCGGAATGGCCACTAGCTTGACTTACTTTTCTTCTTGTTAATTCACCACTTACTTTCTTATATAGTGAAAGTACTTCTTCACTTGTTTTATTTATACCGACTTTTTTTAAATTAACTTCTAAATTTAAACGAAAATTTTTAAGTTCCATTGAGTTTTTTTTAAAAACGGTATCATATCCTAATTTTTCTGAAGTTAATGATTCTAATTTTTTATTATCAAATAAAAATTCATTAAAACTGGAATTTTTTAATTCTAATAAAAAATCCTCAAACACTTTTTGAATAAGATTATTATTTAGAGAATCATAAAATTCAATAATTTTCTCACAATCATCATCGAAATCAATGAAGTTTAAGATGTTTCCAGTCTCATCAAATGCAAAAATTCCAATTAAAGTATCTGCTATGAAAGACTTCATTTTGATTGGTTGATTTATACTTATTTTTCCTTCATTAATAATTATTATAAAACTATAATCATTATTTTCTTTTAAAAAATGCTAGAAGTTAATCTTTCTGGTTTAAAATTAAAATCTCCTATAATTTTAGCTTCAGGAATTTTAGGGGTTTCTTATTCTTCAATGAAAAGAATTATTGATGCTGGAGCTGGTGCTGTCACTACAAAATCTATAGGACCAAAACCAAGAAAAGGATATAAGAATCCATCAATAATTGAGATATACCCTGGAACCTTTATGAATAGTGTTGGTTTAGGTAATCCTGGAATCAATGAGTTTATCTCAGAAATTAAGGAAATAAAAAAACATAAAATTCCCTTAATAGTGAGTGTTTTTGGTGACTCTAATGAGGATTACCTATATGTGGCAACTAAAGCTGAAAATGCTGGAGCTGATGTAATAGAGATTAATATCTCTTGCCCCCACGCTGAAGTATCTTCAATAGGTATCGATAAAGAGTTAACTTATGAGATTGTCAAATTTCTAAAAAAAACACTAACAATCCCTCTTTTTATAAAATTGAATCCAAACGTAACAAATTTAGTAGAAATTGCCCTAGCCGCTGAGAAAGGTGGTGCTGATGGAGTAGTTGCTATAAACACTTTATCAGCAATGAAAATAGATGTAAATACTAAAAGATCTATCTTATCTCATGGAAGTGGTGGGCTTTCTGGGAAGGCAATTCATCCTATAGCTATAAAGAAAGTATATGATTTATATAAAACCTTAAAAGTCCCTATAATTGGATGTGGAGGAATAGGTTCTTGGCAAGATATCGTAGAATTCTTTTTAGCTGGAGCCTCAGCAGTACAAATTGGCACCGCTTTATATAAAGGAACTGAAATAATTTCTGAAATTAATCATGGAATAACACAATATCTAAAGGATAATAAATATTCATCTATTAATGATTTAAAAGGACTATCTCATCAGTTTAAAACTCAAGAGGTACCAGATTTTGACTGAAAATACAATAAAAACCGTGAAAGTACAGAAAATTATTAATGAATGTAAGGATGCTAAAACACTTATTTTTAACATGAAATTTAATAAGAGTGATAATTACATTATTCCTAAACCCGGACAATTTGTTATGGTATGGGTCCCTGGTATAGATGAAGTTCCAATGTCCCTCTCAGGATGTGAAAATGATGGTCATTGGGCAATTACAGTAAAAAATGTTGGAGAATGTACAAATGCTATGTATAATTTAAACATTGGAGATTATATTGGAGTAAGAGGGCCCTTAGGGAATTATTTTAAACTTCCAAATGAAAGTTCAAAGAAAATCTTCTTAATTGGTGGCGGAATAGGTATGGCTCCCCTAAAATTCCTCTCAGTCCAGCTTTCTAAAAGACTTATGAAACATACGATCATAGAGGGAGCAAAAAATGATAATAGTCTTATGTTTACAGACTATTTTAGAGAATCTGCAAAAAATTCTCCTGAAGTTCATTATTGTACTGATGATGGAAGTTCTGGAATTAAAGGATTTACATCTGATGTTTTTGCAGAATTTCTAAATGAATATACCGAAAAAGATCATTCAAATCTAATTGTCTATTCCTGTGGTCCAGAAATTATGTTATATAAATTATTTCAAATATGTCAAAAATATAAAATTGAGTTTTATGCAAGTCTTGAGAGATATATGAGATGTGGATGCGGTTTATGCGGTTTATGTGTGTTAGATTCATTAGGATTACTGGTTTGTAAAGACGGACCAATATTTAGTTCAGAAACTTTAAAAAATGTCCAAGATTTTGGAAAATATCAGAGAGATTTTACTGGTAAAAAAGTTAATATTGAATAAATAAGTATCTGGATTAAAGGGTTTAAAACACAAATTATTAACACTATAACTAAATATATTATTTGTGAGATATTTAACGACAAAAGAGCAAATTACCTAATTTTTAATGTAAAAAATAATGGCTTCCTTAGAATTTGATGAACATGAAAAAGTTAAAAAAATTTCAAGAGAAATTATAACTTATTTAATAAGAAACCCTAAAACTCCTCGTGGTAAAGTTACTAATATTAAAGGAAGAATAGGTAAAAAGTATAAATATCCTAAAGTAATCAAGAATGCTACAATTCTGGGTTATGCTACATCAGAAGAGAAGGAGACGATAACCCAGATACTTAAAAGGAGAAAAACTAGAACTCTATCTGGAGTTTCCGTTATTGCAATTATGACTAAACCTCTTCCTTGTCCTGGAACTTGTATATATTGTCCCGGACAAGATTCTCAACCAGAAGAAAAAGTAGCTCAATCCTATACTGGACGAGAACCGGCAGCTATGAGATCTATTCATAACAATTATGATCCTTACTTACAAGTACAAAGCAGAATAAACGATTTAGAAGCTATAGGGCATAAAGTTGATAAAATCGAATTAATCATTATGGGAGGTACATTTTTATCAACTGATCTGAAGTATCAAGAAGAATTCATAAAGGGAGCATTGGAAGGTATTATCGAACAACGAGTAAAAAGTTTAGAGGAAGCTAAAGAACTCGCCGAAACTTCCAAAAGACGTGTAATTGGGATAACAATCGAGACAAGACCAGACTACTGTAAAGAAAAACATGTAGATCTTATGTTAAATTTCGGGACAACTCGAGTTGAATTAGGAATTCAAACAGTCTATAATGATATATTTAAACTCATAAAGCGGGGGCACACTACGATAGATAGCATTGAGGCCATAAGAATTGCTAAGGATGCGGGTTTAAAAGTAAATGCGCATATTATGCCCAACCTCCCAGGTTCTGATTATTTAAAAGATATGGAACTTTTTGATGAGTTGTTTTCCAACTCGGATTACCGCCCCGACATGTTAAAGATATATCCGACACTTGTAATTGCTGGTACTGAATTATATGATTGGTGGAAAAAAGGAAAGTATTTCCCTTATTCAGATGAGAAATTAATTGAATTGGTTGCAACCGTTAAAAATAATTTACCCTCTTATGTACGAATTCAAAGGATAATGAGAGACATACCTGCTACCCTAATCGAAGCAGGATGTAGGCATAGTAATTTAAGACAATTGGTTCAAGAAAGATTAAAAGAAAACAATCAAACATGTAAATGCATTAGATGTAGAGAGTATGGGATCACTAAAAAAAAAGAAATTATCGATGAAAAATCTTTTGAGGATATTAAACTTTACAGACTGGATTATGAAGCATCTTTAGGTAATGAGGTCTTTTTATCTTTTGAGAATAAATTAGAAGAATATTTAGTAGGATATATTCGTTTAAGAAAACCATCTGAATATGCGCATAGACCAGAATTAAACGACGGAAAAACTATGATCGTGCGAGAAATCAAGGTGGTTGGTGAATTAGTTCCAAGAAATATAAAGCCAAATCGATATTCTCAAATTCAACACCGAGGATATGGAAAATTATTAATGGAAAATGCTGAAAGGATATCATTTGAAGAGTTTGATGTAAAAAAATTAGCGGTAATTAGTGGGATTGGTGCGAGAGACTGGTTTTATGAAATGGGATATAAACCAGATGGTGTATATGTTTCCAAATTCCTTTAGTTTTCAAACTTTTATTTGGTCTTATTTAATCTATTTATTTATAAACTTTTTATGCTTAAGTTTTTTAAATACTGGTTAAAATCATGAAAAATCATTTATTATTTGTCCCTTCTGTGTAATCTTGTAGCTTCTGACAAATAATATCTTTAAAAAACTTTCCTTAAATTTAAAAAAATTTATCTTTTTAGACCTTTTTATATAAAATATAGGAATGTATAAATGACAAAAATCTATAAGATATGAATAAGAATGCCTTCACAAAAACCTTTATCAAAAAAAAAAATTACCCAACAAACAATCTCAATTTCACCAGCACTTAAGGATAAAATTGAGAGGTATATAATTGATAATAATAAAAAAAATCCGAAAGATGAGAAGTTCAAAAGCGTTTCGAGATTTTATAATTTTGTTATGAAACGGGTCATGGAATGTTTTGAGAAAGGTAAAACACTTGATGATTTTGAAGCATTCGTGGATAGTAAAATTCAAAGTTTCTATAATAAAATCTCGTTTAACGCTTTAATACCATACTATGAAACTGCTCTACAAACAAATCGTTATAATCAACCTTTTTTTGAAAAAAACACCTTTTTCTATTTGACTTTAAGAAGATTTTATATAAACCAAATGGATCCTTATGATATTAAAAGTATTAATGGTCTGTTCGATAGAGTTAAGAATTATCTTTTCTCCAATAATCTTACTAAGGGTGTAAATTTGGATCTTTTTGCAGGAAAGGCTCGAGATGAATTATTTGGAGTATTCGAATATGCGGGCTTATACAATAATTTAACTTTTGAAAATTGCAAATATACTGCGGCATTTTTAGGATTATTAGGGATGAAGATATCTAACTTTTTGTATTCAGATAAAGATAATTATATCAGATATGATTTAAAAACCACTGAATTATTCTATCAAAAAGATTTGAGAAGAAATGAAAGAGTAAAACTAATCAACCACAATCTTTCTTTTTTCTTAAATTACCTTAGAATTATTAGTGATAAAGACTATTACTTCTGGATGAAATTAGCTAATAATAAACAGGTTTTTATCACATTCAAAAATGAAGAGACCAAAAAATATTGGGTGAATTTAATAGAAAATGAGATTGAAAAATTAGAAGATAAAGATCAATATTCCCTCAATATGTTAAAATTCTTTGAAAAATTACATTGGATTGAGATTATAAGTGAGAAAGATCTAAGCTTTCAAATTACTTTGCCTAAATTGAATTATTCCATTGAAAGAGAATTCTTATTTGAGACTCTTTCAAAAAAATCAAAAATCTTACGTGAAAAAGAGAATTTTTACTTGAAAGATCTTGATACATAAAAAAATAAACATTATATTATTGAAAAAAAAAGAGGGATCTCGTCCTCCTTAACCTTCCCATTTTCCCTCTCTTTCTACCTCTATGGCAAGGGTCTCCTGTCATACCCATGATTTTTATCGTTAAAAAATTGCCCAAATATAATTTTTTAAGAGGATATTTAAAGCTTAATATTAACTATCATTACTGATGATATACATAATAGGTAATCCCAAAGAGAAAATATATAGACTTTTATTAAAAACTTGATGATTAGAAAAAAATGTACCTTGTAAAAGTCTATTAAGTTTCAGAATTCCATTAATATTGAATATAAGTCTACTAATTCAACATTTTCAACTAATAAAAATTTAAAATCAATATCAAATTTAAAGTATTATGACTAAAAAAAAATATCTCTCAAATAAGAAAACTGCCCAACAAACGATTTCAATATCTCCAGCTCTTAAAGATTGGATAAAAAGATATGTAAATGTTAATCATAGAGAAAATCCTAATGATGAGAGATTTAGTAGTATTTCAGCATTTTATAATTATGTTATGGATAACATTCTAGAATTGTATGAAAAAGGTAAAACTCTTGATGATATTAAAAGAGTAGAAGATACAGAGGTAAGTGACTTCTTTGAACCCTTCACCTTTAAGGCTACCATTCCTCTTTATGAAATGGTTTCAGAAACTAATCGATATACTCCTTTTTCTTTTGAATTTACTACTAGATTTTTAATACATTACATAAATTGGATGAGAAGGCAGTTTAGGCCAGGAAATTTTGAAGATTTAAGTTTATTATTCGAAAGGATAACAACTCGGTATGGAACTAGCAATATCTCTGTAGATATGAGGTTGGAGATCATTCCTGGTGAAAATAAACAACCTATTCGAGGAGTTTTAGAATTTATTGGAAAACAAAGAAATCTTCATTTTGAGAATTGTAAATACTTCGCAGCTATACTTGGAATGTTAGGATCAAGAGTAACTGACTTTATATATTCACCCGTAGATTATTATTGCAGAATGGACTTAATCGAAACAGATCTTTTACATAAAAAAGAATTAGTTAAGAAAGAAAGGATAAAACTTCTAAAAGAAAACGTGAATTACATAATAAATTATAATAGAATGCTCGAGGAGAAAGATAAATATTTATGGATGAATTTAGCAGAAGATAATGAATTATTTATAAACTTTAAGAATAAAAAAGCATTTATAAAATGGATTAAGGCAATAGAGGAAGATTTGCGAAAATTTGGAACACAAAACGATTTTCTTAATAAAATACTACAATTCTTCAACAGAATACATTGGATTAAAATTGAAGCGTTAAAAGACCTGTCATTCCGGATTGAAGACGCAATTGAAAAAAACGCAGAGCAAAAGCAATTATTAATAGATTATTTGTCACAGTATAAAAAAATCTCTCAAAAAGATGAAATTTATTATTTAAACTAGTACTTGCTATTAACTATTTAAAATAGTCTATATTAAAATATCCCAAACCTTTTTTGAAAATAATTATAAGATTTATTACTTCACTAATTATTGTATTTGACTATTATTAAAAAGAAATTTCGATTGAATATGGAAGAATTTGATTATGAAAAATTAGGTCTTAAGTGCGGATTAGAGATTCATCAACAACTTGATACGGAAAAGAAGTTATTCTGTAGATGTCCAACTAAACTACAAGGAACTCGGAAGCCAGATTTTACTATAAATCGAAAAATGAGACCAGTTTTAGGCGAAATGGGAACATATGACAAAGCAATGCTTACAGAATACGAAAAGGGAATGGAAATTACATATGAAGGGTATAATGATGTGGTGTGTACCTATGAACTCGATGATACACCTCCATTTTCTTGTAATAAAGAGGCAAGAGAGGTAGCACTACAAATTGCTATGCTTTTAAATGCCAATATAATCGAAGAAATGCATGTGTGTCGTAAAAATTATTTAGATGGAAGTGTCCCCTGTGGATTTCAACGTACAATGATACTAGGCACTGATGGCTACATAACTTTAGAAAGTGGTAAAAAAATCCGGATAGATATCTTGAGTTTGGAGGAAGAAGCTGCGAGAAAAATTAAAACTGAAAATAAAAGGAATTTTTTTCGTTTAGATCGATTAGGAATTCCATTAGTAGAGGTCACAACCAAACCTGATATAAATACACCATATGAGTGTCGAGAATGTGCTGAGAGAATTGGATTGCTATTATGGTCAACAAATGTAAAAAAAGTTC
>JAHQWL010000084.1 GCA_029856155.1 Promethearchaeia archaeon
CTCTAATATTAACCAAATAATTGGATTGTTAAGGACTCTTAAATTTAATGAGCATGCTGAAATGTTTTTTTCCCATATAGAACATAAAAGACTCTATCAAATAGATGTAATTATTATAGAAGTTATGGAAAAAATTAAGAAATACGATTCTGGAAAAGATTTTAAAAGCATTGAGCAAAACTGGAATTTTAAAGATACTAAAGAGACCATAGAAGAGTTAGAGATGAAAGGGGATATAGATTCACTAAAAGTACATTTCTTAGATGATTTAACTTTCCCTTTAGTTTATTCTCTATTGTTAGATAATCCAGTTCATGCAATTGGTATTTATTATTATAATCAGGAAGAAAAAAAACTCAAGAATTTAACGTAAATATTGTTAATACAATTTAAAGAGGCTAGATTTAGAAATCAAAATCCCTTAGTATATTCAATGCGAGTGAGATTTCTAAAAGCAAAGCGCTTTCCTTAATAGATAATGATATTATTATAATTAATTTAAAAGAAAATATTAAAAAAATCCAGATTATTCTAAAATTATCGCCGTATAAGTTTAAGCCTCGGGTAATAAAATTACAAAAGAATCTCCTTCAACCCATATTTTTCCATTGTAATTATTTAGAATTCGTTCGACTAAAAGAAATCCTAAAATTATTTCTTTAATCTTACTATCCTTTTCTCTTTCTTTTCGGAATATCATTTCTTTTCCAATATTTAAAATCTCTTTTTGATAATCGATGAATTTTACTTTGACATAATTAATTTTATCCTGTTGGCTTCTGAAGATAACAATTTTAATCTTAATTTTTGGGTTTCTATTGTATCTAATTGAACTGATAAGGATATTAACAAAAATATCGATTAGAAATTTATCAGCCTTTACGTATAAATCCTCAAATGGATGTTCGACAGTTATTCTAATTTTTTTATTAGAATAACTATTTGTAATAAATTCTTTAACATCATCAATGACATTATTTAGATTGACTGGTTCAATTAAAACGTTTGTTTCATTAATCATAGTTAATTTTTGTATAATATAAATTAAAAGTTGACCATTTATGCATTGATCTTTAATATAATCCAGTATTTCTCTTTTAGGTTTTAATATTTTTTGATTATCTTGCTTGGTATATTCATCTAATAATGTTTGAACGTTCTTTATTATAGAATTTATATCATTTACGAATAGTTCTTTATAAAAATACTCTCTATCCAATTCTTGGTGCATAGTTTCTTCACTTATACGTAAATTTTCTTTAGCTACCATGCGTAGCATCACATTTTTAAAAATCTCTGAAATAATGGTTAATAATTCTAAATTTTCTTCCATCCAATAATCCTTGTCTACTATATTATCAAAACAAACTATTCCTTCTAAAATTCCATTAATTTTTATTGAAAATGTTAAAAAATTTTTGACTTTTTGACTTGCTAGAAAATATTTTAAATTTACTGCTTCTTTAGGAAGGCTTTCTACGTTTTTAACATAAAAATAATCAGACTCTTTTAATTTCTCAACTAACCATGGAAAATTATTAATGTCTATATTTTCAGGCAAATTAATTTGTGGTAGAATCAACTTGCGAGACCAGAAATAATTTCCTGTTGTGAAATTAAAATTATTGATAACAATGTAAAGATATGCTCGTGTTGCGTTAATAAACTCACCAATATCTCTAAGTGAATCAATTATAGCTTGGTCAAATTTCTGTATACCTACAAACCTTGATATAATTTCAGCAATAATAGCTTTTAATCTAGAAATTTTCTTTAATTCTTGTTCTAACTTTTTCTGTTCTGTTATATTCTGACAAATAATTTGATAAAAGGTTTCATCACCGATATCAACTAAAGATGATTGCATATTTACCCAAATTAGATTGCCATTTTTTTGATACAGTTGGATTTCTAATGGAGAGAAAATCTTACCTCTTTCTTGTCTTTTCAGTCTGCTAAGAACTTCTACTAGATAATCTTTATGTATTAATGAAAGATCTACAAATTTCCTTCCCTTTAATTCTTCTCTTGTATACCCTAATGTTTCCTCTAAAACAGGGTTAAAATCAACTAAAGATCCATTAGGATCAATCAAAAGAATACAAAGGGGTGAATCTTCGAAAAGATGACGGTATTTTATTTCAGAATGCTTTAATTTAATTTCTGCTTCTATTCTCTTACTAATATCCCGAATTATGTATAGAACTAAGATTTGACCCCCCATCTGTACTTCATTGAAACTAATTTCAACTGGAATAAGATTACCAGAACTATCAATAACTTCTAATCTTAAGGGAAATGGATAATTAAGTTGATCAAATATTTCTTCATTAAAATCTATATCAATTATATCACTTAATATTTGACTTGAATGCAATCCAATAAAATCCTCAAATGGTCGTTGAAATAAAACCTCAGCTTCTTTGTTAACATCCATAACTATTCCTGATTTTTTATCAATTATTAAAATGGCATCTCGAGCAGCTTTAAATAAAGCCTCATAATGTAATTCAGCCATTTTAAGTGCTTCAATTGAAGGCCGATATAAATCAATTTGATTATTTATTGTATTATGAATAGTTCTAAGAGTCTCAATTACTTGATTTTTATTTAAATAATTCTTTTTTATCTCATCAAATTGTTGAAGTATGAAAGAACTAAATTGATTAATAATATTTTTAGGAATTTTTTCATTGTAATAAATTATTAAAGATAACGGTAATACACCCCCTCTAATGCTCTCATTTGAAACATAGTCAAAATAAATCGCTGCATTTGAATTTAGATGGGGAAATGGAAGAATAACTGAGGTTGGTCTAAATTGATCTCCTCCAAAAATAAATTGTGATATTGAAAAACTTTTTACTGATATCAATTCCGGATTCTCAAAAGCATCTGTAGGATAAACTGCTTCAATTTTAAGACCTAGATTTTCATCCCAGTGACTAAAAATTATACCAATCTCTCTTCTTGGAGTATAATGCTCAACTCTTTCTGTAATTTTAAGTGAAAGCCAATTAAACGCCTCATCAATATTTATGTTTTTAATCCCACTTGTTAAAAATGATTTCATTGGTCTCTTTCCGAGTTTTTTCACTCCCATGGCCTCATCTAAATCATTTATATCAGGTTGTTTTATATCAATTTTGTTATAAAGGATAAGAAGTGGCAATTCACTTAATTCTGGTTTCCCCGCAATTTCATGCAATAATTCACGTGCATATGAGAATTTTATTGTATCGGTAACATCTAAAACAAAAATCAATCCATCTTGGTTTTTTAGATAGGGTTTCCATAATTCTTTAACTTTGTATTTTCCAGGAATATCATAAGTTAACAACGATAAATTGTTAACTAAAATTCTTGAAATATCTACACTTATAGTTGGAAATGTTGTTTTTGATACTGATTTTCTTCTCGTTCTAATTATAGTCGTTTTCCCTGCCAATGAAAGCCCAAAAATTAATATTTTTGCCTCTTTTTGCTCAAATATAACTTTTTCCTCTGGAAAAGATGTATGAAAAGTATTTAGTAATGTTCTAATTTCCTCTAATTTTGTAGGATCTCCTTTATATATTCTAGAGCCCACATAAAATGCCTTGAATACATTTTCGATTTTTTTGAACTCTTCAACTAGTCCCTTTAAAAACTCTTCTGCTAATGCAGAATTAATTTTAGATTTACCATCAATAACTAATGAAATTAAAAGGTGCTCCTTTTGAGTTTTTGAGTAGTCGCTCGGGATATCAAAGATTAGGTTAGCAGTTTTAAAAGTTCCAAACGTATGTTTAAAAAAACCGTTTTCATAGAGATCTATCAATAAAGGAACCTGTTTAATATCATCTCTTTGAATCGTCTCAGGCATTTTTAAAAAAATATATGGAGGAAAATACGGATTCCGATGACTTAAAACTAACATTCTCAAATCTACATAACCACTTTTCACTATTAATAAATTAAGCCCTATTACTGCATAACTGAATTATATTGTAAAAAAATATATGGTTATAATATCTATTCGAGCGTAAACATTACTGCTGCTAATTTTAAAGCATAGAACTTAACTATAGAAATAATAGAAATTCGAGTAAAAAAATGTTTCAAATTTATTCACTTAATTCAAAAAGATCCGTATTTTTTAATTGTGGTTAATTGGAATTATAAGCCTAAGGATATGTTCCAATATATTATCAAAGAAAAATTTAAGCGTACATTACCTCCAACTCAGCAAAATTATGATTTTAAATTAAGAATTTATTTCAAACCCTCCTTATTTATTGCATTCCCGCCAAGGATCTGATTTCCGCACGCTGCACCATCAGTATATATTTTAAGTATTTCTCCTTTTTTAATCGGTATTCTACTCATGATTAATTTAGAACCATCATATATAACTTCCATTTTTTAAGTTGTATGATATCGTAGAATCCAATTTAGGTTGTTTTTAATATTAATAACTCCTTTAGAAGATTTGACAATATCTAATATTGCATCATATTCATTCATGGAAGATATCGTACCAGATAAAGTAACAATTCCACTCTTAATTTGTACATCCACCTTATCTGCATCAATTCGAACAGAATTCTGCATTGAGGTAATTATATTTTTCGTAATCTCTTCATCAGAGATCTTCTCTTCAGGAATAATTGAGATCATATTTGATATAGAAAGAACTCCTGATATTTGAGAAGCCATTTTTAGGATCTTTTCCCTTTTCCAAAAGGAATTCACAATTCCCTCTAAGAGAACAATACCATTATCTACAGATACATAAACAATATTGGAATCAATTTCTGAATTAGAATCTAATAAACAAAACATAGCTTCCTTTATATCTTGATCTGATGGTATTTCATAAGACCCCAGAAATTTAACTTCAATTTCATTAATTATTGATTTTATTCCAGGAACCATCTGTGTTTCAATTTCAGCTAATATTTTTTCTGGATAAGTAGAAACACATCCTTTCAAAGTCACGATGCCGTCTTTAATAGAGATTTCTATCTGTGATTCGTCTATTCTATTATCCCAAGTTAATCTATCCCTTATCATCTTCTCATAATCTTTCATAATTTTTACTCCTTCAATAATTTGTATTAATTAGCTTTTAAAAGTTCACTTTTTTAATAATATCCTTAAGTTTATTAGCAGAATACTTGAAGTTTTCAATTTCTTCATCGTTTAGGACGATCTTAAGAGTTTCTTGTACACCATTCTTATTAATAATACTTGGTAAACTTGTATAGACATCATTTACACCATAAAAATCTTCAACTAGAGTTGAGATTGGAAAAATAGTATTCTCATCATTTACAATAGCTTGAGAAATTCGTGCTAATGCTAAACCAATACCAAATGAAGTTTCTCCTTTTCTATCTATAATTTTATATGCTGAATCTCTTACTTCTTCGAAAATCATTTGAAAATTTTTATCAGAATCATTAAAATTAACATATTCACTCATTTTGCTATAATTTTTAATATGAATTCCACCAATCATAGCACTACTCCACAAAGCAAATTCACTATCACCATGTTCTCCTAAAATGTAAGCATGTACATTTCTGGCACTTATATTACAATATTTTGCTAATAAATATCTAAACCTAGCAGTATCCAATGTTGTACCTGCCCCTATAACTTCGTTTTTAGGTTTTCCAGATATTTTATAGGTAACGTAGGATAATATATCCACTGGATTTGAAACGATTAAGTAAATAGCATGTGGAGCATAATTGTGTATTTTAGGGATAATCTGTTTGAATAATGCTACATTTTTATTTACTAATTCTAGCCTTGTTTCCCCAGGCTCTTGGTTTTTGCCTGCAGTAATCACTACAATATCAGAATCTACAATATCTTCAAATTTTCCAGGAAGTATATCCACGGGGTTAGTATACGGTGCAGTATGAGAGAGATCCATAACTTCTCCCTCTAACCTCTTGCGATTTATATCCACCATTACAATTTCTCTAGCAATTCCTTTTATAATCAGAGCATAAGCGTATCGGGTTCCAACATTTCCGCAACCAATTATGGAAATTTTAGGATGTAAACTTTCTTTTTTCAAGATAAAAACATCACCTATTAATTAATTTTAAATAAAGTATATAATTGTTAGGTCTAAAAAAAATAGAAATCTAATTAAAGAGGTAAAAAAGATATTAAATTTTAAATATCAGAATTCTTAACTGAAGATTCTCTAACTTATCATGACTAATAATTTTCATTATTAATTTTAGAGGGTATTTCTTTAACTTGTTTAGCTTCATTATCCGAGATATTGATTATTTGTTCCTATTTTTTTTAAGCGTGGTTATCTATAACAACTTTAAGATCTTTTAACCTGCTTCTTATGGTAACTTCAGTTACTTTAGCAGCTTGAGCTATTTCAACCTGAGTTTTTTTAAATTTAGTATTTTTAGTAACTAGATATAACATTGCAGTAGCTAATCCTTTAGGATCTTTTCCAATTAGAGGAAGCCCCTTTTTAACAGTAACTTTAAGTAGACTTAAAGCTTTAATTTTAATATCTTCTGGCAATCCCAAACGATTACCAAACAGAAATATAAGTTTCTCGGCTGAAATTGGATGGTAATCTAAACCTAATTCTGGAAGGATTTCCCTCACAATCATACCTAAAGATCGGAATAATATACGATTGGACAGTTATAGCCGAATCTTGGTATATTGGATTAGGTATAAATTTGCTAAAGATTATTTATCTTGCTCTCTTAAAATAATGTATTATTTTTAACATTTTTATCAATTATATGGAAAATCAAGAAGGCGAAATAAAAAATGTTTTATAAAGATAAATGTACTCTTTGCGGAGAGTGTTTAATGAAGTGTCCTTATTTAGCATATCCTGAGGAAAAGGCTAAAAAGGAGTTTAAAAAATTGATAGATGGTGAGCCAACTCCCGTTACGGCGGATTGCATTACATGTGCTGCTTGTAATATGTTCTGTCCTGAGGATGCTAATCCCTTCGATTTAATTAACGATAGACAGGAGGAGACTGGAACTTTTAAAATGACTGAAGAAGCCCTAACTTTTTTTAAAATGAGTAATCGAATGAAATCTGAAATTATAGAGGGTGAGCCTGGAAAACCTGTCATGAATCTCTGCGTCATGGGAGATTTACATCCAGGAATTATTGAAGGACAGCTCTTTGAGGGATTAACCTTTTTAAAAGGAGGAGATTACTTCTGTTATTTTGGTTGGATACACGCGGGAACACCTAGCATAGTTAAGGATAATGCCCAAGCCTTCGTAGATAATCTCACTAAGACTGGTGCAAAGGAAATTATATGTTATCATGATGATTGCTACGCTATGTTAGTCAACAAAGTTAAAGAATACGGTATAACATTACCATTCAAACCGATTCATATAATAGAATATCTTCGAGATTATGTTAAGGAACACCAAAATCAGATAAAAAAACTAAATATGAAAATAGCTTATCAGCAACCTTGTGCTTCAAGATATACTTTCGAAAAAGATACAATTCTTGACGAACTCTTCGAATTAATAGGGACGGAAAGAGTAAGTAGAAAATATGACCGAGTAGATGCTCTCTGCTGTGGCAACGCCCAAGCAGGTATGGTTAATGTATCTAAAGAAGTAGAAGTAGAATGGAGGATGAAAAATATTATGGATGCGAAGGATGCTGGAGCTGAAGCAATGGTGTTTTTGTGCCCTGTGTGTATTTTAGGTCTTAGAAGCAGAGCAAAAGCCCAAGGATTAGAACCCTACATCATTAGCAATCTTGTACGCCTAGCATTAGGAGAAGAACTAACTCACGGAGGAGCAGGAAAAGTTTTTGAATAATTTACGCTAAAACTTTAAATTTTTTTTATAATAAAAGTTTATTTACCTATAGAACCTAAACGTGTTTATTTATTGAAAATTAAAACTTTAATATTTTTTCAAACTTAATTTCATTTAGGACATTCATTACTTATAATTCTGTAAACTCTTTCTTAATAAGTTCTTCTGTTTTCTTCCAGAGAATTTTTTGAATGTCTTTATTATAGGTGATAGTTTTTGAGGGCTGAGAGCGATTATTTACAAAATATTTTCCACTTATATTTTCTATTTCTGGTGCTATAGCAGCAAAGATTAAAGTCTTAGCGCCATCTATTAGCAACGCTCCGTGTGATCCAAAAGCAGATCTCAATAATTTTGTATTTATTACTCCTGGATGAAGACAATTTACACTAATATTGGTATTCTTCAATTTATCTGCAAGAAGATATGTAAATAATATAAGAGCCGTTTTTGATTTTGCATAAGCTTTTACACCAGTATATCCATTCTCCATTTGTAAATCATCCAAATCAAAACGATTAGAATGAACTCTTGAGGCTACATTAACTATCCTAGCTGATTTCCCTTTTTTCAACAAATCTAATAAAAGATTCGTAAGAAGAAACGGTGTCACATAATTTACTGCGAAAGTTTCCTCTAAACCTTCTTGTGTTATAATTCGCTCTGATCTATATACTCCCGCATTATTAATTAACACATCTAATCTATCAAAACGATCATATACATCATTGACTATTTCTTTAATTTCAGTGAAAGATCTTAAATCAGCATAAACAGTACTCAATTTACTGTTATTGATTTCTTTCTTTATATTTTTTAATGTTAATTCAGCTTTTTTCCGATTTCTTCCATGAACAATTACATGATATCCTGATTTAGCAAGCTCAATCGCAGTCTGGTATCCGATGCCATCTGTGGACCCAGTAATTAAAATTATTTTTTCTTCTAAAATAATTAATCATCTTGTTATTCTATATTCAAAAGATAAAAAATCAAGTTTTAGAACCTTTCTATAATATTTTATTGAATTTCATTACCTCAATATTATAAAATAAAAATTGATCATGAGAAAGAGTTTCAATTCTAAAGGATATTTGCCAACTATATCTAGAAAATTTAAGAAATACGTTTAATAAGAGAGATTTTTTTATTTTACCAAAAAATAGATGATTAAAAATGGTAGATCTAATTTCAAAAGAATTAAATGAACTAATGGACAAACAAATCGTTGAAGAATTACAATCAGCATATATTTACCTAGGCATGGCTGCTTGGGCTTTGGAAAAAGGATTAAAAGGTCTTGCTAACTTTATGAAGACTCATGCAGAAAAAGAAGAATACAAGCATGCTATGAAATTTGCGCATTATATCCAAGAAACAGGAGGAAAGGTTAAATTTGGAACAGTAGAAAGCGTGGCAACTGAATATGAAAATGTTGAAGAACTATTGATAGCAGCAATCAAACATGAAGAATACATTACTAATAAAATTAAAGAACTTATGGATCTAGCTACAACTAAAAACGAATATTATGCTTATGATTTATTAAACTGGTTCATTCAAGAACAAATCGAAGAAGAAAACCTTTTCACTGATCTATATAACAATTTCTTATTAAGCGGTAAAATGCTCGGAGTTTGGGACAACCATATAAAACATCCTGAGTGATTAGCCCCAAATCCTCTAATTTTTTTTCTTTTTATTAATAGTAAATATTTCATTTTTAGGAATCCATTAAAGCTTTAAGATCTTTTACCCTACTTCTTATGGTCACTTCAGTTACTTTTGCGGCTTGAGCTACTTCGACCTGAGTTTTCTGAAATTTGGTTTTTTTGGCAATCAAATATAACACAGCAGCAGCTAATCCTTTAGGATCTTTTCCAATTAATGGTAAACCCTTTTTAGAGGTATCTTTAAGCAGGTTTAAAGCTTTAATTTTAATGTCTTCTGGTAAACCTAACTTGTTACCAAAAAGAAATATAAGTTTCTCTGCCGAAATTGGATGATAATCTAAACATAAGACTGGAAGAATCTCCCTCACAATCATACCTAAAGAACGAAATAATGTGCGGTTTGATACCATTGATGCTTCAGATACATCTTCGAGTAATTTTGGAAATTCATGAATCCGTATAGCGGTATACAATGAGGCTGCAATAAATCCATCAATTGAACGGCCCATTGTTAATTTCTTCTTAGCTACTTCAGTATAGATTCTCCATGCAGTCTCACTGATATAAGCGGGAATATTAAGTTTTGATGTATACAATTTTAATTTCGGTTTTGATTCCCAATAATTCCGTTCCAATGAATTTATGAGAGATCGTTGAATTTTTGCGAGCCTTGAGAATAATAAACTTTTCTTAGCATTTATCACGTTTCCTTTTGAATCAATTCTATCACTTGGAAGGATAGTTCTTGGGCCAAATTCTCTCCAGGAAGGTTCTATTTGTCTTCTCTGATTAATCTCTTCAATACTGTAAGCTCTTCTCTCATTTTCTACAAAAATTTGTCCTAAAACAGTTCCACAATTTGTACATACTTTATTGCCACTTATATATTTAATACATGGATTTTCACAGCAATTTTCTACTTCTGGACAAATATTGATTGGATTAAACCTATTTTCAAATTGATAAATTTTAATTTTTCCCCTTTTAATTCTCTCTCAAAATCTTATTGTAAAGAAAAGAATTGGTTGAGTATTCTTTCAAAGATTTCGATAAAAATGTAAAGAGATAAATTTATGCTTTATATTTAATAGGAGATTATGCCTTTTTTATGAATTTTAATAAGAAACCAATTAGTGACTAAATTCAGCTAATTATTAAAGTCAAAAATCTTTTAGTCAAATATTCTTTCTCCAGGACAAATCTTTTCACATTTTACTAATATCAAAAGATAAAAAAAATTTTTAGGAATTTTATGTATACAGAATTGATTACAGGCACTTCCTTAACTGAAAGTTGTATACAAAAATCCGATGGAAATTTTTATATTAATAAATACAGTGACAATCCAATAGATCCAAATCTTTTAAACACGGGTGGAGCGGATTTTTACGTACTTCGAATCGTAGGAGATAATGGTAGATACTGCTATACGGGACCAATATGGGTGGAATATTAATAGTAAAAAAATTCCAATTCTGCGAATTTATTTAATCTATTATTTAATGCTTTAGAAAAACCTTCCCAAAAGTAAATTCGCCTCAGAAATATAACTCCATATCATTGTGCTTTTCGCACTTGATGTCCATATCAAGCTCTCACTCAAATGCCTTTTCATCATCGGCTAATAGTTAAATTATTTCTTGAACCTATAAATTTTTCCTATTCGCAATATTAATTACCAATGGAATTTAAAAATTATTTGATTGGATTAAATTTCGTGCTTAATAATGAGAAATATTTCAATGTAAAAAAGCTATTGATTAGAAGGTAAGAATCATTGGTAATTTATTCTTCCTTTGATTTCTCATCCAATATTTTATTAATAACTTTTTTAAAAATCTCATAAGGTTGAGCTCCAACAATTAGCCTATCTTCAATATTAAAAGTAGGAACTCCATTTATTCCATACGTTCTTAATTCTTTTAAGATTTTTTGTAATACTTTGAAAGGTTCATCCGTATCCAAGTAATTTTCTATCTCATTCTTATTTAGTCCAACCGATTCAGCAAGATCTAATAAAAAACTTTTATCTCCAATATCTTTTCCTTCTAACCAATAAGCTTCTAATACTAATTTATGAAATTCTTCAAATTTCCCCTTTTTCCGAGCAAATTCGGAAATATAGAGAGCTAATCGTGAATTTGGTAATTTATCTGCAAACTTAAGTGTTAACCCATCCTCATCCGCAAGAAGTTTAACATTAGCGAATGCCATCTCTAAATATCCCTTAGGAAAAGGCAATTCCTCAATTGAAGCACCACCCTTTGGTGTTTCAGGATGAATCTCAAACGGTCTCCACTCAACAGCAAGATTATATTCTTTTTTGAGCTTTTCTATTCGATGATATCCGATATAGCAAAATGGACAAATATAATCAGAATAAGCTATAACTTTTACCTTTGTTTGACTCATATGTAGGTTTAAGAAGAGAGAATAATCTTATATACTTTTTTCAATTAAAAAATAAGAAAAAAAGATTTTAAATTTTTTTTAATTTTCACGAATCAAAAATGCAACAAAAGTCCGATACATTCCAATTATTAAATTTATTATTTAACCGTCATTAAAGAAAAATGTTTTATACATAGTTGTATATTTTATACATAGTTGTATAACCCTATAAAAAGAGATTTATCCAAGAATCAAATAAAAATTCTTAAATTGTATTAATAAATTAATTTCGTATAAAAGGATGATTTTTTATTATGAGAAAAGATGAAGAAATCAATAATTATCTTGATAAAATTGGAGAACTTGAAGACATTATAATGAGATTAGAAGATCTCATCCCAGTGGAAGATGTTAAAAAGAAAAGTAGAAAAAGGAAAATGATGGATTCAAAACTCGCTATTGAACTCGATGAAAAAGAAAAAAAATTTAGAGAATTAAAGGATAAAATGGGTTTCTTAAGAAAAGAAAATTCACAACTCCGACAAGATTTAGAAAAAATAAAGTATGCTAATAGTAGCTCATCTAGGATTAAAATTGAGGATTTAAGACCTGAACCAATCCTAAATGACTTGGTAAAAGAATTACAAGATATAGTGAATAATCAGAGATTAATAATTAGTAAATTTAAAACTAATAAAGTTGATAAGGAAGATATTCTTGAAAAATTAAGAGATAAAGAAGAAGAAATTAAACTTTTAAAGTCAGAAATCTCACAATTAAATAAAAAAAAAAAAGAGTTTAAATTATTCTAATTTTTTAATTGTGGTTAATTGGAATTATTTATGAAATCTAATGAAATTGAATCAGATATACCTAAAAAATGCCCTAAATGTGGCAGTGAATTAAAAGAACGTACCGGAAAGTATGGGAAATTTATAGGTTGTACTAAATTTCCAGAATGTCGATATACTTATGACCTAGGTAAACAAATTAAAGTTTTATGTCCAAAATGCGGAAAAAAATTAAAAATACGTAAAGGAAGATATGGAAGCTTTATAAGTTGTTCTGGTTATCCTGAATGTAAGTTTACTTTTAATCCAGAATTTGGAGAGCAAGAGCAAATTTTTTGCCCTGAATGTGGAAAACTATTAATAATAAACACGGGAAAAGATGGAAAATTTGTAGGATGCACAGGTTTCCCTGATTGTAAATTTACTTTTGATTTAAGAGACTAAAATTTATTCTTTAGAAATTCCAAAAGAAGTCAGATTAAATTGTCCTTATTATTTATATTTTGAAACAGCAAGAATTCTAAATCTTGAGTTTCAATAATGTAAATTTCAATAATATAAGCAAGAGTATCTCTCTATCAAGAAGAAAAAAAAATAATAAATTATTATTACCTTATTCTTTGCCTTGAATTAATTTAATCAGAAAAATTATAAGAAATATAACTCCGATTGTAACACATATAATCGGAATCACTTCAGTAACGATCCCGATAATTAATCCTTCGGGGGTACTAATTGAATCTATAAAAGCCTGCCAACTCAAAATATTGGGGTAATACCACCCTAATAGCGGAGGTAATACAAACATAGTGAATATAAAAATCACAACCAGAATTATTCCAATAATAAATGCGGTCCACTTTTTCATACAATTCAACTCTTGATATTTGATAATTAAAAAAAATGGGTTAGACCTACTAGCTTTGTTTAGGTTTAGCGCTTAACTTAATAAGTCCTCCAGATAATACACCAAACAATATAGTCAGAGAAATGGCAACAACGAGAAATACCATATCCCCTGGCCAGAGCAAAGCATAAGCTATCCAAACAACAGCTATGGATGCACCTAACAACCAGCCAATTACTACTTTATAATCAATTTCTTTTTTGCTTAACGCAATGAGACCTCCAGATAAAGTACCCAACAATATAGTAACGGCAAGAGCAACAACGAGAAATACCATACTCCCTGCTCCTAAGATTGCAAAAGCTATCCAAACAACTGCTATGATTGCGCCTAACAGTTCACCAACTAATCTTTTAGAATTATACAAATCTTCCACTCTACAAATTTTTTTTTTAAAATTTTTTTAATATTACCGAAATGCGTTTAATATCTCTAAAAAAAAAATATTTGTTATTAATTTTGCCCTTATAATTTAATGAAGCTTATTGGGGGTAAAGTTTTAATTTTAAGCACTAATCCAGACAATTATGAGTATATTTCAGATTTTGGCAATTTGCGGAATGCTTAGTCCAATCATTTATACTGCTATGTGGATTATATGTGGACATTTAGATTCGAATTATAGTCATATTCGAGATGATATAAGCTCATTGTTTGCAGTTGGGGCTCCTAATAAGCGCTTAGCACAATCTTTCGTGATTACAGAAAGTGTGTTATTGTTTGTTTTTTTCCTTGGATTACATGGGGGGATAAACGACGGGGGCGGTTCTGTTATTGGGCCCATCTTATTAATAATAAGTTCCATATTAGGAGTACTTGTAGCTCTTTTTTTCCCTCTTGATGAAGGAGGTGAATTCACAACTTATAAAGGTAAAGGACATATAACACTTGTAGTTCTAATGGGTATATTCGCAATTGCTGGGATGGTGGCACTATGGATTCGTTTACAACTTGTACCGGGATGGAGTGGTTTTGCTCTATATTCACTCATTTCAGCAATAGCTTCATTAATTGGCGTAATAATCTCTGGTATATTTGCTGCAGGGAAATACAGAGGTATAATCGAGAGAATTATGGTCACTCCTTATCAGCTCTTCTACTTTGTTCTTGGTCTCATGGTATTTCTTAATAATTAACCAATCATTAAAGAAAATTAGAGTGAACAATTGGTTAAAAATAAAAGAAAAATATATTAATTGTTTTAGTTTTTAAGAATAAGTATCAACTAAATCCCTCTTTATCCAACTGGGAATTGCATAATTCATCACAGTTTTGATATAATACTGTAAGAACTAAAACTTGAAAAAATCACCGTTTCTGCCTTAAATTAACCTTGGAATTCTATTCTAAGTATTCTATAAATTACAGCACATTTTAAAACTAATTATTCAAGATTTTTTAACAATGGTTAATTGGGATTATCTCCTTTATTATTAAAATATCTCTATATTATAAAACGAGAGTTTAAATAGTGCGCAATGATGCTAATCATAATGATAAGCGTAAAAAGAATCGGAATTGCGACATCATTTGGCGCAATATTAGGTATTTTCTGCATTTTAGGAGCAAGTGGAAGAGTAGGTGGATGGACCGGTAATGAAATTCTATTAATTGGGCTATGGTATAATCGAGTTATTATGGGTTTATTAATTGGCTTTGCAGGGGATTTATATTTAATTAAAAATGGGAATCGCTCCAAATGGTTAAATAGTTTCTTGAGAGGAGCTATTTTAGGATTTTTAATCACGTTGCAGTTCTACTTATCAACAAATTTACTTGATCTGCCAACTTTTCTCGCGGGGATTGTTTACGGAATTATAATTGATTTGTTATCCACATTATTTACACGAAAATCCTAAAGAAACTATAATAGCAATAAAATTGTCCAATCTAGGGCTAAAATGTAATTTCTGTATCAATATGAGGATTACTTTAAAGTCGAAAGAAATTGTAGCAACTATTGTTGTTGTTGCATAAATTGTAATAAAAAAATACGAGAGTAACATTGAATGTTGATCTAGCTATTCCAAAAGTTCTATTTTGGAATATTATATTCATTATCTATTTAGAAAATCCTTCAGAATCCGTATATTTTTACGTTAATTTTTCATGTTATATTTATCTTGCTTGGATTCATCCTATTAACTTATTCCGCTTCCAATGAAACCAAAGGTCTCCTAGTAATTGAACGGTTCCAGGTATTAGAGCAATATAAGCACCCAAAATGACATATGTTATCGATATCACAATATACCAGATGAGCGCACCCTTTAGAAATGGAGTTATTGGATCCATACGAGGCAATGGATATAATAGAATGATGCTTAGAATATTTATCGCAATGATGATATACAGTGAGACTGTCGCATCAAAATAAAAGCTCTGGGGAAATTGAATATTCCATATAATTGCTAAGATTATCGCCACAAGATTACATAGGAAAATCCATATCATAAAAATGGGAATAAAGGTTTTAGGAGCATCCTTTCTTTCAAGTGTCATAATATTATGGAGGAGACTTTGCTTAAAAAACATTCATGTTATAATCCATTAGACGATCTATTCAAAAATAGAATTTTTTTAGAATTAGGTTTATTACTAATAAAAGTAAATATAATCTATAAAAAATAGTTGATATACGAAGTCTGGAAGAGTAATAAAATGGATCAAGAATTTGACGTTATTGTGGTTGGTGCGGGATTTGGTGGTCCTGTTGCGGCATTGATTTGTGCTCAAGCGGGACTGAAGACACTTATAATAGAAAGATCTGAAAATGTAGGAGATAAAGTTATTTCTGGACTGACAATTCCATTTTATGGCTTCTTATTTGGACCAGAATTTATAAGAGATGGAAATCCGCCAATTGAACGCCCCTCAGATGGGATAATAAATTATATCATAAAGGATATAGAGAAAGGAGATATTGAGATTGATGATTCTTTAAAAGTTCCTAAGCCATTTTCACCGGTATTTGCTTTTGGGTATAATACTTATTGTAAGCTTTTTTGTGAATGGGAAGTGAGAAAAGCAGTTGATGCGGGTGCTTTATTGAAGAAATCTACTACAGTAATCGATGTTATTAAAGAGGAGGGTTGCATAAAGGGTATTATAACAGATAAAGGAGAAAGAATCCGAAGCAAAATCATCATTGATGCTGAAGGATCAAAAGGATTATTAGCAATAAAAGCAGGAGTTAGAAAAAAATATCGTCCTGAGACGATATCTTTGGCTGATACCTATGATTATGTTATGTTAAAAGAGGATGTTGACAAAATCTTTGGTTATTCTGTAAAAATGTGTTGGGGATGGGATGAACAAAGGATAGCACCACCACTTGGATATGGAAACGGTTTGATGGTGTGGCCTTATCGGAATAGTCTCCATTTTATGCAAGATCAGTGTTTAAAAATGAATGGAGGCCCCGTACCTAATTTAAGTAAATCCTTTAAAGAATATCATAAAAATATTACAGAACAATTACCTTGGTGGAAAAATTTAGTAGCACCTCGTGCAAAATTAAGAGCAAGGATGTGGGCTGGTTTTGAAATATATGTAGGTTTGAATAAGAAACTACGCAATATGGCTAATCACACAGATGGAATGATATTAATAGGAGATGCTGCGGGACTCGAAAGTACAGAATTATGTGACGGAGTTCCTGCGGCATGGTTTTCAGCAGAAATAGCTGCAAATGTAGCAATTGAAGCTATAGCTGCCAATGATACTTCAAAATCATTCTTGGATAAATATGATAGAAAAATAAAAAACCATCCAATAATTCAATGGTCTATTTCTGGAAGAAATAGATATAATTTACGGAATGCTCAAAAGGAGCACAGTCTTAAAAAGCTAAGAAAGTACATTCATAATGGGTGGGGGTTAGGAGCATTAACCCATTTTATGACTCCATTTTTTAAACTGCTTCTTTTATATGTGAAGAACGACCCAACAATTATAACAAAATGGATTAGAATGTTTTTTAGGTATTATCAAAATTGGCTTTATGAGAGTTATGATTACTCTAGGAAACGACAAGTTAAACAAATCGCATCGAAAAAGCTTAAAAGAATGGAAAAGAAATTCATGCGATACATAAGAGTAGTGGATTCTCTTTTAAGATCATTGAAAAAAAGACAAAAATTACTTTCTGTTATAGTGATCCCCTTTTCCAATTC
>JAHQWL010000086.1 GCA_029856155.1 Promethearchaeia archaeon
TGGGAAATATTGTAGGAGATCGATATGTATCTGAAGAACCTGAGATACAATTTTTATATCATTATGATTTCATTACAGCAGAACCAGAGGGAAAATGTGATATTGCCATTATGCCTGAAACAGCTGAAGAAGTTCAAGAAATTGTAAAAGTTGCAAATAAATATAAGATTCCAATTGTCCCTTGGGTATCAGGAATAAATTTTGGTTCAATTGCTACACCTCGAAAGGGAGGAATTGTTGTTGATTTACGACGTATGAATCGAGTACTTGAAGTAAATGAAGATGATATGTATGCTGTTGTTGAGGGGGGTATTACTTGGGCTGATTTCGTAGGATATCTTAATAAGCATCATCCCGGTTTTAGGACAGGAGTAACTTTTTCTCCCCCAGGTACAGGAGTAGTCCCCTCATGTTTAGCTTATGGAATGTGGGATCTTGGTATGATAGGAGGGACAGGAGCAGAATTTACTAATGGTTTAGAGGTAGTATTACCAACTGGAGAATTAATAAGAGCCGGTTCATGTAGTCTTACTGATTATTGGTATGGTAGACAACCCTTACCAGATATCTCAGGATTATTTATAGGATGGGAAGGCACTACTGGAATTGTAACAAAAGCAGCAATAAAAATTTGGCCAAAACTCCCATATCGAACTGATTTTCTTCCATTTGCAAATAGAGTTGAGGATGGAGTTCCAATGTTGCTTAAATTATCAAAAGCAGGTCTAGGAATTGTTGATCTATTGATGACAAATTTGGGATGGGCACAATCTCTTCAATGTTTTGATCAAAAGAGTGTTGCAATAGATCCTGTATCGCTTGGACTACCTGATTTTATTGGTTTAATTACAACTGAGGCCTACACGGAAGAACAACATGAAGCCCAATGTAATGCTATTAAAAATATTTGTCGGGAACATAATATTGAACCATTAACTGCTGATGTTCAAACAAGAAATTTTCCCGAACAGATGAGAGGGGTTTTAGGTCATATCTTTCCAGCTACGGGAGGACAACTCCCAATACAATTTTGGGGGTGTTGGAATTTTGCCAGAGGTGGTGGAGGAGAGTGGATTGGATGTTATAATACAACACGTAATATTATCAAATATTACAATCTTTCAAGAGAAATATGTATTAAATACGGAAAATCACCACAATATTATTGTAGAATTATGTTTGGAGGGCATTATTGTGTCACAAGAACAAACGTGAATTTCAACAAAAATGATCCAGAAGATATTAAGAAAACAAGGCAGATTTTGAAAGAAATTCATGATGCTGTCCAACAACTTGAAGGTACCATTATGTATAAACCTCCAAAATGGGTAGTTCAACACTATAAAGATAAAACTTTACCAGAAACAACCAATCTCATTGATAAAATTAAAAAGTTTTTAGATCCAAATAATATAATGAATCCTGGACAGGGTATTGGAGATGAATGAAATGGTAAAACGAGAAAAGACAAAATTTATTGATGGTAAGGGTATAACTCGTATTAAAACAGTTCCAGATCAACAAAAACTTGATAGACATAAAAATTTAGATTATTATAAAGACATCTTATATCAATGTGGAAAATGCGGTACATGCCGAACTGGATATCAGGAAAAGGATTGGTTTCGAGTTTGTCCTTCTGGAGAGTTTGGAAAGTTTGAAGCTTATTATTTAGGAGGAAAAAATCTACTTTCTTGGGCAGTTAATTCAAATCGCTTAGATTGGACAGAAAATTTAGCAAATATATTTTACCAATGTTCTGTTTGCTTAGCATGTACACAACAGTGTCAAATCCCTGAAATCCATTATTATGCTGGAGAATGGTTAATGGCAATGAGAGAAAAGGCTGTTCAAAAAGGCTTTGGACCAATGCCAGAGCAAAAAAAGTATTCTGAACATGTTGCTTTGGAATACAATCCTTATATGGAAAAGCATAAAAATAGAACAAACTGGTTACCTTCTCACATAAAACAATCTCAAGATGCAAAATTAGCATAT
This sequence comes from Promethearchaeia archaeon, assembly GCA_029856155.1. Classification (GTDB taxonomy): domain Archaea; phylum Asgardarchaeota; class Lokiarchaeia; order Sigyniarchaeales; family SOKP01; genus Loki-b32. The sequence continues at coordinate 1,999 of JAHQWL010000086.1, forward strand.
TTTGTTGGATGTACGACTAGTTACAGAGAACAAAATATTGCAATTAATACAGCAGAAATATTGAATTCCCTACAAGTTGATTTTAAAATACTTAAAGATGAACATTGCTGTGGATCTCCTGTGTATATGACTGGTCAAACTGAAAAAGCAAAGCAGATTGCTAAAGCTAATATAGACATCTTTAAAGATGAAGGGATTGAAAAAATTATAACTTCTTGTGCTGGTTGTTATCGAATGTTAAAAGAAACTTATCCCAAGAAATTCGAGCTTGAGCATGGTCTTGAGATACTTCATTTACCTGAGTTTATTTTAGAGAAAATAAATAATAATGAAGTAAAATTCGATAATAATTTAAAAATGAAAATAACTTACCACGATCCTTGTCATATTGGACGCCACATGGGAATATATGAACCTCCAAGAGAAGTATTGAAGAACATTCCAGGGATTGAAATAATTGAAATGCCAAGAAACAGACAAAATGCTTGGTGTTGTGGCTCTGGTGGTGGTGTGAGATCAGCTTTTAAAGAATTATCTAGCTTCGCTGCGAACGAAAGAATTGAGGAAGCAAAAGAGACTACTGCAGAAGCAATAGTTTCTTGTTGTCCATTCTGTTTAAACCAATTCAAATCAAATATTCTAGATGATGGTATTAAAACCTATGATCTTTCAGAATTAATAAATAAAGCAATTAAGAGATAAAACTATAAATCCTCTTTTTTTTATTATCTTTATAGAATCATATATGGAATTTTATGAAAACAGAATTATTTGAAGAAATTCTTGATAATTTAAGGAATTATATTATCTCTGCATCCCAAAAAGGGAAAAATCTTATTACTTATCAAGAAAATTCTGAACCTCTTAAATTATTTGAAAAGTTGAATATTAAAGTTGAATTAGATAAGCATAAAGAAATAATTCTTCAAGAAGAAACAAAGCTCGAATTGGGGGGTATTAATAAAAAGTCATTTTCTTTAGTGTTTCCCTTCTCTAATTCAGAATTTATTACTCATATAAATGACGGAACAATTAATCTAATTGGGCAAAAAATCAAAGATATAAAAGAATTATCTATCGATTTTGGAATGATAATTCTAATTGGAGGAAAATCTATTACCGAAAAAGATTGGGAATCTTTAAGACAATTTAATCTTATATCTAATGGAATAGAAGGATTTTTGATAAGAACAATTCCTAGAAAATTTTGGTGCAGAATTAGTGAGAACATACTGAAGAATTTTACATTTGAATTTTTAGGAAATGCTATTTTTTATTTATATAAACAACGTTTTAAAGATTTAATTGATTCTATGGAGATTTTTTTTGTTAATACGTATCCAAATGTAATAGATGAGTTTATTAAAATTACTTCTAAAATTAATACACATATAAATGAAAAATGGTTAGAGAAAATAGAAAATTGGAAAAAAAGAATTGATTGCAATTATGATTGGGGATGTGAGATTTGTCCTTACCAAAAAGAATGTTATGAAATTAAACAAGTATTAGTTGAAAGAGAAAAAATGGAGAAATAATACTCTAGAATTTTAGTTATTATGAAAAAAAAGAAGGATAATGAAAAACCACTAACAATTTCGGTTGTTGGAAAGGGAGGCTCTGGTAAAAGCCTTATAACAACTCTCTTAGCAAAGAGTATATCAAAAGGATATGATTTTAAAATGCTTTTAATTGATGCGGATCCAACGCATCCTCATTTAAGCCATATGGTAAATTTGGTTCCGGAAAAAAGTCTTGAGAAGTTAAGAACAGAAGTTATAGATGAGATTTTAACAAAAGCAAAAGATTTTGAAAAAGTAGCGGAAAACATAGACTTTGAAGTCTATAATGCTATAGCTGAAAATAAAGATTTTAGTTTATTTTCTATTGGTCAACCAGAAGGACCTGGGTGTTTTTGTCCTTCAAATACTCTTTTACGAAAGGTTATTGGTTCTATTTCTAAAGATTTTGATATAGTCCTAATTGATTGTGAAGCGGGGCTTGAACAGATCAATAGAATGGTAATAGAAAGTGTTGATATTCTCTTAATTGTTTCAGATATTTCAATAAGAAGTATTGAAACTGCTAACGCTATTCGTAAAAGTGCTAAGAAATTTACTAAGTACAAAAAACTTGGTATTATCTTGAATAGAGTCAAAGGAAATATTGATTTTATTCTTAATAAGTTAAAAGATCTTGAGCTACCTCTTTTGGGGGAAATTCCAGAAGATAATAATATTACAAAATTTGAGGTAACGGGGAAATCCATAATTGATCTCTCTGAAAATTCAAAAAGCTATCTGGCTCTAAAAAAATTAACAGAAATAATACTAAATCCAAAATTTTTAAAAAGTTAGTCTTTAAGTAATTTTAAATCCTATTATAATACTAATTTGAGTAATAAAAAATCTTTTTAAGGTTGATCTGGAGAATTTATTATATATATAAAAATTAATTAATTTTGCATATAATCCAATTTAATTCTTTTATTGAAACGTGTTAAGTTTAAGGGTAAAAGAAATCTATGACGCTAAATACTAAAAAAGTATTAATAATTTATGTCTTAATCTCTTTAACTTCCTCTATCATTGAAATTGTTTTTCTAAAATCGTTTTTTTATAGTTTTTGGATAACATATATTGGGGTTTTCTTCACTGGACATTATATTAGGCGTGCAATTAATGACTTCTTTAAACAATTTCACATAAAAAAGGTTGTGAGATCTTTAATAACTCCTTGGATTATGTTTTCGCTTGTTGTTTTTTATGTACAACTCTATTTTATTTCTGATTTATTAGCAAGAGGCGAAGGATACCTAGGATTTAGTTATATCAGCTTTTTTATTTTTTTTTTGGGATTAATTATTTTGGTTTTACTCTCTATTAATCCTCTTATTAGAATTATTGCCGTAGCATTCCATAGAAGAAAATCAAATTTATTTCCAATTAATAGAGTTGAGTATGTTGCAATGGAACATTTAAAAAGATCACCCCAGAATAGTCTATTGTTTTCTGAATTGAAAAATCGAATAAAGGGAACTTTTAATATCTTTATATCTAACCTACATTTTGATGAAGAAACTTCTATTTCTAGTATATATCATTTGTGCGGACTTAGATTAGCTGATATTAATAATAATATAGTTAAGTTAAATCAAGATGGTCAAAAGCAAGAAAAAGTCTGGAATGATACACTTATTAATCAAAATGGTAAATTTAATAAGATACTAACTAGTAGTAGCGTCCTTATAAGATCATTTATTGTATTATTCATACTAAGTCTTCTTAAAATATTTATTGGGTTATTTAATTCTGAGTCCTTGACTGCAGAAGGCTTTGAGAATTTTCTTGACTGTATCGCAGTTATATTAATTGGTATTGGTATTAAATACAGAAAAGAAAAGCTTGTCAATATAATTTTAATTAGTTTAATGGCTTTTACTGGTGGTTCTATTTTATATAGTTCAATTGAATCCCTAATACTTGGTCCTCACCAAATTTCAAATACACTGATTATTATAATAATTGCTATGATATCAATTTTCCTGAATACATATATGAGAGCGTTGAAAAATTTTGTTGGGAAAAAGAGTAGAAACTCATCTCTGGTAGCAAGTGCTATAGATTCGAGGGTTAACGTAATTATTTCTATTGGTATAATTATAGGTGCTCTTTTTTCAGATTTTGGAAGGACTGTTAATGCAACATTTCTCTATTACCTAGACCCAATTATAGCAATAGTTATCTGTTTTTTTATTTTTAGAGAAGTTATTGAAATTTTTAAGGAATTTATTACCGGTAATGAGGAAGATATCGAATTAGGAAGCTTTCAAATGGCTTATGAAGAAAATTTCAAAGAATACATTGTTAAATGGATCCTTACTGTTCTTTATCATAATGACCAAAAAACGGTCACTAATGAGCAATTAGATCAATTATTTCAAGATTCCTTAAGTAAAGGAGATTTGATATATACAGATTTATCTCATTTTGGTTTATACTTATTTAAAGAAGAAGGAATTGGTTCTATAATTCATAGTCTTATTGATCTTGATGTTTTAATTCAATTTAATGGGGATAACATAAAAATAACAGAAAAAGGAAATTATATGTATGAAAATTTATATTCAAAACCACTTTTGGATGATATTCAGGATCCATTTGATTTCTTTTTCGAACAAAATTACGATTTTGATAGTTTAAGGCATAGAAAGCAAGAATTATTAGAGAATTATTCAAAAAATTGACTTTACAATATGTTCAGAATTTTAAAGTCTTTATCTTCCATGGACCTAATTTTATTTTATTTGAATCGAAGGACGAGAGTAAATCATAATTTAAGTCGATTTCTTTTACTCGATTTTTTATCAACCCTCCCTTTATTTTAATTATACTCTCTTTATTAGATGGGTTAAAAAACCTTATAAAAGACCCATTATCACGTCTCCATAAATTAATTACCGAAATTGGAGGCTCTATAGATAAGAATTCATCAATATTTTTAGCAAAATGAAGATTCTCCTCGATTTCAATTCCAAAAAATTTGTAGTAATATGAATTCACATAAAATAAGGGAGAAACTGAATTATTCTCATCTGTAATTGATATGGCAAATTCATATCTTCCTTTTTTTGTTAATAGGTTTCGAATTTCAAAATTTTCCCGATTAATTATGAATTTTTGGCAATTTTTTTGAATATAGATTATACCTTGCTGAGATCCCTTTAACCACATAAAATCTAATGTTTGGATATTTGTTCTTCTCGTCTCTTCAATCCCAAAAGGATAATTAATAATAGATTTCTTAATTTCAATTTTAGGTGTAAGTATTATTTCTTGTAATGAATCTGAATCAATAAAAAATTCAAGTCTATTTATTTCTCTATATTGAACTAATTCAATTTTAAACGTATGTTTTTTTAATTTCCCGATTATCGTGTTTCTCTCGACAACGTCATTTTGATATTGTCCCTTTAAAAACAGCTTATAGTTTTGCTTTTTATTAAAATTTAGTTCAAAAACCTTGTTTTTCTTATACGCTATTTTAATAGTCTTCAAATCTTCTAAGATCTCTATGTTAAATAAAAACTCTGATTCTTCATGAGATTCTAAATCATTTTTCTTTGTATATGAAACAAATTTATATCCAAATTGCGGGATTTCCTCAATAATCTGGAAAACAGAATCTTGTTTAGAATAAATTGAAATTACATCACGTCTAGTGTACGATGTAGGATTAAATATAAAAATTTTTTTAGTTATATTCTTTATATCATTTTCTTTTTGACTTAATTCTTTTACTAAATAAGAAAGCGAATCATTAATGAACTTTTGACATCTTTCTTGAATTTCTTTATGAATTTGAAGACTAAGATCAGAAATAGTTATATTAGGGAATGTAATTTCTATCTTTTCCAATTCTTCTTTGCCTAATTGAGTCTGAGTATAATCCCCTGATCGTATAAAAGGTACTGCATAACAATCATGAGCTTGAGCAAGTAAAAGCTTTTTCCATAAATCTTCAAATAAAGAATCATAACTTCTATGCCCAAAAAATCCTAAAATAGAATTAAGAACTTCTGCCGATAATAATAATATTTCCGAATTTTTATTTTGAAGAAACAACTCAGATGGAATAAAAATAAAATTTCCAAGAAAGAATTCATCCCGTTTATATTTGAATTCACCATTTTTTTCAATTAATTGAAAAAAATCAGAACACTGTAAAAATTTACCAAAAATTTCTGAACTTTTAGATATACGCCAGACTTCCTCTTGAAAGGGTTGAGGATTCCTGAAATCTTCAAGATTAGAATAAATAATATGCTCCATAAAAGGACGAGCAACAGATTGGAATAATAAACTCGGAATTTCTTTAAAGAACGTTCCATGCCAATATTCTCCATTAAATACTCCTGATTGATCAACAATAGAATCAATTGAAGTACTATCTAACCCAATCCAATTAATATGTGAAGATATAGACGTTGGATTAACTCCTAATAACCTAGCTCTCAAAGAGCCGTATTTTATATTAAATCCTTTTAAAATTTGAGGAATTTGTGGATGGAGTGAACTTTCAGAGCAGTAATAAATGTTGCAATCTAAACCTAATTTTCTTAATTCCTTCAAACCATATTCAAATTGCTTAATATTTGACTCGGGACCTATAATTAAATTATATGGTTGAGAATAAGAAGGATTTATAATTTCAAATTTCCCTTGTTTAACCAGTTTTAAAAAATATGAAATTTTATCAGTCGAATTCTGATTTAACCATTCTAGACATGAGATTGCAATTTCAAGATTATAAGGCATGTTGGTTTCAATCGCTAATTCCATCTTTTGTAAAAGTGCATCCAAAGCATGGTTAGGAGAATCAAATTCACAGAAACCAATGTTATTGATGATAATACCTCCATGTCCTCCTATAATAAAATAGATTTTTATCAGTATTTCTTGACTTATTATTGAGGATAATTTATTTAAAATACTTTTATAGAGTTTTAATTTTGGTGCTTCTTCAGTTATATTCTTAATATCATTGAATTTTTCTCTTATTCTATTTAGATTGATTTTTTTCTTTGGGATTATGTTTTTTTCAACAAATTCTTCAACTAAATCAATAGCTTTTCCTAATGCTGAAATTTCTTCAGGCTTCATATTCTAATCCCATGACATTTTTAATGTAATTAAAGTTTATGGTAATGGTTTTTCTTTTTCAATATCTTCTGGTTTACGCCCTTTTTCTAGCTGTTCAAACCACCATTTATCCGTAGATATCATTTCTTTTGCTTTTTCTAGAACGGTTTCAATATTTTCAGATTTTACAATTACAACTCCGTTAATATCTCCAAAAATTAAGTCTCCTGTTTTAATTTTTCTTTCGCCACATTGAATTGGTTTCATCACAGATTCCAAATCTATTGCCATTCTACCACGAATTGAAGAACTTATTGTTCCTCTAGCAAAAATAGGAAATTTTAAATCAATTACCTGCGCAAGATCTCGAATAGGTCCATCAACTAAACCCCCTCTAAATCCTAACTTCATAAGAATTCTACTTGTACTCTGACCTAACCCCGCGGCTATCATTAGATTTGACATATCAACACACATTATTGGAAATTTTGGAGTTTTTCTCAAAAATTTTACCAGACGAGCAATGATATTTCTATCAAGTGGCTCATCGGAAGGAGTCATCTTCATAGTTCCTGCAAAACCTAATAACCTTGCACCAGGCCACATAGGTCTGATCCCCGCATCAATAAAACCCGGTTCAAATCCCAATTCATCTATAGCATCTGAGACAGCACAAGTGTACAATCTAGAATACTCATTTAGGATAGATTCCATTTGTTTTTCATCCATGATTTTCACTGATTAATATTAATCTTATATGATATTTGAAAAATTATTTTTTTAATGATATTAATTTGATTATAACACACAAAAAAAAGTATTTACATGAATGTAGGATATAAACATGAATGAGAAAGAGATTGATTTAAAGAAAAGAAGTAAAACGATTTTTGAAGGTGTTAAAGATACACCTTTTAGATATGTCACATCTGGAATAATTCAAGGTTTAGGACTTGAGGAAAAAGAGATATACGAGAAACCTTTTATTGGAGTTGTAAATACATGGAATGAAGTAAATCCTGGGCATAAACATTTAAGAGATCTTGCAGAAGCGGTGAAATATGGTGTGATTGAAGCAGGAGGAATTCCATTTGAGTTTTGTACAGTTGGACCATGTGATGGATGGGCAAATGGGAATGAAGGAATGCGTTATATTCTTCCACATAGAGAAACGATTGCAGATTCCATAGAATTAATGGTCCAAGCACATAGATTAGATGCTATGGTAACTATATCTAGCTGTGATAAAATAAATCCAGCAGTATTAATGGCTGCTGTTCGATTAGATATTCCAACAATTTGTGTTCCAGGAGGCCCTAACTTTTATGAAATTAGATTTAAACCTGATTATAAGGGAATTGAGCAAAGTAATTATGGAGATTTTATTCATAAATTGGATTGTATATCATGTGCCTCCTATGGTGCATGTGAATTGATGGGAACGGCTAATACAATACAATGTTTAATGGAAGCATTTGGAATGACGTTACCTAACGCAGCTACAATTCCAGCAATGACAAGAATGAAATATATAACTGCTAAAAATTCTGGAAGACAAATAATAGAATTGTTGAAAAAAGGATTAACTGCATCTAAAATCATGACTAAAGAATCCCTAGAGAATGCTATAATGGTGGATGTAGCTATCGGGGGATCCACAAATTCAGCACTTCATCTCCCTGCTATCGCACATGAAATGGGGATAGATTTTGATTTGGAAATCTTTAATGAATATAGTAAAAAGATTCCAACAATTGTAAATGTTTCTCCATCGGGTGATTATGGAATTGTAGATTTATATAAAGCTGGAGGAATCCCTGCAGTTTTGAAAAGATTGAAAGATTTTATTCATTTGGATTGCTTAACAGTTTCTGGAAACACAATTGGAAAAGAAATTCGCAAATCTAAAGTATTAGACGATAAAGTAATAACCTCTTTTGACAAACCTGTTTATCCAGAGGGAGGAACTGTAATACTGAAAGGTAATTTAGCACCTGAGGGCGCAGTTGTGAAACAATCAGCAGTTAAAAATAAAGATATGTTAAAATTTAAAGGAACCGCTATTTGTTTCAACTTTGAACAAGATGCTATTGACGCTTTAACGTTAAATAAAATAGAAAATGGTTCAGTTATAATCATTCGATATGAAGGACCAAAAGGAGGACCAGGTATGCCAGAGTTGTTGGCAGTTACAGCAAATCTTATGACACGACGTAAATTGAATAGAGTCGCATTAATTACTGATGGACGATTTTCTGGAGGTACATCAGGTCCTTGTATTGGGCACGTAAGCCCAGAAGCTTATGTTGGTGGACCTATTGCTGTAGTAAAAGATGGAGATCCAATTAATATCGATATTCCTAATAGAATTCTTGAAGTGGAACTTTCAGAAGAAGAATTACAGAAACGATTCAAGAGTTGGAAACCACTTGAGAAGGAGATTAGAAGCAAAGCTCTCTTAAAATATAAAAAACTTGTAACATCTGCTGCAAAAGGAGCTATTCTTGAATTTTAATTAATAAAGAAAATAAAAAAATTAATTTTATTTTACATTCCAATCTTAGATTTCTTTTCTGTATGTATCTCAGTTAGTTTTTCTTTTATGTTTTTTAAATATTCACCACGAAGAGGATATTTAGACATTGCTAAAATAATGATTGATAAAGCGATTGCTGGAAAAACAAAACCTAATAATCTCAAACCTAAAATAGTTCCCTGCGAAATTGTTGTTGGTTCATAAATCCTCCATCCTATATTAGTGAATACAAGACTAATTGCAAGAAATACGAAAATATATCCAACTCTTAAAAAGAATATATAAATACCAAAGTAACTTGCATCTCGCTTCGTGCCCGTGTTAACCTCATCTTCATCGATTATGTCAGAAACAATAAGATCCTTTGAATATAAGGATCCCGCTAAACCTATTCCAACTAAAAAGAAGACTATTAATCCAGACCATCTATCCGAAATAAACATCATAGGTGCTAAAGTTGCTATCCATACTGCTGAGGAAATCATCCACATCTTCCTTATTCCTATTTTAGCTGCCAAGGGTTTCCATAAAAAAGTAATAAATATTGCTGCAGATAAAAAGGTCAAACCTAATAATATAGATATAAACCATGAATCACCTTCACCAATACCTAGAACATATTTTCCATAAAGTGGTAAAATTGTTGGAAGTATTGTATCCACAAAAAAATCTCCTATAAAAGCCGGAATTGCCCATCGAAAAGATTTATTTTTCATACAAATTTTAAACGAGGCAAAGAAACCTGGAACATTTTTATGATCTTGTTGGAATTCTTCTCTTTCGCGCGGAGAGAATTTTAAAAATAATAACCCAACAATTACGATAATCCCAGTTAATACAATTCCAAAAATCGCATATTTATTTAGATAAGATGGATCTGAATAATCTTTAATAAAAAAACTGGGCAAAATAAAAGCAAAGATTAGCCCAAAAATCGCAAAAACTTGACGAATATTATTTGCTTTAATGCGAGATTCTTCTGTTATAAATATTTCTGGCAGCATAGATGTAAGATTAATGTCATACGTAGTATAGCACAGCTCAAAAATTAAAATTATAATGATGAAATAAATGAAATTACTTGTTTTGTTAGTTATTCCGTATGAGAGTGGTGGAAAGAATAAAAAGAACATTACAAGACTAAGTGGAACTAATGCAATCATAATGTAGGGTCTTCTTCGCCCCCATCTAGTATGCGTTCTATCACTAATGTATCCTAATATAGGATCATTGAAAGCATTCCATATAGACCATATTAAAAATCCAACAGATATTAATACTACATCGAGCCCCACAACGGCATAATAAAATGTAAATATTAAAAATGTAAATGCTTGGTAAGCCGTAATCAAGGAAATTTGACCAAAACTATAAAAAGCAGCATCTCTATTTGAATATTCTTTTGATCGGTTCTCTTCCATTTTAAACACGTTTAAGTTAAATTTTTATAAAAACTTTAGATTAAACTCATATAAATAACTATCTAATAAAGGGATTATTTTTTTGGTAATTGTATACTACATGGAAAAATACCAACTTTAGGTGTTTTCCCATAAACATCTTCTAATGTTGTTATCATTTCATTGAAATTTTTCCTAAATATTGTTTTAGGCGGGTAAAAATGCAAGACATCAGCTTTATTAATATTAGGTGAATAGATTCCAAAATTTTTATTCTTAATGAATCCTTTAAACCAAAGAAAATCCCCCCAATTTTTGTATAATTTGGCACCTGTTTCTGCTTGCAAGGAATGAAAACCTCTTCCCTCACTCGCGGCTGTTAAAAAAACTACTGCACCCTTCCGTTTTATCAATCCTTTAGTACTAAAAATGAAATTAAATCCTTTAATTGCTTGAGATAATTCAGTATCTTCAGGATACAAATTAAAAAAACCTATATCTAAATTTATATCAGATGATAAATCAGTAGAATATACTAATTTTCCGGATTCCATAGCTTTTCTATGGGCTTTAATAAAATCTCCGGCAAACACTCCTGCTATCCCTCTTTTCATTGTTGATACAATATTTATGGAAAAATCTAATCCTACTTTCTTACAGACATCTTCAATATCTTTTCTTAATTCAGATACAATACCAACTCCAATTCCTATACCTCTAACACCTGCTTTGTGGTTCTCCTCAAGAGTCTGAATCCCACATATACCAGGTAATATAATTTTAGCTCCACCTCCAAATCCTGCTAATGGATGGGGTATTACAGTTCCTATGGCAATCTTCACATCAGCACTATGGTAAGTTTTGTTTAAATAAATGGGAGTTCCAAAATTAGATTTTCCTACAAAAATTAAATTTTCATATGGATGATGGTTTTCAATATTGACCCTTTCTACTATACTTAATCCCACTTTTTTAATTGAATCTTGTCTATTTAAAGGCCTGTGAGAACCAAGAGCATAAATTATAGTGATTTTCTCATCATCTATCCCAGCATCGTTTAATTGATCTAAAACTATATTTAATATTTCCTCTAAATAGGAGGGTCTTGAAATGTCTTCAATAACAATAACAGCATTTTGTTTTCCTCGAGCAATTTTTAGGATTGTTGGTGTTCCAATAGGATTATTAATAGCAGTTTCAATTTCTTCTTTCGATATTTCAGGAGCATCTTTCATTTTAAATAATTTAACATCCCATGTATCCGGAAATTCAAGAGCAAGATTCTGATCCCCATACCAAGCAGCCCAAGGAATTTTAAAGATTTGAACCATTTTCAACCCTTAAATTAATAATTATTAATATTTAGTTCTTTTAATTTATTAATTGTTGGGATACCATTTTCGTCCCATCCTCTAAATTTATAATATTCTTCTAACATATTATCAATTGTAAGTACTTTGTTCTTAGTTATACCCCTTTCTAATGCAAACCTCAATCGTGGAGGTATTGTATCATCTTTTCTCGTGATTCCACACTTAGTATTAAAAAATCTTTTTAAATTAAATATCCTCTCTCCAATTTTTAATAATTCCTTTAATGAAAATGTTATGCTAGTTAAATAATAAATAGACTTTAGAATTTTGTCAAATAAATCCTCTACAATCTGAGTCCCGGAAGTCATTGTTTGTTTACAAATCCCTAAAGAATTAACCACTTCAGATAAATTTTGAGTAATAGCAATATCCCTCGCAAATTGAGGATCATCACTAGTACGATCCCGGATGCGTTTCTCTTTTGTTATTTTTAAAATATCATTAAAACCAGTAAAACCAGAATATTGGTCATTTGCATAGCCCCTACCATGGCATGCCCCACGATTGGATGTAGCATATTGTAAGCCAAGGGGAAAGATTGCACGAGGGTCATGCATTGGAGCTTCTAAACCCTTAATATCTGATAGTAATTCTTCAGATCCTTTCCCTATTATTTCAGAAGCTTTTCTAGATCCATTACCTAAAATCTCCCCTATTCCTTCCTTCTTACAAATTAATTCTGTAAGCTTAATAATCGCATCGGCATCCCCCCATTCCAAAGGAAATCCAACATCTTCTTGAGTTATAATTCCCTTCTCATAACAATCTAAAGCAAATGCAACCGTACATCCAGTTGAGATAGTATCTACCCCATATCTATTACATAGATCATTTAAATAAGCAATAGCTTCAACATCAGAAAGTAAACACATAGCACCAAATGCTGCTGTAGTTTCATATTCGGCACCCGCTGCATTTTCAATCTTGTATGGCCCTTCAGTTATCTCTATTTCTCTACCGCAACTAAATGGACACATAAAACAAGGTTTATTCCTTACATGTAATTTTTCAAGCACAATTGCCCCTGAAATGTCATTTACTCCTCTCCATTTATGCAAGGTCCAATTTTTATGAGGTACATCAGACAATCTTTCAAAATAATCGATGTTATTAGTCCCTAGATTTCGCAATATTTCTGCCATTGGTGATTCTTTAAAAGCTTTAAATATTATCCTCGAGATTTCATTGAATTTTTTATCATCGAAATACTCAATTTTTTTAGTACTCTTTACAGCAATCGCTTTTAGGTTTTTTGATCCCATTACTGCTCCCATACCAGTTCTTCCTACTGCTCTATGATGATCATTAATTATTGATGCTAAATTTACTAACTTTTCTCCAGAAGGGCCAATACAAGCTACTTTAAATTGCTTCCCTAATTTATTTTGTAATTCTTGGATAGTTTTATCTGTTGTTAATCCCCATAATTCGGACGCATCTTTTAATTCAAAATGATCATCCTCTATTATAAGGTAAACTGGAGAATCAGATTTATTTTTAAAAATCATACCATTTAGAGTTTTTCTTAATTCTGCTGCAAAAAATCCTCCAGATAATCCCTCTCCATAAATATTTGTTAATGGGGACCTTGCTGAAACTGAATAAAACCCAGAACAAGGATAGGATGTACCCGTTAAAAGACCATTCATGAAAATTAATGGGTTTTTTTCAGTAAGAGGATCATTTTCGTATGATTTCCATTGCATTAAATAATCAATTCCAAAACCTGGACCACCTAAGAACTTTTTAATAAAATCTTTATCATAAAAATTCTCGGTAAATGATTTTTTTTTAAGATCTATTTCCAAAATCTTTCCATATTTTTCTTTTGTCGTCTGAAGGTCACCTATTAGATTCTTTTTTTAAAATATTCAGTCATATTTATTTCTTTGTCTAACAAAATTGTGATTTTATCGGAGAGATTAAATTCAAAAACTAATTTAATTAAAAGCAATTTCATAGAGTATAAAATTCTTTACATTCGAGATAAATAAAATCTAAAATACTGGCGCAAGATTTAATTATGGTTGAAAAACTTACTCGAAAAGCTACTTTATCAATCTATCTTGTAGCACTTGCTGGAAACATAGCATTTACCGTTGAAAACCAATTCTATAATGTATTCTTATACAATGAAATTGCCCCCAATACATTTTATATATCACTAATGGTAATGATTACTGCAATTGTATCTACAATTACTGCAATTGTAATGGGGGCAATAAGCGATGTTAGAGGGAAAAGAAAATCTTTTATGGTTTACGGATTTATCTTATGGGCTTTTACAACAGCAATTTTTCCATTTGCAGCATTAGTAAGACCTCTCATAATGGCAGTTTTTACAGCTATTATATTTGACTCAATTATGACTTATTTTGGTGCAACTGCGTATGATGCTGCATTAAAAGCACACGTAATTGATATAACCACCTTAGAGAATAGAGGTAAAGCCACGGCAATTATTGAGATAATGACACTTCTTTCCACCCTAATAATTTATGGAGTATCAGGGCTTATTGTATTAGCTATTGGATATTATTATTTCTTTATTCTAATAGGTATTTTAACAGGAGTTATCGGGCTTGCAGGTTCTTACTTTTTAAAGGATGCTGAGAATTTAAAACCACTAGATATAAGTGTATGGGAACATCTTAAAAGCACGTTTAATATCAACTTTTTAAAAGCAAATAAAGATTGCTTCTTAGTATTACTAGGGATTGGAATATGGGCAATAGGATTTAATGTCTTTTTTCCATTTATCTTGATTTACTTAGAGCATTATGTTGGTTTAGAGTTATTGATTGCTTCTTTAGTTGTCTTCATTGCATTAATGGTTTCGATTCTTTCAGGTGTTTTTATTGGAAAATTTATTGATAAAGTGGGAAGGAAGAAAATTGCTATAGTTTCTGTTGTTTTATTAAGTATTTCATTAGTGCTTTATTCATTTACAACTGATTTAGTACTTTTAATAATCACAGGGATATTATGGGTGTTTTTTATGTCAACATTTCATATTTCTTCTCAAACTTGGGTGAATGACTTATACCCTAAAGAAAAAGCTGGTCAATTTACTGGATATTTTTTGGTTTTCAACGTCTTAATTGGAATGTTAATAGGTCCATGGATAGGGAACTTAATTGCTGAACGATGGGGGGCTCCAATCGTAATAGACGGAATTCCTGGATTAGTTCCACCCCCATTAATATATTCCGTTGCAGCAATCATTATGCTTTTCTCTATAATTCCTATTCTTTTAGCAAAGGAACTGAAAAAGTCATAATAATAATCAAAATTTAATTCTATTTTTTCTTTTTTTCTTTAATAAAGATTTTCTTCTCTTTTGCATTAATTTAATGTTTAAAAAGGATAATTAATTTACACCCATACTTTCTATGGTAAGAGGAACCCTTGTGGAAAATTCTAATCAAGAAATTCATGATT
>JAHQWL010000085.1 GCA_029856155.1 Promethearchaeia archaeon
CAGTATATAAACCCGAACCAGAACCAGTGTATGAACCCGAACCAGAACCAGTGTATGAACCCGAACCAGAACCTGTATATGAGCCCGAACCAGAACCAGTATATGAACCCGAACCAGAACCAGTGTATGAACCCGAACCAGAACCAGTATATGAGCCCGAACCAGAACCAGTATATGAGCCGAACCAGAACCAGTGTATGAGCCCGAACCAGAACCAGTGTATGAATCCGAACCAGAACCTATATATGAGCCCGAACCAGAACCATTGCATGAGCCCGAACCAGAACCAGTGTATGAATCCGAACCAGAACCAGTATATGAGCCCGAACCAGAACCAGTATATGAGCCTGAACCAGTATATGAACCCGAACCAGAACCAGTATATGAACCCGAACCAGAACCTGTATATGAGCCTGAACCAGAACCTGTGTATGAGCCCGAACCAAAACCTGTATATGAATCCGAACCAGAACCCGTATATGAATCCGAACCAGAACCTATATATGAGCCCGAACCAGAACCTGTATATGAACCTGGAAAAGTACCAGAATCTGAAATTAAGCCATTATATGAATCTCTTCCTGAAAAAAAACCAGAAGAAGTCGAAGAAATTACGGAAAAGAAAAGTGAAAATGATTCTGAAGAAGAATAGGGATTGGATATTAATATTTTTTATAATTAAATTAAAATTGTAATTATTTTTTTTCTTTTTCTGATATATACAAGAAGATTATGATTAAATTCTCATATTAGGAATATGTACTTCAATGTGAGAATATTTATATAGTTTAAAAATAAATTCTCTAATCATGAATTCCATTAAAAATTTTTATAAAAAAGTTAATTCTGAGCTCGCGTTATTAACGGTGATGTTTTTATTCTTCTTCCAGTTAGTTGGTGATTTATTTGAATCGATATATGTGTTAGAACTTTTAGGGATGGCAATGGAC
The DNA here is from genome assembly GCA_029856155.1 of Promethearchaeia archaeon. GTDB lineage: Archaea > Asgardarchaeota > Lokiarchaeia > Sigyniarchaeales > SOKP01 > Loki-b32. Next base: position 951 of record JAHQWL010000085.1, read on the forward strand.
GAAAAAGTACTTGGTTTATTATTTATACTAACACCAGTTATCATGTTGGTGTTTAGACGTAAGATTCCGAATTATTTCTATGAAGCTTTAGTTATAGGAACTATAATTACACGGCTAATATCTCCATTTTTAGATTCAGCTACTAAAATCATAGTTTCAGGATTAGGAGTCGGATGTTTTATGCTATTTCTTCCTTCATATTACTCACGAGGAATAAAAAATAATAGCATAGAAAATGAGGAAAAGCTAAGTTTAAAGTTTGGTGCAGGGCTTGCTTCAGCTATTTTACTTTCAATTACCTTTAGAACGCTTAATTCTACAGCGGATATTTCAACCTATGGAGTATTCCAGATAATTGGATGGATTCTTGCAATAATCGTCATTCTAATAATAATTAATCAATTTAAAGAAAAACAAGGTAGCAAATCTATGAATAATCTAAATGAGGGTTCTCCTATATCTCAAGGAGAAGTAGGTTCAAAAAAAACGCAACGTTTTAAAGGGGTTAAACTACTTTCACTTGGGCTTTTTAGTGTTTTGACTCTCAATTATTTTGCTTTTACTAGCCCAACTGTTATTTCAAGGTGGACAGAAGGAGATTATATAGCAATAACAATTGCTATAGCAGTGATGATTGCAATAACTATTTTCATATTAACATTTAAACCAAACGTTCTTAGTAAACTCAATTCACGCATACTTTGGATATGGAATGGTTTATTTGTACTTTCACTAGTTTTAACTATTGCTGTCCATACATTTCCATTTCCTGCTGGTCCTACTTCGAATCCAGTAATTATAAATCGACCAATCGGTTGGTACTATTATATACCATTAGTAATAATGATAGGATTATTACCGATAGTTTTTATTGATTTTACGCTTCTAAGTCGAAAACTTATTAATCAAAAACCAAATCCATCGAAGTTGGGAGCTGGTTTCGCTACTGGTGGTCTATTTTTCATGTTGATGTCGCTTATACTTATTTTTACGAATGTTTGGGGCTATGTAGATCCAGTAAGTGGGATTTTTCGAAACTTATTCTGGCTTCCTTTCTTATTAGTTGGTATAGCAATCCCTATTATGGGAAAAGCAATTTTTAAAGAAAGAATATTAGAATTCAAGTCAGTATTTACCAATGTACGGAATAAAAAAATTGTAGCTTCTTTCTTGGCATTATTATTAATTGGAACTAGCGTTTCAGCTTTAGTTTGGGAATTACGTCCTAAATTACAAGATACAAGCGGGATAACCTCAATTACTGTAATGTCATATAATATACGACAAGGAGTAAATTTTTGGGGTGATGAAAATTTTGACAACCAATTAAATATTATAAAAGCTGTTAATCCAGACATTATTGGTTTACAAGAATCTGACACAGCAAGAATTTCCTACAACAATTTAGATATTACACGTTACTTTGCTACTCAGTTGAATTATTATTGTTTTTATGGTCCAAGAACAGTAACAGGAACTTTTGGTGCAGCAGTCCTGTCTCGATTTCCTATTTTGAATGCCAAAACAATTTTTACATATAGTAATGTAGATGAGATCGGTACCACTGAAGTTCAAATCAGAGTAGGAGCTACTATTTTTAATGTTTATGTAAACCACCCTGATGGAAATACTAATGCAAAAGCAGCACATATGCAAGCTTTATTGGATCGAATTAGCGGTAAAACTAATGTGATTTCTTTGGGTGATTTCAATTTTAGAAATGATACCATCTATTATAGTAATATAGTGACAGAATTACAAGATACATGGGTAAATGCATCATTACGAGGCGTCGATGGTATGAGTTATGATTTAGCAGATCGAATCGATTACATTTTTGTATCTTCTACTTTTACAGTATCGGAAACACGTTATATAAATAATTTAGAATCAGATCATCCCGCGGTATGGACAGAAATCCAGTTTTAACTCCTATTTTTTTTTTCTTTTAATTTAATCTTAAGATCTTTTACAATTTTATGCAACAGTGGATTACATTTTTTCTTAATTATGTCCCATAGTAGAAAATCAACTCTTTGTATTGTGTTTAATGCGATAAATAGGAGTTCTTGATAAAAGAAGGCTATATCAAATTATTAAATTATTTAAACTATAGAATTTAAAATAAATCACCTAAAAGTGTATATAATTAAATATTAAATCTGATAGAAAAATGGAAAAAGAATCAAAGTTTGAATTTTCTTTCACTGAATTTGAACTCAAACTTAAAATTAAACCGTTTTATGCGCTATTCTTCGACCTTGTAATACTAAGTTTATTTTTCTTTCAAGCTTTAAGGGCATACTTACCAGGTGTATATGTTGCAATGTCCCATGTTGTGTTCTATGAAAATATTATCGAAAATTTACTCATTTTGATAACATTAGTCTTTTTTGCATTGCCTGGTTTAACAAATACTATTTGTAAAAAAGTTGGTTTAAAGCGAGCGTTAATGCTTTCTATTTATTCAATCGCCGTTTGTAGGCTATTAATCGCATTTCATCTGCCTAATATCTGGCAGACAATCTTTTCTGGAATAATTATTGCATTTTATGGTGTTTTTATAAGTATATTTCTTACTCTTTGGGTTGATGATGAGAATTTTAAAATTAAATTAAATAATAAGATAATATTGGTAGTATTTTCCATCTTATGCGCATTAATTCTTGATTATTTAATAAGAACAATTGGTTTTTCACAAGATATATCATTATTACCTCCAGGATTATTAGCTGAATTTTGGTATATAACTCAATATATTTGGTTATTTATTCAAATCCCGTTAACTGCGCTCTGCATTTATTTTACAAAAACTTATTTCCCAAGATTTGAAATTGCATCTAATTCAGAAGAAAAACATAAACCAGACAAAAAAAGTACACGTTATTCCTTAATTTTTGTAGGAATTGGGATGATTTGGTTTCTGTTATTTAATATTTTCTTATATCCAAATATAATTGCCCTTTATACTGCAACGAGTTATTATATTAATAATTTTTTAAGTATCATTGCCCTGATTGTCACAATTTTAATACTTTTATGTGTAAGAAGTGAACACCTCTCAAATATTAAGTTAGTAGTAATTTTAAACAGTATAATGATAGTATCCATTTGTTTGTTCTTATTTATTGGTAGAGTCATTACATATTTTGCATCTATTTTGGTCATGATTTCTTTGATTATCATGTATTTAGATTTTTTTTTACTCTTCAGTAAAATGTCTACTATTAACTTTAAGTGGGAAAAGGTTAAAACAATATCCAATGCTTTTGCAATAAGCCTTGTATTCTACATTCTATTTACAGTTCTTCATATTTTTACTACTGATTGGGCACAAATAATAGCAGCATTTAAAGGATACGGACCTATTATCATACTCTTGGCTAGTATTTTATTAGTAGCGTCAACAATTATTTCATTAAGTTTAAATTATAGGAGGTGAAATGAAGAGATGGATAAAAAATTTAAATATATTGTAGTTGGTCTTATAATCTCGCCATTGATTCTTTCTATAGTAACATTCGGTATTGGCGAATTTCAGAAAGAAGTTGCTCCTAAAAATGAATTGACCTTTATGACGTATAACCTTCATTTTGGGCAGGGAATGGATGATTTACTTAATTTAGAGCGAATTGCTCAGAATATATTAATTGATGATCCTGATATAATTGGATTACAAGAAGTTAGAGCGGGGCGTATTACCTCTCAAGGCATAGATATGGCATTCTGGTTAGCAAAAAGGTTAGGGATGCATTATTACTTCTATAATCCTATTAATAATCACCATGAAATGGGAAATGCCATATTGAGTAAATATCCAATAATATTAAAAAATGGTTATGAAATTCCAAGTATCCTCATGGAAAGGATTTTTCTGCATTGTATTGTCGAAATTAGTACAATTCTTACAATTGATGTATATTGTACTCATATCGGTATTAGAACTGAAAATAAATCAGCTCAAGTCGATTTTCTTCTGCATAAAATAACGGAAATTGCTACATCTTCAAATCAAGTCTTAATGGGTGATTTCAATTTACTAAATAATACAGCAGAAATAGGAAGAGTACTAACTTACTTTAATGATACTGCTGCTGAATTTGGTGCATATCCTCGGGCTCCAATTGATTATGTTTTCGCTACGGGATATCAAGAGATTACTGATAGCTATGTAATTACAGATATGCTGCCGGGTGTTAACTTGCCAGCAGAATTTGGTTCAGATCATTTACCAGTAGTTTCTACTATAGTTTTTTCTTAAAAAGCCATTTATTAGCAGTTAATCTTCCCATATGTAAGTAGTCTCGCAACATTCATTGCCTTGCATTAAGGTTTTATTACGTACTAATTTAAGCTTAGGATGGAAGGCTTTCGCCATAGTATAATCAGGATAACAGCACATAGCATAACCAAGACCAGGTTCCTTAATTTCTAAAAAAATTTTTGCCCAAAGGCATTTTGTAAATTTGAATGTCAACTTATTAGGCGTATCTTCAGTAATAGTAAAATTAAGACAATGTTGCATGAATTCAGTACTCATTTGTTCTTTATACATTTCTTTAAATTCTTCAAAACTTGTTATCGGCTTCTTATTTTTTAATAGTCTTTTGACTAAATCCTTACTTTTTCTTTTATAGAGTTCTTTAATTCTATCTAAAGCTTTCATTTGATCCATGATTGGAGTTAAAGCTCTTACCATTTCAGCAATTCCACTAAATCTTGTCCTAAAATAATCTTCATAAGAAATTTCAATTTTTTCTTTAGATTTTACATCAATATCTGGCATAATATTTGGCTCAATTTATTCTATATTTTTCTTATAACATCTTCCCACTTATATTTTTGGATCATTCATTAATCATAAAATGAGAATTAAACTTTTTTATAATAGTTGAATTAAATGTTTTATACAAGTACTTATTTAATTTAAAAATAAATAAAAAATTGAGTTATTAAAATGCATAGTTCAGAGAAAAAGAATATCATGAAATTAGCTACTGTAATTACATTAACTATAGTAGTCTTAACAATATTTTCAGTTCCACTAATAAGTATTATAGCCCCACTGGGCAATATTATTCTCCCAGGATCAGGATTATGGAATGTTCCAGGGGAAGTCCCCCAACAAGAGACAATTTATGCTCCAGGATTGAATAGTTCAGTTACTATTTATCGTGATGAATGGGGAATCCCTCACATTTATGCTTCTTATGAAAATGATATGAGTTTTGCGTTAGGATATGTTCATGCTCAAGATAGACTATTCCAAATGGATTTAGCACGGCGACAAGTAAGAGGTAAACTATCTGAAGTGATAGGGGAATTAGCTTTAGAAGAGGATAAATTTAATCTTGCGATGGGGATGGAATATTGGGCAAATCAAACTCTTCAGTATGCAATTAGAATGCAAGAACAAGGGGAGATTAATTTCTTAGATGCTGTTTATAGCTATGCGGATGGTGTAAATTACTATATCAATACGCATCAAAATGAGTTACCTATTGAATATGCAATACTAGGATTCAAACCTGCACAATGGACTCCATTAGATACATTTTGTTTTTCAAAATACATGAGTAAAATGCTTACATGGGATTATAATGACTTATATAGGTTACAAACTTTGGATGCTATCGGAGTGGCAAATACTACAGAATTATTTATGTCAACCTATGGTCAAATACCTATATGTCCAAATTATGGCAATTTTAATGACAGTTCAGAACTCTCTTACGATGGTGGTCCTTTAAAGATAAGTTCAAGTGTTCTCCAAACAATTTCGAGCTTTTTAAGTAATATCGAGAATCTCCCAGCAGAAAAAGCTCTTGTGGATGCTCAAGCGGAAAACAGTATTGGATCTAATAATTGGGTAGTTGATGGCGTAAAAAGTAGCACTGGAATGCCAATATTATGTAATGATATGCATTTAGCATGGAATATGCCAGGAATATGGTATGAAGCGCATTTAGTGGATGAAAGTACTGGTTTAAGTACGTATGGATTTACACTTGCTGGCGTGAATATTCCAATAGTTGGACATAATGATTATGTAGCATGGGGCATTACTAATACTTTTTATGATGTTATGGACTGGTATTTCTATGAAGAGATGGATTCTAACCATTATATATATAATGGTACTCTCACGGAATATACTACAAGAACCTATAAAATTAAAGTTAAAGATCAAGGAACTCAAGAATTCATTGTTAAAGAAACGGTACATGGACCTGTTCTAAACAATTTTCTAGGTGGAAGTATGCCCGATTCGTTAGATACAGGACAAATAGTATTAGCACCTAAATGGACAGGAAACAATATAACCACTGAAATGCTAGCGTTATACGGATGGAATCATGCTCAAAACAGAGCTCAATTTGATGAAGCCTCTGCTTATTTCCAAAGTCCTTCTTCGAATCTTGTTTATGCTGATGTACATGGAACCATCGCTATTAGACCTACAGGATTAGTACCTATAAGAGATGACAATTTAATTGAACCTTGGCATTTTGGGAATGGAACGTTACCATATAATGGATCGAAGGGTGAAGGAGAATGGGTCGGATATGTTCCATTTGAAGAATTACCAAATACTGAAAATTCATCTCAACATTACTTAGCATCAGCAAACCAAATAGTTGCTGGTCCAGACTATAAAAAGTATGCACTCCAAAACGGTTATGCAGCGGGATATCGAGCAAGAAGAATTAATGAATTACTTAATAATTCAGCAGATGGAACAGTAGGTATAGAAAAAATGAAGGAAATACAGCTTGATATTAAATCTACTCCAGCGAGAGCATTCATACCATATCTCATTAATGCAACTGAGGACTTACCTATTTCTCAAAAAACGCCCGTAGTCTTAGACATTTTGACCCAATTAAAGAATTGGGACTTTGACATGGATAAAAATTTAGCCGCACCAACTATTTATCGCAAATGGAGAGATTTTTATAAGGATTATACTTTTGATGATGAGCTTGGAGCCGCTGGAGCGCCATTACGACCTCAAGAGAATGTTTTAGAAAAATTAACACGAGAGGAGCCAAACTCTAAGTGGTTTGATGACATTGAAACAGTACTGATTGAAAATAGAACCCACATAATTATTAAGGCTTTAAATTCTACAATCGATTTCCTTTTAGACTTTTTTGAGACGGATGAAGTAAATACTTGGAGATGGGGCGAGATGCATAAACTTGTTTTTCCTCATATTGTTCCCGCTTTTGAATCCTTAAATAGAGGTCCATATGAAGGAGATGGGGAAAGTTACACTGTTAATCCTGCAGGAGCCAGTATAAGAAGGGGAGTAGGTTATGCTCGGGGTGGTGCTTCGGAAAGATGGATAGTTGATTTTAGTGATTTGGGAAATTCTTTAAGTGTAATCCCCTCTGGGCAAAGAGCAGTCTCAAATTCTAAACATTATTCTGATCAATTAGAGGAATTGTTTTTACAAGGTAAATATCATCGACAATACTTTTACAAAAATAAAGCAGATTATCCAAAAAATCACATTGAATCTCAGATTACATTCATCGCAGGAGAAGATCCTTTATATATTATTGGATTAGCAACTGGAATAATTGTCGGATGCTCAGTTGGTGTTGTTGTAGTTATTGGTGGATGGTATAAAAGGGACTTAATTCGTTCAAAATTTAAAAAATTAAAAAGGAGATCTAAAGGTGAATAGAATGAAACTTAAAAAAATTAAAGTTAAAGTTGAACCTGAAACAAGAAACTTTCTAATTTCGTTTGTACTTACTGCAATAATAACATTTATTCTAACTTATGTTCCGATATGGCAATTGATCATAATTCCTGGTATTATCGGAGGGCTTTTTAATAAAACAATGAGGCGTGGAATATATAGTGCTGCTCTTGGTGTTTCAATTGTATGGATTTTTTACATGGTTTATAAAATGGCAGAATTTAATGCTTTTACAAATTTAGATCAGTTTGCTTTTTTAATCTTTGGTGATTTAGGATATGGTTGGGTCATTTTTATTTTAATATTATTAATTGGGATTTTGCTTGGAGCATTAGGAGGAGCAATAGGGAGTGGAATTATGATATTGATAGGACCAAAACTATTACCTAAATATTTTGAGTCAAATAATTCTACTGCTAACGATAAAAATCTAAAATCATAAGTTTATTTTTTTTTTTCTCTATTTTATACTTATTTTTATAAGCAAAAATTATGAATTAAATTATAGAGAGTAAAATAAGAATATTAAAAGGGGAAAAATAGTAGAATGGAGGATGAAATTAAAAAAATTGATGAAGGCGCCAAAAAGAAAGAAACTTATATCAGAGATAGAACCGATAAGGAGTATGCTTCTAAAATCGATGAAATCGAATTAAAATTAGGCCCTATTCGCGATGAATTCAAAGCGGTTGAAAAAAACCTCGATGAGTTGAATTTAAAGATCAAAGAATTAAAAAAGAGAAAAAGTGAATTGATTATTGCTGCACAACCGTTAATGAAAGATTTAAAACATGTGAATAAAGAAAAAGCAAGATATTTAGACAAGGAATTAAGGTTAATCATTAAAGAAAAAAATATTAAAATGAAGGCTGTCAAGAAATAAAGATTGATAGAAAAAATAGAATCTACTTAATTTTATATTGACTCTTTAAGAAATTGACGATATAGTCTTTCACCTTATCTCGGTCCGGTAAGCTGGCAACCATACCATATATTGCTGCATCACCATCAGTCGATTCTCCGGGATTTTCAACAACGTCCTTAACTGTTTCTCTGAGATCTTTAAGGAAGGTATCAACAATCTCAGCATGATGAGGATTAACCATCATATGTAAAGCATTCGGAAATTGAATTCGGTCTAAATGCCAACCCTTTTTATCCATGCGATCTCCTAATTGATAAATATCTATCTTATCTGATGTAAAAGAAAAAACACTCATTACCGGTTTTCCTATTATATATAGCTCAGGTATTTGATTTATTCCCTCAATTAATTTCTCTGAAGCATCCATTACGATTTTTGCTAATTTTAAATAACCATCCATTCCAAGGTGTTTCAATGCTGCCCATGCTGCTGCGATAGCACCTCCAGGACGAGTTCCTCTCATAGATGGAGAGATGTATATACCACCCGTCCAATCTGTGTATACAGAGAATTGATGTTTCCAAATCCTTTCTTTCCTATATAATATTGTAGATGCTCCTTTTGCACCGTAACCATATTTATGAACATCTGCACTAATGGATGTCACACCGGGCACAGAAAAATCAAAATCAGGGACTTCATAGCCAAGTTTTTTAACAAAGGGTAACATAAAGCCTCCCAGACATGCATCAACATGTAATCCAATACCATGTTCTTGAGCAACAATTCCCAATTCAGTAATGGGATCAACAACTCCTCTTGGGAAATCACATGCTGAACCAACAATTAATATGGTATTTTCTGTAATAGCATTTTTCATTGCATTTACATCTGCTCGATGAGTTTCGCTATCAACCGGTACTTTAACTATTTTTACTTTAAAATAATCAGCAGCTTTATCAAACGAGGGATGAGCTGAACTAGGTACCACCATTTCTGGTTCTTTTATGTTTGGAAACTTTTCCTCTGCCCAATCTCTGTAGGTTTTAATAGCCATAAGAAGGCTTTCAGTTCCTCCTGAAGTCATACTTCCACAGCATCTTTTGTCTCCATTAAATAGGTCGACAGTCATTGAAATTACTTCTGTTTCAAACATCCTCAAGCTTGGAAAAGCCATTGGACTGAGAGCATTCTTAGAAAAAAACATTGTATATGCTTTCTTGAGCATCTCAGTATGCTCATCTGTAGCGTGATATACCAAACTCCATACTTTGCCATTTCTCCAGTTTATATCATCTTTACGTATATTTTCCATATCTTTCAATAAGTCAGCTTCAGGGATTCCATTTTCTGGTAAAACTACTTTAGGTCTAGCCATTTTATTTTCACATAAGACTATTTTTTTATTAAATATGTTTAGTTAATTTTAAAATAATAATTATTCTAACTTCAAATTTTTAAATTTGTAGAGGATATTTCCCATATTCTAAAGTAGCTTCAATCATCCATTTTAAGCGTTCAACAGAAATCTCAGGGTGAAAATTAGCAGGAGATAACATAAATCCGCCTCCAGAGCCCATCGCTTTGATTGCCTCTTTCACAGCTTGAATAACTTCATTTTTTTGTGCTTTTACCAAGATATGTCTAGTATCGATATTTCCTGATAGACATAATTTATCTCCTACTTTCTTTTTGACTAAATATGGATCTACCAATGGAGGTTCTAAGCATTGGAGTCCATCGAAACCAGATTCAACTATAAAATCTAAAAGACTAGTAACATCTCCATCCGTATGTAAGATATATTTTCCACCCCAATCATGAATTGCCTCTGCTACTTCTTGATAACGCGGTAATAAATATTCATTAAAGTATTTTGGATTTATCATTGGTCCTCCACTATGTGCAATATCTCCACCCTCTAGAAAAATTTTGGCACCACAATCTGAGTATGCTTTAAATACAGTTAAAACGAAATCTGTAGTATACCTGAAACGCTCCTCGATTAATTTAGGATCATTTTTTAAAGCTCTAACGAAATAGGTCATTCCCATTCCTTGCCAAACGGGGGGAAAGACTGAAGTTAGGGCGTTTTGAGCAAATATACAAATATCTTCCTTAATATCACGGCACTTCCTAACAACGCCTTTGTAAAATTTTTTAGCCTTTCTGTATTCTTCTTTAAGATCTGGTTTTGGGTATGCTTCCCAATCTACTCTATTCTTAATATATCCCCCATAATAATCTGGGTATGGGTTTCCATCAATATTTCTTACCTTGTGTCGCTTCCCAAATATATCTGTCATCTCAGTTTGACTTTCGAGGATAAATGGAATGTATTGAATACCAACACCATCAAAGCCTAATTCATAACCAGCTCGAACTGTTTTTGCAAAGACACTAATTTCAATATCATCGAGGATTTGATTAATCTTTTCAACCCATTCATCGGGATATTTTTGTTCCATCTCATCAAAAACGTCAAATGCGGTTTTTTCAGGTTTTCCTAATATCTTATCAGCAACGTTTCCATCAATATTTATTGTATGAGTTGGAATTCTATCTGGTTCTTCCAGATTTAATGCCGTCCAGATTCGATCAAAACTATCCATAATTAAGTCTTTGTGTAAATATTAAAATTAAAAGGTTAAGAATTTTAAAATTCTAAGATATGGATAAAAAAATTTCATCTTATTTTTTTTATTAGATAAGTATACAATTAATCATTCATTTGATATGCGTCTTTTAAGGCGTGTACCACGTTCCAGACTTTGGTAAATCTCTCCTGATCCACATTAGGTTTTTTAATCATCTTTAAACACCATTCCATCTGCTCAGGTTTAGCGCTAGGTTTTTGATAAAGGTTTAAAGCATATTTCGAAAAATCTCTTACCAGAAAATCGAAAATTTGATCAACAGTATCTTCATCAATGTTGTATATCGGAGCATTTTCAATGATAAGGTGAGCATAGACAATAAGAGAAAAGATCTCACCAATTCCGGAGAGCATAAAATCCATATCCTTTTGCTGTTCTGCATCTGGAGTCGCTTTAGTTCCTAAAAGGTTGAATAGTTTTATTTGTTCCAAAAAGATTTTAACATTAGGTAAATTATACTTCTCAAAAGCTGGTTTCCAATCATGAAAGCGCACTCGTCCTAATCCACGAGCAGGCCCTTGATTGAAAAGAAAATCATCATTTCTTATAGCATCTTGTTTAGGAACTTCTTCATAACTTTTATGATTCATGAAGAAGTTTAGCATAAATTTCAAAATTAGGGCAATGTTCACATGAACCGTACCCTCGAGTTTTGGTAAAGCCCGAATATCTGTAGCTGCGTTCTCAAAATACATATCTTTCTCAAAACCCTTTGCTGCAATAACATCCCATAAGAGATTGATAACTTCTTCCCCTTGTGTTGTTGTCTTCATTTTCATAACAGGAGCATAAAGTAGATAGCGCCGATCTTTTTTAGAAGCTACGCGCATGTAATCGGCAGTTCTTAAGCCAAATAATTTCATAGCGACCAATCTTGTATAGGCATCAATAAAATTTTGTTTAACGTGTTGAAAATCAGTGACATACATATTATATAATCTACGATAAGAAGCATGATGAATCGCTTCATAAAAGGCATGCGTACAAATACCGATTGAAGCCCATCCTAGATTATATTTACCAACATTTACAGTATTAAGTGAAGCATTCCACGCATCCTCTCCTTTAGAAAGAATTTCATCTTCTGTAATGGGATAATCATGAAGAGCAAAGTTTGCCACATAATTTTGGCTATCGCAGATATTTTTTTTCAATTCATAATTTTTGTGTTTATAATTTGCTACAAAAAATACATATTGATCTTTATTTTTCATGTTATAAGGAGGGATATTTCCATCTATATCAGCAAGTTTACCAAAATTTGAAACCATTTCCGCTTCGTTACCATTACCAATATAATATTTCTCTCCATTAGCCCTATAAGTTTCATCTTCTTGTAATGTAAGCTTCATCTCAGTTCCATAAATATCTGCTCCGTGCGCTTTTTCTGAAAGGCCAAACGCAAATATGGCTCCTTCATTAAGTAATTGAGCTGCCTTCTTCTTCATTATTTCGTTCTTACTCATCCATATGGGTCCAAGTCCTAGAATGGAGACTTGCCAAGTATACCAATAATTAAGACCATAAAACGCAAGAATTTCGTTAAATTCGCAAATACGCCATGTATCCCAACGATAATTCTCATCATTACCATATGGAGTGGGTGTTAGAAGCTGTGCAAAAATTTTGTTGTTTTTTTGAAACTCAATAAAATCAGAATACCAAACCCTTTCGTGATAATCTTCTTTTAGTTTTGCTTTCCCCTTCTTTTCGAAAAAATCAATAGTTTTAAGCATAATATCCTTAGACTTCTCATCGGGATAATAGCGATCATGCTTTTTAGGATTTAATAAAATTGTCATTAGTTTACATTTCTCTGTTTAATTATTTGATTAATTTGAAAAATCGTTAAGAAATTATAAAAATTGGGATTATTAACGTTTTATCAATCATCAGGAAAGAAGGGCTTATAGGACTATTAGAAATTGTTAAAAATCGGGGATTTCAGTTAAATCAAAAATTAGTTAATGAATGCCATCTAAATGATGATGTGAGGAAATATTTACAACCACTCTATCCTTACTCCTTAACTCCTATATATTGCTATTAGTGTTTCAACCTAATAAACTAATAATTTTATATATAGAGCAATCATCTATACTATTATAAAACTTTTTGAGGGTTTTTCTATATGAATAAAAAATCTAAAACTTATTTGATTCCTTTTGTGATTTTTATTATTTCTTTAGTTTTGTTTTCTTTTAAAATGCCAATTTCCAATCAAAATCAAGAATTAAATGATAAAAATTTAAATCTTAGAGTAAGTGGCATGGATTATAGTAATGCAACAGTAATTTCTGACGGTATTCAAGATATTATCTGGAATGATGGTGTGAGTCGTTATCCAGACATTGCTTTAGATCACTTGGGTAATGTTCATGTAGTATGGGCAGATGATACTGATGGGATCTGGGGAACTGATTATGAAATTATGTACGCTAGTTATACAGCAAGCTCAGGATGGTCGTTCGCCACTGTGATTTCTGATGGTTATGATGATATCTATTGGAATAATGATTGGAGTGTTAATCCTGTTATAGCCATAGATAGCTCAAATAATATACATGTGGTATGGGCAGACGAGACTAATGGGATCTGGGGTACTGATACAGAAATAATGCATGTAAGTTATTCCAGTTCTACAGGGTGGTCAAATGTTACTGTGATTTCTGATGGATATAATAATAATTATTGGAATAGTGATGATAGTCTACAACCAGCAATCACAATTGACAACAATGATAACATTCATGTAGTATGGTGTGATAATACAAATGGTATATGGGGATCTGATTGGGAGATAATGTACGCTAGTTATTCCGCAAGTACTGGTTGGTCTAATGCTACAGTTATTTCTGATGGATATAATGATATCTATTGGAATGATGACAGCAGTACGCATCCGTCAATCGCTTCGGATAATACAGGGGATATTCATGTTGTTTGGCAAGATAATTCTATTGGAGTTTGGGGTATTGATGCAGAAATAATGTATGCTCGCTATTCTACAAGCTTAGGGTGGTCTAATGCCACAGTTATTTCTGATGGACACAATAATATTTATTGGAATGATGGTCATAGCGTTGATCCAGATATCGCAATAGACAGCTCAAATAATGTCCATGTGGTATGGAGCGATAATACTGATGGTGCTTGGGGCAGTGATGAAGAAATTATGTATACGAGTTATATATTAGACTGGGCCATTCCCATTGTAATCTCTGATGGATATGATGATATCTTTTGGAATAATGGAGAAAGTATATCTCCTTCTATTACGATCAATCCAAATAATATTATTTATGTAGCATGGGAAGATGACACACTAGGAGCTTGGGGTGGTGGAGATTCCATTGATGAGGAAATAATGTGTGTTAATTATACAGTAGGAGATGGCTGGTCTGATGTCACTATAATTTCGGATGGAGCGGGTGGTATTTATTGGAATGACCATATCAGCCGAGAAGTTTCAATTGTTGCTGGGACTAATATTGTTCATGCCGTATGGCAAGATAACACTAATGGGATTTGGGGAATTGATGAAGAAATAATGTATACAACTATTTCAATTCCAATTGTTCCAGGAGGGAAAGGGATTCCATTTGGTAATGTTTACTTATTAATCACATTAGTATCTACGGTAGCGCTAGTAATTTTAGTTAAAAAAAAAAATAAATTCTAATTTTTTTATATATATTTAGTTCCATTGAGTTCAATAAGCTTTAATTCTATAAGATTATTATTAGTATCTCTTTATAATTGCTATATTTTAACAATTTTATTTAATAGCAAATAATAGCAATTGTTTTTTGCAAAAAGAAATTTAATTAATATTGATCTTAATTACGAATTTATTTTCATAAGATAATGAGTAAAAACATAATTGTTAATGGAAAATTTGGTGATGAAGGGTTTCTTTTAGGAAATGAAGCGATTGTTCGTGGTGCTCTAGAAAGTGGTATTGATATCTATACTTATTACCCGGGTACGCCCAGCTCTGAAGTTGGAGAAACATTTACGGATATTTACAAGGAAACAGGAATGAAATGGGTTGAATGCAGTATTAACGAAAAAGTGGCGATAGAAGTTGCAGGGGCTGCTTATGCTAGAGGTGCCACTGCAATGGTCGGCATGAAAAATGTTGGGTTAAATGTGGCTTCAGATCCTTTATTTGCTCTTGCTACAACGCGACCAAATAATAAAAATTCAGCTATGGTTATTTTAGTTGCTGATGATCCTCAACAGTATTCGAGTGCGGTAGAAATGGATTCTCGAAATTATTTAAAACTTTTTAAAATTCCCGCATTAGAACCCAGTAATCCTCAGGAATGTTTGGATTTTACTAAAGAAGCATTTAAAATATCGAGGAAATTAAAGCTTCCCGTATTATTAAGGACAGTTACAATGGTTTCTCACGCTAGGAGTAATGTAATTATTGGAGAAATAAAGCAATCGAAAATTGAAGAGGATTTTGATTTACCAAAAGAAGTTAATGTAGCACTTAGAATTTTTTTTTTAGATATGAAGGAAAATCACATATATAATAGAATGAAGGAAGCATTAGAAATGTCTGAAAACAGTACGTTAAACAGAGTTGAAAATGAGGACGCTATAAATGAGTTTAAGTTAGGAATCATAACTAGTGGTGTATCATACACTTATGTACTCGAAGCACTACGGTTTCTTGAATTAAATGTACCACTTCTTAAAATCGGCTTTATAAATCCCATTCCAGTTAAAAAAATAACCTCTTTTCTTGAGACATATGACCAAGTATTTATTATAGAAGAAAACGATACCTTTCTCGAAACTCAGATTCTTGCTATTGCCCAAATGAATAAGCTTAAAGTGATAATTCATGGGAAGGATCCATTCTCCTATTCTAAAAAAAATTCACTGTTGCCTTTTGTGGGAGAATTGAATCCTACTTTAGTTGCTTTAGCATTGATAAAAATAACTAATTTAAAACCTAAAGTAGACATAAACGAAATTAATGAGAAAAAATACAATATAATGGAAAGAAAACCAATAATGTGTGCTGGATGTCCCCATAGAACAACAGGATATGCATTACAAAAAGCAGTTAAAAAAATTAAATCAAAAACAGGAAAAAATATTTATTTTTATCAAGATATAGGGTGTTATACGCTATTAGCGTTGCCTCCTTTTTCATTTGCTAATGTTAAGTACTGTATGGGATCAAGTATAGCATTAGCTCAAGGAGTCGCTCGAACAAGTGAGAGTTTGAACATCGCAATCATAGGAGATGGTACATTTTTTCATTCTGGAATTCCTGCACTTCTAAATGGCATCTATAATAAAACCCCAATTTTAGTTTTAATATTAGATAATGGATGGATCGGAATGACAGGTCAACAACCTCATCCAGGAAGTGATACTCGTTATTATAAAGAGGGAAATCTTAAGAAAAGTATAGATTTAGAACAGTTTTTGCGAGGTACTGGAGCTAATGTTGCAGCAATTAAGCACTATGAAAATATTGATGAGAGATATACTTCAAATTTAAAAAATCTCATTTTTGAAAAGGGAGTTGATATAGCAGAAAATAAAAATTTACATGTTATTCTCATAAAAGACGAATGTATTCAAAAAATTGTGAAAAGACAACCAATAATAATAAGATATGTTGATACTGAACTATGTAATAATTGTGGTATATGTTACAGTCAATTTTTATGTCCTGCTATTGATGAGAGAGACAATTCTGCCTTCATTGATTCAAATTTGTGCTTAGGATGTGGTATATGTGAAGAGATTTGCCCTAATAATGCTATTAATATGGAGGACGTATTATGACTTTCGATAATTATACTATTGTAATTACCGGCTTAGGTGGACAAGGCTTAATTCGATTATTACAAATTTTAGGAAACGCCTTGGTGAATCAAGGGTATAAAGTAATAACCTCTGAAACCCATGGTCTTAGTCAAAGAGGAGGTAAAGTGACATGTTTCCTTCGCTTTGGAAATAAGTTGAAAGCTCCAATACCAATGATAGGATCAGCTGATATGATAATTGCTTTAGAAGAAAGCAGTATCATAGATGTGTTAAAATATGCTAAAATTGACAAAACTACCAAATTAATTATATCTACTTATGAAAACCATAATATTGGTAAGGAATATCCTTCTTTAGATTATCTATTAAAAATTCTATATGAAAATTCAGACTATATTTATTTTATCCCCACTATGGAAATGGCCGTAAAGCATACTAATAATCTAAAAACCATGAATATTGTAATATTAGGCTACATCCTCAGATTTCTACCATTAAAACACTCTATTATTGAGGAATCAATAAAACAGAATTTCTCAGGGGAAGCTTTAGAAATGAATTTAAATGCATTTAATGAAGCATTTAACTTATAAATGTTTTTGGAGGTTTGAAATCTTCTTTTCTAACTTTTTAATTTGAGATTCGTGCCCATTTAAGTCTTGGACATTTTTTAAAATTTGTAATCCTTGTTTATAATAATTAATGGCTTTGATGTAATCTTTCCTTTTCTCAGCTTTTTCACCTACTTTTAAAGCGTACTCTAGTTCTAAATCTTTAATTTTTTTATCGAGTTCTAAGACCATGAAGGAAATTCTCCCAACTTCGTCCTTAATATCAAATCCTGATGCCAAATAAAGCGCCATTTCATATTCTTTTTGTGCTTCTTTATAAGCTAACCCCTTTTCAGCAGTTTCAGCTTTTTTGACATAAGAATTAATGGAGGTTTTAACTTCTTCTTCACTCATATACGTTGCTTTTTCTTTCAACTCACTTATTTCATCATCATTGGCAATTATTGAAGAAATTAATTCATTTCGATCTATTCTCACTGCTCGTGACTCTTGAAAATCACTAATAGATTCTTCAACAGTTTCAATAGTAGTAGGAAAGATGATTTTTTTTTCAATAAGCCGATAAACTTCATAAAGAATTTTATTTGCGTCAATATGAACAATTTTTTGGACTTCATCAATTAAATTGATAATAAAAAAGAATGATTTTGAGGCAAGTAATTCTTTCGCAAAATCTATTATAGCTTTTTGAATAGGATTCTTTTTGATTTTATCTAATTCATCTGGTAATAGTGTATGGGTTAGCACCATTGGAAATACTAATTTAACGTTAAAAGTATCTATCATATAATCAAGAGTATCTTCAAAATGCATTTTCCCTTTTCTTATATGTTCTCCAATTTTATCAAGATATATACTCTCATAATCTCTTAAGAACTCACTTACAAGAATTTTCAAACTGTCGGAAACCTTATGATCTAGAACCAAACAGATTCTAATAAATTGACCATTTTTCAGTAAAATATTGAATGTTTCATATTGAAATTCATAAAATTGATAATTCCCTCCTTGTGTTCCATCTCCTTCTGAAGCAGCACTTGATTCTGAAAAAGTTATATTAGCTTGGATAAATCCCGTTAGTAATTCTGTATTTACCCCTGCTCCCGAAATAGGATAATCTAATAGAGCTAATCCAGATTCTTTAGCCATTAATAAAATGTGTTTTATATTTAAAACATCTAAAAACTTTTGCCATATTAAGTCTTGAAACAATTGAACGCGTTTTTCTTCAGAATCAATTATAGTGAATTTAATGTTATAATTAAGATTTAAACCAAATTTTTGAAGTTTAGCTTTAACACATTCCTTACAAAAATCTGGATATTTATTACAATTATCTTTTTCTAATCCACAATCAAATCCAACCGGACTAATTTGAAAATATACCATTTATTTCCAATATCTCTTTTTTACGTTCTTTTAAATTGATAATAATAATTAAAATATTTTGTTCATAATTTGTTTTTACTTATATTCCCCGCAATCATATAATAGTTTCATTGTTTTTATAATTTTAGAAGCGTATCGATTCTGTGATACTATAACGAAAATTCAAAATTTAAAGGTTTAGATTAGTGAATGATTAATTCTCAATTATATAGAATGTGAATTTTTAATTGTTTCTTATTTCTCGGATAAAAGAATTGATTTTATCAATATGGTAGCCTTTCTTAATTTCTTTCTTTGTAATTTCTAAAGTGTATAAAGGTTTTTTCTCACAAATTTCAGCCATGCTTTCAAAGGTTTCAGAACCACCTTTTCCACCTTCGGTACAGAAAAATGCAACCTTTTTAAATTTACCTTTGTTATCAGAGATGTATGTTCTAATTGCAGGTGTCATCCTTTTGTTCCATATAGGGGTTCCTAATATAATTAAATCATATAATTCTGGATTTTTTTGAACTTCTTTGATGGTGGTTAGTTTTTCTCTCGTTGCAGCATATCCACACTTTAAAAATCCTACGATAAATCCTTTTCTTTTCTTAACATCAATAATTTCTTCATATTCACAATTTAAACTGTCTGAAATTATTTCACCAATTTTCTTGGTATTACTCGTTCTTGAATAAAAAACTATTAGTATATTCATAATTAACACTTTTTTTTTTTCGTATGATTTTAAAAAGATGTTATTAATATTAAAGTTCCTACAAAAAAAAATATCAATGTTAACATTAGCTTTAAATAGAATTTTGGCACTTTACCAGCAATGAAAGCCCCAAAAAGTATTCCCAACCAAGCGACAGTTATCAATGCTAAAAAGGATCCTAACCAGACTTCAATTGGATTTCAATATTTTTGAGTCGATTTTTTTGGTTGACTAATTCGTCTACCAATGAGACTGATTCTCCAGCAACGTGTCCAACTACTACTCGATTCCCCGAAATTATTTGTTAAATTGCTTTTTCTGTTGAAGTAACCACCTTTCTATATTTACTCTCCCAATCTTGCATAAACATACCTCAATTCACATTTCTTGTTTACATTTAAAGAATTATATAAATATTTATCACTTATTTAGAAACTGATGCTTAGAAAATCATTATTTTTATACTTTTTTTTACACATAAAAAAAAAACAAATTATATAAAGAATTAAGTCCAAATATACAATGGCTATTTAGCAAAAATTAATTT
This sequence comes from Promethearchaeia archaeon, assembly GCA_029856155.1. GTDB lineage: Archaea > Asgardarchaeota > Lokiarchaeia > Sigyniarchaeales > SOKP01 > Loki-b32. Next base: position 21,191 of record JAHQWL010000085.1, read on the forward strand.
AATTAAAAAAAAATTGAGAGGTTTGTTTTATATGGAAAAAGACAAACGAATCAAATTGTGTTTTTTAATTTCAGTGGTAATAATATTTTTTTCTGGTGGAATGGCTGCTGCATTTCAAAATAATTTTGGTACTATCGATGTTCAAGAAGTTGCAATTGCTCGACAAGATGGAAGTCTACTCGTAGGAAAATTATTTCGTCCGATAGATGTAAATGAATTGAATACTGCTCCTGGAGTTCTTGGATTACATGGATATAATAATGATAAGGATATTCACAGGGGAATAGCTATAGAATTAGCCCGGGCAGGAATGGTAGTATTATTAATTGACCAACTTGGTCATGGAGATTCGGAGGGTCCGGGATCCTTTGATACTGCATCATGTGATGCTGCCTATAAATGGTTGGAAAGTTTACCATTTGTTAATGGTTCTACGGTTAAGGATGACAAACAAATGGGCATTTTTGGTCATTCTATGGGGTATATTGAAGCTTGGTTAACAGCTATGAGTAATCCTAGTCATGATGCCTGCGCATTCGAATCTTTTCCTCCGCTACTCAGAATGCCTTTTCATCACAACGTTCTACATACCTGGGCAGAATACGAAGAATGGTATACTACAGATTGGTATAGTGGAATGAATTGGTATACTGCGAATTTGACTGTAAAGCAAGTCTATCAACAGGGATTAGCGATGATACATTTAAATGCTCTTGGGACAGGAGATCTAACATATAGCGGGACTCCAGAAGTAGACGAAACATATGGGGATTTTGCTACTGGAACGGCTTATCGGGAACATTTTGTTAAAGGTATTGACCATCCAGGTTTAACAATGGATCAAGGTTGTACTGCCGAAATAGTTGCATGGATGCTACAGGCTTTAAGTGGTAAAAGTGAAGCTGATGCATGGAGTATTGCTGCTATTGCAGGTCAAACGTACTTAGGGGCAGAAATTTTTGGTGGCTTAGCGTTACTCTTTAGCTTTGTTTCTGTTATTTTCTTGAGCCTACTATTACTGAAAACCAAATTCTTCGCAGAAGTTAAACAACCAATGCCCGAACGTGTAGTTACGAAAGACAAGAAAAGGTGGTGGATTTTTGCTGCAGCTAATACTGTAATTGCCGCTCTATTTTTCGGTTTATTTACGCATGCAGACGTGCACTGGTCTATAGATGACTCAGGTAGTTGGGGAGCACCCTGGAATATGGGTATGATGAATAATTGGCTTGGATTTTTTATAACAACTGCCGCGTGTGCTGCTTTTCTGGTAAGTTTATGGTATATCCTTAGTAACAGGAAAGAGAGAGGTAGTATAACACTATACGATCTTGGAGTTACCTACGATAATGAAAAATTTGCGACAACTATTAAGAATAAAGCACATTGGCAAATATTCGGAAAGACTGCCTTACTTTCAATAACGCTTTTTGGATGGATGTATTTGCTTGTAAGTATTTTCCAAACATTCTTTTTAATCGAATTCAGAATCTTCTGGGCATTTGCAAAAATGTTTACACCCGAACGCTTCTTGATGTTCTTGTTATATCTGCCTCTATTTATACCCTTTTTTCTAATAAATGGTGGAGTGTTTTTATTCGGGCAAGTTCGTCCAGAGGAATCTAGTACATCAGTAAAAACCTACTTAGTTTGGTGGGCTAAAGCGTTATTTACCATGTTGTTTGGGCTTTTACTACTTTTCTTGATTCAATATATCGGAGTAACTATCAGTAATTATCCCTACGAAGGTTGGTGGTTCAATCCAATAATGCCAATCCAATTGATGTTTGCGATTCCTTTTTATTCGTTACTCTATCTCTTTATGATCTTCTTTTATCGTAAAACGGGGAAAATCTATCTTGGAGCATTTTTTGGAGCAATAATAACAGTCTGGTTCTTAAGTGTAGGGTCAGCTATGGCGGTCGGTTTATAGAAAATTTATTAAATTAAATCTTTTTTTTTTATTTCTCTTTCTACGAAAATTTTTTAATAACTCAGCTCATTATTTTGTGAAATCAAGAATTTGAATAATATTGATGCAAAAAACCGCGAATTTTATTAAAAAAAAAAATTATAGAATTTTGTATTATTAAATTAGATTTGATACCTTTGATTAACAACAGTTTGAAACTGTATATTTGAACGAGTATTACCTTGAAATCCCCCTCGTTTTGAAACCAAATAAAACTGCGCCATTGATTTTTCATGAACTAGAGTAATTCCTCGCCATTTATTATCATTAGAATTGAATTCTACTACATTTCCAAGAGCTACTCCTTCTCTTGAGGAGTATTTGAAATCTAACGCACTTAAAATTTTAATTAATTCCTCATGGTATTCATTCACTTTACGTTGGGGTGTATCTTTAAATCTAAGTGCTTCGATGGAAAAAGCTTTGAGAATATCTTCACTCATCTTTTTCCAAACCTCTGAATTCGCATAATATTCAATGCCGATAAACTCTCCATTAATAAACACAGCGATCCCACACTGATTATCAACATTCTTAAAATGATTAACAAAATCTCCAGTTTGATTTTCAGATTCCTTTGTCATTTCAAGATAGCTTTGAGTAGGAGCAACAGAAAGCTTATAATTCATTTCAGCTCTATGTGATTGGATCTCGTCCCATACAGCACCCTGACCCGCTGCTGAGATAGCTTCATAAGCTACGTTAGGGTGAAGGCGTGTATTTGAAGATTTGAATCCTCGACTTTTTTTGTAACTCCACCTTGATTGTTCTACACACTTTGCAGGGATTGTATATTTCTGTTTAACTGGTCCAGGATTTTCACTCACAATATTTTGTTTTCCTCCCGCCGGTATCAAAATTGGTTCCCAGATCGTTCTATCCTGTTTTCCACCATGGACTGTCATTCCAAAGGGAATTAATATTTGTTTATCGCTATTATTTATGACTTCTAATTGGCCAACAGTATCAGTTTCAACAATTTCTATTAATTCTAATTCTTCAGCTTCTTTAATACTAATAAAATCAATAAATTTATCATCTTGAACAATGATAGGGATAACAGTCATGTTCTTGTAAACTTGAGGAGTGTCTAATTTAAGAAAGCTTAAAGGATTTTCAAATATAGATTTTACAATTTGGATATTTTCATTTCTCAAGCTTATTCATCATCCTTTTTATTATTTTTATTTTTTTCTTTTATACGTTCATTTTTATTTGAAATTTTTTCTTCATAAAGCGGACTTATAAACTGATTTACTATATCTTTACCATTTTTGGTAAGTTCAACCCCTCGAGCAACTTTTAGCTTTCCACTTTCGCTTTTCCCATTGATTCTTACTCCCTTTTCCTTTGGTAATTCATCTTCAGAAAATTCTTCCATTCGAGTTTGGATCATTCCACCTCGCTTTAAAGCGTTTAAGTGATAATTAAGATTTTGTTTCAGTAATCCAACATTTTCAGCAATTTCAGTGGGTTTCTGAGGACTCTCCGAGAGTTGTCTTAAAATATCTGCTCTCACAGGGCTTCTAAATACAAGTCCAACTTTTTCAAAAATTTTTTTTTTCTTTTCTTCTTTCTCTGCTTTTTTTTTAGCCATTTCACATCATTTTATGAAGATCGAAGAGTAAAAACTTTTCATTACCGTAAAAGTTTTTACTGTAAAAAAAAGATATCCATTTTCATATTTAAATGTTTGTGATTTTGAAGAATTGGTTTCTTTTTAATTAGTGTTATTAAGTAAAATTCAACTATATTATTATGTTGTTGGATCTATATAGCCTTAAAAATTGGTCTCTTGTTACTTTTTATACAATTTACCTCTATTATTTTAGATAGATAATTTACACATTAAGAGGATTAAAGATGAAAATTTTAACAATAATGGGTGGTCCTAGGAAAGGGTATGGAACAATAGTTATGGAAAAACTGGAATATGAATTAAAATTGCTTCAGGAAGTTGAATTTGAATATCTATATCTTAAAGATGTTAATCTAGAATCATGTAGAGGGTGTTTGAATTGTTTTTTTGTCGGAGAAGAAAAATGTCCGTTTGCAAAAGACGATCGGAACGAAATTACAGACAAAATAAACGAAGTAGATGGTGTAATTTTCATGGCACCTGCTTACGCAATGCATGTTCCTGCTCTTATGAAAAATTTTTTTGATAGGTTATCATACATCTTTCATAGACCTTGCTTTTTTGGAAAAATAGCAATTGGTATTTGTAATCAAGGAATAAGTGGTGCAAAATATATTACAAGTTATTTCAATCTAGTAGCGGATTCTTGGGGTTTTAATTTCGTAAATCGATTAGAATTACTAACAGTTCCTTATGGAGGTGCAGAGAAAAAGATGACCACAAAAATCCAAAAAACATGCAAGATATTTCTAAAAGCATTAAATGGCCAAAGATATCAAAAACCAAGCCTAGGAGGTGTTCTTGCGTTTAGAATAAGGAAGTTACTGTATGCTAAATATTGGATTGATGAAAATAATGCAGATTATAAATATTGGTTTGAACAAGGATGGTTGGATGATGATAAGAAATATTATTACGATGTTAAAATTGGCGTTAGAAAGAGAATTATTGCGGGTCTGATTTGTGCACTAGTAAAACCAAAATTTAAACATTTGTTCGCTGATGATCCTGAATTAGTAATAAAACGATATATGAAATTAGAATCTCTAAAATTTTGAATTCTTATGAAAAAGGATTGATAAACAAATGAAAAAAATAGTTATAATTGGTGGAGGAATAGCGGGGTTATCTGCTGGTTGTTATGCTAAAATGAATGGATATGATGCCCATATATATGAAATGCATAATCTTCCTGGAGGTCTCTGCACTGCATGGAAAAGAAAGGGCTATACTTTTGATGTTTGTATTCACTGGTTGGAAGGTACTTCCTCCAATTCACCATTCCATAGTATATGGCAAGAATTAGGAGTTATTCAAGATAAAAAAATTCATTATCAGGATGTTTCGGTAAGATTAATCTCAAATGGGCATGTAGTTAATTTTTATTGTGATCCTGATAAATTAGCTAAACATTTAAAAGAGATTGCTCCGGAAGATAGTGAGGCGATAGATGAGTTGGTATATACTATAAGAAAAGCATATACGCTATTTAACATGCCTTTAACAAAAGCTAAAGAACTATTTAGTGTAATTGATAAACTTAAAAATATAAAAAGTTTCGTACCCTATATGAAATTCTTTATTAAATATGCAAGAATGAATATAGATGAATTTGCAGCTAAATTTAAAAATCCTGTCCTAAAGCAAGCTATACTAGGTCTAATGGTAGATACTCAATTTAATGAATTTTTCGGTGTTCCTTTTATGATTGCAACCCAAGGTTGTGGATTTCCAGAAGGGGGTTCTCTAAATTTCGCTAAGAGTATAGAACAGAGTTATATAAAATTAGGTGGTAAAATTCATTACAATTCAAAAATTGAAAAGATTTTAGTGAATAATAATAAAGCTGTTGGTATAAAACTAGAGGATGGTAAAGAGGTTAAAGCAGACATGGTTATTTCTGCTGCAGACGGTTATAGCACTATTTTCAAAATGTTAGATGGTAAGTTTATAAATAAGAAAATCAGAAATTGCTACGAAACTCAACCTACTTTCCCCACTTATTTGCAGGTATCAATTGGTTTAGATATGGATTTGTCAAGCCATTCCAATCTTAATAACTCAATTTATAATTTTTATAAACTTGACAAACCAATTGAAATAGCTGGAAAAGAACATAGATTCCTTAGCCTTAAAAATTATGCTTTTGATCCGACATTTTCCCCCAAAGGTAAAACTACCCTTGTTGCTGGTTTCAGTTGCAAATTTGAAAATTGGGAAAAGTTATCTCAAAATAGAGAACAATATCAACAGGAAAAAAAAAAGGTGGAAAGAGCTGTTATTTCTTTTCTGAAAAAAATTATACCTAACATTGAAGATAAAATCGAAGCTATAGATGTAGCAACCCCTTTAACAATTGTTCGCTATACCAATAACTGGAAAGGTTCCTATATGGGTTGGGCTAATCCCTTTTCTGCGAAAATATCCAGAACATTGCCTAAACTAAAAAACTTCTTTATGATTGGTCAATGGGTAGGGGATACAGGTGTATCTGGTGCGGCAAAATCTGGGAGAGATAGTATAGAATATATTTGTAAAAAAGACAAAAAAAGGTTTATAACTACCACACCATAATTTCTTTTTTAATAAGAAATTGAACTCTTTTTAGATGACAAAAATTATTAACTATTTTGTATTAGATTCTTCAGTCACCTAAAGAAAATCGTTTCTTACGGTAATTCAAGAGGTAAACTCGTGGATTCTGAAGCAGAGAAAATATTAACACTCGTTGCTGAAAGAGCACAATTAGCTGAGGGTATCGAGGGAGTTCGCTCGATTCTACTGATAATGTATCGCTTCCCTTCTCTTAAAAATAAGAAAGTAGCTCAAAAAACAGAGATTGCCATTCCCACAATTGCTGCGGTTAGAGGTGAGTTAGTTAAAGCAGGAATTATTGAGAAGAAAAACTTTCTTGGTGAAAAAGGAAGAAAATGGGTAAAAGAAAGACTAAGTTTAAGATTTGATTATGATCCTTTACCTGGGAGTTTTGATAATGCAATAGAAGAGATCCCTGAAGAATTTTCAATACTAAATAATATCAAGGAAATAATACAGAATAGACCAGATCCCGAATTTGCACTTGATCAATCGCATGCTGACTTTTCTACTATTGTAAAAAGAACCCTTTTTTTGCTTAAGAAGGGAGATATTGAAGGAAGAAGGATTATCTTCTTAGGAGATGATGATAATATATCTCTTGCTGTAGGGTTGACAAGATTAGCGAAAGAGATCACAGTGTTAGATATCGATAAAAGAGTTTTGGATTATATTAAACAAAAAGCAGCGGAGTATTCCTTTCAAAACTTTAATATTGTCCGTCATGATTTAAGAAAACCATGTCCTAAAGAGATTGTAAACAGATATGATGTAGTGGTGATGGATCCCCCCTATACAGTCCAAGGATTAAGATTGTTTTTAAAAAGAGCGAGTCAAGTTTTAAAGTCTAGTATTAATGTTAAGGGTAAAACTTATTCAACAATTGGAAAAAAATGCCTTCTTAGTTTTGGTAATAAACCTCCAATAGAAATGCAGAAAATACAATCATCAATTTTAGATCATGGATTTATAATTAAACAAATGATTCCAGATTTTAATCGTTATAAGGGAGGTAGCATAATAGGCCAGTTTAGTCATCTTTTCTACCTAAATTCAGTCATATATCCACAGAGTAAGTACAATCTGAGTTTTAGTTCTCGACCAATTTATACTTCTGAGGTTAACAGAGAAATTATCCCTCCTTTTCTTCCGGTTGGTTTTCATTTTGTTGGAGAAATGCGATTTGAATCCCAAAATCAAGTTATGGACAATGAAAAAATTCGTCGTATATTTATGGATTCTTTAATTTCTTCTGATTTAACGATTCTAGATATTTTTAATCATAATTATACCCCTTATGGATATAGTATTATTGCTATATTAGAAACAAGTCATGCTGCTCTTCATACATGGCCAGAACATGGTTATATTAGCATCGATATTTTTATTTGCGATGAGTTTGAAAAAGGTTTAAATGCATTAAGGCTAATAAAGAACAAATTTAAACCTAAGGAATCCGAATTTTTTTATATGGAACGTGGGAAAGGAGAATTAATAGAATATAAGTCAATTGAATTATAAGAATAAGTTTATTAATCGTAAGATCTGAACTATCATAAATCAAAAATCTATAAAAAAAAAATTAAAGATGAAGGAATTAAATAACAACAATATAGGGCATTATGATATTATTGATTATCCAAAAGCAAGGATTCCAACTTTAGATTTCCTTGCCTTAGGTGATAATAATCATTATGTAAAAGGATTAATAGAATTTGATGTAACAGAGGGCAGAAACAAAATTCAAGAACATGAGAAGAATACACAAAAAAAAATCTCTTTTACAGCATGGCTTCTTAAGTGCATAGGACAAGCGGCGAGCGAATTTAAGGAGGTTCATTCTATGATGATGGGGAAGAATAAAATCATCAAATTCGATGATGTTGATATTTCGATAACGATTGAAAAATCAGTTGAAGGTGTAAAGGCACCAATACCATTGGTAGTCAGAACAACGAATAAAAAGACTGTAATCCAGATAAGTGATGAAATAAGAAAGGCTCAGGCAGAAGAAGTGGATGAAGCAAGTATTTTAGGAAATCATAATATGAAAGAAGACCTTAAAAAATATGTGTCTCTTCCTAGATTTTTCAGAAAATTTATTTTAAAGAGAAAGTTTAGAGATCCCGTTAGGATTAAGCAAATGATGGGAACAATTATAGTAAGCTCTGTAGGTATGTTTGGTAAACTTCGAGGTTGGCCCATTCCAACAACTGCTCATCCTCTAGCTTTTGGTGTGGGAAGTGTTGCAAAAAAACCTGCAATTATTAATGATCAGATTGAAATTCGAGAATTTCTGGCACTTAGTGTTTTATTTAATCATGATATTGTTGATGGAGCTCCTGCTACTCGATTTATTACTCGATTAGGTGAATTAATAGAAAGTGGATTTGGTCTTCTCAACTTAGAATCTTTTATCTTCTTTTAAATTCAAATATTGCGATAAAAAAAAATATAAAGAAAATAATTGATTAAAAATCAATATACCAAAATTTGAAAAAATCATGAATAATAATGAAATTTCTGAGATAACTGCCAATTTCTTTATTTTGTATAAGGATGAGGAAAATTGGCTAGACGGGTGGATTTCATTGGATCCTTCGCTGGAAGAATTTATTTCTGTTCTTCGAGAAGAGATTGAATATTCATGGGAATTAGAAAATGTTGATATGTCTGATTATTTGTTGTTCCATATTGATCTTGATGATAAAAATAATTTGAAAGAAATTGAAGATAATGAATACTATCAGTTAGTTAGACAACTTCAAGATATTTTCATTGTAGTGCTACATAAAGATATTAAATATCGTATAATCGAAAATATCCCTCCTGTATTTGAGTGGTTTATGGGAGCATTATAAAATAGGGCTATAAATTTGAATTTCTTACAAATTCTTCTCATCATTTTCGGGATTATAATAGCATTAATTCTAATTTTTGGTTTACCTCGAAAAAAGAATTATAGGAAACCTAGTATTGAAGGTCTTGATAGTCCTGAAGTTGCAGCAGCATTCGAAAAAATGACTAATTTTCTACCATTCAAGCTCTTAAGAAGAAAAGTGTTATCTCAATTGAATTTATATAATCCTATTGGAACACTCGTTGATATAGGGTGTGGATCAGGGAATTTAATTGTTGAAATAGCTAAAACTTATCAAGATCTTAATCTAATAGGAGTCGATATATCTGATGAAATATTGGATTTGGCAAAAAAGAGAGCCTTTGAAAACTATTTAAATGAAAGGATAGACTTTAGATTAGGAAATGTTGAACATTTACCATTTCCAGACAATTCAATAGATTTTTTGCTAAGTACTTTTTCTCTCCATCATTGGCAAGACCCCTTACGAGCCTTTAATGAATTTTTTCGCGTTTTAAGAGACGAAGGCACTTTATTAATTTTTGATTTTCGTAGAGACGCAAGGAAATTTTTCTACGGGTTATTAAAATTTGCTACTAAAATAGTTGTTCCTAAGGCTTTAAAGAAAATAAATGAGCCAATAGGCTCTCTACAAGCAGGATATACTCTTAAAGAGATTAGACAAATAATTTCTCAATTACCTTTTAATAATGTAGAGACTAATCCATTTCTAGCTTGGACATTTATTTATATGAAGAAATAAATAATAGATCAATTGATTTTATTATTATTATTTTAGACTCATCTTATTATAATGAATATGAATTTAGAATTTTGAAAAAATCTTAATTGTGGATATAGGTACTCAACGAAGAACCCTCATTCTTGTGACTCAATTTAGATTGACAAACAAAATATTATTTATTAGAGGATTTATAAATATGTGACACTAATTTAGAAAAAAATTCTTCCACTCCAGAACCAATTTTAGCGCTCGATTCATGATATGCGCAAACTTTCAATTGCTTTTTAAGATTTTGAGCCTCTTCTTCTCCAATTATTCTTTTTTTACTAGTTATTAAATCGAGCTTATTTCCAACAAGTACACTTGAAAATCCTTTGATAGCTTTTTCTATTTCATTTTTCCAACCATTTATATTATCAAATGTTTGCTTTCTAGTTAAATCAAAAACATAGACTATTCCTTTAGCTCCTTTATAAAATTCATGTCTAACCCATTTAAAGTGTTCTTGCCCTGCTAAATCCCATATCTGTAAGGTAATAGGAGTCTTAACATTAGGAATTTTAATATATTTTGCAAAAAAATTGGAACCTATCGTAGAGCTTACATTTGGGTTAAATCTCCTTTCTAAATATTGGTGAAGCAAAGTTGTTTTACCTACTCCAAAATCACCAACTATACATATCTTATAAAAAGGAATTTTTAAACCCAACCTGTATTCTATAAATGGACTTAATTAATTTAATGCGAATTTAATTTATAATTTTATCTTGTATAGAGAAAGTTTAAAAAAAATTTAGAAAGTAAGATAAATCCAGTAGGAAATAATTCGCTGATATATAATCACCTTCCATCATAATAAAGCTAACTAGATATCATAAAGTGAAAACTTAATTTTGGAAATAAAATTATTATTAATAAATATTCAAAATGAATAGCATTGAAGCAATCCTTTGAAATTAATATTGTCTATGACGATAAATGCCCTAAATCAGGATTCTTAACGGGTTTTGGGTTTTCTTCCTTAATATATAATTATTTTACAGGAAATTTTTCTTTATTTGATACAGGTGGAAATGGTACTATTTTAATCCATAATATCAAGGAATTTAATGTGGATCTCTCAGAGATAAAGAATGTTATAATTTCCCACAATCACCATGATCATGCTGGAGGATTAGCAAAAATACTTCAAAATAATCCTCTTATAGATGTCTATGTTCCAATTGATGACTTAAAATCGTTTTTGAGAGTATTTCCGAATAAACAAATTCATGGAGTCTCAAAAATGATAGAAATTGAAAAAAATCTCTTTATATCAGGTCAGTTTAAAGGAAGTTTTAACTCAGAGCAATCAGTTTTTCTAAAAACTAATGATAATGAGTTAATTATATTGGTTGGTTGCGCGCATCCAGGTTTAGAAAAATTTATCATAAAAGCTCAGAATATTTCAAGAATTAGAGCTATAATCGGGGGATTTCATGGTTTTAAAAAATTATCCTATTTAGAAGATATTGAATTTATAGGAGCTTGTCACTGCTCAAAGTATTACAATTTTATAAAAGAGACGTTTCCAAGGCAATTTAAGCGTATCTGCGTTGGAGATAATTATCGCTTTTAAAAGCAAAAAATTTGATATTAGTATCAATTTTTTCTATTGTTTTTTATTAAATTCGGATCTTTTATCTTTAATTTAGATCTTTAGAGTTAACTTAAAAGATTATTATATGATTATAAATTAATATTTTATTAATTCCAAGTCTTTTGGTTTAATAAATGGTTTTTCTCCTTTCTAATGCTCATTAGGTGATAGATAATCTTGAGCAAATTAGGGATGACTAAAAAGTTTAAATATAATGAAGCCTAATAAATTTAATAAGAACATTAAGTTAAAAAAAAATGGATCTATTCCCTGCGTTATCAATTGGATGGTTGAATGGTTGGATATTTCAAGTAATCTTCTTTATTTCATTTGGTATCTTTTTACTAACTTGTTCAAAAGAAGTAATTTCACGGCTTTATGATGAAGAAGGATGGAATAAATTACAGCAAAGATTTACAAAAATCGCAAAAATTTTTGGTTTAATTGCTCTGATATTATTCATTTTTACTCCTTTGAATATTGGTACTCTAGAGTTTATTATTGGGGTTGTTCTAATAGTTACTGGAACAATAGGATTTCTTATAGCAATAAATAATTTTAAAAATTCACCAATTAATAAACCGATAACTACTGGATTATATAAAATTTCTCGTAATCCTCAATTAGTTATGATGTATTTAACGTCATTAGGAAACTGTTTAGTAATTGGATCTTGGACAGCATTAATTATTTTTTGTTTATCGATAATAGCAGGACATTTTCGAATTTTAGGAGAAGAAAAAAGGCTTACTGAACAGTATGGCGATTCATATTTAGAATATAAAAAAAAGATTCCAAGATATCTCATATTTTTTTAAGAAAAAGAAAGTGAAAATATGGATTTTGTACCTCAATTTGGCATAGGATGGTTAAATGGTTGGCTTCCTTTTGTAATCTATGTTTCAATACAATCTATTGTGACATTTACTTGTCCAAAAGAAGTAAGAAGAAGGTTAATTGAAAGAAAAGGATGGACAAAAACACAAATATTTATGACGACGATAGGTAAATCATTTAGTCTTATTAATATTATTTTATTATTTCTTTCACCGTTAAAATTTGGTTCTGTCGAATTTTATATTGGGATCATTTTATATTTTATAGGAATAATAGCATTGAGCACTGCAATAATTAACTTTAAAAATGCACCCTTAGGAAAACCAATTACTAATGGATTTTATAAAATTTCCCGTAATCCACAATTATTCAGTATTTATATTATTTTTCTCGGACATATACTTATGATTGGGTCATGGATATCATTAATTATACTTCTAATTTCAATTATAGGCTCATATTTTAATATATTAGGAGAAGAAAAACAACTTTATGCGCAATATGGTGATTCATATTTAGAATACAAAAAAAAAGTTCCACGATATTTTATATTTTTTTAGAATATACAGATTATAAACAACAGGATTACAATTGGTGAATTAAAATAATAGAAACAATATTTATAAAATTCTTTTTTATTATTTGTATAATTTTATTTTTAGCTGGATTTTTTTGGCCTATCATTCTTGTTAAAAAAAGTGGAAAAGATCCTCATGGTACTCATGAGGGTTCATTATTATTAACGAGGTTAAGCTCAGTTTCTATTTTCTTGTGGCTTGGTCTCATAATTTTATATATCTTTCTCAATAGTATAATAGAGCGTTTATGGCGCTTGAATTTCTTATCTAATGATATTTCAGTCATAATTGGAATGATTATGATTTCATTAGGCTTTCTATTTGAAATATTAGGAATCAATGCCCTCGGTATAAACTTTAGGATTGAACTCCCTACAGATGATACCGAGCTTATCACTTATGGAATTTATAGAATAATGAGAAATCCTATCGTTTTTGGAATTTTTTTGCTCGTCATTGGTTCTTTTCTAATTATTCCAACGGTGATTGCATTATTTATATGTATATTTAATATTCTTACGTTTAATTCAAAAGCTATTGATGAAGAAAGATTTTTGCTCCAAGCATTTGGTGAAGATTTTAAAAACTACTTGAATAAAGTAGGAAGGTATTTACCTTTTAGAATTTCAAGAAATAAAGAGTAAAAGCATATCAAAAATAAATTACAGTGAGTAATATGTCAATTTTATGGTTAATCAGATTAATTTTAATGGGATTTCTATTCATTCTTGCAGCTATTTTTGCTTACTTTCTTAAAAATCGAGAAAAATATTCAAGTCTTTTAGAAAACACAACTATAAATCTGTTTTCAGTCATTTTATTTAATGCTTTTTGTTATATATCTATGATAATACCTTCTGATGAGAGTGTAATAGCTAGACCTCCACTTTTTAATCATGCTTTAAATCTTAGATGGTTTGATATATTAGGTTTGATTATGATGATTTTTGGTGTTCTGATAATGTTGAGAACTATTTTCATTCGTAAAGCTGTTGGAGCACAAGATACTGCTGGAAAGTTATTAACTAAAGGTATTTATTCTTTTTGCAGGCATCCTATATACTTTGGTATTATAATGGTTTCTCTAGGATTAGGTTTAAGAAGAATTAATGTAGATGGATTGATTATATATCCATTAATTCTACTAGCTAATTTTATTCAAGCAAAATTGGAAGAAGTATTTGATGTGGGAGTACGCTTTAAGGAAGAGTATTTGGAATATAAAAAAAAAATAAGAATATTTGGACCGATTTGGTTTTGGCTTGTACTTTTAATCGTTTTAATCTTACCGCTTATAATATCTATTTTAAATCCATAAGAATAGTAGTTATCTTTTTCAAACTACAATAATTCTTTAAAAACGTTTTTTCATCCAAATAACATATTGTATTCTAGTAAATAATAGGATTCCCGCAAGGAGCAACGCTATTCCTATAGACATTAGAACTGGAGAAGCTTTTTCTGGTGAATTTAAAACACTTATAATCCAAATAACAAGGAGAATAATTGCTATGAAAATTATAATTAAAGAAATATTTCTAAATTTTTTGTCGAATCTATTCAATTCTTCCATTTTTATAAAAATAATAATTTGTAGTATTCAAATAAAATCCATATTAAACTTAATATACATATTAAAATTAGAAAAAAAATGTTTACATTCAATATTTAGGCAATTTTTGACTTGAAAAGAAAATGAATATATTAAAGGAAGGTACAGTATATACACCTGAAAATATTGCAAATTATATTGCCAAAACGGTAATCGAGAAGTATCTGCTTAAAAAAATAAATAATAAGTTCTCAACAGAAGTATCGAATTTAAAGGAATTATTTGATAAAGATTATCAAAATAATAATACTAACAAAAAGTTTGAAGGCTTGTCTATTACTAAAAGTGATAGAGTCCAATTTAAATATATTTTTGAACTATTAAATTCTCTAAAAATCTTAGATCCTGCTGTAGGCAGCGGACACTTTATTATTGCTTCGTTAGAGTTTTTAGAGGGCTGTTATCTTAACTTGAAAGATTTAGGAATAATAAACTGGCCTGAGTATAAAATCAGAGAGTATATTATATCAAATAGTTTATTTGGTGTTGATATTGAAATTGAAGCTATTGCGGTTACTACAAGGAGATTGTTGTCAAGACTTTATGATTTAAACACTAACAAAAAAAATATTAAGGTTTTACCTAATATTGATTCCAATTTTAAGGTAGGTAATGCGATAGTTGGTTTTTTAAGACATTCGGATATTTGTATTCCGGATTGTACAGATTTAAATTCTTGTTTTTATGAGGAAATAAAGAGTGTATTTGAGACTCACAAGGATTTAAAGAAAATTGAATTAACGGAAAAACAAAAGAAAGCAATGCTATTAAATTTAAAGCCATTTCATTGGTTTCATGAATTTCCAGAAATTATGGAAAAAGGGGGTTTTGATGTAATCATTGAAAATCCACCATATATCTCTAACAAGCAGTTGAGTTCTCTCGAGAAGGCAATATATCAAAATAGATATAAAACACCTAAAGGATTAATGAATGTTTTTGGAATTTTTATAGAACGGTCTATTAATTTATGTCATCAATCTTCAATAGCAAGCTTTATACTTCACAAAAATATAATTCGGTCAAATAATTATGATTTATTGAGAAAATATCTTTTAGAACACACTACAATAGAGGAAATCATTGATGCAGGAGCTCGAGCTTTTCATTCAGTAACAGCTGAAACGGTAATTATTATTTTAACAACAATAACTCCTCCAGAAGATCATAAAATATTAATAAAAACTAATTTCTTAAATCAAAAAAATCATACAGCTAAAGATGTTTCATTAAAGCAAATTGCCCAAAAAACATATTTGGAACAAGAAAATTATAATTTCAATTTAGAACTCCAATATAACGAGCTTGAAATTATTAATTATATAAAAGAAACAAAAGATTGTGATTTAATCAATTATTTTGAAGCTAAAACTTGTATAGCTACTGGAGATGATGAGAAATTTCTGGCAAATCATAAAGTAGATAAATCATATAAGAAAACTCTAAAAGGTAAGAATATCGGGCGTTATTATATAGATTTTGATGGATTATATGTACTATACGATGCAAAAACCCTTCATAGGTCAAGAGACGAGGCTATATTTCAAACTACTGAAAAATTGGTTATGCAAACAATTAGCTCAAATCTTACCGTAGCATATGACAATAAGAATTATTATCCTTTAAGCACATGTATCGCGATAATTCCAAAAGTTAATACAAGTAATCGTTTTAGTATAAAATATCTTCTTCTATTAATGAATTCGACACTTTTGAATTTCTATTATGATTTTGTATTTAATTTGGGTGCTCATTTGACTACAGAAATCTCTGTAAATAATATAAATCGATTACCACTCAAGTCACTCCAAAATTATGAAACTTTTAATATTTTGGCAGATTTAATGAATTCTATGAATGAAAAAAAGGCTTTAAGAGAAGATAACAAAGATTATATTGACATTTTAGAAGATTTAATTAACATCTTGATTATAGAGGTAATTTTTTCCTATAAATTTCAATTAGATGGCTTAAATACACACTTACTCAACCGAGTATCTCAATATATTGTTAATAGGAATTTAAATTCAATTGCACAGATTCAAGAATGTATTAAAAACATACAAGATGATGAGGATATCCATATCGAAAGGCAATATATCAAAAATCATCCTTGGGTTAAAATTGTAAAGAAATATTTTAAAAAATAGTAATTATTGTAAAAGAAAAATTTTGATAATACTTTATTATTTACCAATTATTTCTTAATACCTTAATTGAATCTCTCATTACCATTATTGTCTTAATATTCAGCTAAATTTTCTTTTTCCACTATTATATTAATAAAAACCTTTAGACCACGATCATTATCAACAAGAGTTTTGTTTAAAAATAGGGATTAGATTTTAGAAAGAGTAATCCAAATTGCATAAAAGCAATCTGCAAGCTTTGACACATACCACCTCTGATATTAAAGTTTTAAACCTATTTTATAACATTGGTTATCTATAATAGCATCTGTTAATTTAATAGCATGATATTATGTCAAAAAACAATTCTTCGCCAGTGAAGGTTAAACTAACTATACAGATTGATAATTTAATCCCTATTTATGAACAAAAAGCGGAATGTGGAATTTTCTTTAAACTTAATCCAGAAAAATCACCTTTAGAGATTCTTGGTGTATTAGATTTTTTAAAAGATAGGATAAAGAGGTGGGGGAACACAAATCTTTTTAGTTATCATGGCTGTCTATTCAGTAGAGGTGATGTTCTAATAGTTGGAGCTCGGCATTTAGAAGAAGCTATAAGCATAATAATTTATATGTATTTATCTAATGTAGTGGACAATGAAGATGGAATTAATTATCTAATTGAAAAATTAGGTTCTTCAAGTGATCTTGAAATATTTTTAAGAAATGAAATTTCAGAAAATATTGAAAAAGGATATCCCGCTAACCTTGATTTAGACTCAAAAATTAGGAAATATATTGATGATATTCTTTATAATCAAAATGATGAATAACTATGAATGCTCATAATTATTTTTTCTTCGTTTAATATTTCGTGAAAGGAATATTAGAAATATCAATATTATAGGCCCCAGAAATGTTAAGAACCAATGTATTCCAAATAAATATACTTCAAAAATATAACCTGCGATTATAGGGGTTAAACCAAAACCCATACCTATTATAATTTCATTGATTGTGGCATATTTTGAAGTGTTTTCAGCGGTTCCATATTCTAACATTATCTTTAAACCGACTCCATGGATTAACCCCAAGAATAGACCTGCAATAGCAGTTATAATTGAAATATACCAAATATTTCCAAGAAGAACAATTGTGAATGTAATTATGCCGACAAAAATAATACTTATTAATGATGCTATTTTTCTACTATAAATTTTCATTGAATTTATCCAAGTTAATCCAATAAGTTGCATTACTTGTAACCCGCATTGCACAAGATAGGTAAGGGAGGAAAATTCCTCAGATAAGAGGGCTTTTACTAAAATAGGATAACCAAAAATAAATATTGATTTTGAGATCGCCAAAAACATTATACTCAACCATGAAAAAAGCACAGGATATACAATCATAGGTGTTTTTGAATTAACCACTAAATCCTCTTTAATATCTAAGTGAGAAAGAGGATCTTCTGATTGATAAATCACAATTTCTTGTGAAACAAAGGATGTTTCCCCCTTTTTTATAAAAAAACTTACAGGGATTAGTAGAAATGATAAAGACCAGGAAATAATCATAGCAAAAAAATCACTCCATGAAAATGCCCATAGAAAACCAACAATTAATCCGCTGATGAAGCCCGCATTCCAACTTAAATTAAAAAAGGCAAAATTCTTTTTTGATTTTTTAGAACTACTTACTTTTCCCCATCGGCTTAAAAGGTTTAAACAGTTTGGCCAATACAATCCTAATGTCAATCCCAATAAAATCCGACAGATTATTAAGAACCAAGCCTCGGGATAGATAATTTGAAGCCCTGTTAATAAAGGTGTCAAGATGGAAGTTAAAATAAGAGCATTTCTTATTCCTAAAAATTTTTTTGTAAGCAATTGTCCTAAAATTGGCGCAAAAATATAAGTTATAGCTCCCGCTGATGAAATAAAACCTAAAATACTCTCTCTAATACCAATATCATAATATAGATAATTATATAAGGCTCTTTCAAAAATAGACACATAAAATAACCTTATAAAGCCAAGTAAAAATAATGACCATGATCTATAGTTTACAGAAGCTTGATTTTGGTCTTGAAGAGTCTTATTCGGGGGTTGCAAAATACTATCCCTTTCCTTGTCAAGGTAAAACGTAAAATTGTGCTTTATTCAAATACTTTCTTATAAATAAGTAAATATAAATAATTGGATTATTACTTCATATTTACAATATTCTATAAAGGGATCTTTGAGCATATGAAAAGAATAAAATATAAGGTGATGCTATTTTTAGGGTTTTTAACTATCATTGCTTCAATTCAACCCGCTTTCGCATTAAATCAATATTCTGTAAACCCTGGTGCGCATTTTAGATGGGACGCGACTAAATATATCTTTATAAGAGATGGCTTGGGTCTTGGTATTAATCTTGAATATACACATTCTTACTATTTAGAGTTTGATTTTACAAATTGGGCTGGCATGTCAGGGATGGAATATCTAAATGGAACCTATAATAACAACGGAACGGTTTATGATGGAGAAATAAGCCATGAATATTATTATGATAATCCACCGGGACAAAACTGGGCTACAGTAATTCTTAATGTTGGAGTTGCTACATATCCCGTACATATATATTTAGTATGTAATACTGAAATAGAACAAACTACAAAACCTGATATGCAAAATCTTGATACTAATTCATGGATTAATTTTACTGAGCCTTCCACTAATAACTTTACACTTTCTGGAACTTATCCAAGTGGTATTGATAGAACAACGTATACAGCGTTTGTCGAGTTTAACTCAGATAAAGTTTTGAAATATGTATTCGATGAAGTAGTTCAAGTAACTTCTGATATAACCATGAGTATTACGCGATATATATGGTCTCTCACATATACACCCGGAACAGATACAGGTAATGGCGATACAAACGGAATTCCTGGATTTTCACTTTACATAATAATATTCGTTGTGGGATTAGGCATTATAATAACCCTATCAAAAAAGAATTATTTTAAAACTAAAATATATTAGATCGATTTTTTTTTTAATTTTTTAATTTAATTTACTCTTTCTCTCAATTTCGGTAAAAACATCGGCACTTTATTTTTATAATCCTCATATTCTTTACCAAATTCTTTAATTAACTCCTTTTCTTCCTTCCAAGATATCAGAAAATTTAATAAAATTATAATTGGGGATGTCAATAAAGATAAGAATGCTGATAAAAGAATAGTGATTCCTATATGTGCTAATATTCCCCCAAGGTATTGTGGATGACGTATTACAGAGTATAACCCGGAAGATATAACTTTTTCTGCTCTATGAGTTTCTGCTACTTTTAAAGTTGTTTCTCTTACACTTCCAATTCCAAACCAAGCACCTATTATAATGAAAGGTATAGAAATTAAAAGATGTGTTAATGGAATTGATAAATTAATAAGTGGAATTTTGAGAACAAGATTTTCTATAATTGGTATGATAAAACGCTGTTGAGGGGAGAGCCACACTCCAAACCAAAATAAAAAAAAGCCCCATCCAGAAACTAGGCCCAGGATATCACCAATTTTTGTTCCTTTTTCTTTTCCAAATTTTTCTTGAAGCTTTAAGTGTTCAACGGATAAAAAATGAAGATCTACCATAAAACACATACCTACAATTGAGATAATAAACCAGATAAACATTTTTTCAATCGAATCCTATTAAATGTAATAAGTCTTATTCATTCTAATACTAAAAAGATATGAAGCATTTTTTAGATAAATTTTAGGTTAAACTTATATCAACAGAATTCTTAAAAAACTTAATTGGTACAATTTAAACCAAATATCACAACTTTAATCAGGTTGTATCAATGGGAAAAGGAACTGTAAAGTGGTTTAACAAAAAAAAAGGGTATGGATTCATAACCCCAGATGATGGATCTCCTGATATATTTGTTCATTATTCTGCCATAAAAGGTGGAACTGATGAATTTAAGATAATCTATGAAGGGGATATAGTAGAATATGAGACTACGGAGGGTCAAAAGGGCCCACAAGCTAGCAACGTCACAATAATTGAAAAAGGACCTCGAACGAGTTCTCATGGCCGAAAGTCTTTCTATTAATAAGTAAATTATTGATTACAAAAAAGAATAAAAGGTTTAAATTTAAGGAATTTTGGAAGATATAAAATACATATAAATGAGTTTTTCGACTTCTTTTTAGATTTATTTTGCATCTTTTACAGATTCCCTTTTTTTTATTTTAAAACAAGGTTTATATTTTCAAGTAAAATTACTTTTGAATGTCAGCTTTGGGAGCCTAAATCTAGGGATAAAGGAAAGAAAAATTTTCATTTGTGTCCCAATTATATTGTATACTTCTCATTTTCTTTTAAAAGAACTACATTATCAAAATTTTCACTAAACCATGCTGGATTATCGGTGTGGACTGGAATTATGACCTCAGGATCGATAGTTTCGATAGTATTGATTAAATCGGATTTTGAAGCATGTCCAGAAGCATGATACCCCTCACTAAATTTTGGTTTTAATCTATTACCTTCTTTAGTAACTTCAAATCCATGAATATCAAATCCTAGGTATTTTAACCAATGATTTAATCTCACAAAATCAAATTCTGATTCCTCTTCAAAAGCTTCACTTGAAGAATATATATAGGTTCCTTGGTTAGGTTTAATGTCTAATAAGTTTTTCATGTCAAAGAAAGAAAAACATAGTAAATAATTTTCTTGATTTTTTGATATTTTTGTAGGATCTACATAGTCCAGATCTCTCTTTTCATTGAGATATTTTTCCCAGTTGGGTTGGGTTATTTTTAATTCTCCATAAATTAAAAGATCCCTTAATCTATCTACACCCTCAGCCTTTTCAATAGCATTAAGTAAAAATGCATCTTTAGAGGTAATAATTAGTTTTCTTCCAATATTTGAAGCAATTTTCTTGAATATATCTAGTCTTTCAAAATTTCGGGCTGAAAAATCAGCTATGATTAATCCCGATGCATTTTCAGCTGTCTTTAGACAATTTTCATAGACTAGTTCTTCTGATTCAATCCTTTCTTCACTTTTAGCTCTCGTTCCTTCAATTATCAGTACAGAAGCATTCTTAGCTTTATTGATGAATTCTTTGCTTTTCCATCCTCTTTTCCCATGTAAACGAAAATCTCCAGTATAGGCGATAGTGTTTTCTCCAGAAAGAAGGTAAGCTGTGGCTCCAAGGATGGAATGATCGACTTCAAAAGCTTTCACTTCAATATCGAGTGTAAAATCATTTATATGAGATATTGTCCCCACCTCAAATTTTTTTCTTTGTTTAACGGTTGATGTTAAATATTTACGTAGTGAATCTGGAAAGCTATCAGTACATATCAGATTTCGTCCAATATCTGTATAACTATCCGCTTTAAAGACTCTATTATCTTCCATAGCGATTCTAGGAGAAAAATAGGCTGCATCAGATCCTAGAGCTGCAGTAGAGCAATCTATAATCCCTTTAATTAATGCTAGGGTAATTGGGGATGCAACTATGGGAAAATCAGGTTTAAGTAAACCAATGTTGCCAAAATGGTCTAAATGAGCATGACTGAGTAATACTGCATTTATATTCAAATTAGGAAATGATGATATATCATAATCTGAAGGAATTATATCTTTTCTATATATATTGAGTTTAGGGATCAAATTCAATTGAAAAAGATCGTAGATACCCCTTGACCGTCTCCAATTGAGAAATTCTTGGAAGAATTTTCCGTGTTTCTTGAAATTTAATCCAAAATCGAGAAAAATTCCTTTACCATTTTCCTCTATATATATTTTGTTTCCTCCTATTGTGTCACTTCCATCAAATATTTGTATAGAAGTCATCTTTTCTGTAAATTAACTTTTTAAGATTTTATTTTCTTTTTGTTTAATTTATTACTGTTAAAATCCTTTTTAATTAATTACTTTTTTAAGAAAATTTTAAAAGAGAATGATATAGGGTTGTCTCTAAAAAGTACAATTATTAACTTTTTTCTAATTTATGGATAATATCTTATAAGCTTCCTTTAAATTAAAAAACAATACTTTAAATAAGAAATATCAATAGGAGAAAACATGCATCAAAATTGCCAAACACAAGCTACGAGCTTTTCAAAATCAATTGAATTTATTATATTTTTACTATTTCTGTTAGGCCCTTTAACTGGGAACATAATTAACGTCTTATTTGGTGTTCTTTCTGCTGATTTCAATGTTACCACTGATCATATATTAATTGCAATTCCAGCGTTTATGTTCCCATTTGCTATAACACAACTTTTTTCTGGTGCAATTTCCGATATAAAAGGTAGAATCCCCGTATTAATTTTAGGTCTGATATTATTTTTAATAGCAATGGTAATAGCTGTATCATCATTTAGTTTGGGGATGTATGTAATTGCTAATTTAATAGGAGGGGTAGGATTTGGCTTTATAAATCCTATTCTTATAGCTTTAATGACGGATATTACACCTCCACCACTTATTCCTAAGAAAATGGGATATCTGAGTGCAAGCGCGAATTTAGGAGTTGGTATAGGACCATTAATTGCATCTCAAATGATATTAATTAGTTGGCAGTCGATCTATGTGTTATTTATAGTAATTACTTCTTTTTGCTTAGTGTATTTCATCTTTACTAAAAAACCACCAAAAATTGTCAAAGAAGAATCAGGGATTCGTATCTTCTTATCTCAACTTTCAAAAGAATGGCGTCGATTTCCGGTGATATTAATGATATTATCTGCGTTCTTAATATCACATACATATATAGCTTTAAATATTTGGATTTCGAAGACACTAACGCAAGCTCATGTTGTAAATGAAACAATAATCGGTATAATTCTGGGCATTGCAGGTATTGGCGCAGCTATAACTGGAATTTTAACCGGATTTTTGATAAAAAGAAGAGATGCAAAAATTCCTTTATTTGCAGGCTCATTAATATTAGTTTGTTCTTTAGCGATCTTATTAGTTAGTGGAGATGTGACCATTCATAAAAGTTTTATATTTTTATCGTTAGGTTGGATTCTAGCAAGTTTATCAGGTGGAATACTTTTCACTTCAATTACGTATTATAGTCAAGTTTTATCGCTTGAAAGACGTGGTGCTTTAGCAGGATCATTGACAGCAGCGTATTTTACAGGGATTGCTTTAGTTCCGACAACACTTGCACCAGTCTCAAATGTTTTTAGTATTACTGGAGTCTATTTTGCTATACTATTTGTATCAATAATTTTTATAATAGTCATAATGCTTTTATATATTTTTACAAAACATATAGTTAAACATATAGAGAAAACTCCAGATTGATTTTTAAGCAGCAATTATTTATTTACTTAAAAAAAATAAGATAAAATATGATAAATTTTGGTAATATTTAGGATTTAATCATTACTAACATCATCTTAAATTTTTCCAGAGCTCTCAGGGCATGTGGTTCATTAGCAGGCATAATAATCATCTGACCCTTTTTCAATACAAATTTCTTACTTGAGATTGTTATTTCAGCTTCTCCATTGAAAACGTAAACGAGGGCATCAAATGGTGCAGTATGTTCACTTAAACCTTCATCCTTATCGAAAGAAAACAAAGTTACTGTTCCAACATCCTTATTAATTATTGCTCTACTAACAACAGATCCTTCTTGAAAATCGAGCATAGAATCCAAATTTAATATTACTTTTTTAATATCTTTATCACTCATATTTCTCATTTTGATTTTTAAATTTGTTTTATATAATTGGTAAAGAAAAATCAAATTTAAACCTAAAACCGAACATGTTTATTTTAATAATTCTCAATTATTCCCTAAGACTATAAATGAAATACTAAGCTCTAAAAATAATTAGGGTACAGTTTTACATTTCTAATGGTACACGCCATTCTACTCCACATTCCCCACAATGATATTTTTTTCCATACATACGTGGATAATCTGATATTAGATGAGTCTTATCGATAGTTTCTCTGATAAGCGTTTTATTGTGATTCCCACATTTGGGACATTCTCTTCTCGAATCACCTTGGAGAATTTGCCCTTTACCCATTTCAAGAGGAGCTACATCTTTAGAAAAAATTGAATCTGAAACGATTATTTCTTTTTTTTGTTCAATGGGTTTAATTTCTTCTTGTTTAATTATATCTTCAACTAATATCACGGGCTCATTTGTTTCTGTTTCAATTATAGGTTTTAATATTTCTTTAATTGGTTCTTTCGGTACTGTATATGGGCGTTCTCTATTTTCTAATTCAGCAATTCTCTTTTTAAGAATTTCATTCTCTTTCATTAATTCTTCAATGAGGTCTTTATATTCTTGGAGAGTAAAGTCTTTTTTTTCTGTCATTTCTTTGCTCAATTTTTAAAATTCTATTTTGACTAAAAAAAGTAATATTATAAGAACATAATAGAGGTTGTATTATTAAACTTAAGGAAATCAATAACTTTAGACAGAAAGAAGATTTTTAAATTCTTGATCTATTTATTCTTATATTGTTAGATTATAGTTAAGAGAGAGTATAATGCAACTATTTAATATTAGTGATGAGGGAGAATTAATCAAGATAGATAGGTTATCTTTTGAGGAAAATGATGTTTATCTTGTTGATGACGAGGAAAAAAACACTATTTATATTTGGGTAGGTTTAAAAGTACTTCAAGCAAAAAAAGACATAATAGCGGACATTGCTAGAAAGATTGATAAAGAACGCGGTGGATCAGCAAAAATCTTGATAATGAAACAAAAAAGAGAATATGGTTCCTTTTTAGCTATGATGCATGATCTTGAAAAAGGGCTAATCCCGGGAAAAACTATTGAAAGGAGACCAGAATTTGTACTAAAAACACCTCCTGAAAGGATAAAATCAGTTAATCTTGAAGAACCTCCTGAAGAAAGAGAATTAAGCATTGAAACAAAATTAATCGAATGGTTTCAACAACTTAAGAATCATAGAAGCTATGAACCACAAGAAAAGCTAAAGGAAACCACAGAAACTGTTACATTCGTTAAGTTTGAACAAGCACCCATGGAAGTTAAAGCTACTGAAGAGTTAGAAAGAATAGTTGAAGAGAAAAAAGAAGAACCTGAAGAACCAGATCTTAAGACACAAATAAAGGAAGCAGCATATTATCTGTCTTTAGATGAATATACTTACGATCAACTATGCTGGATTTTAGCTGAAAAAATCCAGAAAGTAAACCTAGATATGCCCTCTATAGAAGATATTAGGAGAAAAGCGGAGGAAGTCTTCAATTCAAGCTGTACATACGATGAACTCTGTTGGTTAAATGCTGAAATGGATATCTTAACTAGAAGAAGCTTTCTTGAACAGAAAAAGAGAAAGATGTTTGATTATTAAACATCAAATTAAAACTAAAATTTAGGAAGCCTTAATCTCCTATCCACAACAACTATTATTTTGTGGGTTTTTTGCTACTGCACGAGCATTCCATAAACATCCACAACCTTTTCGTTCTTGTAATATAATTGCCATTGTTGGACAATTTCTTTTACAAGCAGAACATTCTGTACAGCGTTCTGGTTCATACATCTCATACTTTCCTTCGTTATTAGGATTTGGTATTCCAAACGGGCATACTTCCCCACAAATTCCACACCCTGTGCACAAATCAGGATTTATCGAGATTTTTGGAATAACAATAGGTATCTTGATTGAAGCTGCTTTTATCGTTATCTTTATCACCTAATTTTTCTCTAATTATATTATTTTTTTTATTTTATTTATTCTATTTTATTTTAAAATATTAAAAAAAATGAACCCAATAATTTTAGTAACAAGACCAATTATCAATAAAATCATATTAATTTTACTGAAAATGGGATATTCATCTTGAATTTCTCTAGGGCTTGTTGCCATAGTATATCCACTAAACGATATTGTCGAAAAGAAAGCTAACCAAAAGTAAAAAATACTACTCAGAAGAATGGATAACAGTGAATAATGAAAAAGCCAAGAAAATCCACCAAACAATAAAACATTAATAACTCCAAAAATAACTCCTTTATTGACAAATTTGCGCGTAAATTTTGTAATGGGAAAAAATATCGCGATAAGTGCATTTGCTATAATTATCCAAAGCCAAATTTCGCCCACAATCAATAATTGTGATATCCATACAGTATTAATGAAACTTAGTCCTATAAATAACAAAATTAAGGCAATACTAGGCCACAGAAATATCTTTCGAAGTAAAAATGTTGTATGTGTAATTTCTGCTCGAAAACGATGCGATATTGTAAATTTTGCTAATTTCATTTTATCTGGTTTTCGAGCGGGACGTTCTTCTAAGAATTTAGGTAAATATTTAGCCCATACAGGACCATATAAAACATTAAAGGGAAAGTCAGGCGCCTCAGCTTTTATCAGTGGTGTTGCAATTCCTCCTGCTGAGAGTTGAGGTACAATTATTGTTTTTTTATTAGTAATTTGTGCAATCCCTGTAGCTTTAACAGCTTCAATTAATTGTTTATTTCCAAAATCGTTTCCACGTGCTGCGCACCATACATTTATACCCCTAGAATCAACACATAATACCCAAGCATCTAATCCTTTTAGAGCACGCATCACCTTAATATATGTATAAATATAATTAGCTGTTACAATGATAGGCGAAGCTTCATTGGGATTACCAGATTGGTAAATACCTGGTTCAATTGGTATTTGATCTATTTGTCCCGTGAGTATACAACGATAAATACTCATTTGAGCCCCTAATCCTTTGTATTTTCTATTTCCGGGATGATAATACCCAGGTTTTATTAAATCCTCCTTAAATATTTTTTTTAGTTCAATGGCTTGAATAGAGCCATGCCTCCATTTCATAACTGCTGAAATTTCAAATCCTATAGGTTCCAAATATTTAAAGAACCACTTTACTATAAATGTACTTTGTATTCTGAGTCTCCGTAATTTCTTTTTATAACGCCATCGTTTAAAATTAAACCAAAGCTTCCAGAAGCCCGACGGTACAAATTCTGCCGCTATAATCATTCGACCATTTGGTTTTAATGCTTTCCATGCATTTCTTAGAAAGATTTGCTGTTCGAAAGGTCTAAGTTCTGAAAGCATAAATGTGCTAATAATAATATCCATTGTGGCATCCTCAACTGGTAGATCATCTATAGAGCCTATCTGATATAACAACTTAAGATTTGATTTAGAGGGGTAATTTTTCATTGCAGCAGTTATCATTCTATGGTTTTTATCTAATGCCAGCACATCATTTCCTTTTAAAGCCATTTCTGCTGCGAGAGTACCTGTTCCGCAACCTACTTCTAGGATGTTCTCTTGTGTATTAATTCGCTCTAATATCCAATCCTTTACTTCTATATTTACTCCTTTAGTAAGAGCTGTAAATTTTGACTCATATAAATCTGGTTCCAATTCCAACTTTCGCATATACACTACAGCGATAATATTTACACCTTTTTATTACCCATTTTATTAAATTTAAACAAAAAAAGAATAAAAATTTTGATTTTATAATTTTTAAACTAGATTCAATACAAAAATCGAGATGTTCGCTTTAACAACATTCTTCTTTTGATTGAGCTTCTTTTTCACTTTTAGTCTCTTCAACACAACATCCTTCAGTACAACATTCTTCATTTTTTTCTATCATTTGTTTATACCACTTCATTAATTTATTAATTAGTTAATTGATAGTTAGGATCCTAACTATATAAAAGTTTCGTTTCGTATAATTAAGATCCTAACAAACGTTAAAAACATTCAAAATTCAAAGAGGATTTAGTAATATCATAAAGAAATAAGTGAATTCAGGAGTTTTTGGAGTAATTCTCCTAATTTTTTTATCTCTTCCTCATTAATTTCCGGACAACATCCATTTACCATTGATTCTAATCGAGGTGTTTTGGTTTTTAAATCTTCTCCCTTTTTAGTAAGTTTAACAAGAAGGCTTCGTCTATCGCTAGGATGTGACTCACGAGAAACCAATTCCTTCTTCTCCATAGTGTCTACTACTCCTGTAATTGTAGATCTAGAACAATTACATGTTTCTGCTAATTCTTTAAATTGTTGACCATCAGAACTCCATAATTCTCTTAGAATTAGATGTTGAGTTGGTGTTAGTTCTAACATTTGAATATTATTTCGCTGTAATTTTTCATATTTTTTATTTAAGGTATTGATAAGTTCAAAAACTTGAACAATGTCTTCAGGTTGACAACAAATATTTGAAGATTTTTGAGAATTTTTATCATTCATAATTATCAAATCTTAGTTAGGTTCTTAATAATTTATATCCTTATAATTTTAATAGCTCTTACTATTTTATATTTTTTGTGGTTCTGAATAGGTTTATAAAATCTTTCAATTATCTATGCTAGTTAATTTTAAATACTTCTCTTTATATCTAATACTAAATTTTAATTTAAAAAATTGGTAATCTTAATGGAAAATAGTGATGAAGTAAGTGAAAAGCAGTTGTGGAAAAGAATTTGGAGTGAATTTCGAATACCACTTATAGTAGTAATTCTAGCTGGTATTTGTGCTATCATCGGAGCTCTTCTTGTTCTCTTTTGGTTTATAAGGATAACACCTCTTGGTTATTATGGTACTGCCCCTATTGGATTATGGAGAATGAATTGGGTCGTTGGGTTTATGATCCTTTTAGCTCTATTCGAGCTTTTATTTATTGGTGTTCCAGCGGGATTATTTTTCGGTCTAGGCGGATATTTATGGTGGCGTAATTTGGCTCCTGAAAAAAAGCAATTTTTCAAAGACAGAGAAAAGAAAAAGACCCATAGAAAGCAAGAATATGGTGGTGGGGGTGGATTTGGATTCTTTATGTTCATATTTTATTGTATTTATCTTGCCTTTGATGGTCATTACAATGCTCCTTTTGGTAGTGAACCCTATACTTATTGGATTTATGCATGGTTTTTAACAATCATGTGGCTCTTGATATATGTTGGAATCCCAGCAGCAATAATTTGCCTTATTTTATACTTTACTAAGTGGCGAAAAATACCTGAATAAATAAAACTCTCCTTTTTTTTTTTTTTAAGAGAATGATAAAAAAAAAATAAAGATATTTTTAGCTCTGAAATTTGAGAAACTATTTAATTCTTAGCCATCGCTGTTATAGTTTTATCTTTAGGTTCTGGTACAAATTGCAGTGCTATAAAAACACCAATAAATGCTACTAAGCTTAAGAGCATCCCCACACCTAATGCTTGTAGAGAAATGAATGGATGTAATAATCTTTCTGCTGTTGTAGTATAAGGATTAAGAGAATCAGAAATTGCACCTACCATAAAACCACCAAAACTTGCCCCTCGAGCTATTGAAAAAATAATTGAATTAGCTGAAGCTCTAATTTCTGTATCATATAATTCAGAAGACCATACTCCAAAGATGCCATGCAATGCAAAACCAATAGTAATAACTCCACCAGCTATTATAAGCAATGTATTATTGAAAATTAAGAAACCAAATATGCCAAATAATACTCCTCCAGTGATACCAATTAAGTTATCTATTAAAAATGCTTTTTTCCTACCTATATAATCGCTCAGTGCCCCAAAAGAAAACAACATCACAGCGGCTATTACCATATAAATTAACATGATAAGCAGAGCACTAGTTTCAGGATTTGCCGCACCTGAATAGGTAAATAAATATTCAAAAAATACCGGGGCAAAATCAACTAGAGTATGATATGCCGTTTCAGCAAACCAGAAAAGAATTGTTAGTAAAATCGTTAATTTGAGCCATTTCTTACCAAAGACTTCCCTTATTCTTATTTTTTGCTTAACTTGTTTCTCCTTAGTTATTTTGTCGTATTCTGACCAGACTTCTGATTCAGGTAAAGCAAACCAAAATAGAACAAGGAAGGGTATTGGAAATAAAGCAGTAAGAAAACAATATTGCCATCCTAAGGGTCCAATCAACATTGTTGTGAGAATAGCGGCAATGTAACCTATTACAAAAGTAGAATGAACCAATCCTCCTGCAGCTCCTCTTCTTTTTGTTGTAAAATACTCAGAGATTATTGAAAAGGATATTCCCCAACTCACACCTAATCCAGAAAGCATACGTAATATGGCAAAAAGGAGAAAACTATTGCGAGGAACAAAAGCTGTAGAAGCTGAAAAAATAGCATCCCAAGCAATTGACAAAATCAAAGCTTTTTTTCTGCCAAATCTATCACCAATTTCACCAAATAATATTGCTCCTGGTACAGTACAAACAAATTGTAATGAAATAACTAGTCCAATCGCAGTATCTCCTACACTAAAATAATCTTTTAATCTTTGAGCAAGAGTACTTATTAATACAAGTGAGTATCCATCATGCATCCAAGCAATTATTGCGGCTAGCATAACAACCATTAAAATACCTTTTGAATAAGATTTTTCTTCACTCATTTTAAGCCTCTCTATAGAAATTTATTATAATAAATAGTTAAATATAGCCTTTTCATCTATTTAAATCTATAAAAAAATTAGGTCCCAGCAATTCTCTTTGGATATCTTGTCTGAGCTTTTAAATTTTCTTGAAATAATTTAATCACAAGTTCAAATCGTTTATCTCTTAAACTACTATCATTCCATAAATTATTCATTTCATATGGATCTTTTTTACGATCATAAATTTCACCGAAATCGTTTAATCCTTCATAAATAGTTAGTTTATAATCCTCTGTTATTAAATGTCTCAATCTTACATTTAATATTCCTACTTCCTCATCATTTTCTATTAAACAACAATCCCTAGGTTGTAATTTATGATTTTCAGGTTCTTTTAAAACGGTAGTAATATCATATCCTTGCATATCAGGGGGTTGTTGACTTTCTTTTATCCTTAGAAGATTTAAAATAGTCTTAGGATAATCAATAGAACTCATTAAGGAATTAGTTATTCCTGGTTTTGTAAGCCCTGGTACTCTCCATATCATTGGTATATGAAAAACACCCATATAAGTTGATGGACCTTTGAAAATCATTCCGTGTTCACCCATCAAATCACCATGATCACTAGTATATATTACTATTGTATTATCAGCATACCCTAGTTTTTCAAGAGATGCTAAAATCTGGCCTACGCAATCGTCTATTAGGGAAATTGTTCCATAAGTATAAGCGATAAATTGTTTTACTTCTTCTTCTGTAGTTTCTCTTAACATAGCTCCTGGCATTACATTAATATATGGTGCTAGATATGGGTGATTCCGTAACTTCTCAAGATTGTCAAAATTTTTAGGCAAATCAATATCTTCTGGACTATACATATCCTTATATTTACCTGGAGGCCATACTGGTTGATGGGGATCAGGGAAAGAGCAATGGACATAGAAAGGTTTTTTCCCATAATGTCCCTTGGAATGTCTTTCTAGAAAGGCAATAGTTCTTTCGGTTACATATGAACTAGAATATAATTCTACAGGTAAGTCATGTTCAGTAAAAACAGAAAAGAAATTATCTATATTTTTCCATCTTTCTCGCATTTTCTCTACCTGGAGAGGTGATCTTTCTTCTAACCAATCCAAATAATGACCACATAAACATGCACCATGACCTAATACTGTTTCAACTTCTTGGTATCCATAATAGGGTATAGGAAAGTTTTCACGTACAGGATAATTGCCTTCTTGAGGAAATACCCAATCTTGAAAATGTTCTGTAGATTTATAGTAGAGTTTGTAAGGTGCCACATTAAATTGATGGTGTAATTTTCCAAATGCTGCAGTATACCATCCTTTCTTTACGAGTGTCTGAGTAATTGTAGGAACATCTTTAGACAGAATCATTCCATTGCTTCGAACTCCATGAACGTTTGGATATAATCCCGTCAATAGCGTCGCTCTATTAGGCATACACATAGGATTAGTACAGAAGGCATTAGTAAAATGTACCCCTTCACTTGATAATCTATCAATATTTGGTGTCTTCAAAATCGGATTTCCAGAGCAACTCAGATGGTCATATCTTTGTTGATCAGTAATTATAAATAAAACATTCATTCTTTCACTCATAATAATCAAAAGATTTCATTTCTGCTTAAAATTCAAATTAATTCTATAATTATTTTAGGGAATCGTTTCATTCTTGTTATGTTCCAGCTATGCGTTTTGGATAATAGGATTGAGCATTAAGATTTTCGTGTAATAATTTATTTACTAATTCAAATCGTTTATCCTTAAAATTATCATTATACCATAAATTATTTAATTCATGAGGATCATTTTTTCGATCATAAATATCACCAAACTTACTAAGGCTATTATATATAGTCAATTTATAATTCTCGGTTATTAAATGACGTAATCTTGCTTTAAGAGTGCCTACTTCTTCATCATTTTCAATTAAAATACTATCTCTTATCTTCTCATCAGGATCTTTTAAAATTGGAGAAATATCATAACCTTGCATTTCAGGAGGATGGTATCTTTCCGGTATGTCTAAAAGGTTTAAAATTGTTTTGGGATAATCAATTGAGCTGACTAGTGACTCAGACACGTCTCCAGGACTGGTTAATCCTGGCACTTTCCAAATTAAGGGTAGTTGTAGTACACCATTAAAAGGACAAGGACCCTTAAATAAGAGCCCATGATCACCCATTAAATCCCCATGATCACTCATAAAAACAATTATTGTATTATCTGAAAGTTCCGATTTTTCCAATGAAGCTAGTATCTTTCCTATACTATAATCCACATATCCTATTGCTGCATATGTCAATGCTGTTATCTTGCGGACTTCTTCTTCCGTAGATTCACGTAAGAAAGCTCTTTTAAAAGGAGGATTTTTCAAATGGTAACCTAAGAATTCATGGTTGTATAAATTAGCAATATCATCAAAATTTGCGGGAATGGTTATGTCTTCTGGTTTATACATAGCTTGATATCTTTCAGGGGGATATAACGGATAATGCGGATCAGGAAATGAGCAATGTAAATAAAAGGGCTTATCTCCATAATTTCCCTTGTTGTACCTTTCGAGAAATGCTAGGGTCCTTTCTGTTACCCACGTAGTATTATACAATTCTTCAGGTATCGCATCACAAAAAAGGCTAAATAAATTATCATAATTCATTACTCGTTTCTTCATATCTTTTGCAATTTCAGGAGCTCTTTCCTCTAACCATTCTAAATAATGTCCCGCACAAACAGAACCATTTCCCGAAATCACTTCAACTTCTTCATAGCCATAATAAGGTATTGGAAAACTTTCTCTCACCGGATAAGTTATATCTCTATTAAGAGCCCAATCAGTTAAACTTTCTGCAGATCTACTCCTATGTTTAAATGGCCCTAACCAATATTGATGATGTATTTTTCCAAAAGCAGCGGTATGCCATCCTCTTTTCTTAAGAGTTTGAATGATCGTTGGAATATCTTTTCTTAAATTAATACCATTACTTCTAACGCCATGAACATTTGGGTATACTCCTGTAACCATAGTTGCTCTATTTGGCATACAGATGGGGTTTGTACAGAAATAATTCGTAAACCTAACGCCTTCTGCAGCTAATTTATCAAGGTTCGGAGTTCTCACTGTTGGACTACCCGCACAACCCATATGGTCTGCACGCATTGCATCAGTTATGATAAATAAGACGTTTAATTTTTCATTCATACTTTTCGAAGCTTACTATGTAGTATAATATACAATTTTTGTATAAAAACCAGTCTTATAATATCATTACTATTTATGGAAATATATAACTATTGGAGATCTACATGAGAAGTTAGACTTATTTATCAAAAGCTATTAAATAAAAGAATTATTTTTTCTGAGGATTACCTTTAATTTGACAGTTGAAGCTAAAGAGAAAATTAGTTCCTTACATTATTTTGTTTTATAATTATATTTCTTTTTTCTAGCTCTTTTTCCATCTTATCAAGATTTAGATCGGGGCATCCTTCTGGTGGAAATAAACCATGAGAGCTAATATCTTTATTAACAATCATTTGAGCTGTAATTGAAGCCGGTACTGAGGTGAGTTTTGCAACTTCTCCTATGACTGCGAATGATAAATGAACATTTTTCTGATTTTGTATACCAATAACATCAGTCTTAAAAGAAGAAATAATCTCTCTCTCTTCTATTTTCCCAGTTATAAGAGGAAATATCTTCAGAAAGAATTTACAAACTAGTGTCATAATTTTTTCATGTTTTATCGGAATTATTTTATCAAGTACTTTAGTTAATAGAATATCTGATTCTGGTAGAATCCCTCCTTTGCAGATTGCTTCTTTTGTGTCTATATAACGTGGGAGTGTTACGGGCTCAGGATGCCCAACAAAATATAAAGGAACTGAGCCTAATGGATCGGGAAATTCAATAACCTCTCTATCAGTTAGGGCTCTGATATTAGTCCATTCTCCATTAATATATTGTGGGACTTTTCCCATAGCAATGTGAGCCCAGTGTGCTAACTGTCCAAAACCAATTGTTTCACCAGTATCCTCAAACCATAATACTCTTATAGATTCAACTTTATCTAATTGATTTGCTCCCATTTTTGCCATTATATTTGTAAGACCCGCTGATGCTCCTGAATTAATAAGAAAAGTTAAATTTTCACGCTCTACAAATTTATTCATTTTTAAGAATGTTAGAGTAGTATCATGATCATCGCATATATCGACATAATTAATTCCTGCTTGAATTGTTGCTCGAGGAATCCAATCCCCAAACATGTAATACGGACCAATATTGTTTACTACTAATTTATGATCTTTAAGAATTTCTACTAGGTTTTCAAAATCCATAACATCTAATTTTTGAAAAGTAGCTCTTGTACCTAATTTCTCAGCAATCTTTTTACCTTCTCTTTCCCTTATATCCGCTAAAGTAACATTGAATCCGCTTTTTACTAGATCAAAAGCAATATATCTGCCAACTTCTCCACATGCACCTAAGATAATAATACTCATCTATTACCATCCTTTTTAGATTATATTCTCTTAAAAATTAGTCCTTCTTTTTTTAATAATAGTATCATAAATAAAGACCATAACAAATCATATGGAATAGCGAATAGGAGAATCACAAGAAATTCTGGATATTCAAATATATTAATAAGACTAAAAATAACCATAATAACCCTTACTAAAATATTTACTAAAGGAATTATTTTAAATTTCTCTACATCTCGGGCAGAATATATTAGAAGGATACCATAGCATAATAAAAAAGAACCCGCCATTTGTGTAAATATGGGTATGTTTTCCAGTCCTATTTGTTCAAAAAGAATATCTAAAACCATAAATAACAAACCTATAACTATTTCTACAATTCCACCTAAAACTACTAAAATTTTCAAAATTTTTTTAGAACTCATAATTTCTAATTAATTTCTCCTTCTTTTTAACAATTTTTAAGAGGTGTCATGAACCCACCCGCAGTTCTTTTTGTCAATGGAGTCATTGATTCACACTCTTTAATATCCACCTTTTCATCGAAAAAAAATTGCCCTATTTCTTTCATTTGAGAATATAAAACATTATGTAGATCATTTTCAATTGATTGGAATAAGTGAAATTTAACTAGAGGTTTTGGTTTTTCTTCTGTATCCCATACTCCGATAGCAATACCATCTAAAAATATAGTCGCTGTGATATTTCCAGAACGATCAAAAATCTTGTTATAATTCTTAGGATCAATATACCTATCTCGGTTTTTATATCCCATAGGATATGGATCAAGTTCAGGCAATAATATTAATGATGATTTTCCCGTAAATAGTTTATTATTCAAAATATTTAGATCTTCTTTAGCTATTATAAAAGGTGCCTGTATTGTAGAAATTTTGACTTTATTAAGTTGTAGCTCAATACTTTTCAAAACATCTTTAATTTTTGTTTTTGTTAAACCTGTCCACCAAGATATATCGGTTTCTGTCACAGGTCCATACGCTTTTATATATTTTTCTACAAGCATTTCTATTGCCTCTTTCTCGTTTAGTTTGTTTAAATCTAGTCCTGGAAAATAATCATTAAAAAGAGCATAATTATTTCTCCTATCTTTCCAGTCTTTGATTGGTTTTCCCCTGATTAACAATCCATGATTACACATAACATGGATTATTGCTGGTATATTTGAGGTTGAATTTAATTCTTTTCGTATTTCAGCGGCAGATAATTCTCTTCCTTGCAGTATTTTTAAAATATTTTCTGATATTTCTTGATATTTTCTCAATGAAACTTTATGAAAATCCATATATTTCTCTAAATTTTTCTCATTTAGGTTAAATGTTGCAGTATAAATTATAGGAATCCAATCTTTAGATTCAATAAATAGAGTTCTCCTCATCCCCCGTATTCTAGCAAGGTTTTTTTTTTCATAAAGCTCTACCTCTAAGGATAATTTCTTAAATCTATTAGTTCTCGCAAAAAGAGATAAATAGGAAGTTTTGAGATCAGTTGAATGCAAACCACAAATATCCTCTGTAATCTGAATAATATCCTCAATTTTTGAATCTTGAGTTAGGTGGTGCTTTCTTAATATTAATTTATTAACTTGATCTAAATCTAAAATTTGCATTATTACATCTAAATATTGGATGGATTTTAAGAATATAATCATTATATTTAAATTTATAATAAGCGATAAAACTTATACAAATAGAATACTATTACTGTATTATATTAAAATTGGATGATGGTTATTCTCAGAAAAAAGAAATTAAAACTATTTTTCAAAATATTATTTTTTATACTAATTCTAATTTATCCTTCATTCTTGTTTATTAGTTTCGAATTTAAACCTCAAAAAGAAATTAGTAAAAATTTAAAATCCTCAAGTAGTACTGCGGCTAAAAGCATAATATTAATGATTGGGGATGGACTGGGTTTTGAACATTTAAAACTGGCAAGATGGGTAGAAATGGGTAAAAATAATCCATTCCTCGTCGAAAAATTGCCGTTTCATCTTGATGTTACTACTTATAGTGCTGATAATTTAATTACTGATTCAGCTGCAGCCGCAACAGCAATAGCTACGGGTAATAAAACCAATAATGGAATGATCGCAGTTTCACCTTTATTTAAACCTTTAGAAACAATTCTTGAGATTTCTCGTCAGTATGCAAGATCCACAGGAATAATAACTACAACTTCAGTTACTCACGCGACTCCTGCGGCTTTTATAACTCATGTGAAATCAAGATCAAATATTACAGAAATATCTCGTCAGATTATAGAAAATTCAAGTATTAATATTCTACTAGGAGGAGGAAAGGACCATTTCTCAGCATCACAATTAATACAATTAGAAGCAAATGGATATAATTTAATTGAAAACCGTTCTGAGTTAATTAAAGCAAATTCTAGTAATATTATTGGATTATTTGCTCCTACACAGCTACCTTATGAGATTAGTCGTGATGAAGAAGTAATTCCATCATTATCAGAGATGACAACTAAAGCTTTAGAAATACTTTCTCAAGATCCAGAAGGTTTTTTTCTAATGGTTGAAGGAGGACTAATAGATCATGGTGGCCATGCAAATAATAAAACTAATGTCGCATTAGAAACAATTGAATTTAGTAAAGCTGTTAATAATGCAATATCCTTCTCTAAATCAAGAAATAATGTATTATTAATAGTAACTGCTGACCATGAAACAGGAGGTTTAAGAATTCTAAATGACACATTAAACAATGTTATTCCTTCATCTAATAAAACACCTGAAGAAAATAGAGTAATTAGATTTGAAAGAATTAATAATATCTCTGTTAGTTGGACTACTACTTATCATACTAATTTGGATGTTCCTTTTTTTGGATACAGAATAGATTTTTATGGGCTTAATAATCTAAGTGTAATTGACAATACTGAAATTTTTAACATAATGAAAGCGTTTATATCTGATGGTTCCATTAATGATTCTGATTTTGCCCATATTATATTAATAGGTGTAGGAATTACAGGTTTCTCAATTGCGGGGATAGTAATTTTATATTCGATTAAAAATAAGAAAATCCAAAAAAAAAAATGATAATAACTACTACTTTAGTTTATTAAGTAAAAAAGCAAAATTTTTACCTAAATTTTCAAATGTCCTTATACCTTCTTCATCATCTAACACTTCTCCTGGCGCTCGTCCAATGCCTACATTCCAATAAGTTGATCCTACTACAAACATCTGTTTAATAAGGAAGAAGTAATTGATGCTGGAAAACACGTGATTTGCACCAGCTCTCCTAACTGCTACGACTGCTGCACCAACTTTATGTTTTAGGTAACCACCAGTAGCATACCCGGCACGTTCTATTAATGCTTTTGTGCTTGTTGATAAATCAGAGAAATATGTGGGGGACCCAATGATTATTCCATCAGAATTTAACATTTTTTCAATATAATCATTCATTTTATCTCCTGTCAATGCACACCGTTGATCATCATTTTCTATGCATTTCATGCAAGCCGTACAGCCTTGCAATTTTTCCATACCAATCCAGTTATAATCACATTCAATGCCAGCTGCTTTCAATTCATCCATAACTACATTTAAGCAATGATATGTATTTCCTTTTTTTCTTGGACTTCCATTAAATAATACTACTTTCATTTTTGTATCCCTTTTTAAAATATTTTATTAATTTATTTTCAATAATTCATTTAACACTTTCATTTTTTATAAAAACTATGTTAAATTTAAGGGGACACTAAATTTCTTTAGAATTAAGTGTTTTCTTCTTCCTTTTTTTTCTTTATATAGATAATAAAATCCCTCTCTTGTCTCTTTTTTTCTTGAAGAGCTCGAGTTTTCGGATTTGGAACGCTTAAAATTTTCAATATCCCCGAAATGATTCCAATTAAAGATACAATATAGAAAAACCATCCCCAAACCTTTGTTATAAATAAATTATAGTCAATTGCTTTGCCTGAAACTAGTATAGTATAAATGTACTCATAAGGGATTGTTACATTTAGAATTATTCCATTATTATTAAAGCTTATTTTTGCACTCCCTTCTATTATAACATCATCTGCAGGTAATACCCTTACTGCACTAGATATATATATAGGATTGTCCTCTAAATTATAATAATAAGTGTTTATAACAGGATAAACTGCTTCTCGGTCTGGTTCAACTGTGAGTTTGAATGTAATTTCATAAAATCCTAAACTAGAGACATTTTCACTTGTATAGGTATTATATTTTAACCTTATTATAAAATAGTCAGAAGCTGTATAAAAATGGCCACTAGTTTCATGTGTTATGTATATATTTAAATTAAGACCACCAATCCCTTCTGGAAAGGAAGTTTCGAAATTTCGATTTGAACTATCCTTAAATTCAAAAAATTGACCAATGTTTAACATTACTGGAAGTAAAAAAATCCAAACAACTATCAACCCTAATAAAATGAATAAAATTGTTCGCCTGAGTGTATTTTCTGTAATTTTTAAAACTCCCAATTTTTGTATTTTTAGAGATAATTAATTTCATATTATATAATTATAGTATTTAAATGTAATGAATGGATACAAAATAGTAAAATCTCTTGAATGAACTTTTAATGATCATAATATTAAATTATTGCTTCAATTAGTTTGGTTAGCTGCTCAGATTGTTTTTTATTTTTTTGCTCTCAAATTAAAAAAAAAAAATTAATTCTTGACTTATTTATAAATAGCAATATCTCTTATTGCATTCTTTCTACTTTAAAAATAACTGGTCGAAACCAATCACTACATCCAGTAATAATTGTACCTTTATATTTCATTCCCATAACGTCTCCTCCAGAAGCAACAAGCATTATATCATTTTTTATGTCTGCCCAAGCCCAATCACAAAATCCATCTGGAACCTTAGGAATATTTGGATCAATTATTATTTCTTGTCCTTCTTTAAAAATTTCACAGAGTTCCATACCAGTATATTCATCACTGATAAATTGTTCAATTAAGTCCTTATTCAATGACCTTTTCAATACTGTTATTTTACATTTTGGCATAGAATAACTCATTTTTTGACCTCCTTCACTATGACAATTTTAAAATTCTATATTTTATATTGATATATTAAAGGAAAATTATAAAGATCTTTAAATTTTAATATGGAGAATCGCCCAGAATTAGTTGCACCAATCCAAGAATGGAGTTCCCTGAAAATAGTATCTGGTTTAGCGGATGCTATATATTTTGGCGTAAAACAGTATAATATGAGACAAAAAGCTAAAAATTTCGAAAGAAAAGATTTAAGAAAGGTGACTGAATTTTGTCATAGCCAAAATCCACCAATAAAAGCATATTTAACAACAAATATTCTAATCTATGATACAGAGTTACAAGATTTAGAAAGACTGATTTTGGACGCTAAGGATTCTGATATTGATGCTATTATTGCTCACGATCTTGCGACTATCAGAATCGCAAAAAGAAATAATATGAAATTTCATATATCAACACAAGCTAACGTTTCTAATATTGAAGCTGCGAAATTTTATGAGGAACTTGGAGCAGAAAGGATAATTTTGGCTAGGGAATTATCATTAAAGCAAATCAAGCTTATAAAACATTTACTTTCAAAAACAAAAATTGAGTGTTTTGTTCACGGTTCAATGTGTACTTCAATTTCAGGACGATGTTATTTTTCTGCTACTATTACTGATTCAGAAGAATATTCTGCAAACCGTGGAAACTGTCTCCAACCATGCAGAAGAGAATGGAGAGTGTTAGATGATAAGAATAATGAATTTATTTATGATGGTCAGTTGTTTTTGAATGCTAAAGATCTTTGCATGATAGAATATATCCCCGAATTAATAAATGCTCAAATAGATGCATTCAAGATAGAAGGAAGAATGAAAGATCCTTTATATGTAAAAACCGTAGTTGAGTGTTATAGAGAAGCTTTAGATAGTTATTTTAATAGAACATATACTAAAGATAAAATAAAGATTTGGTTGGAAAAATTATCAAGTGTGTATAATAGGGGCTTTCATACAGGTTTTTATTTCCAAAAGCCGACTATTGAGGAAATTGAATTAGATAAAAGAGGAAATATCTCACGTTATAAAAAACATTACTTAGGAAAAATATTATCCTATGATGAAAACAGCAAATCTGCTAATGTTCTATTAGAAAGTCTAGAATTTCCTTTAAAAGTTGGTGATGAAATAATTATTACTGGTCCTAATACTTTTACCAATGAAACAATAAAAAAAATGATATATAAAGGAGAAAAGATTAAAAGTATAGTTAGAAAACGTTATAGTGACCCAGTAAGAATTAATCTTCGTATTAATAAAGAGGTCGAAATGAACGATAAAATTTTTATATTACACTTAAAGTAATAAACGCAATGAATTTCGAGGAAAAAAGGAAAAAACTTGTTGAAAGTTTAAAAAGTCGAGAGATATTAACAAAGCAAAATGTAATTAGGGCAATGTTAATTGTTCCAAGACATAAATTCGTACCAAAAGATGCAGAATCAAGCGCATATATGGATTCTCCCCTTTCTATTGGATTAGGTCAGACAATTAGCGCCCCTCATATGAATGCTATGATGTGTGAATATCTTGAACTGAAAGAAGGGGATAAAGTATTAGAAATAGGTACGGGGTCAGGTTACCATGCAGCTTTATGTGCTGAATTAGTAGCACCGGAAAATTCGAAAACTCCAGGCCATATATATACAATTGAGCGACATGAAGGATTGGTAGAAAACGCTAAAAGGAGTCTTAAAGAAACGGGATATGATCAAAATGTTACAGTAATTCATGGAGATGGAACATTAGGATTCCCCAAAGAAGCACCTTATGATAAAATATTAGTAACCGCCGCTTCCCCAACAAAGATCCCTCTTCCCCTAAGAGACCAGTTAATTGATGGTGGTATCCTCTGTATCCCTGCGGGATCTAAAAGTTTTAGCCAAAATTTATATATTATTAGAAAACAAGGAGAACATTTTGACACAACCAAAATTACAGGAGTCCGGTTTGTCCCTCTTATTGGAAAATATGGATTTGAATCCTCAGACTAGGGAAAATTCTACAAAATTAATTGATTTTCCTTAATTTTTTTAATTTCTTGCTTCTTAGTTCATCTCTAATCCGTTTCACATATTCTGATCTTTCAATACACACTTGTAGATTTTCATCACAACAATTCCAACTAGAGCATCTTTCCTTGGCATAAGAAACGGTCAAAATTCAGTTTACCTTTTAATTGTGTTTTTAACTCTATTTCATTCATAAAAAGATGAGCGGGATATTTTAAAGTAATGTTTATGAATGTGAAAAGTTTTAGCTATATCTTCTAAAAAATATAAAGAAAGAATAATTGTGAATTATAAAAATTAGGTCCTAATAGAATAAGGTTATT
Source organism: Promethearchaeia archaeon (assembly GCA_029856155.1). GTDB lineage: Archaea > Asgardarchaeota > Lokiarchaeia > Sigyniarchaeales > SOKP01 > Loki-b32. The sequence goes on from JAHQWL010000085.1 coordinate 64,151, forward strand.
TCTGGAGTTTTTTTCGAAGTTTTTTCTCCATTAACTTTTTTCGAGTATTTCGAACAAAGTGATTATTTTCAATAGTTGTTTTCAATGTTTTTTTGTTATAAACCCAGCCACTCCGCTTCCCATTTCCAGTAACTCCCATAAATGTCAAAACCTACATTAAAATATATATTTTATAGGTGATATTAGGTCCTTAATATATTTAAAGATAGGTAATATCGACAAAATTCTCACGTATATTACACATTTGTAAGGAAAACAAAAGTTTAAATATCAAAAAATTTCTAGTTTTAGATGAAATTCTAAATTCTTACTAAGTTTAAGAAAGGGAGTAACATTGATTCCTTGATAAATCTCTTTATAGCCCTCATCTGTAAAAGCATATGCAATTATTGGAAATTTATTAATTTTAATTTTATCGCTTTTACTTAAAAGCTTAATTTCAAAATTAAGATCATAAGTTTCATCATAAGCTTTAAAATGATGACCGATATATTGAAATGGTTCTAATAATTCTATTTTAATATCATCTTCAAGATCCACTTGCTTGCTTTCCCATTTGAATTTAGTTGTATCTCCATTAAAGAAAAAAGGAATGTCAACAGCTACATTTAATTTATTAACAATACGGTTTAACATTTTTTCTTTTCCGGGGATTTCATTGAAATTAATTCTTATTATAACTTCAATTTCATTATCTTCTACATATATATCTTTTGTAATTCGCACGGGATTCCTATCATCAGTGTCAGGATCTTTTATACTTCCAATTCTTTCCATTTCTATTATGGCAATTTTTCCTTCTTTTTCACTACTTGTAACCCTGTAGCCTTCATCAACAAAATCTCCAAAGTCATAATATTGATCGGCTTGAAGCTGTTCAAGCGTCACATCTTCATGTAAAAATCTAAGGCGTAGAAGACTTCTTCTAAATCGATCAACCAACACTTCCTTTGATTCAAGTTTCTTGCTATCATGATAAGCTTCAGGCCATCTCGTTAATGTATTTAACAAATTATAAGATTTGGGTTTATAATCTAATTCAAAAATTGTTCCTGCATCATTAGGATTAATATAAATGTTTAAAAGATCTGATTCAATTAAGTACTCTGTTTTACTATCCTTAATAAAATCAGTCGGTGTTATATATATATAGGATTTCAATTTTGGATTGATTAAAGTATTTATTTCATCAATTATCTTCTCAGTATTTATCAAATGTGTATATACTGAAAACCTTAAAAATTGTAAATAGACACCTCCAAATAATCCGTGCCAATAGCAATCATTACATTGAGCTTTATAAATCTCATCCCATGCTTTGTTTATCTTTTTCAGTAGTAAAGAAATAAATTGTTCATCTTCAACTTTTAGTAGTTTCTCTTCAGTGGAAATTAGTTTATTTCTTACATAAATCATTTTCTTGTGCATATTATTAGATTCTGGGTATTTTACAAGGAAATATCTCCAAAAACCTCCCTTTAAAAATTGATATATTTCACTTTTGGTGATATCTTCTTTCAGATTCTTTCTAATTCTTTTGAAGTTCTTGCGAATGGGTGTTGGGAGTGCCCATTCCTCCATTTTATCGTAACTTGCTGTTGGAAGGTATATTAAACCTTTTGCGGGGAATTTTTCCATATATTCTGACAGTGTAATAGATTTAATCCATGTATTATTTCTTATTTGTTCGAAAAATGCGGGAATGAAAGGCTTTCCATTATCTCCATCTTTATGACCTTGCCCTTCTACATAACAGATTTGGTGAGTAGTACCCCACACACCCATCTTTTCAGCATCAGATATTAATAAAGCAACTCGATCCCCTTTTTCATCTGAAATTTTATTTAAATAATCAATTGATAAATAAGTTGGCTTCCAGGGTGTTAAATATCTCAATTCTTCATTAATAGGAAAAATACGCAATGTTTTTCCTTCATCTTCAGTAATGTATGAATACAATGTTCCCTCTTCCGTAATTCCGGTGGAGCGAAAATGATTATCATCAACAATAACATATTTCAATCCAACATCGTTTAAAAATGAAGGATAATTCGGTTCCCATACTCTTTCTGATAACCAAGCACCCTTGACATCTAACCCGAATTTTTTTTTAATTAAGTCAGATAACTTTTTCATTTGAGCTATTTTATCACGATAAGGGATAATAGCAAAAATAGGTTCATAATAACCCCCTCCAATTATTTCTATCTGACCCCTCTTCGCCATAATTTTTATTTTATCTACAAATTCAGGCTTATGATTTAGAAACCATTCTAATAAATTACCAGAAAAGTGAAGAGTAATTTTTATATCTTCAAATTGATATATATTGTCAATAAGAGGTTCGTACGATTTTTTATATACATCTTCAAATACCCATTCAAAATTATCTACAGGTTGGTGAAAATGAAAGACGATAGGTAAATGAATACTTCTTTCACGCATATCTTTGAATTCACTATATAATGTGGTTAAATATATGTAAAAATTTTTACTTATAAAAGATAACTAATTATATTATTGAAAACTGAAATAATTGGTTTTTATGTTTAAATATATTGATAAGAATGTGATCCAAGGAATTTGTAATTCGAATGAGTTTAAGGGATGGCTGCTCTCAAGAAGATGGTTTGGAGATAAATCAGCTCTATCAAATTTAGAATTTGATGTGTTGCTACAATATTTTGAAACGATCGCGGAAAGAATTTTCCTAACAATAATTGATGTAAAGACTGCAACTTATTCTAAGACTTATTTTATTCCTTTAATCTATTACGAAAAAATTGAAAATATTCTTGAGCCTAATGAAAAAACTCGTTCTAATATTTTGCACCTTACTGAAAATACATTTAGTAAAAAATTAGCTATGACTGTTAAAAATGAACAAAAAATAATAACACTTAATTTACTAGAGGCTGAATTCTGTGTTTTTTTCTGGAAGAAAATGTTATTTGACGCAGCTATTTCTGAAAAGTTTCCAAAAATGGATTTGGAACTAACACTTTATAGTAAACAATTCGAAGATGATACTAACATGAAGAAGGTTCAAAATTTAATAGAAGCGGGATTATATCCGGATCGATATGAGCTTTCATTAGACCAATTAGGGAAAGGAAATACTACCAATCTCCTCTTTTCATTAAATATATATAATAAAAGAACTCCATCCCAAAAACCAATTTCGTATGTATTAAAATCTTATAAAGATTATTCTTTAAGTTTAGAACCCTCTACATTATATGTTTTAGTAAAAAATAAGTTTCCAAATGCACCTAAAATCTATGGTACAATAAAGATCCAAGATAAAGAAACAGTTGGAATAATAGAAAGTGTTCCTAATGAAGGAAATTTAGGAGATATATATTGGAATGAGCTAAATAATATGATTAAAACAGTATTTAAAGATATTAATGATAATTTTTCTTCGCTTACTGAAAAATCAAATATCTCGAAAATGATTAAAGAAAAATGTGTTGAAACTATAAATGTATCTATTGAGATAGGAAACTATATCAAAAACTTACATAAATCCTTAATTTTATCCTCCCAGAAAGAGTACAATTTAGAATCAGTAAATAGTGAAAAGTACCTTAAAATTTATACAGATAGATTAAATTCAATGATTTCAGAATTGCTAAGTCATATGACTGAGCAACCAGAAAGTGCATTTTTCAACTTACCAAAAATAAGTTCAATCCTTATAGACATTAAAGATATTATCCAGAGATTTCGTTCAGAATTCAAAGAAACAGAGATTAAAATTCAACCTGTGCATCAAGACTTACATATGGAACAGATTCTATTCAATAAAGTTGAGAATCATTATGATTTTTACTTTATTGATTTTGAAGGTGATCCGCAACTATCCTTTGAGGAAAAGAAAGGTAAATTCCCCATTGAAAAAGATTTGGCTTCTTTTTTAAGAGCTTTGAGTTATATAAAATTTAATACTTTACTCAAGTTTATTGAGCAAAAAATAATTCGAAAAGAGAAATATGAAGTACCTGAAGAAATTCTTTATAATCTTTATTTCAGGAGAGCTGCTAGACCCATAAAAAAAGTTCTTGATATTGTTCTCAACGTTCTTAATATATGGGAATCAAAATTAATAGGAAAAATATTGAAAAATCTAAACCCAAATTATATTCTAATTACGTATTTTTATATGGAAAGGGCTTTATATGAATTAAATTATGAAATTTTATTCCGCCCGAATAAAACAATCGTTCCAATTTTAGGTTTAAAAGAAATTGTAGATAAAAGTTAATTTTTTTTTGCTTCTTATTTTTATTAAGTTTCTTCTTCGGCTATTTTAGCAAATTCATATGAAAAATGAGATGAGGATCGCTCTACAGGGTGTACCTGTTTCTCATAAGCAGTCCTTATTTTACTTTGGTTTTCTATTTTTGATGAAATCCAATCTGGATTAAATTCTCCTTTGTTAAAAATCGTCCATATGAACGCTTCTACAAATTTTATAGGACCAAATTTCTTATCTATTAATAAGTATTTTTCATCATCTGTAAATTTACGGAAAAAGCCTAGATTATCACACATTTCTATTTTATAATCCATATCATCTAATTTACCATTAATTCTTGCACAATCATTTATAAATCGAGCTAATTTTTCACCTAAAACTATTTGTTCTTCTTCATCCCAATTCTCTATAAGTTTTCTTAAAAAACTTCTTTTTATAATTATTAAATCTCGATCATTTAATGACTGAATTGAAATCTTTTGTTTTATTATATATTTTGACATTTCTAAATAATTTCTTATAAGATCGGCCTTAGAAACCCCTAATTTTGCGCGAGTTTTTTCTATATTATAGTTCAATTCTTCATCAATTCTTACAGTTATGACGCTTGTTGAATCAATTAATTTATTCCTTCTTTGTGAAACAATTTTTTCTGGATTTGATGATTTTTGTACAGGGTTTCTACTCAATTATAATACCTCAATAATATTTTGTTTGTAATATTTGTATTAATTTTATAGTATATGTAATATAAGTAACTTATGAATATAAATGATTGTGATTTACAATTTCTTTTAAAAGTCATGGGAAAGTAAATATACAATTAATAAATATTTCATTATATATTTATTTGGATATTATCACTTGTATACTGTTTTAATCTAAGGAGATCCAGCTTTCAAATAATGAATCTTATTTTAAGTTCAGTTTAATAAAATATTTTAATTAGGATTTTGAGAATTTAAAAGAAATATTTATAGAGATTTAGAATTAATATTTATCCAGAATACTTTGTTTGTTAATTTTTATATATTTATTATGAATAGTAAATTTTACAAATATATCAAAAACATAAAAGAAAATAAAAATATTCAAGATTTTTATCGTAATGGGATTCGTGTGGTATTTTAATAATTTTTGGAAAGATTTTTATTAAAATCACAATGTTCACTCTAAATATACTTTAATTAATATAGAGAACCAGTTTATTTAAAGGATATAATAAATTATCTAAATATTTGATAATAGTTTCAAATCTAAAGATTTGGAATCACTCAATGAATTTAATTTTGTTAAAAGAACACTTCATTAAATAAATAATCCCCAATACAAAAATAAGATATAGTTAATTTTAATACCAATTGTAATCATTGTAATTATTTGTAAATCTTATATACAAAAGATACACAAGGTAAATATAAATACCGTCAAAAATATTGATTTAATGTAAATAACTACTAGAACTTTATTAAGGGTTGGATAAAAAGTCATGGAAATTACACAAACTGGTATTTTAGAAGTCAATTTGCAAAATAAATCTGAAACCGTTTCTGTAAAGGTAGATGAGCAAATTGAAAAGATTGTAAAAGCCTTATCATCACGAACCAGGCGTCAAATACTCCATCATATTCAAGAAGAACCGATGGATGTTTCTAATATTGCAGCTAGTTTAGCTATGACTGAAGCAAATATTTCTGCTCAAATTAAGAAACTTGAAGAAGCAGGTTTAATTACTTGCGATTACGCATCCGGTGACCACGGGGTTCGTAAAATTAGCAAGTTAAAATTTAATAAACTTGTAATAGAGTTTTAATCACTTCTAATTTTTGACAGAAAGCTTAAAAAAGGGATTTAAACTAGATATATACTTAATATTATAAGAAAGAAATAAAATTCAACAATAAATTAATTCAGTTGGTTATTTTTACAGGTTTAGTTTCCTTTCTCACAAGAGGAATTATTTCCTTTTCGTTTCCACCAATTTTCGGTTTACTTGTAAATAAGGGTTTACCTGCTTTTCCTCTCGCCATAATTTCTGCCATTTCTTCAGATATAATTGATTGCGTGACTCCCATCGACATAAGCATCTCTCTGCCACTCCTAATCACTGTTTTAGCAAAACGCGGTATATTTCGCGTCATCCAATTGAATTTACCAAATGGATTACCATATCTTTTTATGAGCATTTTAAGCCAACCCTTACTAAGATAATAAGCAGAATACGCTTCACCCACTAGTTGATACATTTCATTACTGCTTAGTTGTTCTGTACGCATCATAGGATGAAACAAATCATAATGCCGATAATCATTACTCGTAATCATATTTTTTTCTAACATTTCATTATAAAAGTCAGTTCCGGGAAAAGCTGTAATTGGTGTGAATTGAATACAACTCAAATTAAGTGATTTTGCATATTGAATATTTTGTCTTACCATGGTTTTAGTTTCCCCTGGAAATCCAATGATCACGCCGCCAAAAATTGAAATTCCACGGTCCTGAAGCAATGAAACAACCTTTCTAACCATATCAGGAGTAGTATTTTGCTTATTCATTGCATCAAGGCTTTGTTGATGAACTGATTCGATCCCGAGAAAAACTTGTCTCATACCTGCTTTATGCATTAAATCAATTAACCAAGGATTTCTGTATAGCGAATCAACTCGGGATTGGCAAGAGAAAAGCATTTTATTAGGAACTCCTGAACGGATTATGGTTTCAAGAATCTCTTTTGTACGTTTTATTTTAATAGTAAAATTATCTTCACAGAAAAAGATAAAATCATTTTTCAAATCAATACTATAGATTTCTTGCATTATTCTTTTAGTAGATTTAGTTCTATAAGTTACGGCACGATCTGAATTTCTCCACATTTTTATGATACAACAGAATTTACAATTATGTGGACAACCTCGTGAGGTTTCAAGTTGAGCGACTCTTGCACCTAGATAAACATAATTTTTATCGTCTAATAAATCTCTACGAGGCATAGGAAAATTATCCAAATTAGGCTCTAATTTTCGATCTTTGTTATGAACTACTTGTCCTTCTTTGTTTTTATATGAAATTCCATCTATATTTCTTAACGTGGTGTTGCCTTTGTTTCCATCTATATAATCCACAAGTTCATGAAAAGTGTGTTCTCCTTCTCCCCTAACTGCATAATCTATCGCAGGATGTTTTGCTACGTATTCAGGGACCAGGGTTGGCTGATATCCACCAATAATTGTAGTACAGCCTTGTTCTTTAGCCATTTGAGCTACTTCAAATGCATGAGAGATTTGGGGTGTCATACTTGTGAGAGCTACTATGTCACTCTGATTCAATAATGAATTGAATTTTCTCTCATTATATTTGTGGACTTTAAAATCGAATAATTTCGCATCATGTTGTGGAACCATTGCTGCAATTGAAATTAAACTTAAAGGAGGACCTTTAATTATTGCATCAAGACCAGAACTTAATCGGGCGGGATTAACATATAGAATCTTCAACTTTTAATTCACCATATTTTTTTTGGTTTTTTTAGTTAGATGCCTAATCTCCACTATCCATATATAAAACTGAATAGCATTAACAGAGGAGAAAAAGCATAGAGAAACCTTCAAAGATTTCTCAATAATCAAAACCTTAAATATTAAATAGTAATCGATCTTTATAAACCTTTTGCTAAATCTACATAGCTGTAAAAAATACAAAGACGGCTTTAAAATGTAATATAGAAAAATCTAATAAATAATGACATAAAACAAATACAAATTGGGAATTTTGGTATTTTTGCTAACACTGAGGAAGAAATTAATAGATGAATAAAAAAGCTGTTGGACTAAATGCATTTTGATAGCTCAAGACTTTATTTAAAATAACCAATAAGAGTATTTTTTATTAGTTCAAAATGACCTAAATGTACCTTAGAAAGGACTCCTAATGCTTCTCTAATACCTAATTTTTGAATTCTTTCAGTTATCTTAAAATAAGGTGATTCTTTGATTTCTTTTACTAATGCTTTATTTTTCTCAATATCTCCTAATAAGAATTCATTTGGATTTATTTGATGAATGCCTAGCATTCCTTGAATAATCGAAATTAACATTGTATCGAAAGTAATTCTTAAAATAATTTCATGATCAAAATCTGAGTTTATAGGAAGAAGATAAGACTTAAGCATAGAAATTGATTCTTTAAAAAGTTCAAACGATTGTACTCCTAATTCTTTAATTCGATCATTATGAACGCGATTTTCAGATGCTCTTAAACATAATGCTGATACTGTCTGATATTCTGCAACAAAATGTATAAATCTCGCTTTAGCATTAAGTAATGTATCCTTGGATTCTACTTCATCTATTACATTATCTAAATCATCCAAAGCTTTTTTAAAGTTAGCGGCTATCTCAAAGAATTTCTTAGCAGAAGCTTCAAATTCTTTTCTAGACAACAAATTGAACGCCCTTTTTTCTTCTAATTCATAAAGTTCATCAAATTTATGTATTTTCATTACCGCTTTTAAAATTAACCGTTTACCTTCGTCTTTTTTGAGTCTAGATCGTTCAAAAGATTGTCCCGCTTTTAGAAGGAGCACTGAAGATAAATTTCTATACTCTTCAGGATCAGTTTTATATAAATAATCTGCAGCGCTTTGCCAAGACTCTCCCGCAGTCTCCCAATCATGCATTCTAAAAGAAATATTTCCTAATTGAATTAATAATTTAGCAGATACTTCATATAGTTTTAATTCTTCAGTTTTTCTAATAATTGATTTCAATCTATAAATAGCTTGAATATTATTCTTAAATCTTGAGATAATTTGAGCTATTCGTATAAATAATTCATCCAGTTTAATATAACTCCCAAGATCAAGGTAAATTGAAGCAGCTTTTTCATAGAAATTAATAGCTTCTTCTCCTTTTCCACGATCAGCGAGTGTTTCTGCTTGGTCTATTAACCTTACCGCTTCCAATTCTTTCTCATCATTATAGCGATTATTGATCATATTTTTTTCCTCACAAATAAGCATTTAGTAAATAACGGATTCAATTAAAATTTCTATACAATTTACATAGACTTAATTAAGATATTAAAACCTTAGTATTAATAGCTTTCTATCAATATTATGACTCTACACTTCTTTATAATTAAATTTAAAAGTGTGGTTTTATTAAAACTGTTTAAAGAGTTTTATATTTCTACTTTTTATTATGTCTCTGAATTCTATTGATTGATACACCGATGTAAATGATTCTTTTGCATCTTCAATCGCTCCGTAAAAAATAAAGTTGGAAACCCATGCTACAATAAACATAATACTAGCCCTCCTATATCGAGTGTGGAATTTAATATTCAAGCGTGGAGAGGAGTATTGAAAAAGAAAGAGATTTGCAGCTGTACCTACTGGAAGTTTCAAGGATGTACTTACTAGTTGTTGTGTCTCTAGTATATGAGCTAAGCTTTCCAAATTAACAACACCTCCATCAATCCAGAATTTTTCAACACCAATCTTATTCAATCCCTCGAGTATATTCATATTATTCGGTTGATTTCTTTCAGTAAGGTATGCATATCTCTGGGTTGAAGTCATGTTTTCTGAACTGAGAATTAAAATTACGGCAGATTCTATTTTGTATTTCCTAATAATTTCTATTTCTTTCTTGTTTTTTAGATTTGAAATTGTATTGTAAATATATTGATCTGGTTTTATGCCAAGTTCTGCAAGATATTCGATCCCAGCTACTCTTGATTCGAAATTTCCACCAAGTATAAATGGAGGATCATAATGATCTAAGAAAAATTCTAAATAATTTCTCATTGATTTAGCAGATGTAGCTGATATTTCCACTAAATTAGGAATTTTATATTTTTTAGATAATGATATGTGAGTATTAATACGTTTCATTGCTTTAGATGAATTAAAAACTTCAGGATTCTTCCTATCTACAATAGTTTCATTCTGATAAAAAATTGTACCAATTAAAATTGGTGGTAATTCAAAATTTCCTTTTCCCAATTTTATATTCCCATAAGAATAATAATCAGAATTATCCATCTTGGATCAGTTATTAATTATAATATTTAAAATAAGAATGAAAATTAAATTAATCTACTTGATTTCTTAAGACTCAATTCTTTTCAAAATTTTATTTATTTCTATGCTTATATCAAGATTAACCATTCTTATAATTTTCTTAAATCATAAGGAAATTTTAATAATAGAAATTAAATGTCTAAAAACTATTAATTAATTGAGAAATATTAGGATTTTTTAAAATAAAAATAATATTAAAAAAAATGAGTGAAGATAAAGTTTCCTATATTAATGTTGCAGCATATTTTTTAGCACAAAAGGGATATGCCTATGATAAATTGTGTTGGATGCTTGCTGAAAGGCAATTACTTTTTCAGAGAGACTCTAGATATAATCAAGAAGAAAGAATCAGAGAAAAAGCGGCAGAAATATTTTTTTCTGGCCCAGGTTATGACGTATTATGTTATTTGATATCAGAAATAGATATTATGATGAGATCAGGAAAAAAATAAGAAATCAAAGGAAGAATCTAATCATCAATTTATTGGAATTATCTAAAAGAGTATAAAGTTTTATTTTCAATTAGATAATTTTAGAAAAGGATTTAATATTGATATACACACCAATTATTTAATAAAGATGTAGTTTCACTTCACACTTTCTACAATGACCATCCTTTAATTTTTTAAAACAATCTTCATGATAAAGAGCGTTACATTGAAGATTACCACATTGAACTGCTGATTGACCTTTCTCAAAAATCAAATGACAAACCGGGCACGCATTAAATAAAGCTTCATCTCCAAGTATCCCCACATCTTGAATATATTTAGCAGGCATAAGATCAGGTTTTTTTGCTGTTTCTTCTTTCGAACCTTTTGTAAGAATACGTAATTTTTGAATTTGAGTGACTTCTATAGGTATCTTCAAAAGGTAGAAACAATGTGGGCATCGGGCTGTGCCAGACCTTTTTATTTGATGATTTTTTTGAGAATCTGCCCATGCAGCTAAACAATGTATATGAAAGGGTGTAGTACAATTAGGACAATATCTCCCAGTAACATAAAATGATCCTTTTGTATAAGGATTTTGATCAGAAAAGCAAATAGAACATTTTTTAAAATCACCTTCTCCACGTATCTGTTTTACACGTTGTTCTTGATCTTTTGTTAAATCCTGAACTCTCAGCAAATCTGCTGCAATTTTCCTAAGAAAAGCGGGGTTCTCGATAAGGACTTCTTTACTCGACCCATACGTTTTATAATTATCGTCAGCAATTTCTTGAGCCGATCTAATTAATGACTCAGGATCATTATTATAAAAATTTCTACCCCCGGTTATGTCACTAATTTTTTTTAGTACATTATCTTTTCTTGTATTTCCAAGACCAAAAGTATCAATTCTGATATTTAAACCTTGAGCTAAACGCGCCATCTTTATAGGATCAGCTACAGTTCTCATATAATTCCCATCAGAGATCAGAACGATTCTAGGAGTTTTAGCACCAATCTTACGCAATTCTGCTATAAGCGATTTAATTGATAACGCTAAAGCGTCACCCATAGCAGAATAACCACCACATTTAAGAGAATTTAAACCTTCAATGAGTTGATTTTCAAAATTTGACGTAGTGAAGTCTATTATCTTTTTTGCTTTGTTAGAGTATTTTATTATAGAAAATGCACTTAAACTATCTAAATTAAACCTTTCTTTAATTAATGTTTTAATCGCAGATATACAGCATGTAAGTCGGTTAGGAGCAAAATCCTTTCTAAACATCGACCGTGATGTATCTATGCAAATTACTAGATTTTCGGGGATTCTATTCTCTGACATTTTATTTTAACAATTTTTAGTGTATGATTTTTACGTACTGAAATTGAACTATATGATTCAATCGATTTTTTATACTTTTATTAATTACTAATTAATTAATACTACTTCAATTAGATAAAGTTTTTTTTTACGAATATTAATATATATTTAATAATACCTTTTAGTACTAGTAAAGATAAGGATATTAGTTAAAAGATAATTGAAAATAAATTTGATGCCTAATGTCAGATAATAGTGGAAAGAGTTTAGCAATTAAGGATTTCTTCAAAAGGAACGTTCTTATTAATGATCTTGAAGAGGTTTTGAGATTTAAACCCGATACATTAATAGGTGTTGATAAAATTAGTTCGGATCAATTATTTGATAAAGGAATAAAAACAATTGAGGATTTAGCTAACTTGTCTGTCGCAAATCTCCCCGAAATAAAAGAAATACTACCAAGTATGCTACAAAAATGGGTGAAAATTGCACAGGTAATTCAAAAGAATGTTAAAGAACAATTGAGGAGACATAAAAAATTATTAATGATCGGTTTAGATAATGGTGGTAAAACATCTATACTTGCAGTAGTTCAAGATAAATTCTCAATTATTAAATCTCTTTTACCCACAAGGGGTGTAAAGAGGGAAAAGCTTGATTTTTTTGGGTATCCAATAATTTCATGGGACTTAGGAGGTCAAGTCCAGTATCGAGAAAAACTGTATTTTAATCGACCAGAGCTTTTTTTCACTGAAGCTGATATTATGCTATATGTTGTCGATAGTCAAGATCCAGATAGAATTCCTGAAGCCGCTAATTATTTTCGGGAGGTTTTAAAAGTATTAGAAGAGCTTCACGAAATACCTCCAGTTTTAATAGTTTTAAGCAAAAGTGATCAAGATGCTCGTAAAACACTTCAATGGCAACAAACTGTAACAAGTATAAAAAATAAATTCAATAGTATTGTTCAGGAATTTGAAGAATTTTCAATTGATTACTGCGATACGACGATTTTTCAAAGAGAAAGTATCATGCAAATGTTCAGTACTGCATTAAAGAAAGTATCTGACACCTCTGAAATAATAGAAAATATCCTCGAGGAGTTCACACATCAAGTAGAGGGAAAAGCTTCAAGTTTAGTTTCAATGGATGGTCTTATTTTCGGTAGTTATACTGGATCTGATACAGATGAAATGCTAGTAAATAACACAGCTTTATTACTACAAACGCTTTCAAATTTTTATAATTCAATAGGTTTAATAAGAGAAAAATCTATAAGACTAGATTTACCACTTAATGGATTTACAATTCGAGGTGAAAAATTATTTGAGTACTCTGAATTGCAGATTCCTGTATATTTATGGATGCTTTCTCAAAATCCAGAATTGTTAGAGGGAAAAATCGAATACTTTAAAGAGCAATTACTTCCGTTGATTAATCTTTTCCTATAAATCCATTAATATATTTATACTAATTTAAGATCTTAGTTTTACTTTTTATTTTTTTTTGATTGATTTTAGTTTACATCGACTCTAAATCCTTATATGCAGTAAGTAAAAACTCATTGCATTTATCTAACATTTCAACTGCCTTATCTAATTGTCCCACAATGGATTCTAATCCTTTTTCTATAGCAATATTCCGCCATTTTATAAAATTTTCTTTATGTGAATCATTATGATCTGCCCAATGTTTACATAATTTTGATAATTTTAAAATGTCTTTATCTTGTTTATCCAAAGTATCTCACATCTTTATTATTAAACAAATCTACTAATAAAAATATCCACTACCACATTAATTTTTAGTTTTTCTATTTAGCTAAATTTAAATTACCCCAACTTATTATCAAATGATTCTCAAAAATGAAATTTCCTTGAGAAATATAATCGCATCTCAATTTGAATTAAAACTAAAAAAAAGAAGAATAAAAAATTATATAAAATTAAGTTCTACACAATCTTTTTAAGAGTGTAGGATCTATTATTTCTTTTGGCGTCCAACCTTTTTCCTTTAGGTACTCGTGAATTTCATCTTTCATGTTAATAGGAATGTCTGCCTCAACACGTACAAATTTCTCTAAGTCATTGGGAAATTGGACACCTTTGTATTTTTTCTCTAAATCAATCCAATGAGAAAGTTTAATCATTCTTCCTTTAGAGTTATCTGCAGGTCTTAAACATAATTTTGCTGCTAGACAAATAGCTTGTTCAATACTTTCAGCAGTAGTTAATAAATGTTCTGGACCTGGACCAACTAAATGATCTGAGGTGCCATCTCTAGCATTCCATACTTTCCATGTATTTTCATCATCAGATCTGCCAATATACATACGTCTATATTCTGCTGAATGAGGTCCACATATTGCTGGTATTCCCATACCATTACAGCTACTGGCAATACTAGCGGCTTTTTGAGACATTGCACCCCAAGCAACTCCACAAGCACCTACACGGTTCAAAACATAATCCGCAATTTCCTCATAGTTACCTCGTAATGGACGTCTAGCAAAAATATTAGCAACTTTTATTGCTGCCCCATTAATATGTGGGTTTGAAACGCATGAACCAACATTTACTAACCCTCCCCTATCAAAATCACCGGGATATCTATCATAAAGTGTTTTACCATCTTCATCCTTTACAAGCCCTATATCCATAGCTCCGCAACCAGATACAACCACAATATAATTTCTTCTACAAAACTCTTCAGCCATTATATATAATTCTTGTATTTCTTTAGCATAATTAGCACAACCAATAATTGCAATGATTCCAGGAATTTCGCCTAAGACTATGGGAGCTCCAACATTGCGAATTTCTGTGTCCATAATTGGACCGCGACCCGCTCTCATATTAAATTTTTCATTTCTAATCTTTTCACGTCCAGCGTACATTATGAGAGTAAGAGGTGACACATTTTTCATACAATCTGATTCGCATCTTCCGCAATCTAAGCATTGATCAAAAACATCAGTCAATACTGAAAAATCACCATCTTTTACCCTATTTACTCCTTCTACTAATGGTAAATCATTTGGACAATTTCTTTGACAGTTTCCACATCCATTGCAGTTCATTGCCATATCAATACAGCCTTTTTCATCAGGAACTGCACTTTTAGATTTTCTAATTGGTTTTACTTTAATGGCCGTTTCAACAGCAACTTTTCCTGCTTTTATTGGATCTAATATTAATACTCCATCAACTTTTCCACTGACTAAATCATCAATAATTTCTTCTGCAGGGTCATCTGTTCTATTAGGTAACCCTCCCATATTTTTTTCATTAGTCGCTATAAACGGAGCATTTACGAGCTTTGCTTGCTCATAAGTACGTAAATGAACACATTGTTCATCTACCATAACAACATCAGCTAATCCAGAACGTATATAAAACATCTGTCGAGCTAGTGAGCCAACAATCTTCGCACCATCAAAATATCTTGTCAAATCTATTGCAGTGCAACAAATTGCTCCCACATCTACCTTATCTTCATAAGCCTTTTCCCTCATATAATCCACTAGTTCGATTCCTGGTGCTACGTTATGTCCAATCATTAAAATTGTTGCTTTATTTTCAGTATCCAGTGTACCCATTCCTAATTCAATAATAGGAACGTCTGGTTCCCCCATAGGAAACCCGTAGGCAGAAATCTGAGCTGCATCAGATATTTCCATACCAACAGCATCTGCACAACCTGCTAAAAATGCTTTCGCTTCATAATCAAGATAGCTAGATTCTTGCCCTGTATGCCCTGAGGCAAGAAGATGCGTAATCGTATAATGTACCCATTCCATTGCGGTTTCCAAATCTTCTAAAGTTTCTGGTTTCATGCCAACAATTAATCGTGTACAAGGCATTTCAACCTCTATATTAGTTCCAAAATTTATTGGGACATTACCATATTTCTCTTTAAGCCAGTGGAGCAGATGGTCACCATGAGCACTATGACATGATGCACCAATACAACAAGCAATTTCTACGATTTTTGCACATGCAGTCTCCAGATTTATTCCGCATGCCCCAGTTCTGCCCTTGGAAAGGTTACATTTACCGAAAGTGCAATTACCCTTATAAAAGCTATGTTTTATAAGTTAAACAGCACATGTCACAAATTTGCCCATACTTTCTCTAAATGAAAGAATGCTTGGCATGTAAAACGGTTTGTACCTTTCCATGAGCTTGAAGAACCAATTACGTAATGTAGGGATATGGGGCATCATCGTTGGGCCAATGGGTTCCCACTCTGTTTCGTCTCCATAACTTACTTTACCAGTGGTTAATTCAAATCCCTTGATTGTACCGAGTGGTCCTTTATATTCATCAATTTTAATTTTAGCTCCTCTTTTTTCCATATTTCAATTCACATTATTTATAGTTTGATTTTTTTTTGATTTTTTAATATTTGATTATAATTAGAGTTATATTAGATTTTATTTTAATTATTATATTCCAAAACTCAAAATCTAATCTATATTAATTAAAAAAAGTGTGAAATTTCACTCAATATTGTATAATATAAAAAATAGAGAGAAATAAACTTTAAAGAGTAGATAAAAACTCTGAAACATTTTCTTCGGAATCCTCATCTATGAGGCTATCATCTAATTCTTTTCCAATGAACTGAAATTTGAATACGCATTTTTCATGTCCTAGTAAAACACATTCAATCTCCTCACCATCAACATCAATTAACAAAGTCTCAAAGATTGCTAGAAAAATCCCTTGATAAAGTAAACAAAGATTTTTAGCCATAATATTATCGGATTCTTCTTTTGCTAGTGAATCTGATACCTTAATTAACATATGATCTTTTTTAAACACCCCTGTTAATTCTCCATAACCCATCAATTCCAATGCTTCAAGGTTTCCTATAATGACTTCTTTTTTTAATGCTAGAGTTTCTGAACTCCAATCTTTATTGTCGAAGAATTTTTCCATATATGCCCTTCCAAGAGTTTTCCCTACCCAAATAAGTATATCATCTGCATTTGCACCAGCGAACTCGGAGAATTCAATTAAATCAATAGGTCTTAACATAAGTAAACGTAAATCTTTCTTTTTATCACCAAAAAATAATTGACCTGCTTTCTCTTCAATCATAATTTGTAATTCTTTTTTGAGTCTCTTAGACATGCTTTATCACGAGTTAACTATTAATAAGAGAAATATTAAGTTTTATTTCATATAATAGAAATTTAAACGGCTAGATATTTAAATTTAATGTTTACTTCATCAAAACACTATAATTATTAGAGTTAGGAATTTTTTATTCAAATAATGCTTTTTAATTAGCAATCTAGGAAGAGATCAAATCTAAAATCGCTGGAATTATATAATCGATATTATAATTGGTTTTTACTGAAGTAAATAATAATTTCCATCTTCGATCTTTTATTTTGTTTAAATTAAAAAATTCTGAAATTTCTCTTTTTAAGGTGTGAAATTCTTTTTTATAGGATTCCTTAGCATTTATGACTAAATCAGTTTTATTGCATATTAATAGTAATGGGACTGCTCTTAATTCATTGTTATTTATTACATTCCAAAACTCTTTTTTAGATTCCTCAAATCTTCTTTGATTAGCAATATCGATCATATAAATAATAATGTTAGAATCTTGAAGCCCTATCAACCATCTTGATCTGAAAGTTTTTTGTCCCGGCATATCCCAAACCGCAAATAGCCCTTTTTCTTCTGCAGGTATATATTCAATGTTGAATTTTCGTGTTGAAGTAAAGAAATTATCGTTAAACTTACCAGTTTTTAACCGTCTTACTAAGCTAGATTTTCCAACTTCATCAATACCAAAGAGGAAGACTTTGAAAAATGTATCTCTTTGATAATAATATTCAATTTCTGGAGGTTTTTCGATAACCTCCTCATAAAATCTACGAATATCAATAAACATAGAAATTAGTAAATTTTCAATTTCGATTTCATCATTAAAGGAATATTCATTGCCATTTATCAATAATTCATTCAATAATTCCTTAAAGATATCCTTATAGTCGTAAGGGTTATCTTCATTATCAAAAATTAAACCGATTATAATTTTTCTATTAACACAGGAAGTATATATATTCAAATCATCGATAAATTGAGCAATAGGTTCATCCATTTTAAAATGATTTGATGTTGATTTCGGAATAACATCTACATTGTCATGTTCTTTTATAATTTTATTAACAAGGATTTTATCATTAATATTAATAATTTCATTAGGATAACAATAAATATTTAGATCTTCTAAATCTCGAATTTCATTTCCTTTGAATAAAAAGATGTTATGTAACAATTAAATTTCTCAAATTCTTTATTCCTATAAGTTTGAAAATAAAAGTACCTTAAAAAAAGTTTGGAATCTTGCTGATTTTAATTACTTTTAAAGTTTTTGGTTTAAAATATGAAAGGCAATCAATCTTTTGCTATTAATAAAGTATCTAAAAAAGTATAATGGATATTATTGATCTACTTTTTCTTCTTTAATATCTTCTGAAAGTTCTTTTTTTGTTTCTTCAACGGTGTGTTCTTCTGAATCTTCACTTAGTTCTGAGATGTGAGGCTCAATGGGTTCTGATTCTGGCTTATCACCTACAGGGGTCTCACAAACAGGACAACGGCTCCAACCAGGTCTTAAACTATACCCGCATTTAGCACATTCTTTCATATTTTCATCTATCTTCCATTCTGGTATATCTAGACCTCCTTGTCGTTTTTTTGATAATTCTTGTAATTCTTCCTCAGTCCAGACCTCCATTCCTTCAGGTAATGCTGTTTCTCTCTCAGATGCAAATTTTGTTAAATCATCTTCCGTCCAAGTAGGAATATCTGGCTGAGAAGACATTCTTTTTTGTGTTTCTTCTGCTAATTCTTCAGCTGTCCAAGATTTAAGTTCTTGCCCCCCAGGAGTTCTAATCGCTCCAGAAGAGGGAGGGCTTACTTGTCCAGGCATCTGAGGTTGTTGAACCGGGACATTGCAGCTTTCAGCAGAAAATCTTAATAGAGCTTCAAAACACCTTGAATATTTATTTGGATCTCTACCTTCATCTGTGACTAGTAATAAAGTAGTTTTATCAGTAGAATGGGGTATTGCAATACTAAATATAGCAATATCTGATGTAAGTCTATTAGATTCGATACCAGAAGTGATTCGCTCCATTGAATTCATTAGTTCATTATCTTTCATTAAAAAATCACAAATCGGATCACCATGTCTTTGATAACCTTCATGATATTTTGCGAGATGATTTTTTGTTATGATGGAATCAAAAGAATTAATTATCGCGCTTATATAAGAATATCTTTGTGATTTAGGTTCTTTTTGAGATTCATCCAGTCTATAACCTCCTAAATCAATAGCTCCCATGATTGGAGCAAATAAAGGTTTCTCATCTTTCATCTTCCCAAAGATAGTTGATCGTGAAATAACACATTTAATTTCACCATAATAAGCAATTGCGTTATCTAAAAGCTCTAATTTCTTGTTAAAAATTATTCGTGGAACTGTCCGAAATAATACATTAACCCATGGCATCTCTTTTATGGGAATTATTATGACACAAGTTTTTTCAATTATTTCCCGTAATAATTTAATGTAATTCTTCAATTCTTTCTTTAAATCTGCATATTCCTCGTTTTTTAATTCTTCGTTCACCTTATTTTCGAGTTCTTTGAACTTCTCTTCATTTATTTTAAGATTTCCTCCAAATGATTGAATTTCCCCTATAATATTTTCCTTCATTATAGAAGTAGCACTTTCGATCGTTTTCTTCTGAAAATCAGTAAGCTCATGCTCTTTACTTGAAACTAAGTATTCGGCGGGATCAAATTCTATTTTGTTAATAAATACTTGAAATAATTTCTGTTCTGACAATTTCTTTCCCTTTTTATAGTTAGTAATTTTGATTCGTAGCTAATTATAAATATATCAATGGATTGTATATAAAAATTTATTTGAATTAAGATTATTTATTTAAAATAAAGTTAAAGGCGTTCCTTTTTTTTTTTCTAATAATATCATAACATTCTAAAACTATGCAAGAGTCGGATTTTCAAGAAATTATGTTTGATAAAAATATTGTTGTATGTTTTGTTTCTACTATACCTGAACAAGTAAGAGAATATCTAACCGAGAAATTAAATTCTTTAAATAATGTTCAGATAATATATCGAAAAGATTCATCCGAAAAGAAATTACTTAAGCTTGTATCACGAGCAGATATTTTAATTGGATGGCGTCCATCTAAGAAAATTCTAAAAGCAGCAACAAACCTAAAGGTTTTCATTAATCCTGGAGCAGGAATCCAACACCTTATAGAACTTTTTCGAGAAATTAATAGAGAAAGGAAAGTGCTTCTTATCAATGGTCATGGCAATTCTTATTTTGTAGCCCAACATGCAGTAGCGCTTTTAATGGCCCTTATGAATAAAATTATCCCTCATCATAATTGGATGTGTAAGGGAAAATGGCGAACTGGAGATAAGGATGCTGCATCAATTCCATTAAGATATAAAAAAGTTGGATTACTTGGATATGGGGCAATAAATCAAAAAATTCATCTTTTTTTAAGTGGATTTGATATAGAATTTTCAATTTTAAGAAGGCATTGGGAAAAGCAGAAATTGCCATTACCAACTCAAGTAAAACGATATCAATTTTCTCAACTTCATAACTTTCTTGAAGAGATTGAAATACTAATAGTTGGTATACCTTTAACTACCTTAACGAATAATTTGATTGCTAGAGAAGAATTAGAACTATTAGGCTCTAACAGTTTAATTGTGAATGTTAGTAGAGGTGATATTATAGATGAAGAAAGCTTATATCGGGCATTAAAAGATGGAATTATACATAGTGCTGCGATTGACGTCTGGTATAACTACAATCCAAAAAAAGATAAAGAAGGAAAAAAATATCCATATAATTTTCCCTTTTATTCTCTAGACAACATTATTCTATCACCGCATAGAGGATATTCACCTTTTAATGATTTATTAAGATGGAATGAAGTTATTGAAAATATTTCTCGAATGGCTATAGGTCGTCGAGATTTTATTAATGTGGTAAATTTAGAGGAGGAATATTAAAAAGTAATATTTTACTTTAAAATATCCCAAAACTTGACTAATTTTATTGTAAAGTATATTAAATTATGAATTTTATCAAACAGATGATTATTTAAATTGAAAAAGTGTTTATTATTATTTAAATAAGTAAACATTTTTGATATTTATAATATTTTTTTACAATTTCATTCTACTTATTATTCAGGAAACTTATAAAAGTGTTCATACATCCTTATATAATAATTAAAACTTCAAAAATATCCTTAAATTTGAGGAGTATAGAAACATTTTAAAAATTAATACATTAATATAATATTTGGAATATTTAAGACATGACAAATTAGTCTTTCTTAAAATATATTAATCCGATAAAAAAAAACATTTATATATTAATGTGTAATACAATAAAATATAAAAAAATTTGTGGTTTAAGGCGTTTGATTTAAAATAAATTTTAGAAATTTTGCCGATTTTTGAATTTGGCATATCTAAGATATCATAAGGTGTATAAAAATGAAAATAGTTACTGTTAACATTCCAGAATCCTATCTCGATAGTATTGTAAAATTAGTGGGTGAAAATGGATTATATCCCTCTAGGTCAGAACTAATTCGAGTAGCTGTAAGAGATTTTTTGCTTCGAGAGTTGAAATTAGCTAATAATATGGCTAAATATAAGGAGACTGAAATTGAAGAGTTTGATGATGAAAATTTTGTTAGAGTTCCAGTTGAACGTTTAAATGAAAAGGATGAACCAGTCCGAGAATTTAAAACATATAAGATTATTAAGAAACTAGAATATTAAGAATTTTACAATTTGTGGTCTTGTTAAATTTCGCATAATATAGCAAAATAAAGCTCTTTTTTTTTTTTTTAATTTATATCCTTATAATTAAAGAATTAAGTAAAGCATAAATAATATTGAAATATTATTTATAAAATCTACAATAAATTAGAATAGAGGCAATTTTTATTTCTGAGGATAAAAAAAGCCCAGATCATTACAGTCCCCAGTTTATGGAGTGGGGAATAATAAATAAAGAAAATTTTGAAAATAAAACAACATATGATTGCCCAGTTAAACGATGGGATCCTCTTTCTATAGTGCAAATAAAGTCAGAAGCTTTTGGTCTTCGAAAAGAACATACGAGATTTTATGGTCATTATTCCTATATATCTCCAATTAGAGGTTCAAGGCCAAAAGGATTTAAGAATGATGAACAGGAAAAACAATTTTATGATTGCTTAGAGAAAGTAGTACCAAAATTTAAAGATGTTTTTTCTTCTATAATTGAAGGTAAAATAGTTCACGATGATTGGGGAATGCCTATAGGAGATGGATTTACAATGATTATAACTGAAGATGAAATAAGACGGGATAATCCTTTTTCAGAAACTCCACATCGAATAGAAAGAATTCCTGATTCTTGTAGAGCAATAACTTTAATAAATAGATACCCCTCAATGGCACGGATTATAGATAAAGATATTGAAGCGCATATAATGAAAAAACTTCCTCCACATATAAAGCTATCAGAAGGAATTAATTTAGTTACAATTTCGCGTAATTTTTATCCCTCATTATGTTTCAATTTAATACCTGAAGATGTATTAGCAGGTATTTTTGTCTCAATGAGAGCAGCAATCCTATATTGTATTGAAGAATCTATTAATAAAGATTATTATGATATTCCCGTTATGCCCTTTTTCAACATAGGTACTAAAGTTGGTGGTTCTCAACCAAGAATACATAGCCAAGTTTATATTGATTTAAATATGGATGGTCATGGAAGTAGATTAGAAGGATATCTCGAAGCTTTCAAAGAAATGGGAAATACATGCCATTTATGCAAAACTTCTCATGGAGGCTCTGATCGCATCATACTGGAAACGGAATTCTGGACATTTTATACTACAGGTAGCCCCGTAAGAAATTATCACATAAGATTTCATCCAAATGAACATATCCGAAGATTTTCCCAATTAAAACTCAATCAAATTGAAGATTTAGCAACATCATTAAAAAAGATTTTTCAAGCATTAGATGACATAGAGATTGATAAAAATAGAAATATACTATTCAATTGTTGTCCATATGGTTATAATGCTGATTTCCATATGTTTGCTGATATTATTCCACATGAGGTAATTGGCGGTGCTGAAATGGCTGAT
This sequence comes from Promethearchaeia archaeon, assembly GCA_029856155.1. Taxonomy (GTDB): domain Archaea; phylum Asgardarchaeota; class Lokiarchaeia; order Sigyniarchaeales; family SOKP01; genus Loki-b32. The sequence goes on from JAHQWL010000085.1 coordinate 87,491, forward strand.
GATATGCGAGTTGCAAGAAAATTACCCCATATCGCAGCTAAAGAAATTAGAAATTCATTAGAAAAATACATAATGTAAATTCATTATTTTATAATCTTAAAATATCAAAGGGATTTTTAATAAAAAAAATGTTGATCCAAACATTTTAAGACTTATTTACCTAAGAGTTTTAGTTTCAATAGATAAGTTTTAAATTTCAATTAAAATTACATTTAAATCTATTAATTTTTTTATATTTAATGAAAATTTTTAAAAGAGATTCCAACATTGAGAGAATGGTCTGCAATAGTTTTAGCGGGAGGTAAAGGTAAACGATTAATGCCTTTGACATCATTAATTCCAAAACCGCTTGTAAAAGTTACAAATGTTCCTATGGTTGATTATTCGATTGCCCATTTAGTATACGCAAATATCAAGCACATTATACTAGCATTAGCTTACAAGGGAAAGGAAATGAAAGATTATCTCAAACAAACTTGGACTCCAGACAGATTAGGTGATGTAGAATTAGAATATGAGATTCAAGAGAGTAAGGGTACTGCAGACGCGTATAGGCTTTTAGCTGATCGAATCGATTCTAAAGAAATAGTCGTATCAATGGCAGACATCGTAACCAATCTCCCGATGAAGAGATTCATGGATTTCCATTCTGATAAAGGAGGGCTAGCAACAATTTCAATGAAAACTGTTGAAAGTCATATTTCTCAATATGGTGTTGTATTGTTAGATAAAAATCGAAAAATATATCTTTTCTTAGAAAAACCAGCGCCCATGGAATTGTATTTAAGTAGTATAGCTCAACGAGAAGATCTCTTTTTACATACAAACATAATTAATACCGGTATTTATTGCTTTAGTAAAGAAATTGACAGTATTCTTCATGAAACAGGACTATTGGATTTTGGAAGCGACGTTTTTCCGTATCTTCTTGAAAATACATATGATCTATTCGGATTTGTTGAAAATTATTATTGGATGGATGCAGGAAATTCGACTACTTATTTATGGACAAATTGGGATCTACTACGTAAATATGCATGGCCTATTTTACCTAATGGTGTTGATTATGATGGAATTTATGTAATGGGAATTATAAACTCAGGACAAAATATTATAATTGAAAAACCCGCTTGTTTCGGAGAATTTGTCCAGTTGGCGAACCGAGTAAAAATTAAAGAATTAACGTCAATAGGACATAATGTAACCATAGGAGAAGATTCGATAATTGAGAAAAGTGTCATCTGGGATGAAATTAAAATCGGGGCTGGTTGTATAATTAAAGAAAGTATTATTTGTAATAACTGTGAAATTGGAGATAATACTTTGTTGGAGAGAGCAATTATCGCACCTAATTGTAAAATTAGTAGTAATTCTCAAATCAGAGATAAAACTCTGAAGTTAGGACATGAAATGTAAATAATACAATTTCTAAATCAATCTATTCGAAAAATAGTTCATAAGGGAAAATATTTAATAGTAAAAAATTAGGATATTCATATTTAGGATATCAATAAGATAGATTATTATAAGTCCATATTGCATAATTTGTGGTAATGAAGTAGAAGAATTATGGAGTGCCTGTTCAAACTTCTCGTTTTAAATTTCCTATTAACCTCCTTAAATTTTTATTCCGTTTATGGTCTTTTAATAACTTGTTATAAATGTGATTCCCCGTTTAATTGGGAAAATTGTGCTGGGTTTTGTACAATTAGAGAAAGAATGGAAAAAGATAATTTAAAAAATATATTTATTATTCTTGAAAGGTTTTCTTACAGATTAAAAGAAAAAAGAGATCAAAAAGTAAGTAAAATTAATCTTACTACATAAAAGAATAAACATTCAAAAAAATTTACTACCTATCAAATTGATATGAAATTACAGAAATATTCAATTGGTACAGGAGACCGATTTGGTTGTCAAGGAAAAGCTCTATTGAGAGCGATAATAAAAGCAGAACAAAATGGTGTAGATCTAGCTATCGTTTGGAATAAATCACATAGGGAACATTTAATCACCAAAACAACACCTCTAGATGTTTTAAATGAAGCTCAAGAAGCTGTAAAGGAATTAAGATGGAAAGGTAAATACTATATTGATGCTGATCACATAGGATTTTCTAATGTAGATTTGTATATTGATTCATGTAATTTTTTCACTCTCGATGTAGCAGACTTTATAGGAAAAAAGGCTTCTAGTGATGAAATTAACAATTTTATTGATAAATATAAAAAATACATTCGCAAAATATCAATTCCAAATATTAAAGAGTCATTGAATGTTAGCGAGAAGCAGCTATTTAGTATTGCTGAAGAATATCTCCTTGCAATAAAAGAAGCCGGTAAAATTTATCATAAGATTGAGGAGGAAAAAGGGAAGAATAATTTTATAATTGAAATCTCCATGGACGAATCGAATAAACCTCAAACACTTGTAGAAGTATTTTTTATATTAGCGGCTATAGCCGATGAAAGAATCCCCATTCAGACTTTTGCACCTAGATTTTGTGGTAACTTCTATAAAGGAGTTGATTATCAGGGTAATATTCAGCAATTTTCGGAAGATTTTGAGAATTTACTAGAGATAATTCAATTTTCAATAAAAGAATTCTCTTTACCAGATAATTTAAAGTTAAGTATTCATTCTGGAAGTGATAAATTCTCAATTTATGACGTGATTAATAAAGCTATTAAAAAATTTAACACAGGAGTTCATTTAAAGACATCTGGAACTACATGGTTAGAAGAAATAGTTTCTTTAGCCATGGTTGGAGGTGAGTGTCTTAATATCGCTAAAGAAATCTATAATAGAGCTTATAATCGGTTTGACGAGCTATCCTTTCCCTATAGAACTGTAATAAATATCAAAAAAAAGAAATTACCTCATCCAAGTTTTGTTAATAATTGGACTGGTGAAGAGTTTGCCAAAGTTTTAAAACATGATGAAACTTGTAAAGCCTTTAATCCAAATTTTCGTCAATTTCTGCATATAGGATATAAAATTGCGGGGGAAATGGGATCTCGATATATAGAAGTTCTAAAAAAATATGAAAATATAATAACTCCAAATATTATCCAAAACATTTATAATAGACATATAGCTCGGTTATTTCTATGAAGTAATCAGTTTTAATACAAATTCAGTTTTAATTAATCTATTAAAAAAACAAGTATTTTAAAAAAAAACTTAATTGATAAAGCCCACTCACTCGACAAAATCATTTAGGTGCCCTCTAATTGCCTTAAGTTATCTTCAAACCATGCGATGTTTCCGGTGTTAACGTCCCTGATTCTCCACGTTCGCTTGATGGTTGCATATTGAGCATTAAATTCTCGTTTATTCGCTTCAATGAGGGGCGTTTCGCATGCTAATAACACGTCTGACACGCTTTCCTTGGAAAAGTCAACATCTAAGAGCTGCACGTGCAGTGCTCCATGATTTAAAAACGCTCTTGAAACATTATCCCGTCCTAATAAGGCCTTAAAATGGTGCTTGCTTCGTTGAAATAATTGCTCCATTGCGTTGTTCGTGAATTCCAATTCTTCCATGTCATAGGCAACCAGTAATCCGTCTTGATAGGAATTGACCAATCGGATCCATTGCTGCCACGTTTCCTCGCAATTCATGGCGTAGGAAGCCTGTTTCCATTTGAATTTTAAAGGATCGTATTCCAATCCCCTCCGCTTCAATCGACTTTGAAGCTTGTATTTCCACTTGATCAATTCTCTTCGGATTTGGGGAGACTTCCTCTTTCTTTTAGACAATATGACGCGAACATGCTGAAATTCAGGAATTAAAGTCGCTATTTCTTCCGCTAATGAATGGTTAGATTCGAGACACGTCCGTAGAAATTCGAGAAGAGAATTTAACGTGTTAGCTGGTTTTATAGGCAAGGATAAGCCTTCGAAGCGTTCTAATTGAGTTAGCACGTGTTCTAAATTCTTGTAGGCTTCAAGTCCCGGAAACACGTTAAATCGATCACCTCTTGTGGCTGTTGCACACCGTAACTCTTCACTGATCGGCTCAAATAGCCAGTATAAGGGATTTGTCTCGGCTTGCGTTCTATTTTGGACAATGGAAAGTTTAGCTACGGCCTTTCGAAGCATTTTCTTCAAGAAAGAATCCTTCGCAGCAATCGGTTCTACCACGTGGTTTAAGAAGTGATATTGACAATAGGCGTGAGGAATGTCAGGATTAAAATGTTTAACGGCATTTACGATGTTTTTTTGCTTATCCGATATTACTGCGACGATAGGAACCCCATAGAGGCTTTCAATTTCTTCAAAAAGCTTTTCTAACACGTTTGCTGAAGCGCTATCCAAGTTTTTAGCAAGAAGGACGTTCCCCGTGAGACGATCTGAAAACACCCAAAGTGAAGGTTCTTTCTTGACTGGTTGGGCTCCATCGAGCGAAAGCACGATCCTACCGTTCAAACTAATTTTTTCCAATACTTTCTCATCCGTGTATTGCTTGCCGGCCATCTCAAAGAACTGACAAATGCTTGCTACCGTGCTTCTAGAAATCGAGACTTCCCAATCGTCCCACATCAGCCCTACTATAGTCGAATAATTAAGATGATACTTGAAATGGTGTTGAATAATTTTAGCCCATACCTCTAACGAAAATCGCTTCCTAAGCATGGCAGAATGACAAGCTGCAGGAAAGGCTTCCTGCATCTCACATTCGGAGTTAGTACAGCTGTAATAATTCGTTACGACCCATAAACTACCTTTTAATGTTACGATTCTCCTTCCTCCGTTATTAAATTCATGTTTGAGCGGCGAAGAACACAAGGGACAAATAAATCCATCCTGAGATTCCCAATACGTGTAAATCGTGCTTTTTTGAATGTCGGAAGGTTTTGCTGGCATTAATAATAATAAGGATTTAACGAAGATAAATCTTTCTAGCGTGAAGACGCACCCACATTGATTTTGTCGGGTGAGTGTAGATCAACAATTAAGTTTTTTTTTAGAATCCATTTCTAATTTTTTTTTCTTTCTCCTGACCATCTCAACAAAGCTTTCCACTCTTGTTAAAAGACCTGCTTCTCCACTATGTTCATCCATTGTTATCTCAAGAAAAGGGAGCCCCACAACCATCATATCTCGCATAATTAATTCAGAAATGAGGCTATCTGGACCACAAGCAAAACTTATAAGGAAAATAACTCCATCAATCTCGTCACGACCCTTAGTGAGAAAATATCTAATCGATTGCATGATTTCCTCTTCATGTCTCCAATAATTTCTAAGGCGTTTATTTATTATCACTGGTTCTTTAAATAATGATTCTGGTAAATTTTCGATGGTTAAAACTTCAACCCCTTGATCTTGTAGTTTTTTCTGGAAATCTAAATTAATAAAGGTATCGAAAATATTATAGGCGTGCCCTAAGAGCAAAAACTTAATATCACCCTTGTGTTTTTTTTTAGGTAAGGTAAAAGGACGATTTCTTTCCACTAATCGTAATGCATGATTGACGGGAGCTCCATCTCGTAAAAATTTATGATATTCATCAAAATACTTTTGAGCCTCTCTATATGCATTTAAAGACTGATTTTGAGTTCTCCCTAATTCATTTCCAAGCTCGATTGCGGAAGTGGCTATTGGAAATTCCTTTACATTCACTTCGAAATTTAATATTTTCGAAGAAAGTTAAGAATACACTCGAAGAAAGTCTTGAACGCCGGCCACGAATTGCCCATATTTGGAAAAGAAACTTTCATAACAAAATAGCCTTTCAAAGCTTAAAAAGAGATCCGATACCAAAAAACGAATTTCTTGAAAAAAACTCGAGTCCATTCTTAACGGTGAATCCTACATCTAATTTCTTTGTTGGATTCAGCATTGTTAAAACAATTGACATTGGTTTTTCAATACTAGACACGAAATATTCAAAATTGGATTTCGGCTTAAAATATATATTTTTTATTTCATCCGGGACCACATACTTGACATCTCTAAACAAAGGATTAGTTTTCTTGTTGCCAACCATTAAATCATGAAATGCTTCGATTCTTGTTCTAAGTCCTTCAAAACCAGAACTTCCATCAAGACTAAAATGAATTTGGGGCATGTAAAACTTGTCCATGTTTTTCTCAGCTTCTAACATTCCCATGAGGGATATTTCAGGCATGCAAGTAAATGGGAATATATGGACAAAACCATCAAAACCTTTTTCTTGAGACTCAAGATAACTTCCCATGTTCCATACTGCTTCTCCACCAATATCCATTGGAATATACTTTCTTGCACTATGTTCAAGCCGTCTTCTTCGTTTGCTGGCGTTAAGTTTGTACATGACCCAATCAAAGACATCATACTGCTTGTGAACCTCGATACCCATGACGCCTAAT
>JAHQWL010000087.1 GCA_029856155.1 Promethearchaeia archaeon
AGTCCCACCTATCCAACCCGTTCCAGCACCTCAACCGACACCAACACCCCAACCTATACCAGCATCCCAACCAACACCAGCACCTCAATCTTCATTATCACCTCTACCTACACCCCCTCCAGCACCTATATCTCAACCTATACCTACGCCTGCACCTCAACCTGGACCAACACCCCAACCTTCATTATCACCTTTACCATCTCGCCCTCCTCCTCCTATGGAAATACCCCAAGCTGGCTTAAGACAGCCAATGATTGAACCTGGCGCACCAGTGGAACCATTTCCAAATAGAATTGATATTAATATGTTACAAAGTCAGAAAAATGGTATAATCCTTACGCCTATGTTAGATAACAGCTTAGAAGGGGGTCGGGTACAATTGAGTTCTGGTATTCTTCAACAATTAGGTCTTGGTCAGGGGATGTTAATTGGTTGGGAAGATCCTTTAACAAGATCGATGGGATCAGCAAGGATAGATGCAGCAAATATTAGCATGAATGAAATCAAAATGAGTATGGATACTTATGAAGATACAAACATTCAAGCAGACCAAATTGTGGTGTATTCTACTGAACCCCCTATACAAAGAGCTTCAGAATTAATGTTAGAAGTTCAGTCTCAACCCAATCTAATGGGATACGCTTTAATTGGCCCTAGAACTCAACATACTTTATCAATTCAAATGGACGATATTTTAGCATTTGAAGATGAGCTTACAGGAGCAATGGGTGCGGGAAAAGTAGAAGTTTTAGAATCTGTACCAGAAAACGCTATCATTATTGATGCTGAAATTCTTGAGGCATCGGGTATAGGGAGTTTCGAAGTAAAAGTTTCCAAAAATCAAAGAACTATTATTCCCTTACAGAGTATTTCATTAGGAGTTTCACCTATTTCGGGAGAAAATATGTGGGAAATAATAAGTACTGCTCGAGAAAATGTAGATTCTATGAAAGGATGGATATCTAATTATATCATCTTTAAGGGTATTAAACTGAGGTGGTCTGCTGTAAATATTGCCTGTTCAATTCTTAATACTGTTCCTGATTTAACTGGTGATATTTTTGCAAGGGTTACCCAGAATACAACTTTATCTTTAAGTCCTGTTGGTTTAATCCCCTTTAACGCTATTTTGATAATTGATATAAGCCGTTCAATGATGGCAAGAGACGTATTCGTAACCAATATTGCTCCTGCTATTGAGGGAATAAAAGCGGCTATGGAGTCTCGAGAGATTCAGGAGTTTTTAAAACATTTTAAAGATGGAATAAATATACCACGTAGAATCTCAGCAGCTTTTGCAGCAGTCCTCTTCTTGAGTGAGAAAGTGGGGAGAGGATTTGGTGAAAAGGTTTCTGTTATTCGCTTTGCAGATGAAGCCCAGATTCTTCCGTTCTCTAATAGTTTCTATATGGATTCTGCAAGTGGTAAAAAAGGTGTTCTCGAAGATGCTGCTCGGATGATTGTTGATCGAATAGGAAATTCTTACGGTCAAGCAACAAATATGGGTTCTGCAATGGTACAAGCTCATAAAGTTTTGAATGAATTCCAAAAGATGAATCCAGACCAACCAACGATGATAGTAATTTTGACGGATGGTGTCCCTACAGATGGCGATGCTTTCTTCAATGAAATTAAAAAATTGGCAGATAATTCAAACGTTGTAGCTTATATTGTAGGTTTAGGTAACCCTGATGATGCGTTGATGTCACGTGCAGCATCTTTATGTGGTGGAGAATATTTCAAACCTGAAGATGCTGGAGAATTATTGATCTGGTATTCCAAACGTGCCAGAGATTTGACAGTTAAAATGAAAGCTCACAAAGAATAAGAAATTCTTAACTATTAACCACCTATTTTATCTATTTTTTTAGTATTTTTTAAGTGATTCATTAACAATAGAATAAAACAATTTCTATGAATTAGGGAAATAAATGAATTTTAGTTGCTTAGGATTACATTAAAGTTATTAATAATAATTTTGATAATAATTATAAGAAATTTTTATTCATGAATTATAGTTAGAAATTTATAGCAGTAAAACAATAGTAAAAAATATGAAAGTTGAAAAAATTGTAATAATTGATAACTGAGGCGATTGATTATCAAAGACGTAAAGATTATTACAATCGATAATCGAGGACGCATAGTATTGCCTTTGGTTACTAGAAAGAATTTAGGAATTACAACAAATTCACAATTAATGTTAGTGAGCGATTCAGAAACAAAAGAGATACGGATAACTCCTATTGGACTAAGAGATGAAAGCAATCTCGTTAAGTTAAAAGTAGTAATGAAAGATATTCCAGGGGCATTAGCAAAATTACTCGATATAATTGCCGAGGAAGGCATTGGTCTAGTGTATAGTGAAGCAGTAATTGTTGAGAAGGATAAAACAGCTGTTTGGACGGCAATATCTGAGAGTCCTAATAATATCGATCGGTTAAAAAATATTTTAAAAGAAAACGGAGAGGCTTTAGAAGTGGAATTTACTCCTTTAGATTAGCATTTAAGATATAATATACTACTGAATAAAATATAAAGAAGGTATTTTTAGTGGCGAAAAAGAAAAAGAAAGAAAAGAAAAAAAAGATTCAAGAGATAAAAGAGGATAACGATCAGATACCCGAATATTCACTAGATTCGGCACTACATTCCGCAAAGACCACGGAAACAACATTACAGACTTTATTGAAGGGAGTTTCGGAAGGACAGGGATTTATTCATCCAAAAAAGGAAAATGACGTAAAAATCACACCTCAATTAACACATGAATCACGAGGTAAAATAGCTGAAGCGTATGTAATGGAGGATATTCCGTTAGCTCAAAGAGCCCGAGAGAAGGAAAGACCAGAAGTATTAGAGCAGAAAAGTCAAATTAAAGCTGCTACGCCACCATCACCTCAATCTTTACCTGAATCAGCAGCTAAAACTCTAACCAAGAAAGAAGAAGTACCGCCACCCAAAGAAGAATCAGTACCCATTCCTTCTACTAAAAAAGAACCTTCATTTATTAAAAAGGAGAGTATTTATCTAAAATTAACAGAGTTTTTCGAAGGTTTACTAACAAGTTATAGTGAGAGTTATGATAGATGGGAGATGTCAATTTCTAGTATACTTGGTATCTTGAGGAAAATGAGGAAAATTACTAAGAAGAATACGGATGACTTAACAAACAGTATTTCAAATATATTTAAAAAGATAGAAGCGGATTTGGAGCAATTTAAAGTTAAGCGAGACGAAATTGAGAAAGTTGCCGAAGTTGATATTGAGTCAATGTCAGGCGAATTTAAGCGTGTATTAGGGTTACTTGAATTACAGGTTAAGGAATATCAATTAAAACGGGTTACAGATGAATTTATCCATGACTTAAAATATCTACCATAGTAAGGAAATTCTTAACATTGAAAAGTTAAAATAAAGATATATTTCAAAATGTCATCTGAAGAAAAAAGTCAGGTACGTCCACTTATTATTGATAATGGAAGTCAAAATTTTCGATTAGGGTGGGCGGGAGATGATTTCCCAGATATCATTGCTCCAAGTATTTATGTTAATAATTCGGATTATATATTTACTTCAGATGCAATTGATGGTCTTGATGATATCTTTATTACAGAAAAAGAAGCTGAAAGCCATTTATTTGGACATGAAGCTTTAAAGTACTCGAATATACTCAAAATTCATGAATTTAAAAAAGAGGGTAATCTCAATATTTTCATGAAATACTTCTATCATCATTATAAACAATTAGAGATCGCTGAGGAACATCACTTTAAACAACCGATTATTATAATAACACCTTTTTATATGTCCGAATTGGAAAAAACTAAATTGCAGGATATCTTTTTTAATGTTTTTGATTTTCCGTCTCTATTATTTTTATCTGAAAATCAAGGAGTTTTAGCTACATTACAAAAAACTAGTGGCGTAGTTATAAATATGGGTGAAGTCAACACAAACATCACATCCTTTTTACATGGATTTTCAAATGTAATGGCTAGAGATATTTATCCGATTTCTGGTAAGGAATTAACAAGGCATCTTTTGAATTTGATTTTAATGAAAAAAAGTTCTGGAGAATTGGTTTATCTTGATAAAATAATAGCACAGGAAATCAAAAATAAACTATCCTTATGCATTTTAGATCCAGATGGAGAAGTAAAAAGAATTAAAGATGGTTTTACTAAATATAACAGAACTATTGATTTACCAGACGGAACCTCTTTAGATATTAATTCAGAAAGATTCTTATTTGTTGAACCAATGTTTGATCCTTCGCTAATTCATATTGATTATATGGGATTACCGGAGGCCGTATCAAAAGTGATTAGGTTTTGGGATCGTGAAAACTGGGAAGACTTATTACCGAATATCATCATCGTTGGGGGTAGCAGTTTAATTCCGGGATTAGATCAAAGGTTGAAATTTGAAATATCAAAATATTTTTCAGAGAGAATACGGGATAAAATTAATGTGATTGCTGTTTCTGGAAGAGAAAATATTGGTTGGATCGGATCTTCAGTATTATATGCACAGGGAAAATTAAAACAAAAACAAGAATGGATTCAGAATCCCAGCCATCAGTCTTCTGAACAAGATCGAGAAAAGGAAAACTTAAATCAAAATTAAAATAAAGAACAATAAGGTGCGAATTCTCATGTCCGTTAGCATTGATTTAAAACAACAATTTTTAACAAATTTTCAAAATAAAATTATAACTGCTCGGAAATTGCTATATGCTGCAAATCATAAATGGGCATCTAAATTACTTGAAAATTTGAGTTATGAAATTGAAAAGAATGAGTGGTTAGATGCCCAGAAGAAGCACCAATTAATTATGATTATTTCCAATTCTTGGTTTATTTATCTAAATTCATTGAGAAGGAAAGGTGAAGAAGGAAAGGTTGAAATCAATTTAATCCGATATATTGATGCTTACAACAGGTTTTTTTCATTTTTATCAAAATTAGATGACTTCTATTTATTTAACAATTTTTGTATAAATCTACTTCAAGAATTCATTAAAAAGGAAGAATTATCGCAAAAAGGGATAACTAAATTTATAAATTCCTTTTCAGTAAAGCTACATGAGAGAGGGGATTACCAAAAACTATTTGAATTACAAATATTACAAATCTTTTTAAGAAAATCCGTTGCACCATCAGAATATTTCAATTTAAGTATGGAAAGATTGGGGAAAACTCTCTTTAATTTGGAACCGAGCAAACGATCGTTATTTCTCTATATCTTATTAGAGAGTGTTTCTTTAAAGTACAAATTAATGGATGATTCCGCTGAGTTTGTAAGATCTATCAACACAATATTAGTAAATCGACTTCCTGGTTATTTAAAAAACGAATTTAGTAATATAAGCAGAATTGCTATTAATGAAAGAAGTTTTAACACGATTTTAGTTGATCTTGAAGAGCTTATTTATTATTTAAATGATATTGGGGAATATTCTTGGATTATTATTTTTATTCGTGTTATTTTCTCTAAAATACAAGAATACCAATCATATGGTGATGCAGTCACATATATACGAAAATTCATTGATTTTTCAATAAACAGAAATCGTTTTGAAATTGCATTCGAGATTTACGATTTCTTAGAAGATTTGTTCATGTATAAATCTGATTTATCTTATGATAATAGTTTGATTGAATTATGGGTGGAAGCCTGTAAGAAATTTGTAGATATGAAGGAAAAAAAGTATCTCCTCCAATCCTTAGAAAAATTAAACACCCATCTAAAATTACCCAAAACTAATGCTCAAATTTTCCATTATTTTTATACATGCAATATATTATGGCAATTTAAATCGATGTTTTTTTCTTTAGAACAGCGGGATTTTTGGAGAATGATGTTCTATCGAGCTTTATTTGAAGAAAAAAATTTTACCCTCGCAGAAAAAATAATTCCCTATTTAGATAAAGAATTTAATAAATGTTTAACAGATCTCGTAGCATTATATAATGAGGTTGAACCATTAAAAAAAAAAAGTTACTTATTTATTGATCATAATGAAACTCTACCTTCAGTTCATGAAGACTTTAGTATTAAACAGATAATATTGAGAATCGATTCTATAGGAATGATTTCTTATAGAATGATTTCTGTTGACGACAAGATAATTGAAGGATTTATTTCTAATGAATATTGGAATGATAGTCAACTAATTGAAATATATAATGAACTTTTCTATGAATCTGAAGATCGGAAATATCTTTTCAATCTGAAAGAATTTGGTGAATTATTATACATATTTCTACCAAAATTAATTCGAGATTTCTTTAAATCGTTTAAGATCGAAAGCTTGAATCTAATACCTCAAATATATTTTATCTTAAACAACATGACTATTCCTTTTGATCTCATATACGATAATAATTTTTTCTTATTGAAATATTCCGGTGGTTATAGTGTGGGGGGTGAACCCCCACTTGGTGGTGTCGTTTTTGAAGAATATTATCCTGAGGATTCTTCGGAGGGACTATCTAGTAAGAAGTACAATATATTAGTTATTGAATCGATTAACTCTAATACTCCTTTAAAATGGAATGAAAAAACAAAACAGAAAGAACTAATTTTCCCTTTTCAAGCTGGTGCAGATGAATTAAATTATCTCGTTAATTTCTTTAATAATAGGGGGGAAGTAAAACAAATGACCACATTAATAGGATCCAATTCCACACAAGAAAATATTTTATCACATTTATCTAAAAATATATACCACATTATTGTATTCGTAGGAAATATTTTTTACTCCAAATGGTGCCCTAAGAACAGTTTTTTCCTTACAAATGATAATAATATAATCACATTTAATGAAATTAATAAGATTTTAGATAAGAATGGATCGAAGAACCAACCGTTTATATTTTTTAATTCTCAAGTGTATGATATCGAAGGGAAGAGGCTAAGAAATACTCTCAGGAATTTTGGTGAAATTGTGGCTCAATTTGATTATAATAAAATTACTGGTATCGTTTCAAAAAATTATCCAATTTTTAATGATGAAACAAAGCTAATTATTTCAAATTTCTTTATAAACTTCTTCACTAAAAATAGTCAAGGGGTTTCGCTTCTGAAGGCACGTCAGCAATCTATAGCAAGTAAGATGGAAAAACTTATTGAAGAACAAGTTAAAGATTCAACTTCGGAAATTAGTACTACACATATAGACTTACGAAGTAGTTTAGCCATTTCAAGCTATTTACTTTTTGGAAAGCCGTGGAAAAAGATCTGGTCTTGAATTAAATTTTTCCATTCGGAAAAACCAATAAATATAAAATATTAATATAAGTGTAATTTAAATTAATCATTAATGATACTAAAAAAGAGTTGGTGTTTATAATTTCGGATCGTCTAATAGAATTACGTGTAGAAAACAAACGCTTGAAAGAACAAATCTCTAATTTAGAAAATAAGATATTATCATTAGTAGGAATGGTAGAAATAGAATCTAGTGGGGGAGAAAAGAAAAATGTGCTTAATGATTCTTTGATAAATTTAATAAATTCAACTACAGACCAATTGAATGTGGTAGCTCCTCACATTGACAGTTTTTATGCTAAAGAACTCAAAAGAACAGTTGACCGAGGGATTCCAGTTCTTCTAATCACTAATGATAGAAGTATTATCCCAGAAAGTTTTATTTCGATTTATGATGATTTAAAAAATATTCAAGGGATAAGTATTATAAATAATCCTAATGTAAAATTTCTATTAGTTTTTAATACGGAACAAGCAATTTATTCGGGAGGATCTTTGGATAGAGAAGAATTATCAAAATCAATTTTAATAGTTACAAAAATTCAGGAAAAATCAAAATTAAGATTTATTGCAGAGATATTTTCATTAATGTTGCCGACGTTTATGAGATGATAGGATTATTGACAAATTAATTATTTTAAAAATTCTGAAGCTATAAAGTTATTATTTTATCACAAAACATTTTAGTTCTTTCCTTCTTGAATGAAAATTCTAAGCTAATTAGGTTATTAAGGGAAGTAATATAGTGGGAATATAGAGAGATAAAAAATGGCAGAAAATAAACAATTAATAAGCTCTCAAATTATTTCTGAAAAATTAGGGAAGAGCTCTGAAATTTATCAGCAATCTATAGTTTTTCTAAAAAAACAATCTAAAAATCAAATATCCTTTGACCAAAGCTTTAAACAGTGGAGAGAAATCTTCTCAAAAATTTATGGATATGAAATTAGTTCAAACCTTTTTTTGAAGCATACTTATTTTTCTCTAATTTTAAAAATTTTATTTATTTCTAAATTATGCTCTAGTAAAAATCTCGAATTAGACGAAGTCTATGAGATGTATCTCACAAATAATCTAAAGAAATTAAGGTTATTCGAATATTATTATTTATTTTGGACGAATTTTAACAAAAAGTTATTTACAAAAGTATATAATGTAATTAAATGCTCAAAATATGCAAAACAAGACATTTTCAGTGATATCTATCAAGAAATATTTCTTCCCGATACTAGACATAAGATTGGGGAATTCTATACTCCTTCAAAACTAGTTCAGAAAATGATTGATGAAGTATATATAGTTGGTTCAAAAATCTTAGACCCCTCATGTGGTTCGGGAAGTTTTTTAATCAACATCTTACTTAAAATTCTAGGTTCTTCGGAATCAGTAGCTTTAAAATTTAAAGCACTCTCAAAGGTATATGGTTTTGACATTAATCCTTTGGCTATTATGACAACAAAAACAAATATTCTTTTATTGATCTTTGAACATTTTACTACAAAAAATTTTAAAATCCCAGAACTTAATATTTTTCTTATTGATTCTTTGTTTCCTGAGTCAAATGATAAGGAAACTGATATTAATATTAAAAATATGAGGAATTCATTCGATTTAGTAATTGGAAATCCACCTTGGTTGACTTATAAGGATCTACAATCAAAGGAATATCAAATTAAAATTCGAGATTTATCAGAAAATTTAGGAATAAAACCACCCAGTCAATATATTACGCATATCGAATTAGCTGCAATCTTTTTTTATGCAATTCCTTCAAACTTTTTAAAAATAAAAGCGAAAGTATTTTTTGTAATGCCAAGAAGTGTAATTAACGGAGATCATTGCTATAAATTTAGAGCTTTTTCTATCTTTAACAGAAATTTAGAAATTTGGGATTTTCCGAAACATTACTTTTTTAATGTAAATCATATATGCTTGAAAGCGGAGTTTATAGGAAAAAACAATAATATTTTAATTGATGATAGATATCCAATAAAAACAAAATTATTTAATGATAGCTTAGAATTACGAGAAGAAAAATTTTATTCGAGTTTAAAAATCGAAAACGATGGTGCTAAACTGTTATTGCCTAGTGAAGAGTTAGAATCCTTTAATAAATTAGAAAATAGTCCTTATAAAGATATATTTTTTCAAGGTGCTACATTAGTACCAAGAACGTTAACATTTTTTACTAAAAAGCAGAAAACAAACGGCAACTTAATAATATCATCTGATTCAGACGTTTTATCACGTGCAAAAACACAATGGAAATTTCAATTTAAAGAAAAAGAAATTGAACAAAGATTTCAATTTAAGACGTTTTTAAATATGGATCTTGTTCCATTCTTCATAAAACGCAAGAGAAATGTATTCCTTCCCATTAATGAACAATTTGATTTAGATTTAGAGTTTCTACAGAATTACCCTAAAGCCCTGAAATTTTATGAAGAAATGAATAAAATATATAAGCAAAACAAGAAGCGAACTAGTACTATTAATACATTGTTTGCAAACTTAAATTATTGGAACAAACTTAAGAAACAGATAAACAACAAAACTTACATTGTTGTTTATAACGCTAGTGGTTCTAATTTGAAAGCTGCTGTTATAGATAATGATAAACAAAAAGTTATTATTGGATCTGAAAATTATTATTATTCCACTACTTCAGAAAATGAAGCATATTACTTATCAGCAATACTGAATGATCCAAATTTATCAAAAAATATAAAATTAATAAAAAGTTCGAGACATATTCATAAAAGACCATTCATGTTTCCAATTCCCATTTATGATAAAAATCATCCTGTGCATGAGAAATTAGCACGAACAGGTAAGAAATATGAGTTATTAGTGTATGATTTAGTCATGAACAATCCAAACATAACTTCTGAGAAAGTAAGGTTAATCTTAAATCAAAAATTAATGAAAATTCAGAAATTAACTGAACAAGTTTTTCTAAAATAAAATTGTAGTTATTTTTTTACATAACTTTATCTTTCCTAATTAATTTATCTAATATGATAATGTGTGAAAAAGTTAACGTAGTAGTGAAAGACAAAATTGAGTTTTATAGAATTAGGTATTAGTGAAAAAAATAATAGCGCTTTAAAAAAATTAAATATTTTTAAACCTACAGCTGTCCAGAAAAAAGCAATTCCACTTGTTTTAGACGGAAACCATTTAATGGCACAATCTCGAACTGGGAGTGGTAAAACACTCGCTTTCATTCTCCCGATTGTTGAACAATTAAAGTTCGTAAATAATGAAGCATTAATTTTAGTTCCAACAAGAGAGCTTGCTAAGCAAATACATAGTGTTATTAAGGATTTAAAGAATCCGAGAGTGAAATCGATGACTATATATGGGGGTGTTTCTATAAATAATCAAATCGCCAAATTGAAGAATGGTGTTAATATTATTGTAGGAACTCCTGGCAGAATTATCGATCTTTATAAAAGAAGGGAACTCTCATTCAAAAACATTCGATTTGTAATTTTAGATGAAGGAGATCGCCTTTGGGATATGGGTTTTGCTCCAGATGTGAAATATATTCTAGGTAATATTCGAACAGAATATCAGTTTATGCTTTTTTCAGCAACTTTAGATTCTGATATGAGGAAATTAGTCCAAAAATATACTAAGAATAAATTTGAATTTTTAAATTTAAGTCGAGACAGTTTAACTGTTGGAAATACAACTCAAGTCTATTATTTAGTTGAAAGATTTGAAGAGAAATTCAAAACGTTTACTCAAGTTTTAAAGATTGAAAGACCAAACCATGCGTTAGTATTTGTAAATACAAAGAAAACTGCAGCGTGGTTAGAAAAGAGATTGAAATCATATAAAGGCACAAATTTCAGAGTAGGCATAATTTCAGGAGATTTATCACAATTTCAGAGAGAAAAAATATTAGATGAATTTAGAACACATAAGATTAATTTACTTATTGCCACTGATGTAGCAGCTAGAGGTCTCGATATCGATAATATATCGCATGTTTTTAATTACGATGTACCAAAGTTTCCCGATAATTATGTTCATCGCATAGGGCGTACTTCAAGAATGAGTAAAAAAGGAGTTGCTATAACTCTGTGTTTAAAAGATGAGTATGAATACTTATGTAATATAGAGGGATTAATTGATAAAGAAATCAAATTAAGAACATTATATAAAAAAGAGAAGAAGAATTATCATAATCCTTTTTATTGAGACTTATAATTTACACAAATTTTTCTTTCCAATTTTCTAATTCAACTAAGAATTCATCTTTAATATCCTCTTCTTAAGGTTCCTTTACAGATCTCAATTTACTTATTATATCATGAAAAAACTTGCTTTTTAATATTCTCAAATAGAAAAAGAAGAGAAATATAAAATCAAGACTCTTAATTCCAAATACTAATTCACATTAATTTTTGAGCAGGAAGATATGATATTTGAATATTAGAAGTAAATACATATAAAAAGAATACTTTCAATACTTAATAATAGCAAACCTTTTCTTTTGCAAATTTTTATATTACAAGAGTTTTATAGATTTAATAAGATTTAATTTAAAATTTTTGATTAATTAATAGCGAGGATTGAAATAAATGCCAAGTCGTCGGGGAGATGGGACCCTTGTATTTAAAATTTGTTTTTACGGCCCTTCGCTTGGAGGAAAAACAACAGCTCTCGACTGGGTTTATAAAAAGGAGGGTCTAGCAACAGGAGATATGCAACAAATACAAGATCCAACGGGTAGAACGTTATTTTTTGATCGAGTTGTAGCACGGGTTTCAAATGTCGTATTTCAAGTATATACAGTAGCAGGTCAACGTCGTCATAAATTTCAACGTCAAACAGTCCTAAAGGGTACAGATGCAGTAATTTTTACATGGGATTCTTTAATCGATCAATGGGGTGAAAACATTTGGAGTTTAAAGGAGTTACTCCGATTTTATGGTGATAAACTAATACCACTTGCAGCCTTTGATCCTCCTGAAGTACCCACTGTTGTACTCGCAAATAAACGAGATCTAGAGGATATTGTAGAAATAGCTAAAATACGTCAAGCTCTCGACACTGCGAAACTAAATCATGTACTTGTTTACGAAACAATAGCTATCCAAGGAATAAATGTTAAGAGAGCTTTTGTATACGCGGCTCGGCAAGCAGTACTCAACCATTACAAGAAGCTTTCAGGAAAATCGATGGAAGCAGCTTAAGTTAATTTTTTTCTAATTTTAAATAATTTTTGGATTCAATAAAAATAAATACTAAATTATTATTGTTCGTTAGTAAATACTTAAAATTTGAATTCAAATCCACAATATCTGCAAAATTTACCTTCTTTATATAAAACTTTTTGACCACATTCGGGACAATAGTGAAAATTATTACTTATCTCATCAGTTTGAGGATATATTATAGGAAGTTTACTTTCTTCAACTTTTTGAACTACTTCTCTTGGTTTAATCTTCTTACTAGCAATCCCTATAATAATTGAGGATGCAGCTCCAATAAAAGGTCCAAAAATTCCAAATCCGGGATTGTATACATCCCATATATCTGGTACTGTATAATAATAAGGTAATTGAGAGAAAACATATTCTACATAGTTGTTCATAGTAATACCGGTTGCGATGATATAACTTATTGAGGAAAAAATTAAGACAATTCCTAATCCAATCCAACTATTACTAACATCTTTTGGATCTTTTTTACCAAGTCTTACTTTATTTGCAGAAGCTATTAAAGCTAAAGAGCATAAAAAAATTATTAATGCACTGAAAATACCAGACAGGAATATTGGTATCATATATTTCGACGGCTGTTCCAAAGGTATCAATAAAGTATTACTACCATAACCTAAAATATAGTTATAATATAATCCCCACATCCAATAATATTCAGTAATTGCTATTTCATCAAAATAAATTGCTGGAGTAAAAACGGATATAAGCGTGATTATGCCCATTATTAATGGAATTCCCCAAATATAACTATCACTTTCTTTAATTTATTTCACCTAATTTGGATTGAATTTAGAATTCAATTATTGGAGTTTTAATGTTTTGATTCCTGATATAATGAAGTATTATTTTGGTTCTTAATATTTTTAATTACATTCGGATCTAGTAATTATTAGGAGTATGAGTTATTTGCATAATTAGTGGAAATAAAACAATAAGATTTGAATTTTTTCATACCCAATTAGATTTCAAGATTATAATTTACCTTTTGTCTTCGATTTATCTCTAATTTTTTATGTAGATCATCACACCGCTTATACCATAGAATTTCATACTTTTTTTGATCAATAATTCTTGTACTTAGATCAGCAATAGAAAATATACCTGCTTCTTTACACCAATTTATACAAATTTCATACATTTCCCAATCTAATTCCTCGTCCTCCCAAATTATAGGTATTTTTGTAAGACCTTCTTGATAAGCTGCAAATGCCCTTGTATGACCATCAGTATAAAAAATATTATTTTTAATTTTCTTAATGGGTATTGGTTTCAACGTTGCTATATCGTTAGGATTAAACTTTTCCTTTACTGTGGCAAGTTTCTGTTTGCTTATAAATAATTGACTAGGCTGAATATTATTAAGTCCCATTTCAAGAAACTTTCTCTTCGCATTCATTCTATACAACAATTTTTTGTTATAAATAAATAATTGTGGGCTCAACTTTTTCCTTAGATATTTTTAAATACCCATACGAATTAATATCAGTAAATTTTTTGTCGGTTGGTGTGCCTGGACTAATGTATAATTTTCCATCTCTCCATTTTTCATTAAAAGGACGGTGGACATGACCAAAAATGATGATATCATATTCAGATAAGTCAAATCTTCTGTTTAAACGTTCAATAATATTGTCTGGTCCACCCTCACCATGGGTTATAAAAATTTTATGTCCAAATATATCTAATTCTCTTTTTTTAGGCAACTCTTTCGCTATTTTTGAGTCATCCATATTCCCAACAATTCCAATAACTTTTTCGTTTCCAAATATATCTTGAAGTTCTTTATAGACTTTATAGCGTGTAAAATCTCCTACATGAAAAATATAGTCAACATTTTTTTCTTTGAAATCATCTATTACATTTTGTAGGGTATCTCCTTCTCGAGAATGTATATGAGTATCACCGATAAGACCAATTACTAATTCTGCTTTATTCGATTTTATCATCTTTCTCTGTTTCCTTCAATCTGATTTTAGTAACTTTTAAAGCAAAATTAATTACATCATCAAGTTTTTTCCATTTTCCTTTATGTATCATATCTTTAATCCAGTAAAACAAATCTTGATTTATAGCAACGGTTGTAAAAACAGGCTTTATTTGTTGTTCTTCTTCGTTTCCAGCTTTATTCAATAGCCAAGAGATCATATTACTAATTAATTTAAAATTATCAGCAGCAGTTATACCATATGATTTGTTTAAACTAGAAAAGATTGATAAATTGCCTATTGTAATTACTTTCCCTAAACCATAATGTGTAGCTCCAATGACTGGAAGGTGTTGTTCTGATTTTTCTTGCCATTCCTCTCCATTAAAGATTCTGTGCCATGAAGTATTTTCAGATGAAACTGCAATACTGCTTATATCAATTTCGTTATTTTCAATAGATTTGTCAATTACCAAAGTACAGCCATTTGAATGAATTATTTTAGAAATATCTCTCGTAATAAAATGACTTTTAAAATCTAATATTATAGGATGTGAATTTTTTTCTGAGAAATTTTTATTATCAAACAATCGGTCAGAATTAAATATTATTCCAAAATGTTTAGTCAATTCAGAAAGATTGTTTTTGTTTTCATAATCACCACCACCATCATTAATTACAAGAAGACTTCCACCATTTTCAACATACTTCACTAAATCAATTATTTCATCTGGATCTAAATTAGGCCCTAAATTTGGGACGCCAACTATAAAAAGATCATATTTATTTAATTTTTCAACAGTAATTCCTGCTTCTATTTTTCCTAGTTTAAATCCGGAATCAAATAAATATTGGATAAAATCTGTAAAAGTAGTATTTTCAATAGTTAATTTATTATTATGGGAGTGATCAAATCCAATTAAAATTTCTCGCATTTACATCCATGATAATATTTAGCAACTTATTAAGTGCTTTGTTAAATATTGGTCTAATAATTATTAATATATTTGATCAATTTTGTCAGTATTATAAAATTATCTTAAAATTGATTTATTATGATAAGTGAAAATAAAAACATAATAAATGAAAGACCGAAACTCAACATAAACTACTCAAATAATAAGAAAAACCTAATCATTTTCTTTATTCTAAGTTTTGCTTTGATGATAATAACTGTAATTATCCAAATCGGAGTTAGAAATCTTATAGATAATTATTTTGTAGACATGTTTTTTGCAATTTTAGCAATAACTACTCCAACAATTTCAGCTGTTATTATATCAGGTATAAATGACGGATTACAAGGGATTAAAAATCTTTTTGCGGGATTTAGAATTTGGAAGGTGAGTTTTTTTTGGTATTTTGCAGGATTATTATTTATAATTGCTCCTTTGATATTTGCTTTATTTTATCTTCTTTTTGGAGGTGAAGCACCAGGACCAGCTACGAATTATACAATAGCATTATTTCTTCTAGATTTGTTTATATCTTTAATAAGTGGACCTTTAAATGAAGAAGCTGGTTGGCGAGGATATGCATTACCTAGATTACAATCAAGATTTTCAGCATTAACCTCAAGCGTTATTTTAGGAATTTTGTGGGGCTTTTGGCATTTACCTTTATATCTGGTTGAAGTGAGATTACCATTTTATATCTTTATATTCCTTAATATTGTCCTCTCAATATTAATAACATGGGGGTATAATAATACCAATGGAAGTCTAGTAATAGCTGTATTGTTCCACTTTTGTTTTAATTTCGTGGGAACTTATATTGCAGGAAAACTTGGATTATTACCAACTATGATGTTTTATTTAGCTGGTGGTATTTTAATAGGGATATATGTAATTATAGTAATTATTTATTATGGCCCTAAGCGACTTTCTCGAAAATCTGAAGAAGATTTACCCTTTAAGAAATTAGATATTTAATGTTCTTATAATTCAAAAATAAATTTTATTTTCATTCTTTTGATAAGTTTTTTAAAGTAATAAAAGCGCTTCCAATTTGAACTCGGACTAGTTTTTGGATTGGAATAACGGTATATTGGACACCACTTAGTAATTCGTTGATCTTTTGTTCAATCCATTTTTCTAAGTCAAATTTAATGTTAGAAATCTCAACTTTATTTTCTGGGTGATTCGATAGAGCTTCTTCACATAATCTTGCAATCATTGATATATTTAACAAACTTCTTATATATCTACGTGCAACATTCGAATCAAAAGCTTGAGCAATAGTTGCTTTTCCGTCGTACATTGAGGAAGTTT
>JAHQWL010000088.1 GCA_029856155.1 Promethearchaeia archaeon
ATCCAACTTGCTATTATTGATCCAACCAAGTTTGCAAAATATACGAGTCCAAAAACACTTCCATATATTACGATGAACTGCACAATTGTTAAATCTGTAAGCGGATTTACCATACCAACGATTATAGGTGCTAAAATTAATATCATCATTGAATATAACGGCGCCTTACCTAAAAATTCTCCAAGAAAGATATCGTTAGGTTTAACTGGAGTCGCTAAAATAATCTCTTTCTCAAGAACTTCAGATTTTCTAAACAAAACAAAGAGTGGATACATCATTGCTATCAAAAATAATGAAATAAAGGTAAATTCAATTAATTGAAAAATAAGTACTTCAAATTGATAAGAATACTCTTTAACAACTTCAGGAATAATTGCATCCAAGAAAAACGGTCCAATAAAAAGTCCCCAGTATAATGAGATTGAAAAAACTAAAATAAAGAATACTCGCCTATAATTTCTAAATCGACTTGTCTTGATGCGAATTTCATTTTTTGCTATTGTTTTCCACATATTCAATAAATGTTTACTCTTTAAATTTGTAAAATACTCTAAATTTACAGAAATAAATATAATGAATTGTTTTTCTAAAATAAAAGTTTTTTAGATTCCTATGAATGTTTAGATTTTGAAAATATTAATTATTGAAAGTAAAAATTTAATTTAACATAAGAAAATCATCTGTTAAATTTAAAAAAATCAGAAAAAGGTCAATTTTTTGTTAATAAATATATATTAAATTTTATAAGATAATTCTATTCAGAAGTAAAGAATCAGATTTTCAATTTTAATTTGAATAAATTAGGTATACCTAAATTTTTAAATATAATAGATTCTAATTAAAATATAAGAAGAAGACTATTAATAAATTTTTAATGAAATTCACAATAAACTAGTATAAAAAATGCTCGAAAAAGATAAATTAAACTCAACCGAATCTGATGAGGATGGCATATGGAGTCTCAAGATTCTAAAGGCAAAATTGTCAAAGAAACCTTCCCATCAGAAATTGTCTCGATCGTTGGCGATATCCTAGCTGGAATCATTCTATCCCTCTTAATTATACGTTTTGCGAGTTTTCTTGTTTTAATATTAATGATTCCCGCCCTTTTGTCTCTAAGAGGCAATTTAAGTGGCCCTTTTATAGCTAGAGTTTCTCGAGATTTAGTTATTGGAGCATTATCTAAGAGATCATGGCTCGAAAATGCTCTTGCTACGTATACTCTCTCACTTATCACTGCATTTTTTATTGGTATTTTCTCGATGATCTTAAATTTAGCCTTTTTCAAATTAACTATTCTCCCAATGGGGTATTTTATTCTTATTCCAATAATTACAATTCTTTTAACACTTTCTATTTCAATTCCTTGTTCTACTGGGTTAAATTATTTAGCTTTCAAAAAAGGATTAAATCCAAATAATGTAGTAAATCCTGTGATGACCGCCGTTGATGATTTTTCTACTGTTTTTTGCTTTCTTTTAACTATAATAATGCTGGGGGTGCCTTAAATGAAATATTATATGAAAATTTTCAAAGAATCAATAATTATTGTAATTTTATCTTCACTATTGGGAATCATTTCAGGTTCAGTTTTATCTTCAAACGAAGAGATATTATCTGCTATTCCTATATTGCTCCTAATAATCCCTGCATTAAATTCACTAATTGGCGACATGTCTACGGTTCTTGTGTCAAGATTAACGACACATCTCTATATTGGAACATTAGCGCCTAAAGTTCAGATATCAGATCGATTAAAAGAAGATTTTTATGGATTACTCATAACTACGGTGTTAAGCTTAATTTCTCTGTTATTTTTAGGCTATTTAGTAGGAATAATCTCAGGAATCAGAATTGTAAATCCACTATTAATGATTTTTGTTATATCAATTACGATTTTATTGATTTTTTTTATTATGTTTATAGCGTTATTTCTTGGGGCTATATTTCTATTTAAGCGAGGGAGAGACCCTAATAATTTTTTAATTCCATTTGTTACATCTCTAGCTGATTTTCTTACGCCCCTATTCTTAATTGTATTTATAATAATATTTATATAAAAACAAATTTATATGAAAAATGAGTGAATAAAACAATATGACTAAACCTAGTAAAAAATTTAAGTACAAACCACTCTCTGTAAAGGATATCATTAGAGAAATGAAACAAAATATCGATTTAATGATAGATTTGGCTTATAGTGCAATTAAATTTGGAAGTAGAGAACTAGCAGATGAAACCTATAAAATGGAACAAAGAATTCATGAACTTACATTCTTACTTAATTTCCAAATTATTCAAGCACCTCCAGGAGGACTGGATGGAGCCAAGAGTTTAGAACCAATCGTTGTTATGGGATATTCTATTGATAAAATTTCTGATGCTTTATCAGATATTGCCAGAGTAGTATATATCAATAATGATATCTCGTATTTTGCTCAATTATTTAGAGATATTAGCTACGTGCCCGAACCTATTGTCAAAATAATTGTTAATAAAGGGTGTGAATTTATCGGACAAGTGAGGAAAGAAATACACTTCAGATCTAAACATGGAGTTGATTTAATCGCAATTCGTAGAGAAGGAAAATGGCTTTTTGAGAGAGATGAAACGATATTAATAGGTGATATTTTAATTGTTAAGGGAGAAATTCAATCTATAATAGACTTAAAAAAACTATGTTATGATCAAGAACCTTTTTCATTTAAAATTGGAGAAGGGGAGAAAGAACAAATCCTCGACCTTGGTAATCCAGATATTTGTGAGAAAGTTGAAGAAATCCAAAGAAATTATATTTTAATAACTGATATTTCAGAAACTATGATAGAATTGGCACTAGCAGCGCTCTTCTTCAGTAATGAGGAAGTTTCGGAAGACGTTTTAGAAATGGAGGAATTAATGGATGGTTTAAATTTAGCTCTTGAAAAAGATCTTCTTGATTTAGCAAAATTGGTTGAATCACCACGAGATCTTACTGGAATAATGAGAATTGTATTTAGTTGTGAATTAATAGCTGATGCTGCTGCCCATATTGCAGAAAATATTCTTAAAGGATTTGAGCCACATGGAATTTTACAGCAAGCTATTCGAGAAACTTCAGAAATTGTAGTAAGAGAAACATTATCTGAAGATTCATACTTTAAAGGCAAAACATATAATGAATTACAAGATAAACGCTATAAGCGAGGTTTTCATATTATAGCTTTGAAAAGAGAAGATAAATGGGTATATAGCTTTAAACCAGAGTTCATTTTCGAAGAGGGAGATCTCCTTATAGGATTAGGGCCATTAGAAACAGTTATGCAATGGAAAAAGTGTGTGAATCCAGAAAAATATAAAGAAGAATAAAAAAAATATCATTATTATGACTTCTGAAAATAATCAAGAAAGATTTTATAATACAATGATAGAATTAGCAAGTCAAATAAGAATTAATGCTGAAACCATTAAAAGTCATGATGTTTTAAATACAATTGATTTAATTTTACAAATTTATAATAATAAGAACAGAATTTTTGTATATGGTGCTGGACGATCAGGATTTATTGGAAGATGTTTTGCTCAAAGATTAATGCATTTAGGTATAAAATCATGTTTTGTATCGGATGCAGTTACTCATCAATATACAAGTAAAGATCTATTGATTATAGTAAGTGGAAGTGGAGAGACTACTTCCACAGTCGCAATCTCGAAAAAAGCAAAAAAAATTGGAGGAAAAATAATCTCTCTCAGTAATAATTCTAAAAGTACAATAGGTAAACTATCTGATTATATTATTGAAATAAAAGGAAAAAGTAAAGATGTCGCTTTAACTCATAAATCTCTTGCACCTTATACTAGTTTATTTGATATTTCAGCTTTAGCGGTTTTAGATTCGATAGGAGGTATATTGATGGTAAAATTGAACATCACAGAAGAAGATATTGACAAAAGGCATGCATCAATAGAATAAACTGCTATTTAATATTCAATATTTTTAATAATTTATTAAAAGCAATGATATTATATTTCCATTTTAATATATTCTTTACTTCATTTTGTGAACACCATAAAAATTCTTCATGTTCATAACTTAACTGTATTTCTTTTTCTTTGTTAATTTCAACTGCAAAACAAAAGTCTTTCATTTTTTTTAATTCCTTATTCTTATTGGTTTTGTAAGTAAAATTATAATTTAGATCAATTATTCTTTTTATTTCTTTTATTCCAGTTTCTTCATAAACTTCTCGTTTTATGGTATCATTATAATCTTCCCCTTTTTCAATGCCTCCAGATAAATGTTGCCAAAATCCTCCTCGCTCTACAGTTCTTTTTAATATTAAGACTTTAAATTGTGGATTTTTTGTAAATATAAATACTTGGACATTACTTCTATCTATCATAAATATTGAATTTTACTAGCTTTTAATTTATATAAATATTATATTTGGTAGTTATTTAGTGATATTTATGCATGAATATATTGAAGTAAAACACATTTCTGAAAAAAAAGGTAGAGGGGCTTTTGCTAAAAAGTCAATTAAGAAAGATAGCATTATTGATGTTGCTTACGTAGTTCCTATTCCTAATAAAGACTATAAGAAAATTTATAAGACAATCTTGTATAATTATTGTTATATTTGGGAAGACCCAGAGCATATGCCCGCATTTAGAAATGCCATAACTCTCAGTGTAAGTCAATTTATCAATCATTCTTATGACCCCAATGTAAAATATCTTTATGATTATGAAAATAAAGCAATGGAATTTATTGCTATCAAAGATATTTCAGTTGGGGAAGAGCTTGTTACAAATTATAATGCGAGGATAGATGATAAAAGTCCTATGTGGTTTGAGGTAGAATAATTTAATTTTTTCTTAATTATTTTCTTAATAAACTTCCTTTTTTGTTACATTTCGCATTATTTAATATTGAAGTTATATTTTATTGTTAATGGTGATATCTATGAATGATCTTGCCAAAGTGAAATTCATATCTTTAAATAAAGGAAAAGGTCTTATTGCTAAAAAAGATATTAGAAAAGGAAAGATTATTGATGTTGCGCACGTTATTTTAATTTCTAATAAAGATTATAAACAAATTAATAAAACTCTTATCTCCAATTATTGTTTCGAATGGAAAAATCCAAAATATAAATCAGAAAATAAAATAGCTCTCGCTATGACTATTTGTCAGTTTATGAATCACTCTTATAGTCCAAATGTTATATATGAGTACAATTATAAAAATGATACAATTAAATTTAAAACAATAAAGAATATTTCTGCTGGGGAAGAGCTTGTTATGAACTATAATGCAAGACCTTCCGATAAATCTCTCGTATGGTTTGATGTAGAATAATTTAATTCTTCCTTAAAGATTTAAGTATTTTTAAATTCATAACATCTTCTTTTAAATTATCACTTTTTGGGGTTTCCAATATTCCTGGCATATCTTTAAATCTTTCATCATTAATTAAGAAACTAAATGGTTCTTTTCCTATTTTCCCCTGCCCAATATGATTATGTCTATCAACTCTGGAGCCACATCCTTTATCGGTATCATTTAAATGAAAAGCAAACAAATATTTTAAACCAATAACATCATCGAATTCATTCCACATCTCTTCATATCTTTTTTTTGTTCTAAAATCATATCCTGATGCGAAAGAATGGGCTGTATCAAAACATACACCTATTCTATTTTTATTTTGGATTTTATCTATAATATATTTCATATGTTTAAATTCATATCCAAGATCATTGCCTTGTCCGGCTGTAGTTTCTAATAAAATTATGACCTTAGAATCTTTTGTGTCCTCAATTAAATTATTTAATTGTTTTGCAATACGAGTTAAAGCATATATCTCATCTTCATCTTCATTTTTATTTCCGGGGTGAATATTTGCATAATCGAGTTTCAACTGATCTGCTTTTATTAATTCATCCAACATCGCTGAATAAGATTTTTCCAGCTTTTCTTGCTCTGTGCCAGCTAGGTTGATTAAATAACTATTATGTGTTAGTATCGGCCAAATATTATCTAATTCTTTTCTCTTTCCTAAAAATTTATTAATCTCTTCTTGTTCTAAAGGTTTGGATACCCACCCACGTACATTTCGAATAAAAACTTGAATTGATTCACAACTTAATTCATTTCCTACATCTAAAGCCTTATATTTACCTCCAGAAACACTCATATGTGCCCCAATTCTCAATAAAAACACCTAACCAATAATTGTATTTTGATAGATATCTATTATATACTATAATTTCTTTTTTATTGATTAATTTTATCCAATAAATCCAATTTTAACTAAATTAAAAAACTACATATTTTCAGATTCTATAAATCTTAAGAAATATAATTGCTTTAGATAACCTCCCAATATAATATAAGAATAATTTTAAATACTTAATAGAAAATGGACTACTTTTCTTTTATAAAGTTTAAATCTTTAGATATCTATAATATTTTTCTCATTCAAAGAGGTGTGGAGATTTTGGAAATTGAACAACAATTAATAAAACGTGCAATAAAATTTTTAGGGCTTATATTTATGATGTGTGGTGGTATTATAATTATTTTTAATATAATCTTCCTACCTGGTAGAACTATACTCCTCCCGGATTTTTTACCAGATTTTATTTTTTGGATATTAATTTTTTCAGTTGGATATGCATTAGATATGGTTTCAAGAGCCCTATAGAAAAAAATAATTTTTTTTTTTCAATTTATTTTTTGTATAAAATTTAAGAAAAGAAACTAAAATTTATGCTCATCTAATTTTTTCCAAAAATTTTTTAATTCTACTTTTTCAAAAGTATATTTTAAACCTAATGGTTCTGAAGGTTCATTTCTGAAAAATTCTGGAACATCATTCATCTCTTGAGTAATTCCTGCTTTCTCATTAAATGCAAGCTCAGTTCTTATGATATCAATACCAATATTAATTACATCTTCTCTTGTTAAGTTTAAATCATACATAGCATTAATTGCATTCGCTAAAATTTCCATGTTTTCATAACTTGGGCCGATAAAATAACAGCAACCCATAGAATCCATTATTGCTGTATAAATTTGAAGTTCGAAAGATAAATCAAGTTTATTTTCATTTTTCGTTAATTCTCCATAGTCTTTATGCTGACTTGGCACTCGATTGGCGATTGCTGCTCCAGCTGTATGATCTGCCCCCATAGGTGAAGTTGCATAAGTTACCCCCATACCTTTGAAGACTCTGCTATCATAAGCCGAAATTCCTTGTCCTTTTACTTGGGGAATTCGCTTAGCACTAAGTCTCTCTCCAATATTTTTAACACCATTCCCATATAATTGCCCTTCTTCTGTATTATTTCGAATATCAGTATCTAAGATTTCGAAAGTTTTTTCAGCATTTCCCCACTCTATTTTTCCACAATCCATAGCTACACCCATAGTTCCACCAAACTCAATTGTATCAAGACCTACATCATCACAAAGATGATCAATTTTAGCTAAACTATCTAAATCATCAATCATCAAGTTACTGCCATTTAGAGCCATTGTTTCATATTCTAGACTTGATGTAATGTGATTCCCCGATTCATCAACGACTAAATTTGAACATTTTATTACACAGGTTGGAGAACAAGCTAATCTCTTTTTACCCCCTCTCGCACTAACAAGCTCATGAAGTTTTTCTCCTGAAATATTATCAATTTTATCATAAGAACCCATCCTAAAATTTTTAGTTGGTATGCCTCCATATCCACTCATCGCAGCCATCATCATAGATGTACCGAAAATTGAGAATCTTTCTTTAGTTTGCGCCAATTCTTTCGCGAAAGGACTTGAAACTTCTCTAAATTTTTTAATATCATGAATTTTTAATTTCGATGTTTTTGGCGGTATAATTATTATCGCCTTAATTTTTTTCGAACCCATTACAGCACCTAAGCCACCTCGAGCAGCATGTCTACTGGGGTATCCTTCTAAATCATTTGCCCCTACAGTTGATGATTTCATCAAATATTCACCTGCAGGACCAATGGAATAAATTCCAATATTATCTCCATATTTTTCCATTAATTTAGTATGGAGTTCATAATTCCCATAACCAGTATATTGTTCTGCTGGTAAAATATTAATACTATCTTCATCAATTAAGATAAGTTTTAATGTTGAGGATATATTTTCTAACACTATGGCTCTAATACCATGCCTAGCTAGCATCATAGCAGGTCTTCCACCTACATTAGCTTCTTTTATCCCATTAGTCAAAGGACTTTTTGCCCCTACTGACGTACGAGCAGAGCAAGGAAATGGGCTGCCACCAAGAAGGCCATTGGCTATAATTAATTTATTTTCCCTTCCTAAAGGATTGCATAATGGAGGGACTTCATCATGAATAATTTGAGAACTTAGTCCTCTAGCACCACGCTGGAAATATTTCGAATCCGGAGTTATTTCTTCAAATCGAATATCTTCATTCTCTACATTTATTCTTACGATTTTCATAGTTTAATTATAATAGCTGAAATTATTTTATTTTTTCTCTTATTTTGAACTAGTTAAAAGGATTTTTTTCCTTTAAGATTTTATCCTGATATTCCTTTAAAGGAGGAGGACACAATCCTTTTTCTGTGGCATTTTTTTTTAAAGCTTTAATAATTTCGCCTAGATTTAATGAAATTGGGCACCAGTGATAGCAATTTTCACACCCCGTACAAAGAAATAAACCATCTTTCACAGCAGCTTCAATTCCGTTGTGAATATAATCTCTTATAATCGCGGTTGAACCAAGACCATATTTTGAAGCATATATATTACCAAATGCTCTAGAAGCAGTACAAACATAATTGCAGGTTCTACATCCGATGCATTTTAGAAATTCCTTGAATAAGAGGTTTTCCTTCAAGGCTTTTGTACGCCAATCATCAACTAATATTACAACAACCTCTTTTGCTCCATACATTCCCGTAACACTTCTTCCTTGTATATCAGAAGTATTTGAAGGGCCAGATATTAAGCTAATATAATTGAATGATACATTATTAATTCTTGATTGTAATTTTGTAACCAAAACAGCATCTAATAGTGTAGGAACAATTTTTGTTATGCCACAGACAACAATATGTTTTTCGGTTGCTCTAGTGAGTAAACTTATGTTGCCTTCATTTTCTCCCAAAACAATAGTACCATCTTCAGCAGAAATCGCATTAGCAGAAGTTAAAGAGACTTTAACCTCATTGAGAAGTTCTTTCCTATATGAATTTCTAAAAAATTCTACAATATTTTTCGCATTGGGTTCAATCTCTACATCATATACTTCTTTTATTTTATCTGCAATTTCCTTTTCTGTAAAATGAGCACCAGGGCCAACCTGAAAACTTGGTAACTTATAATCAAAAAGTTGTACAAGAATATCTCCTAAATCTGTTTCATTAATTTTAATGTTGTTTTTCTCCAATACGTCAATAATACCTATATCCTTTGCTTCTACTGATTTCGATTTATAGATCAATTTACTATCTCCTAATTCTTCCATGAAAAGATCTTGGGCCTCTTTGTTAGTTTTAGCATAATGTACTTTAAAATTTTGTTTGCGCATAATATCTATACATTTTTCTACATAATATTCCATATTTTCAACAAAATTTTCTCTTATCTTGATTAGTTGATCTCTATATTTTTCTACAAATTCTCTACTTGTATCATCATAGAGATATCTCATGTCATGTTGTCTAGTTTTCACAGTACAAGCTAATTTCCAAAAATCCCCAAATTTTCTTTCTAGACAGTTCTCATCTTGAAGAATATTAATTCTTTGTTTTACCGTCTCATATAATTCATTTCCTTTATTACTCACTAATGGGATCAACTCCTTCCATTATTTTAGCTATAAAATCTTCAAACTTAATAACTGGCTTTTTTATATGGTTCTCCTCTTTAATGCGTTTAAGTGCTGTATAACAAAAAGGACATGCTGTTAACAGGGCTTTTCCCTCCTTAGATTGCTCAAAGATTAATCTAGAATTATAATCGCTATTTTCCTTAAAAATAGAATAGACTCCTCCTCCAGCGCCACAACAATCACTATTAGTTCTATTATGCTCCATTTCATATAATTCAATATTATCTATTGAATTAACTATCATCCTTGGTTCTTCTAATATAGGTTTTTGTGCATTTCTGAGGTGACATGCATCATGATAAACAACTTTGATTTTATTTCCTCGATATTTTAAGTCAAGCTTTTGTAAATTCTCTTGTATTGATATAAATTGTAATAAATGTTTTATATCAATGTTAAAATCATTTCCTAAATATAAAGGATAAAATTTAGTAAGATAATTGTAACAACCCGCACAAATTGTGACAATTTCAAAAACGTCGTTTAATTTAAACCAATCATTCACAAATTTAACATGTGCCTCTAACTCCTTTTCACTTGCAGTATTATATGCTAATGCGCCGCAGCAAGGAGTATTATCTATCACTTTATATTCTTGATCTAATTTCTTTATGATTTTTATAGCGTTAGCACATGTATCCTTATATTTAGAATTTGACAAGCACCCTAAGAAGATTAATTTTGTCATAGTTAGATTAAGTTATACGTTTAAAAAAAGATTTAACCTTATTTTATTTAAGCTTATATCCCATTATACTTAATATTAAATTAATCGAAATTTATAACATCTAAAATATTTAATAACCCAATTAAAAAACTAAGTGAGTTGATTATAATCCCAAAATTGTTGGAAAACGAAAAAAAGAGATTCTCACTATTTCTTAATAAAAATCGGTGCGGAGGATGTCAAATGTGCATTTCTTTATGCCCAACTGGTATTTTAGAGCTCAGTAATGAATTGAATATGCGTATTGCTTATATTCCTAGAGTAAAGGAAGGAAAAGCAAACTATTGTACAGCTTGTAGAAGATGTGAATTTGGTTGTCCTGATTGGTGTATTTATATTCTAGATAAGGAAGAAAAAAAGAGTGAAAAAGCTAAAACATAATAGGGAGAGAGAAAAAAATGAGTACAAAAGGTGGTAAGAGATATTTACAAGAAGGGAAATATGTTATGATGGGAAATGTTGCAATGTCAGAAGGAGCATTAGCTGCAGGTTTGGATTTCTTTGGGGGGTATCCAATAACTCCATCAACTGAAGTTATTGAGCATCTTACTAAACGATTACCAGAAGTTGGAGGATGTTGTATTCAAATGGAAGACGAATTAGCATCAATAAATGCTATCGTGGGTGCATCTTTAGTTGGAGCAAAATCAATGACTGCAACTTCCGGACCAGGCTTATCTTTAATGGTCGAGACGATATCAATGGCAGCAAATCTTGAAATTCCTATTGTCTTATGTGATGTACAACGCGTTGGTCCTGGTAGTCATGGACCTGTAACCTCACCCCATCATAATGATTTAGGATTAATACGTTTTGCAGGTCATGGGGAATTTCAAGTAATCGCTTTAGCACCTATGAACTGCCAAGAACTCTTTGATTTAACTATTACGGCTTTCAATTTTGCTGAAACCTATCGATGTCCTGTATTTATTATTTCAGATGCTTATTTAGGACATCTTCATGAACCTGTTTATATCCCTGCAAAAGAAGAGCTAATTAAGAGAGTCATTAACCGTGAATTACCTCAAGATTATACATATAAATACTCTTTTAAGGATAATAATACTGGAGAATATATTATACCAAAACCTCCAATCGTTGGTACAGACTATTTTCCCCCCATGTCTCTCCATCTACCTCATAATAATGCAGGAATTCCAACATCAAATGCATTAGGATTTATGGAAATGTTAATTGAAAAGGTAAAATCTAATATAGATAAGATTTCGATAACCGAAGAATATAAATTAGAGGATGCGGATATTATTATCATTGCATATGGTCTGCCTGTTAGAGCTAGTTATCGTGCAGTTGATATGGCAAGGGAACAGGGAATAAAAATAGGTATATTTAGATTAATAACAATTTGGCCTTTTCCCGATGAAAAAGTAAAGAGAGTTGTAAAAAACGTTAAAGCAATTATTGTACCCGAATTAAACTATACAGGTTTTATAGCGGAACAAGTAGAAAGAGTTAAAAAGCTTGAAATTCCAATTTTTAAAATCCCTAAAGTGGGAGATTTTCATCATCCAGATGATATATTAAATGTTATTAAGGAGGTATCAAAATAATGTCTGATTTAGGTCCACGATATCCATCTGAGAAACCAGACCATCCATATGTCCAGTTTTCAATGGGTGGATATCTTTATGGTAAATTTAATTCCCTTTTTTGTGCAGGATGTGGGTATGGTATAATTGGACATCTTTTTACTCGTGTTTTTGAGAATGAAAAACTAGATCCTAAACTATTTCCATTAATTATAGGTATTGGTTGTTATACACAATTAGTAACATTAGTACATCATACCTCTCAAAAGATTTTTGCACTTCACGGTCGAGCTCCTGCAATAGCTACAGGAATTAAAATGGCAAATCCAAAATTAAAACCTATTATATTTACCGGAGATGGAGATTGTTTAGGAATTGGTGGGAATCATTTTATTCATACTTGTCGTAGAAACCTCGATTGTGTTATGCTTATCTTTAATAACAGTATATATGCTATGACAGGGGGTCAAGGTGCTCCAACTACATTGTATGGAGCAAAAAGCACAACTACACCTTACAAGACATTTGAAAATAGAAGTGATGCCATGAAATTAGCTTTAGCTGCGGGTGCAACATATATCGCTAGAACTACGGTAGCACACCCACGAACTCTAATGAAATATTTTAAGAAAGCTTTAAATCATAAAGGAACTTCTGTGATTGAAGTTATCACCCCTTGCCTAACATATTTTGGGAGTAAAAATCTCGATAGTCTGGGTGCTGAAAATTTAGGAATTCAGGGTAGTAAAATGGATACTGGAGGAAAAATGATAGATTGGATAAAAAGAAATACAGTAAGAAAAAACCAAGCGCTATTCATGGATGATGCTGAACTATTTAATAGATACATTATAGGTGAATTTCGATATGATATTGAGAAACCTGAATATTCAGAAGAATATGCTAAAATTCAGAAAAAAGCAATGGGAGAAGATTAAATATGAGTAGATATGAAGTTAGAATTGTAGGATTTGGGGGTCAAGGAGTAATAACACTCTCAAAAATGATAATTACCGCCAGTTCGTTATATGAAAACCTAACAGCAACTCAAACTGAAGCTTATAGTTCATCTGCGCGCGGAGGAAAATGCTGGGCAGAAATAGTCATAGATTTAGACAGAAATATTAAATTAATAGATTATCCAAAGGCAATGAAACCTTATGATTTTCTTATCATCCTTTCAGAAGAAGCTGCTAATGAAGTAAAACCCGATCATCTTAAAAAGAATGGACATTCTGGATTTTTAATTTGGGATACCTCAACTATACAAAGATTTCGAACTTTAAGAGGAATTGATAAAGTTATTGGAATGCCTATTCAGAAAATGGCAGTAGAGAAATTTGGAAATATGGTTTATGGAAATTCAATATTATTTGGAGCATTTACTATTCTTTCAGGCATTTTTTCTGAAGAATCTGCTATTGAAACCATCAAAAAATTTGTACCCTATTCTACTCTTGAAAACAATTTAGAAGCATATGAATTAGGAAAACAAGAAGCAAAAGAATTCCTCACGCAATTAAAGGAGGAGAAACACTAGTTATGTATATTAATAAAATACAAAAAGGTTGGAAAGAATTAGAATCTGAAGTAATTACTTCTGGAAAATGTGTTTTTTGTGGTGCTTGTGGAGCCTTCTGCGATAATATTAAATTTGACATGATCAAAGAAGTCCCGAAAGAAGACGGGTCATGTAAAGATGCTAATACTTGTAGAGATGGATTCGGAATATGCTATAATTTGTGCCCTAAAACTGAGATTGATCAATATCCCCTTTCTTTATTGGACAAGTGGGTGTTTGAGAAAAAGCATGATAAAATTCTGGGTCATTATATCGATATTCTGTCTGTTAAGTTAACAGATAAAGCTCAAGAAAAGATTCCTCTTGGAGTAGGGCCCTTAACTGGTTTATTATGGGTTGCAATGGAAAACGAATTAATAGATGCCGTACTCATAACTGATAAAGATGAAAATTATAACCCTATTCCCAAAATAGCAAATTCTTCAAATGAATTGTTCAAGGGAATTGGGTATAAACCATCTCAAGTACCTATTCTATCGTTAGTGGGGGAAGCAATTAATCAAGAATATACGGATATTGCAGTTGTAGGAACATCTTGTCAAATACAAGCATTGAGAAAGTTACAAAATCACCCAGGTTTTGATTTTGAAGCTTATGATTTGGTAAGTTTAGCAATAGGAACCTTTTGCACAGGAACCTTCTACAATCAAATTCTTGAAGAAATCTATAAGGAATATGATATTAATAGGAAGGAAATTCTTAATATTAGAACTGATAGAGATCATTTCAATCTTATAATAAAATCAGATTCAAAAGTAACTAAAATTCCATTAAATTACCTCTATGATAGAGCTATTAGAAAAGCTTGCTTTTCATGTTCAGATTATACGGCATCGTTTGCAGATATTTCAGTAGGAGAATTTGGGAGTGAATCTGGCTGGAATACTATTATTATTCGAACAATAAGAGGTAAAGAAGTATTAGATTTAGCTTTAGAACAAGGAATTGTTAAAGCAAAACCTCTTGATAAAGATAATGAAGAAATAATCTTGGATTTAACAAGAAATAAAACTGACATTGTGAATATTGAATCTATTATCGATCATTCTCCCGATATTAAAAGTTTTATAATTAGGAATCAGAGAATTGCGAGAGTTTATCGTCCAGGAATGTTTGTAATCCTATGGATTCCAGATTATGATTTTTTACCAATGTCAATTTCTAAAATTGATGGAAATCTTATTGAAATTACAGTTCAAAAAGTAGGCGAAGGTACATCAAAATTATTCGAAATGAATGAAGGAGATATTATCGGTATTAGGGGACCATTTGGAAGTTCATTTAATTACGAGGATGCTAATAATATTTTGATTGTAGGAGGAGGTATGGGAATTGCAGCTCTTACAACCTTAATAGAGCCATTAAAAAATAATAAGAAAAACGTTTTCATCAATATTGGGGCAAAAGATAAAGCATCATTAATATTTGAAGAGCGGTTGAGCGCTTTAATCCCAAACACTATGTGTACCACGGAAGATGGGTCTTATGGAAAAAAGTGTCTGGTAACTGATACAATAGAACAAATTATTAATGAAGAAAATATTGACCTTATTATAACCTGTGGTCCTGAAATGATGATGAAACGAGTTCTAGAAATAGCTAATTCAAAAAGAATTGAACTCCAAGCAAGCTTAGAACGAAAAATGAAATGTGGAATAGGATTATGTGGTTCATGTTCTATTGGCAGTAATAATGACATTACAGTTTGTAAAGATGGTCCAGTATTTACTTCCATGCAATTAAAGGACTTTCCTCAATTTGGAACCTATAAAAAATAACAATTAATAAAAAATATTAAATTTTTAAGGTCTAAAATACTTAATCTATGGATTTTAGGTTCTTCTTTTATTACTTTAAATTTCAATTAATTAGCATTTCTAGATCTTTTATAAATTATATTTCATAATATTAGCAAAAAACAAATAGGAATTCAATATAATGGTATCAAAAGGTATTAAATATTTAATTGGTCTAATTGTAATTATTCTAATTACTCTGTTTTTAGGATTTGTTTTTACAAGAATTATTGGAGCAAATGTGTGTGGGTTTGAAAATCCTACGTGTGAACAAAGATTTTTCTTTAAATGGTTTTTCCCAGTATGTGTATTATCATTTCTCGCACTTCTAGGACTTATAGGAATTGGGTTACTTTGCCAAAAATTAGGATAAAGAGTATTATGACAGAGATCCTTTCTTAATAATTTTTTACCATAATTTGAGTAAGTTAGAAAATGCTCAAAGTTTGCGAATTTTAAAAAATATACAATTTGTATTGCCTTGTAAAATAAGTTTTAAGAAGCTGTTTATTATATAATACTTTTAACTTTAATTCCCAAATTTTTAATTATTAATTAATTTTTTTCTAATAGCGTGGAAAACTATAATTTAAAAAAGGGGGTAATCTTTGCCTCGATTACAATTTTCACAATTGGCTTACAACCAGTAATCTCAAATGCTCGTCCCAGTATAATAGATCCTTATTTATTTGGCGCAATTACAGCTTTAATTGAAGCGGTAATTTTTCTTCCTATATTTATATTAGAAAGACGTAAATTAAAAAAAGAATTACAAAATAGCTCAGAATTGTTTGAAAAAAATTTTTCTTTACTTAACGGTTGGAAAAAGAGTGTAAATATTAAAGTGCTGATCATAATAGGTTTATCGTTTAGTGCAGTTCCTATACTACTTTATATTGGATACGAATTAGCAGGCGCAATAATAAGCTCCTTAACAATGAAATCAGAAATCATTTTCGCATTAATCTTTGGATTTTTTTTATTAAAGGAAAAGATTAATAAAATTCAAATTGCTTTTTGCTTTCTCTTATTCTTTGGCCTAATTATTGCGATTACTGGTGGGTCCTTTAACATTCTTGAATTTAATATAGGTGTAATTATTCTTCTCTTAAGCGTAATACTCTTTACTTTTGTCCATACACTTACAAAAATTAGTTTTGAAAGAAACGAATTATTTCCTTCTCAGGTTGTGTTTATACGGAACTTTATTTCTGGTATTCTCTTAACAATTATATATTTCTTAGTTTTTCCTCTTGAAAATATTTTCATAGTTATTAATCCTAATAATTTAATGTTTTTCCTAATTATGGGCTTAGATTACGGCATTAGTTTATTCTTTTGGTATAAAGCATTAACATACATTCAGATTGGGAAAGCAAGCATAATTATATCATTAAGCCCTATAGTCTCTTCTTTTTTTTCTTTTCTTTTTCTTGGAGAACTTTTCACAATCTACCATTTAATAGGTACAATAATAATTATATTATCAATTTGTATGATTATGAAAGAAAAGAATAAAGTGGAGTGAATAAAAAATTTTCAAATATTTAAGGTTTAAAATGCTTACTGATTCTTGAGGGATAATTTTCAGATTTAAAACAATTTCAGCTTCTTGAGGGGTAAATTGATGTTTTAAGATTCTAAGTTCTACACCAGATTCCGTCTCAGGATAATCAATTGGAAGAGAATCTAAATAAATCTGAAGTTTTCGATAGATATCATCTTCATTTTTGGAGTTCATAAACACAAATTGATTATAATATCTTAAAAATCTACCCTCAGATTAATACATATAATTTTGCAACAATCAATTAAACATTTACCTAAATTTGTTCACTTAGATTTTTAAAAATTGGGAAAAAAAACCCACTCGCATTTAATTTATCAAAAAAAAATTCAGAAAATATTATCTTCAACAACTTTTTTTCAATATATTTAAATATACAACTATGATCTATTAGCATATCACCTATTATTATTTATAAATTAATAGCCGTGATATTATGTTATTATCGTTTTTTTAACAATTTATTTTATTGTGAATAATCATGAATGAGCAGTATCGTGACCGAATTTTTAATAATAAAATCGATGAAGATCAATTACCCCAATCAAGATGTTGTGATATTCCTATTATTGAATCTCGAGATGGCAATAAAGTATGTTTAAACTGTGGTGTGATCTTTGAACGAACGTTTGTTGGAAATGAAAGAAGAGCCTATACAATAGAGGAAATTCAGAATCGCCGTAGAACAGAACCTCGATGGCGAGATTTTGGACCACGTACTATGTTGCCAAATACAAAAACAGACAGTAAAGGTAAATCTATTGGTGCTAAGGAGCAAGCTCTCTTCTCTCGACTCTCAAAAATTCAAAATTCATTAATCTCTAGCATTGAGAGGAATTTTTGGGAAGCAAAACCGAAATTAAAAATGTTGACTTCTAAACTTAATATACCAGAGTACATCTCCGAAACAGCGTGGAAAATATACAGTATTGTAGCAAAAAAGAAATTAACTATGGGTAGATCAATAAATGGGTTTATTTCAGGTTCCTTATATGCTGCTATACGTGTTCATGATTTTCCACGATTATTAGATGAGATATGCGAAGCATCATTAACACCAAGGCGAACAGTTCATAGGAGTTTAGCTATGATTATTCGTGAAGTATTACCGGATCTTAATTTAAGGTATCAGCCTATTACTGCTGAAAGTTTGGTATTTCGATTTGGTAATGAGTTAGATCTACCAATAAAAATACAAAAAAATGCAATTAATATGTTAAAAGATGCTTCAAAAAATGGACTTAAAAGAACGGGAAAAGACCCAAAAGGATTAGCTGCGGCATGCATTTACATTGCTGCAAAAAACGGATGTATTCGCAAGACTCAATCGAAGGTCGCTGACGTAGCTAAGATTACAGAGGTAACTTTGCGGAGTCGTGCCAAACAGATTAAAAGTAAGCTACTTTAAGAAGGTTCTATATCTTTAAGTAATTAAATCAATTATTCTTTATTTTTCTTTATTATCTCGTTTAAAAGAAATTAAAAACAAATTCTATTACTTTATTTCTTATTATTTCGAATAAAAAATTAAGATTTTTTAGATTGTTCTTGTTGGAGAGTGTATTTTATTCCAACAGCAGTAATAGTTAATCCAATAAGTAAATAGTAAGTATTTACCGTCATAAAGGAAACCCAGTATATTGCTGGTAAAATTGAAGTAATATCCATATTATAAAGGGCAGTTTGAAAATGGATAGTAGTAAAGGGTGTTGTAATAGCAGTTTTACCTAATAATACTAAATAATTCATTTTAATAAAAGCTCCCATTAAGACCACCATACCAATAACAACGATGAACTTTGCTAATGGAATGCTTTCGATGTCATCTTTTAACGATCTTTTAAACATAAAAATTCCTACGATTAAATAACAACACATAGAAGTAACTAGAAATAACCACAATACTGTTCCAGTAAGCGGGAAGATTGTAGATGAATATATAAATTCCGAAAGTAAAAGTGAATTTCCATCAAGAATAAACGGTGTAAAATTTAACAAAATGATAAAAGCAATCTCGAGTAATGAAAGAATAATAAATATAGATCCGATGATTCGAAGAAATTTTAGAACTTTTTTATATTCCATTTTAACTCACCTTAATTTTTTTAAAAATCCAAGAAAATTTTTTATGCAATTATACTTATTATTGTTTTTGAAATTATTAAAAATTTTTAATATTATTGTTTTTTACATAAATTCTATTCAATAGTAATTAAATATATCAAATTGATTTTTGATTGAAAAAAAAGAAGAATCACGCACCGGAAATTTTTACTTGTTCGCATAAAAATGTCAAACAAGACAGTGGGTTCATAGTTTGTCAAGATTGTGGATTAATTATGGAAGATAATTTAGCTTTTGAATCCACAGCATCAACTAGCGACTTTTATACAGATTCGCAGAGAGACTATGAAAGAAGAATTAATATAAGTAATTCGAAGGCGCTTCAAGATCCCATAATAAAAGAGAAATACGACCGAATTAAAACACTTGAAAAATGGTTCCGAGACTATAAATCTGATTTTACTGAACAAAAAAAGACTATTGAATTATTAAAAAGCCATAGCATAGGATTAAACATTAATAATGTAAAATACAAAGAAATTAAGGATAGGTATTTGAAATATAACAAATACCATCACCATAATTATCAAAATATGGTTATTATTTTTCTCGCAATTGTATGGTTAGAAATAAAAGATATCACAAATATACGAATCGAAGAATTTATTAAAGTTTCTAGAGAATTAGGGCATAAAATCAATAAAAAGATGGTCAATAACGCCATGCTAAAAGTTAAAAGAACAGAAAAGATATTTAAAGATAAAAAAAGTGCTTTAGATCTAGAAAATGAGATCAAAAATAAAATAAAAATTGTTTTTCAAAAAGATCTAAACAATATTTCATTCAAGGAAGTTCAAGAGTTTTTTAGTGATAAAATTGAATATGAAAAAACTAAAATTGAAATGCTATTATTAGCTGATAAAGTATTAAATATAATCTCATATAATCAAATTCAAAATTTAAACTATAAAGCATTTACAGCGGGATTGATTTATTATGTAGGACAAACACTTGACAATCGAAAAATATTTACTCAAAGCCTTATAGAAAGGACCAGCAAATTTTCAAGTACTACTATTAGAAAGAAGTATCATGTCTTAAAAGATCTTTTAGGAGATCCCCAAAATCTGGAATTGTGATTTAAAAAGTATTTCTTTAGTCAAAATCATTAATATACTTCAAAACCTTATTAAATAATATTTAAATTACACTTACAGTTTTAATAATTAAAATGTCATCATCAGAAAAACCTAATGAAATCATTTATTACAGTCAATCCATTGAAGATCTAATCAAAGCTTTCAATACTGATATAGATCATGGATTGAAATCATCAGAATTAAATGAAAGATATTTAAAATCTGGATATAATGAATTACCAAAAATAAAAAAATCAATTTGGAAGATTTATCTTGCCCCAATTTTCAATTTTTTGATTGTGATTCTTCTTATAACAGGCATAGTGATTGTAATTTTAGGTTCTGCTGAAGAGACCGTTATTACATTTACAGTTGTAATTTTAAATTCTGCAACTGTAGTAATTCAACAATATAGAGCACAGAAGGCTTTAGAATCTCTACGGCAAATTTCTGCGTTAAAAGCTACAGTAATTAGAGATGGGAATCAATTCGAAGTACCGAATAGAGAATTAGTACCTGGAGATGTTGTGATTTTGGAACAAGGAGATAAAATACCCGCTGATGGGAGAATCATAAATTACGTAAATCTTACGATTGATGAAGCTCCTCTAACTGGTGAAAGTGAACCAGTAGAAAAAACTAATAGCATTATCAAAGAAAATGATGTTTCAATACAAAAGCAAACTAATATGGTATTTATGGGAACATATATTTATACTGGAAGGGCAAAAGCATTGATTACAGGAACTGGTATTAATACTGAGATTGGGAAGATATCTGAAACCCTTAATGAAATGGGGAGTATTGAAGATATCCCACTAACAAGAAAATTAAATAGATTAGGGTATATTTTAGGGACAATCGTGGTAATAAATTTAATCGTATTAATCATTTATAAATTTTCTTTATTGTTAATTCAAGGAAATTTCATTCAATCAGAAATAAGTAGCGCTCTTGTTAGTTCTATATTAAGAGCTATTAATATCTTACCCATCAATCTTCCCATTTTGTCAACAC
Source organism: Promethearchaeia archaeon (assembly GCA_029856155.1). Taxonomy (GTDB): domain Archaea; phylum Asgardarchaeota; class Lokiarchaeia; order Sigyniarchaeales; family SOKP01; genus Loki-b32. Next base: position 21,315 of record JAHQWL010000088.1, read on the forward strand.
TAGTATTAATTACAGGTGTACTAAATATGGCTCAAAGTGGCGTAATAATCAAAAATCTTTCTTCGATAGAATCACTCGGTCGGGTTTCTGTAATTTGTTCAGATAAAACTGGTACAATTACTAAAAATGAAATGACGGTTGAAAAATTTTGGATTAACGAGGAAGAATTTGACGTTACAGGTTCTGGTTATGATTCTGAAGGAGGAATATTTAAAAATAGTACTCCCATAAGCTTGAAAGATAATCCGACTTTTATTAAATTTATAGATTCAATGGTTTTAAATAATAATGCTCAACTAGTATATGAAGATGTTAAAATCAGATTAAAAGAAAAAAGAGAAATGGCAGTAAGACGAGCCCTAGGTTCTCCAACTGAAGCTGCTTTATTAGTGCTAGTTGAAAAAGCTGGACATATCCCTTACGATATTAAAAAGAAATATGAATTCATTAATGAATTTTCTTTTACTTCTGAATTAAAAAGAATGAGCTCAATATATAAAATTAATAATAATGAAAATGAAATATTTGTATTTACTAAAGGAGCTCCTGAAAGAATTATCGAGATTTCTTCTAGTATTGATATAAATGGAAATATAAAACCTTTAGATTCTAACTTTAGAAAAGAAATACTGAATAAAATAGAAGATCGTGCAAATGAAGGATATAGAACTCTCGCTTTATCTTATAAAATGTTTGCTAATGTTAACGATCCTAAAAGAGAAGAAGTAGAAAAAGAATTAATTTTATTAGGATTTGTTTCAATTATGGACCCTCCAAGAAAAGGTGTTAAAGAGTCTATTGAACAATGCCAAAATGGGGACATAAAAGTTATAATGATTACTGGTGATCACCCCGCAACAGCTAAAACAATTGCTTCACAAATGGGAATTCACAAAGAAGGAGATTTAGTTATCGAAGGTTCTCAGTTAAAAAGTTCTGAAAATATTGATTTTGAAAAAATTTCTGTTTTTGCTCGTGTAGAGCCTTCAGATAAAGAAATAATTGTTAAACGTTACCAAGATAATGATAAAGTAGTTGCTATGACGGGAGATGGAATTAATGATTCACTAGCATTAAAGCTCGCTAATGCGGGTATAGCTATGGGTATTACAGGAACAGATGTTGCAAAAGAAACTGCGGATATGGTTATCTCAGATGATAATTTTACTTCTATTGAAAAAGGTGTTAGAATCGGCCGTGGTTTATTTTCGAAAATTAGGACTATAATCTATTTTTTTATTTGTTTGAATATAATGGAAGCAATCATCTTTTTTACTTATGAATTTATACCCACATTTGATCTCTTTAGTTCAGAATGGCAACATATCTACATTTTTGGTATTGTACACTCCCTTCCTTCATTGGCATTAGTGATCGATACACATCCTAAGGATATTATGCTTGAACCACCTAGAGATGAAGAACAGATATTGAATAAAAATATGTGGATAATGTTATTAACACAAGCTTTTCTTATGGGTTTGGGATTAGTTCTAATTCTGCAATTGACGTTATGGCACGTCATTCCGTTGAATAATTGGAACTTAAATCCATATTTTAGCTATTTTAATCCTGCCTCTAAATTTTCTGAATTGGTGGCTCAAAAAGCAAGAACTATGTTTATTACTACCATATTTATTCTCGAAACAAATTTCATATGGACATTTAGAAGACCAAATAAATCTCTCAATAGAAGTATAAAAGAAGAATTTAGTCTCTCTTTATTAGTTATATGTTTGTTTACGTTAGCATTGCATATTCTTTTTATTTGTTTTTCATACCTTGTTAATTACTATGTAAATGATGTTTTCGGGTTAGATTTACAGATAAATTTCATGTTTCTAAGCGGAACAGATTGGATACTCTGTATTTTATTTGCTTTACCAGGTATATTTGGCATTGAAGTATTTAAATATTTTGCTCGAGAAAAAAACATTCATTTTTAATATTGTTTTTATTCTTAAAAATTACTATTGAATACATTCTAGCAAAAAAGCAATAAATTAAAAGTTATGAATATCATAGGTTATTTATTATATTGAATAGAAATTTGAATTCAATTATTTGTTAAAAACTGTGGAAGAACCACAATGGAATCTACAGAAGAAAATTTTTATAATCTTGAATTAGGCGAAATCTACAAAAAATTTCAAACCGATCCTAAGAATGGTTTATCTGTAAAAGAAGCTGTCAAACGATTAGAAAAATATGGTTTAAATGAAATTCCCAAAGTCTCTAAGGGTTTCATTAAAATATACCTTGCTCCATTATTTAACTGGTTAATCGTTATTTACCTAATAGGGGCTGTAATACTAATTTTAGCATGGGCTTTTGGTGGAGAGGGAGATTTAATAACTGTTGCATTGACTTTATTTATCGTTCTTTTAAACTGTGTAGTCGCAATTATACAGCAATACAGAGCAACAAAAAAACTTAAAGCTTTACGAGAATTAACCGCTCCTACATCCACTATAATTAGGGATGGGCAAAAACAAGAGGTTCTGACCAAAGAAATTGTTGTGGGTGATCTGTTAGTAATAAGTCAAGGGGATAAGATTCCTGCAGATGCGAGGATTATTGAATCCTTTAATCTTGTGGTAAATGAAGCTTCTTTAACAGGAGAAAGCGAACCTGTAAGAAAAACGGAATTAGGAGAAGCAATAAAAAAAAGAGATATTTCTATAGGAGAACGTAGTAATATGGTATTTTATGGAACATTTATTTCTACAGGAACAGGTAAATCCGTCATAGTTGAAACTGGGGGAAATACTGAAATAGGGAAGATTTCTCATGGTCTAGAAGAAGCTGGTACAAGCGAGATTCCAATTCGCCAAAAAATGAATAATTTTGGTAAATGGTTAGGGATTATTGTTTTCGTTTTTTGGTTAATAACATTAATAATTATCTGGGCTGCAAGGGGGTCTCCTGAAATTGTGGAAAGTTTAAATTCTGCTCTCGATCTTATGCCAATCAATATACCATTATTGGTTACTATTATCTTAATAACTGGAGTACTTGCTATGGCTCATCGTGGCGTAATTATAAGAAATCTTGCTTCCGTTGATAGTTTAGGACGTGTAAGTGTTGTATGTTCTGATAAAACAGGTACACTAACTAAGAACCAAATGTCAGTTCAACATGTTTGGACAAACGGATCAATATTTCGAGTAACAGGTAGTGGATATAGCCCTGAGGGAGATATTATTCTCATGGATGACCCTAAGAATCATATTTATGTTAAACATATTAATGAATACCCATATCTTAAATTACTTTTGACTTGTGGTTTCCTAAACAATAATTCTGCTTTAGTGAAAAATGAAATTGAAATATCTGGAAAAACCCTCTATAATTGGAATGTGATTGGCTCTCCTACTGAGGGAGCACTGATGGTTTTATTTCAGAAGGGTATGGGTGATTATCTTCTTGAGGATTATGAATCTATTACAGAATATCCGTTTGATTCATCTTTAAAACGAATGACTAAACTTTATAAAAGAGATAAAGTATATGTTTCCTTTACAAAGGGCGCAAGTGAAATTTTAATGCCCTTATGTTCAAAAGTAATATATAATGATAGTAAAATTGAATTTACTGATGAGATAAAGAAGAAGATTATGGAAATTGTAAATTTATATGCAAATCAAGGTTATAGAATTTTAAGTTTATGCTATAAAGAAATGAATGAGATCCCTCCAGAAGGAATTGAAGGTAGAGAAATAAGTGAAACAGATTTAACATTTATTGGGTTTGTTACAATATTAGATCCTCCAAGAGATGGTGTAAGAGAATCTATAGAACAATGTCATGAAGCGGGTGTTGATGTGATAATGATCACAGGAGACTCTCCAGCTACTGCGAGAGCGATTGCTTCACAGATCTCTATTGTAACTAAAGAAAGTGATATTGTTGTAGAAGGGAGAGAAGTTAAAAATATCGAATCCTATGAAGAATTTTCTAAAATTAAGGTGTTTGCTCGAGTATCTCCAGAACATAAAGAAGATATAGTTGAGAAATATCAGGAACAAAAAAAAGTTGTTGCTATGACAGGTGATGGTGTGAACGATGCTTTAGCTTTAAATATGGCTGATGCAGGAGTAGCTATGGGAATTGCCGGCACTGATGTAGCTAAAGAAGCTTCAGATATGGTGATATCCGATGATTCATTTAACTCAATAGTAACAGGTATTCAACAAGGAAGGGGGATATTCGCAAGAATCCGAGCTGTAGTATTTTTCTATATTGTTATTAATGTATTTGAAGGTATTGTCCAATTTATATTAGCTATTATACTAGATTTGCCTTATTTCTTAGATGAAGCTTTCTATTATCAATGGGTTTTTCTTTCAATAACTTTACATATATTTCCAGGATTAATTCTTACATTTGATACTACTTCAAAAGACATAATGAAAGAAAAGCCGCGAGATTCAGAAGAAATCCTTTCAAAAAATACTTTTAATCTATTATTTATATTTGGTATTTTACTTGCTATAAGTATGGTGATAGTGTATTTCATAACAATTACAGGCTTATATCCTGTTTTTCCTGAAAATATAGTTCCAGGATATCTATATTTTGATGAATCACTATTACCTCCCGAGATATATAATATTCCAGAAGTTGCATTAGCCGACGTTTTAGAAAAAATAAATGTAATCAGAACTATTGGAAAAACCTTAACAATGATGATGTGCACTCTATTTTTCTGTGAATCTTTTCTTGTATATCAGATTAGAAGGCCAAATAAATCTTTGATAAAGAGTCTTATTGAAGATCGAAATAAATTTATGTTTCTTCTAATTGGACTTTTATTCTTTGTTTTCATTGCTCTAATATATATTCCTGGAGTACAAGTTTTCTTAGCTTCTGCAGGACTCAATTTTATGTTCATGTTTCTAACAGGATTAGATTGGCTGGTATGTTTCTTAATCTCTTTAGTCTGCATCGTATCGTTTGAGATTGTAAAGTTTGTGGCGCGTAAAAAAGATATTACGTTTTAAAATCATCTTTTTTCTTTTATTTTTCTTAAATTTGATAATAAAGGATACTTTTTTATTATAAACTTGATTTTTTTCTTTTATGTTAAGAGGGAAAAGAATCAAATTAGGTCCTATTAAAAGAGAATATATTGATTCATTTCTAAAATGGTTTAATGATCCCGAAATTACTCAATATCTTATAATCTATCGTCCAATGACTAGGATGGCTGAAGAAGAATGGATGGAAACATTAAAAGAACGTGAGGATACTATTCATTTTTCTATTGTTATTCCAAATGAAGATGGATCAGAGATTCTTATAGGTAATTGTGGAATTCATAAAATAGATTGGAAAAATCGAGTAGGAGAACTTGGAATAGTAATTGGAGAAAAAGAGTATCAAAATGAAGGATTTGGTACTGAAGCAATAGAAATATTATTAGAATATAGCTTTAACACGGTGAACCTAAACAGAATCGAATTGCTTGTCTATGATTACAATGTTAGAGCCATGAAAGCATATAAAAAAGTAGGATTTATTGAAGAAGGGCGAAAGCGGCAATTTATGTGGTATAAGGGAGCTTATCATGATGCGATAATGATGGGAATATTAGCTGAAGAATGGGTAAAGAAAAATAAAAAATAATTTATTCTAATTCCTTAAAGTATGGGATTATCTTATCTCGAAATATTTCATAGACTTTATTTGTATCGGGACCTCTATTCATTAAACTCATATGTGTTGCTCCGGCTTGTTTATATTTTTCTATACTTGAAATGACATCATCGATTGTGCCTAAACAATTAGTATCTTGCAGAATTGTTTCAGGCAATTTATCCAGATTCTCTAAGTAATCCATTGAATTCATACTATTCATTTCAAAATCATGAACATTAAAATCTTCTGGTAAATCTAAGTTAGGATATGCTTCGTTCGTAATGAAGGAATTTAATAGATAGGAAGATTTAAAGAATTCACATCTTTTTATAGCATTCTCGGGATCCTCATTATCAATGGCTACAAAGCAATCATAAACATAATCAATCTCAGTAGGATCTCTGCCAGCTGCTTTTGCTGCATCAAAAACCTCTTTTTGTTTCTCCTTATAGAGCCATGGCGGTTGATAAAGTGGATACCACCCATCTGCTAATTCTCCAGTTATTTGACGAGTTTTTGGTCCATTGCCAGCAATATAAATTGGTGGACTTTTCTGAATTGGTTTTATTTGAATATAGGCTTTTTTTATTTCTCCCCAGAATTCACTGTTTCTATTAACTTTTTTCTTGGTCCAAAATTCCCTCAATAAGATAATATACTCTCGTAATTTTGAAACAGATTTGTTTCTATCTAAACCATACATGTCAATATTCATTGCCTCTCCTGCTCCAAGCCCAATCATACCTCTCCCATTAGAGATCTGGTCTAATGTAGCTACTTTATGAGCCATTAATGCTGGATGAAAGCGATGACAATCAGAGACACCAGTGCATAATTTAATTTTTTTTGTTATCATCGCTAAGGATGTTAAAAAGCAATAGGCATCATAGCATGTTCCTGGACCTGGAGGTAACATTATTGTATGATCTGCATAAAAAACACCAAAAAACCCACACTCTTCAGCCTTTTTTGTTCCTTCGAACATATATTCAAGACGAGGCGTTGGTACAGGGATATGGAAACTAAACTTCATTATTCTAATCATACTCCTCTAGTATTGTTTAATCTTTTTTTGAACATTATTTATCAAAATTTGTATTTTTATTCAAATCTTTTGATAAATTTTAAAATCCAAGAGATTTATAAAATTTTTAGAATTTCTTTAACATAATAAGAAAATATATAGAAGTGATAAAATGGATATTGATATAAAATTCGGGACAGAGGGTACATTTATCCCTCCTTTTGATAGGGGTATTGAAACCATAAAGAGAATCGAGAATAGTGGTTATGATTCAGTATGGTTTGCAGATCATTTAATGGGGTGGATTCCAGAATCAATTTGGACTCCAGACCTTATTGAAATGTCAACAATTCAGAATAGTCCACATGATTTTTACGATGTTTTTTCTGTAATGTCAGTGGCAGCTTGGAACACTAAAAATGTTAAATTGGGTACGAGTGTTACAGAGACTTTTAGGAGACATCCAGCTGTGCTAGCCCAAACCTTTTTAACGTTGGATCATATATCAAAAGGGCGATCAATTCTCGGCATCGGTACCGGTGAAGGGGAAAATATCATTCCATATGGTATAAAATGGGAGAAACCTGTTAGCAGATTGGAAGAGGCAATAAAAATAATAAAACTCCTTTGGGAAAATGAAGGAAAAGTCAGTTTTGATGGGAACTTTTGGAAATTAAAAAATGCTGTCCTTTCTATAAAACCCTATGAAGAAAAAAAATATCCTCCGATATGGATCGCAGCACATGGCCCTAAAATGTGTGAATTGACGGGGAGATTAGGAGATGGTTGGATACCGTCCAACTTTAATCCTAAAACATATAAAGAAAAGCTTGATATTATTCAAAATTCAGCAAAAAAAGCAGGACGTAGTCCAGAAGATATTACACCCGGTTTATGGTGCAATTTAATTATTGATGAAGATCATAATGAATGTGATAAACTATTAGAATCCGCTTATGTAAAAAACTATAGTTTAATTCAATCAAATGAATATTTTGAAAAATTTGGTATTTCACATCCATTCGGCAAAGATTTTTACGGCCTTCTTGACTATATCCCTACAAACTATGACCGAGAAACTATGCTTGAAGCTTTTAGTAAGATACCAGCAAAATTGTGCGATGAAAGTTTTTTACATGGCACACCAGATGAGATTATATCTAAAATTGAAGACTATGCCAAAGCTGGTTTGAAACATATTGTTCTTTATAATATTACCTATAATTGCGATATTACTAAAATAAAAAGTTCATTTGGATGTGTAAAGAAAATATTACAATATTTCAAGGGTTAAACTCTATGAAAAACTTTTTTCCAAATTAAATAATGTTTTTCCTATTGTTTTATTTATAATTTATAAGTGAGCAATTATGGATATTTCAGAAATAAAAATAGGAACTGAAAGTAGCATTTTTGGACCAGTTGATAAGGGAATTACTCAAATAAAAAGGTTAGAGGAAATTGGTTTTGATTCTGTTTGGATGGCAGATCATTTAATGGGTTGGACCCCTGAATCAATATGGACTCCGGATCTTATTAAAGTAGCAGCGGTTCAACAAGATCCTCACATTTTTCATGAGGTATATTCTATATTAGCTGTTGTTGCATGGATTACAAATAAAATATTGTTGGGAACAAGTGTCACCGAGACATTCCGAAGGCATCCAGCAGTATTGGCACAAACCTTGATAACTCAAGATAATATATCTAAAGGTCGAGTTATTTTAGGAATTGGTACTGGAGAAGGAGAAAATATTGTTCCTTATGGGATAAAATGGGATAAGCCCGTAAGTAGGCTAGAAGAATCAATAAATATAATTAAACTCCTTTGGGAAAGTGATAAAAAAGTAAATTATAACGGAGAATTTTGGAAGCTTAAGGATGCTGTTCTAACCGCAAAACCATTTAAAAAAAATAAATATCCTCCTATTTGGATTGCTGCACATGGACCTAAAATGCTAAATTTAACTGGACGATTGGGTGATGGATGGTTACCCGCATATTCGGACCCTCAAGCTTATAAATATAGATTAAATCATATTCACAATGCAGCTAAAAAAGCTGGAAGAGATATTGATGAGATTACACCTGGTTTGTATTCATATCTAATTATAGATGAGGATCATAACGCATGTGATGATTTAATTGGGAGTCCTTATGTTAAAAACATGTTGTTAACATTTCCGAATTCTGTTTATAAAGAATATGGAACAAAACATCCATTAGGCGAAGATTTTTATGGATTAATTGATTACATTCCCACGAAATACGATCGAGAAACAATACTAGAAGCTATTAATAAAATTCCTCAAAAAATGTGTGATGATCATATCTTGCACGGGACACCTGATGATATTATTGGAAAAATTGAAGAATATGCAAAGGTTGGAATGAAACATATTGTTCTTACTAACTTAACCTTTGTAAATGATTTATCGAAAGTTAAAAGCTCATATTATTATATGCAAAAAGTACTAAAATATTTCAAGGATAACAATCCTTAGAAATCTAAAAGAAAAAAATTTTATTTCATTTTTGCTAAATTTTTATTTTATCTTTAATTTCAATTTTCAAGCAAAAATTTTTTACATTTTGAATAAAAATTCAGGTTTCATAAGCACTAATAAAATATTATCTACAAATTTTAATAATTCAATTTCCGATTTATCCCATATAGAATAAATAATAATGATTCAAATTTACATATCACTATTACTTAGATAATAGTACCAAAAGATTTACTCAAATATTTGATTTATATTGGAATGTAGAAGAACGATGACTAAAATTAACAATTATAATATAAAGAAAAATAAAATTGTTTGCATTTTAATTATTTTCCTTACATTACTTATAACTTCTGATGTTAATCGAATAGCTAGAGATAATCTAAATAAAAAAAATGAATCAGATCTCATAACTACACCTAATAGTGATTTAGATTTAAAATTAAGTGATGAACCTTTAAATGAATATTCTGGAATAGGAAAAGCTCAAAATATTTCTGAAAGTGGGAATGGGAATTTTCAAAATTACAATTTGGATATAACAAATAACGATAATGCTTCGATACAAGTTCCAAATTATTGGAAAGCTAATGAAATCATATGTAATATATCCAATATTTATGAATATGATAAATATTGGATAAATGATACATTTGATTCGGGATATGATTCAGATTTTTGGAAAGGTTACACTAACTCTGAATATGTTTCTTTTGGTTGGCATGAGGCCTCAACTGGAACAAATGATTCAATATATATGAAATTTAGTGAATCTGGTGCTTCATGGGTTAATGTAATTGCTAATTGGAATTGTACACTTCCAGTCCCAAAAGAACACATACCATTTGATAATTGGGAAATAATATATAAATACCGTGTAATATATACCGATTATACTTGGCTACCTGGTGGAGGTGCTTATAATAGTTTAACTATTGATGTTGATGGTAGATCTCAGGAATTTACTCAACAAAAGCTTGATACTTTAGATAATGATACCTGGTATACTGGAAATGTTCCTTTGATTCAACCAGAGATATATAATTGGGCCCTTCCTGGCAATATATCATTAATATTTGAAATAGGTTATAAAAATTCTTTCATTAATCCAACGGGTTATTTAAAAGTATTTTATGATAATATTACTCTGAAATTATCGACAATCCCAAAACCCTCTCAAATAAATCTTACTATCAATGATTTGACTAATGGGTATAATGCAAGTGTTAATGATCTTATTGAATTTGGTAAAGGGACAGTAAATTTAAAAAATACTTGGAATGGAGATGAAGGGGGAAAATACCATTATTTTTCGTTTTCCCATAATTCTACTGGTAATTTAGTTATCTATACAGATTTTTATGCAGAAGCTACATCCTCTCGAAAAACAAACTCGCTATTGTTGATCGAGGGGAGTGAATTTATGGCTGAAAATAATTCTAAGACACAATGGACAATGTTTTTTACAGTAACTCAACCTGGTTCTTATTCTAATGATTATTATTTCAATATTTCTAAACCATTAAATTGGAATATTACTGAGGTAATTGATCCTTATTTAAATAATAAAATAAATGATACAATAGGGGCAGGGTATGGTAATACAACTTTTACAATTCCTAATAACATAATAACTAATGGTTTATGGAAATTTGTAGCGGAGGCTCCAAATTATATAAAAGAAGCAAATTTTTATAAATGGAGTGGTGTTGATTGGATTAAAAACTCTACTTTCCATCATGGAGAAAAATTAAAGATTAATGCTTCAATTAATACTGAATTAATTCCAATTACAGAATTAACAAATGGATCTTTACAAATTTTTTATCCCAATGGAACCCTATTTTACGCAGAAAATACTTCTGTAAGTAGTGGTGGAAGTCTTGAATTTTCAGAAATTATCATAGGGAGAAAAAATGCAAGTGCTGGAAAATATTCAGTATGTATTATTTGGAATGATGATGATGTTAACATGACTCAAGTTGGATTCTATAAACTAGAATTTATTGTATACCACCATACAAGTTTAACCGCTATTGACTCCTTTTTCGAACAGACTGCTGGAGAACCTCTCCTAATAAAAGTGAGATTTAATGATACTGTTCTTAATAAGGCAATTGAATTTGCGACAATCACTTATAAATCAACATTTGGTTCATCTGGAACAATGGCTTATATAGGTGCTGGAACATATTTTTCTGAAGTAAACACGGATGGTTTGGCACTTGGAGATTATTATTTTTCATTTAATGCCTCAAAACTCTATTATGAGAATCAAACTGCTATAAATTTGATCCAATTAAGAATTATCGCCCAACCATTAACTTTGGAAGTGCCGAGTACTATTATTAGTGCGATTGCAAATGATTATGCTATTTGTCAGATAAATGTTACCGGGGCGATTTCTGAGGCGTTTATTACAGATGGTGTTAATATTAGCACGGATTGGGAAAATCCATATTCTATTGAAGATTTTAATAACGGTACATTCGAACTTAACTTTTCTACATATCATTTACCCTCTCAAGGTATTATAGAGACTTTCACAGTTACTATTTTTGCTAATAAGACTGATTATGGGAGTACTACTAGCTATATTTCGATACAAGTAACACCGTTAGCCACCACAGCATATTTAAACCAAACTGTTGTTAATGTATTATTAAATCAAGGTTTTTATTTAAAAGTAAATTATACTATTGCGGGAACGGGTGAATTAATTACCGGAGCAACCTTAAATGTGACATGGGCATCAACTTATACGATTTTTCCTGTTGCTGATGGTTTTATCGTATATTTTTCTACTAGTGGTCTTTCAATAGATATCTATACAATATTCTTTCAATTAAATCATCCAGAATATCAAACAGCATTCGAAAGCATATTTGTAATTATAGAGGAAAATCCAACTTATATCGAAGTATATTTGAATCAACTAGACAGAACAACGGAAAAAACGATAACGATTCAATGGAATGAGGCTTTAAATATTACTATTTTATATAAAGATTCTTTAACCAATGATTTTATTTCTGGGGCTATAGTATATATGAATGGATCAGGGATTTCAAGAGTCTTAGATGAAAACGGACAACAATATTATACTATTTTAAGCTCGGGAGTCATGTCTGTTGGAATTCATTTTTTGACGGTTTCAATTGAAAAAGATAATTATATTTTTGTTTCAGAGATTCTTAAAATAGTAGTAGAACAAGTAGTAATTTCTGTTGGGACTATCGATATTGAAAATTCTCTTGATGTTTATGCTGGAAGTGATCAATTAATTAAAATAAACTTAACGGAACAAAATTCTGGAAATTTAATTCCAAATGCCAATATCTCCTTCTTGTGGAGATTTGATATAGGTGAATTTGAAAATTTAGGTGATGGTACTTACCAAGTTCAATTAAATATTCCAAGTAGTGCATTGGGAAGTTATAGCGTAGAGCTTATAATATCTGTTGAAGGAGGATACTATAAAACAACAGAATCGTCTTTTCTTATAGTAGTATTACAAGAACAAACTCCAGATAATAGTTATTTAATCTGGGTAATAGCAATAGTGCTATTAAGTGTAATAGGGGTTCTTGGCGTTTTAATTGCAAGAAGTTATATATTCTTACCGAGGAAAAGAGAAAAGGAACAACAATTTTTAGACAAAATTCAAGTCTTTAAAGATCTTGAGAATATTCAAGGAATTATGCTTATTCAAAAATTAAGTGGCATGCCATTTTTCACAAAAAGTGTTTCTGAATTTAATTTTGAAGAAAATATTCTAATTTCTGGTTTCATTCAAGCAATTACTTTATTTGGTGAACAATCTGTTATAGCTACTTCATTAAAAGAGAAAAAAAAACATCATGAAATATATTCTGAACATATAATTGAATTGAATTTCAAATTTTTTCATTTGTTGATTTGTGATTATCAGTGTCTAAGAACTCTTCTGATCCTTAAAGATGCATCTTCAGAGAAATTAAAAAATCAGTTATATATATTAACAGTTGAAATATGCTCTAAGTTTTCAGAAGAAATAGAAGATTATAAAGGAAAAGCTATTGAATTTGAAGAGATTATTGAAATTTTAATGAACAAGTTCTTATTTTTATTTTATAATGAGCCTTTTAAGTTAAATCAAGGTGAAGTCTTTATAGAGTCTATGAAAAAGAGTCGCGAATTAGAATCAATGGAGTCTCGAGTTCTTAATGTAATAATAACTTTAACCAATTATAGTGAAGAAATCACACTAGATAGAATAATTCAAGAAATTGGCGAGGAAAATATAGATTTAATTTATGGGGGTTTACAATCTTTAATTGAAAATAAATTTATACTTCCTGCCTATTTCAAAAATAACAATTCAAATTCTTCACCAAGTAAATCGATAAAGGGTTAATTAATTTTTAGTATCTCTAAAATAAATCTATTTAAATCCTTGACAAAAAGAATCCACGTTTTCTGGTAATACATTATGATTATAACCTCCTTCTAATAAAGCAAATCGTCTTCCCCTACATAATTTCTCAGAATATTCGTTCATTAATCTTCCTAGTTCTGTGTAATCTTCAGGGTATAGAAGATGCCCCCAATCCTCGATACCTTGATCGAATCCAGCACTTGCAACAAAAATATCAATATCCTTCAAATTTTCCATATATGATTTTACTTCATTAATATAACCAGTTCTCCCACTTGAATCAGGATTAAGAATCTTAACCTTAAAGTCGTCATCTCTATTTGTTAAAATGTTTATATTTCCGTCTCCTGTATGAAGATCAAAATCTAATATAAATGCTGATTTAATTTTACTTTCAGAATATAATCTCAATAGACTTATACTAATATTGTTAAAATAACAAAATCCCCAACAAGAATCTGCTGAAGCATGATGACCTGGAGGCCTAATAACGGCAAATGTTGGATTACCTTTAAACCCTTCCTCAGCAGCTAAAATTGCTCCGCCAGCAGCTAAGGATGCTAATTCACACAATAATTTGTCTCTTTTTATATTTTGGAGATGCCTATGAGTATGAGCTCTTAAAATATCTTCATCTGTCGCGGGAGTAGGAGTAATGATTTCATATTCTTTGTTTTCTGAAATTTTGTCCATAATCCCTTCTAATCTTCCTGGAGAAGCTGCAGGGTCCCATGCATACTCAGAATTATAGTATTTTTCATGAAACACAATTTTCATACTTTTATCAACCTTATTTAATTACATTTAAAAAACCATATGATGAATATTATTTAACCATTTTAATAGATTTATTAACTTTTTTTATAATATACGAAAATGCTAAATTATAATGATATATACCGTAATTTGCAAATACACTTAGATCAATTTCCTGTAGGATTTCCAGCTACAAAAACAGATATTGAAATAAAAGTCTTAATGCACCTTTTTTCAGAAAAAGAAGCGTTGATTGCGACAAAATTAAATTGGTCGTATGATACTCTTGAAAATATATATAATCGTCTTGAGAGTAAGGATATTTCTATTGAATCGTTAGAATATTCGCTTAATACTATGATTAAAAAAGGTACAATAAAATATAAAACTGAAAACGGAAAGAAATTATATGCTAATCTTCCGTTAGTTGTAGGTATTTTTGAATATCAAGTTAACAAGCTCACTAAAGAATTTTTTCAAGATTTTGATGAATACTTGGTATCTGCATTTGGAGCAGAGTTATTAGGTACAAAAGTTTCTCAATTTCGTACCATCCCGATACAACAAAGTATCATACCAGAAAATTTTATAGCAAACTATGATGAAGTAAAACAAATAATTCAAAATTCTGAAGAACCCTTAACTGTAGCTAATTGTGTCTGTCGTCAGAGCAAAGAACTTTATGATCAACCTTGTGAAAAAACATCTTTGAGGGAAACCTGTTTTTATTTTGGAAAAACAGGACAATTATTTTTAGACCAAGGATGGGCTCGTCAAGTAAGTAGAGAGGAGGTTTTAAATATTATGCAACAAGCTGAAAATGATGGACTTATTTTCCAATCAGGAAATACTATTAATCCAGAATTTATTTGTTGTTGTTGTGGTTGCTGCTGTGCGATTCTTACAAAATTGCAGAAACTCCCACGCCCTTCAAGAGTAATTTCAAGTAATTATCATGCTGAAATTAATCCTGATTTATGTGTTGGATGTGGAACATGTGTTGATCGATGCCAAATAAATTCAATAAAACTATACGACAATTTAGCAAAAGTTATACTTAAACGATGTATTGGATGTGGAGTATGTATTCCATCTTGTCCGGAAGTAGCAATTCAGCTTATAAAAAAAGAAGGAGAAATGAGACCTCCATCGACACAAGAAGATTTATTTTCACAAATAATGAATAAAAAGCAACAATTAAGAAAAAAATAATTTTAGATGAAATTGAAACATCATTTCTTAAAGTCTTCGACTTAACTTATCAATCATATCTTTTGTCATATTAATAAGATTATAACTGGGATTCCAACCCCATTCCTCACGAGCAAGCGAATCATCAATCGATTTTGGCCATGAATCTGCAATTTCTTGTCTAAAATCAGGTTTGTAATCTATTTCAAATTGAGGTATATGCTTCTTAATTTCTGCAGCAATTTCTCCTGCGGAGAAACTCATACCAGTAATATTATATACTCGACGTTTTAGTTTTGAATTATCTGCTTCTAAAAGATCGATCATACATTTCAAGCAATCCGGCATGTACATCATAGGTAACGCTGTATCTTCTTTTAAGAAGCATGTATATTTCTTATTCTTAATTGCTTCATAAAATATCTCAACAGCGTAATCTGTAGTACCACCCCCTGGAAGCGTTTCACTACTAATTATTCCAGGAAGTCTCATTGAGCGAATGTCTAACCCATATTTTTTGTAATAATATTCTGCTAATAGTTCTCCTGCAACTTTCGTGATACCATACATAGTTGTAGGTTGTAGTATTGTGATATTTGGTGTATTCTCTCTTGGAGTAGTAGGACCAAAAGCAGCTATTGAACTTGGCCAAATTATAGTTTTAATTTCATACTTCCTACTTGTTTCAAGAATATTAATTAATCCATTCATGTTTATATCCCAAGCAGTCTGAGGCATTTTCTCACCTATTGCTGAGAGTATTGAAGCCATGTGAAATATTGTATCTATCTCATATTCATAGAAAACTCTTGAAAGCGTATTTTTTTCTAAAGCATCTAGATATATTACTGGACCAGATTTTCTAATTTCATCTGGAAGTGGGGTTTTTCTTCCAGTAGCTATTACATTATCATTTCCATATGTATTCCTCAGGAAGGGAACTAATTCACTTCCAATTTGACCCGCAGCACCTATTACAAGTATTTTTCTCATTTTTATCAGATTTTATAATGTTAAGTTGTTAGTATAATTCATAATATACTCAATAAAAAAAGGTTTATTCATAATAATCCCATCTTTAAACCCCATTTAGAGGATAAGTAAAACTAAAATACTTTTCACAATAGACATAAATAATAATTAAACTCACTAATTTCAAAAAAATTTTAGGTGATATGATGAAAAGAGATCCTGTTGCTTTTCTTAAGGAAGAAATGACCGAATTAAGAAGCAACAATCTTGAATGGATTATTCGATATTTAGAAGAAGGGTCAAAACCTCACTCCACTGTAGATGGCAAGAAAGTGTTAATGCTCAATACGAACAACTATCTCGGTCTAGCAACTCATCCTAAGATTATACAAGCTGCAATAGATGCGACAAAAAAATATGGTGCTGGAGCAGGAGCGGTTCCTGTCATTGCTGGTAGTTTTGATTTGACGAAAGAGTTCCAAAAACAATTTGCTAAATTTAAGGAAGTTGATGCTTCGCTTTTATGTCAAACAGGATTTGCAGTTAACACAGGATTAATTCCTATGTTAGTTGGAAAACAAGATATAGTAGTTTCAGACGAGTTAAACCATGGTTCGATAATTGACGGAGTAAGGCTATCTGGAGCAAGTCGTATTATTTATAAGCACAATGATGTTGGAGATTTAGAGAGACAATTAAAAGAGGCTGAAAAGCAAGAACCAAGAAGAATCTGTATTATTACTGACGGAGTCTTCTCTATGGATGGAGATATGGCTCCACTAGACGGTATAGCTAAAGTTGCGGAAGATTTCGGAGCCATGATTTTCGTTGATGATTGTCACGGAGAAGGCGTATTGGGAGAGGGAAGAGGTATCGTTGCTCATTTTAATCTACAAGGGAAAGTTCATGTTGAGGGTGGTTCAATGAGTAAAGGATTCGGTGTATTTGGAGGTACTGTAGCCGGTTCAAAAGATTTAATTGAATTCTGTGCCAATAAAAGCAGAACTTACCTTTTAAGCACTGCACATCCCCCCGGAGTTGTAGCTGCTAACATCGCTTCAATTGATGTAGTCGAAACCGAGCCCGAACACGTCAAACGAGTGTGGGAAAACACGAATTATTTCAAAAAAGAAGTTCAAAGTATGGGATATGATACAGGAAACTCGTCAACTCCTATAATTCCATTGATTATTGGAGATCCGGGAAAAGCTCAAGAGCTAGCACGAGTTCTTTTTGAAGACGAAGGAATCTATGGGACACCTATAGTATTCCCTATGGTCGCAAGAGAATTATCAAGAATACGAGTACAGATGAACGCCTTGCTGACAAAGGAAGATTTAAACATGGCGTTAGCTGCCATAGAAAAAGTTGGAAAGAAATTAGATATTATTTAATTTATTTTTTAATCATTTTTTATTTATAAAAAAAACTGTTTTATAACAGTTATATATTCATATCTGGTCACAAGAAGAATTCCTTCATTTAGATTTATATCAAGAATCCTTTCTAGATGCATTACTTCCTCACTCACTATCTCAATGGTATTAAGAAAACCTGAAAAAACAGTTTCGGTTATATTCATGTCTGTCCAGTCATGATCATATAAAGGATTACCTTTATTATCTCTTACCGCGATTCTATAAACAATATAAGGCAAAAAATAGAGAATTTTAACTTTTTCATGATACCTATTGTTATTATTAATATTCAAATGAAATTTGATAGTTGGACGAAAGTGTTAAAAATTAAAGAAAACATTCGGTCATATCTAACAAAAAACAAGATCAATTTTTATAGACAACAAAAAAGATATGATATAAATTGGAGACAAAAAAACAGACTATAATTATTGTATTAATTGCAGTAATAGCTACAGCCGGAATAGCTGTAGGAATAACTTACGTCCTTGTAGTCCCTACTCCAGGAACAGAAGCAGAAGTGGATGCACTCGAAATAATTTTATTCAATTATATGCATATGGCTTTTTAAGCTTCTTCTGACTTCGTTTTTCGAGATATTTCGTCCAATTAAAAGACATAATAAAAAACATAATAGTAATTGTTATGTTGTGTTTTTACATTTATATTTAGGATTAAGAGAGGAATCGATTGACCAAAGAAAGCCAAATTAGAAAAGGAATTAAAAGTTGAGGAAGGGATTTTTAGGTTAATAAAACAACCTCAGCAAATTACTGAAGAAGAAGTCTCGATTTCTAAAGAAAAGAAAATTTGCCTTGTATATAAAGGAAAAGTTTTTGGGCTGAATTTTATTTGTCCTCAATGTGAGGCTTTTTACTGTGCAAAATGTTCTGAAGCATTAAATAATTTAGAAAATGCGTGTTGGACTTTAATTTTCACAGGGATTTCTGCTTATCTTATATAAAGACGATATAATGGAATAGCCTAAAAAAAATCAACTATTTTACTTGTTTTAGCTACTTCTAACAAATTTTTCTTTATATTCTTTATTTATATGATATTTATAAATTGTAGTGTTTTATCTTTTTTGGGATATTTATCAGTATTTTAACTGTGCCTGAACAAGCTATCAAAACTATGGATAAGAACCAAGATTTGATAACTAATTGTGGTTTTGAACTTATAAAACAATTGAACTGGCCTGAGGATTGCTGGTGGACTGAATATTATAGCCTATTGGAAAAAAAAGTCAAGGAGATCCGTGAATAAAAAGAAAATCCAGATATTTTCAAAAATATTAGCGTCATCGAGGCAGAAATTAGGCGGGTAAAGACCAATCCGAAGAATAGCGATTGTGCGCATTATATTTTACAAAAAAAAGGAGATTAATTTATAAAAGGTAAAAAAGATGAATCGGATAAATGTAGTAGGGGCAAGACTTCATAATTTAAAGGATTTAAATGTGGAATTTTCAATTATTCTAAATATTTATTTTTTTCTACTTCTTCCTTTGACTTTTTCAATTCCAATTCATCAATTTCATTTTTAAATTCATCATAGAAATCAAAAAATTCAGAAGGGTCTGAATATGGAGTTTTAATTAATTCATTTAAAACATTTTCATATTCATCTTCGTTTTCAAAAATATTTTTAAAATTATTCTCAATCTGTTTTGGCAATTCATGATATTTAGCTGATAATGTCATAAGCTGGTTTTTATTTTTAATATTCTGATATGGAATAATTGAGAAGTATTTATTTATAAACTCATAAGCTGATTTATACTCGTTCATATCTATACAAGATTTTTCGAGAAGACTTTTAAATTTATTTTCAAAATCATTTGTAAAATTATTAACACAATCTCTTAATAATTTGGATGCTTTAGATGCAAGTAAACAAACAGTTATATATTCATATCTGGTCACAAGAAGAATTCCTTCATTTAGATTTATATCAAGGATCCCTCCTACATGCATTACTTCCTCACTCATTATCTCAATGGCATTAAGAAACCCTGAAAAAACAGTTTCGGTTATATTCATATCTGTCCAGTCATGATCATATAGAGGATTACCTTTATTATCTCTTACCGCGATTCTATAAACAATATAAGGTAAAACGTAGAGAATTTTAATATCTTTTATGATAACTATTGTTATTATTAATATACCAATCAAATTTGATAGATAGACGAAAATGTTAAAAATCGGATTAATATTATTGAGTAGATGAAATATAGAACCTCCAACAAATATTATAGTTCCTGTAAAACATAATAAAGATTTTTTTTTATAATAAAAAGGGCTACTTGACCACGTTTTAATCCCCCAGAAAAATAAATAAGTAAGAAATACTGAATAAAAGATAATAAATGCAATATTAAAGAGTCCATTAGGTACATATTTTTCAAATCCCATTTCTATTACAAGCTTGACAGCGTTAGGTTGGGTTCCCAAAAAAATAAGTAAAAAACCCAAACAACAGGATAAAATAAGACCAAAAGTATAATATGACTCTTTTAACATATTATTAAAAAATAGAATAAAAAAGAATGTAAATGGGAATACAAGCATAATATGAATACGAGCAAAAGCTCCATTTTCAAAAATAATAGAAATAATATTTGTTAAAAAATATAAGCCCAAAAACCATGATGTTAGTCTTAAATAAAATAACAGTGGAAATCTTTTCGTAACCTTAGATACCTGTATTGCGATCGTTATTATTAGAAAGATTACCGTCATGGAAATTAAAGAAGCAAACTCTAAAATAATAAATAAGTTCATAATGATCCCCATTTTTATATATATATTAATTTAATTTACCTTATCAAATTATATCTTTTTTAAAATTTTCTAAAAGAAATTCTTTCATTCTCTGTGAAATACAAATCTCTTTTGTGGATTCATCTTTATAGATTAAAATTTGATGTTCCATTAATATTTTTAATCGATAATTAACATTTTCTCTCTTAAAGTTAATCTTCTTATAAACATGTGGTTTTTTAATCTTTTT
This sequence comes from Promethearchaeia archaeon, assembly GCA_029856155.1. Classification (GTDB taxonomy): domain Archaea; phylum Asgardarchaeota; class Lokiarchaeia; order Sigyniarchaeales; family SOKP01; genus Loki-b32. The sequence continues at coordinate 42,258 of JAHQWL010000088.1, forward strand.
ATAGTCCATAAATAGTTGAATAATGTTTCTATTAAGTTCATCTTTCATAAAAAAACACAATTTTCCAAAATCATCTTCTATATCCAAAGGAAGAAATAAAGAATAATTTCCAACTTTAATTTTTTTTATATATTTAAATTTAAGTAGCATCTTTAAATGCCAAAGTAATTGTCCTGCACTTCCAGAATGATCTGTAAAAACCTTCTCCCTTATATAAGAGAATGTTGCACCATTAAGACTATCTATCACATGATAAATCTTTTTCCTATATAGATTCAATAATATCGTGTCTCTTGTATGTTTTGAACCATCAATAAGTATTTTATTATTATTTAAAAATTGTATGATCTCCAATATATCTCCTGTAGAAATGCCCAAAGATCTAACAGCTATATTATAGAGTTTTTTTACTTTCACAATCTTATTATTTTTGATTAATTCTTTAGCAATTTCTATTATTTTTTGAACATTAGGATTTTCTAACGATAGTGGCCCAACGACATTTTTAAATTTCATTTTTAAGAATAATACCTAATAAATAATCTAAATTTTGAAAGTAGACAAAATTGAGAAGGTTTCCCAATTTTGATTATATCTTCTAACACTTTAAAAATTTTTGGAAAATGTTAGTCCTTATATCCTTTAATAACGCTAAAAATATTTCTTAATATCTAAAAAAAAATTAGTATCAATTTTTATAGACAACAAAAAAGAGATGATATAAAAATGGAACCTAAAAAACAAACAATAATTTTTGTTTTAATTGCCGTAATATCTACCGCTGCAATTGTTGCAGGAGTAACTTATGTTATTTTGGCTCCCACTCCAGAAGGAGAAGTGGACGCACTCGAGATATACCACTGGTGGACATCGGGAGGGGAAGCAGCAGCAATTACAGCGCTTGTAGATGAGTTCATAGCACTACATCCCGATACAACTGTTCAACAGGTCCAAATTGCTGGAGGAGGAGGTTTTGAAATGAGAGTAAAGATAAAAACATTGATGCTTGCAGGACAACCTCCAGATACTTTCCAAATTCATAATGGTTATGAGTGGAAAATATTTTATGATGCCGGCTTGTTAAATAATATAGATCCTATCTGGACAACAGCGTTAAAAGCTGCAGTTCCTGATGTTGTAGAAGATATAAGTAAAGGACCTGATGGCCATTACTACGCTGTCCCTGTTAACATTCATAGAAGTAATGTATTATGGTTTAATTATGAAATACTTAATGATACTGGAATAGATCCCGCAACACTTACTACTTGGCCAGCTTTTTGGGCTGCATGTGATGCTATAATAGCCAATCCAAACTATACCATTACGGCACCAGTCGCAATGGGAGAGCAATGGACTGCTGCACATGCTTTTGAACAAGTTCTTGCTAGTGTAGGTATTGATACCTATGAAGCATGGATAAATGGAGAAATTGATAGTACTTCAGCAACCCATTACGCTGATTTAGTCACTGCCTGTGAAATCTATAAAACCCTTACAACTTATATTAATTCTGATTGGGCTGGAAAATCATGGGATAGTGCTATAGCTAAATTGCTTGCCGCAACACCAACTGCTGCGTTTGCAATTATGGGTGATTGGGCAAACGGAGAATTCTTCCAAGCAGAATGGGATCATGGTGTTGACTATGGAACTATCGGAGTTCCAGGAACAGGTAATATGTATGGTCTTGTAGTAGATTGTTTTGAAAAACCAAAAAATATTCTTCATCCAACTGCTGTAGACAACTGGTTAGGAGTGGTTGCTTCAAAAGATGGACAAGATGCCTTTAATCCTCTAAAAGGATCAATATCCGCCCGAACTGATGCAAATATTTCTAAGTATGGGGCTTATCAACAATCTGCTATAGCAGACTTTAATACAATTGACGCTTCTCCTACTTCATATATGTTTCCAAGTGTAGTTCATGGTAGTGGTGCTCCAGAAGCATTTAATACTGATTTTATTCCTTTAATCGGAGCATTAACCTCAGGTACAGCTACCGCCTCTCAAACAGCTACAGCTTTAGCTGCCCTAGCGGCTACATATAGCAGTGATTTTATCAAAACATGGAGTTTATAAAATAAATTCTAAAACTTTTTTTTTTTATATTATTTAGTAAGATTAAATTTACTCAAAAAATAGTAAGGTGTTAAATTGGAACAAATAAGTGAAGAGATAGATAAAATTGAAGATTTTAAAGTTGAAAAAAAGCTTAAATTTTCAAAAGATATAATAAATAACATATTTGCTAGAGATAAATTAATTATTCGATTAATTTTCATTACTTGTTGTATTCTTGTAGCATACTTTGTATATTATTTTATAGTATGGAATATTCTTGTCTCAATGACAGATTGGCAGGGATTAATTCAAACTTATAATTTTGTAGGTTTTGAAAATTATCTCAGAATGCTTGATGATCCAATATTTTGGACTTCTTTAACAAACAATCTTGTCTTTATGCTTGTATTTATACCGTCCAGTATTGTTATTGGACTCTTCTTAGCAATACTTTTAGATCAAAAAATCAGGAAAGAGAGTGTCTTTAGGACAATATATTTATTACCTTATGCGCTTTCATTCATTGTTACTGCTTATTTATGGCAATGGATGTTTACTGAAGAGGGTGTTATTAATTTTATATTAGATCTATTTGGTCTTGGATTTTTAAAGATGTCTTGGATAAGTGATCCAGATATAGCGCTTTTCAGTGTTTCATTCGCTTTAGTTTGGCAATTTTCTGGTTACATAATGTTAATTTTTTTAGCAGCAATAAGAACCGTTCCACAATCACATATTATGGCTGCCCAAATAGATGGTGCGTCTGGTTTTAGACTATATACACGTGTTATTATCCCACAAATTAAGACATCGACTTTTACAGCTTTTGTTATTCTTATGATATTTTCCTTAAAAGCGTTTGATTTTATATGGATTTTAACCGATGGAGGTCCAGGTTGGGCAACTACAATTTTACCAATTACTGTATATAAAGTAGCCTTTAAATCAAATCAATTTGCTTATAGCTCTGCAATTGCAACAACATTATTATTAATAGTTATGGTAATTGTAATTCCTTACCTTTATATAACATATAGGAAGAGGTAATAAGAAATGAGTTCACATGAAGTAAACCAAACTGAAACGTTAGACGTAATAGATGATTTAAAATGGGAAAAGATTCACGGTAGTAAAGGATTTAGATTATTAAAAATAAGGCAAATAATAAAAAAAATAATACTTTATACTGTTTTAATAGTTGCCTTAATTGTAACGGTAATACCACTTTGGTCCGGTATTATGTCTGCCTTTAAAACTCAAGCAGATTTATCATTAACATCACCACTTGCTCCACCTACAATTCCAACATTCGAGCCTTTAATTTATGCTTGGAAGGAATTGCAGCGACCTTTAATAAATTCCGTTCTATTTACTACTCTAGCAACTATCTTTTCTTGTTTGCTCGGTTCTATATGTGGTTTTGTATTGACTAAATTAAAGTTCAAAGGTTCTAATACTGTATTTCTTCTTATTACTTTAGGAATTTTCCTTCCATATCAGTCTATTATAATTCCTCTTTTTATTACTATAAGAAATTTGGGAATATATGATACAATGTGGGCTATGATATTAGTACATTCAGTCTATGGAATTCCTATGACGACACTTCTCTTTAGAAGTTATTATGAATCGATACCAATCAGTATAATAGACGCGGCTAAAACTGATGGGGCGGGAGTAATGGCGATATATAGAAGGCTTATACTTCCATTATCTCCTTTACCCTTTGTTGTTGCTGGAGTGTTTCAGTTTACTAGTATTTGGAATGATTATCTTTTTGCTCTGATACTTACAGGGTCAAATTTCGAACCAGCTTCATTTGCCCTTTCAAATATGGCAGGAGGAACTGAAACTGCTTGGAATAATACAATGGCGGGTACTTTTTTGTATTCTTTACCTATTTTACTTATTTTTGTTTTGTTAGGTAAATATTTAATGCAAGGATTAATGGCAGGAGCAGTAAAAGGTTAGAGGTTATATTATGCCAAATGTAAAAATAAGAAATTTAGTAAAGAAATATGGAGATATTTATGCACTGGATAAAATAAACTTAGATATAAACGATGGTGAACTATTCATATTACTTGGCCCATCTGGTTGTGGAAAAACAACAACTCTCTTTAGTGTCGCAGGGTTGATTAAACCTGATGAAGGTGAAATATGGTTTGGAGACCATTTGATTACTAGTGCTGAGAGGAATTACATTGAAAGACCTCAAGATAGAAATATTGCTATGGTTTTTCAAGACTATGCTATCTACCCTCATTTGACTGTTTTTAAAAATATTGCCTTCCCATTACAAATTATAAATCTAAGTAGAGATGAAATTAAAAAAAGAGTTTTTGATACAGCAAAAAGTCTTGGAATAGAAGATCTTCTAGAAAGGAAGCCAAAACAACTTAGTGGTGGCCAACGACAAAGAGTAGCTTTAGCCAGGGCAATTGTTAGGGAGCCTAATGTATTTTTGATGGATGAACCTCTTTCTAATCTTGATGCTAAATTGAGAGTTTTTGCTAGAGCCGAACTTAAAAGATTGCATAAAAAATTAGGAATTACAATTATTTATGTAACTCACGACCAGATAGAAGCACTTTCAATGGGAACTACAATTGCGATTTTAAACAAAGGAAAAATTGAACAAGTAGGTAAACCAGATAGTATTTATAACTTTCCTAAAAATTTATTTGTTGCGGGGTTCATTGGAAGTCCTCCTATGAATATGTTAGATGGTAGTTTGAAAAAAGATAATGGAAATGCATATCTAGATTTCGGTTTTACAGAATATAAATTACTAAATGAATTACATCAAATTAATACAGTAAAACATAAGGAAATAGTGTTAGGCATTCGACCAGAAGATGTTCTTATGTCAAAAGAAATTGTTAATAATTCCGTTAGAGCAATAATTGATATTATAGAACCAATGGGGAGAGAATTTGAAATACATCTAGATCTAGGGAAAAAAATAATAATTAGTGTAATGAGAAAAATTGAGAATTTTAGAATTGGTGATGAAGTTTATCTAACTTTTAATGATAAAAAACTCCATTTTTTTGATAAAAAAACGGGAGAAAATATATTTACATCAAATTATAATGATTAATTCCATTGGAACAAAAGATATTATTTTTTATTCCATTCTTGTTTATAATGGTTTTGCTAGTATAGCTTTAACTCTATGATTTTTAAATTCCCTTGTTGGTACTGGTTTAATTAGACAAATCGTATCTGTCTTTCTCCCTGTTCCACCAATAGCAATGATCTCTCTATCAATAAAAAGGATATGCAGTCACATAGTTATTTCAATTCGATTTTTTTCAGGATCTAATATCGTACTTTCGAAATAACCGTCCCCCGTATATCTTGGACCACCTAAAATTTCATAACCATCATTAGCTAACCGAGTAGTCAAAGCAATTACCTTTTCCTTAGATCCTACAGATATAGCTAAATGAATAAAACCTGTAAACTGTTTATATGGGTTATTTGAAGATTCTGGAATTGATGGCATTTGCATTAGTTCCAACCTAGTTCCACCATCAAAGGTTAAGAAATATGACGAGAACTAATGTTTACTATTGAAGTATAGATCATTTGATTTTGCACCAAAATAAGTTTCATAAAAAATTCTAATCTTTTCCAAGTTCCTAACCCAGATTGCAATATGGTCGATTTTCAATAGAATTTCACCTTAAATAGTTTTAATTCATTTAGTCTAATCTTCTTCTAAATGCTATCTCTTATTTTCTTTATTATTATTTCTTAAAATTAACGTATAGTAATTATTTATTCTCCGGGATATTTAAAATGCCATTGAGAACGTAATATGTCCATAGTTTTCATTATTTCTAAAGTTTCATCTAATGGCATGATCTTACTTTCGATTTTATTGGTATTTAAACATTGCATTACTTCCATTGCTTCATAGTTATAACCGGTTGATTTAAACGGTATCCTAATCGTTTTTTTTGGTTTTCCCTCTAATTTCAAAATCATTTTCGTTGGATGAAAAAAGTCAGGAATTTCCAGATATCCTTTAATTCCATAGATGAAAGCATCATGTGGCATAATCAGCCTATGTGAAGAAGAAAGCATAGCAGTTTGTCCATTTTCATATTCAAATAAATAACAAGATTTTTCATCCACATTTGTTTTTCCAATATATGCGCTACTTTTAATTTTCGAAGGAGGTTGTTTATAAATCATTCTCGCAAATGAAATAGGATAGATTCCCAGATCAAGTAATGCACCCCCTCCTAAATCAGGATTGAATGAACGGGCTTTAGGGTCTAATTCCTTTTTAATTCCAAAGTCAGCCGTAACATGTTGAATTTCTCCTAATAGGCCCTCGTCTACAAATTCATTTAATTTTACGATACAAGGTAAAAATCTTGTCCACATAGCTTCCATTAAAAATATATTATTGTTACGGGCTGTGTTAATTAACCCTTCAGCTTGTTTAGCATTCAATGTAATAGGTTTTTCACAGAGAACTGGTTTTCCGTGATTTAGACAGAGTAATGTATTTTTATAATGGAAATTATGAGTAGTTGCAATATATATAACATCCACAGCGGGATTCTTTACCAATTCTTCATAATTATTATATACATTTTTCACACCGAACATTTTACCAAAACTTTCAGCTTTTCCCTCTGTTCTAGAAGCAACACCCTCTAATATTGCATCGGGAACTACCTTTAATCCCTCAGCAAACTTATAGGCTATCCTTCCACAACCTAAAATTCCCCATTTTATTATATTACCCATATTATTCATTTATTATTTTAATCGAATTTAATAGTAAAATCTTGTTATTCCCTTTTTGTTTATAATGGTTTTGCGAGTATCGCTTTAACTCTTAACTGATGAAATAAACTTGTAGTCATGGGTTTTATTAGGCATACTGTATCTGCTCCTCTCCCTGTCCCACCAATACAAATGATATCATCATCAAGATTTGAAATTAGTCCCGCATCAGCAACCATGGCTGCAATCTCCATACAAACTTTTGTACCCTGACTGAAATTTTCTCGAAGATATTTAGCCATAATCTCTACAGGAGCCCACTGCTTTAAAGACATCCGAAGGCTTCTTTCTACTGAACCAAATGCGTGTGTCGCGGAAAATACAATTAAACCGTCCTGTCTCAACTCTTTTATTAAATCCTCAGGAAATTCTTGTCTCTTTTCTGTTCCACCAAAGTAAAATGAGTGGGTAACAATTATCAGTTTATATTTTTTAAGATCAAAGATATCTTTTGCCTTTTGAGCAGTCATACCAGTAGTGCTGGCAATTACAATCTCTTTTATACCAAATTTTTCAGCGTATTTTTTAGCAATTTCTAATGCTTTTTCAGTGTTCTGAGGCCCCCCATTTTCAAAATAAGTAACTTCAATATTTAAATCTGGCATATATCATCAAAATTTTTACTTTTAATATTTAAAATATTATTTTTTTATTAGTAAAGAATATGATTCTAATTAAATGAATATTATTAAGGTCAAGGTTGTTCTTTATAAGTATTGATATAGTTTTAAAAAGATCAAAATCTAAATACATTTAATTACTTTTTAATGTAAATTTAATAACAAATGTGGATATAATATGAGCGAAAGAGAAATTTCTTTAAAAGAAAAAATATTATTTGGCACAAACGCGTTCCCAGATCAAATGACTTATCAAGCATTTACTATTTATGTGTTTACTTTTTTCTTTGCTGTTGTACATCTCAGCATGCTTGAAATGTGGATAGGATTCGTTCTATGGGGTATTTGGAATATGTTTAACGATCCTCTTTTAGGAGCATTAAGCGAAAAAACAAAACAAAAAGGTAGATTGGGAAAACGTAAATTTTATTTGATAATTTCATTTATCCCGCTCGCGTTGATAATGATTTTTCTTTTTACAGTAATTCCAAGGGACCCACTTAGTACCTCACAGTTTACTTTTCATTTCTGGTATTTTATGTTAATAATTTTCACCTTTGAATTCTTTTATACAATGTTTTCAGTAAATACAAATGCTGTATTCCCCGAAATGTTTCCCACAGAAAAACAAAGAGGCGATGTAAACGTATTTATAAAAGCCTTTACTATGGTTGCTGTAATACTTGCTTCATTAATTCCTACATTTATCGTAACTCCTTCTTTAGTTCCAACAACTGATCCATTAGTTGATCCAGTAACTTACGCAGCAGAAGTTGCTAGTATTCAGAATAAATATATTATTTCTGGTATAGTATTAGCTGTAATAATATTGATCACAGCAATTTTGTTTATTTTCTTTGGTGTGAAAGAAAAAGAAGAACAAATAAGTGATTTTGAAAAAAGACCAGGATTTTTCGAATCATTGAAAATAACATTTTCAAATAGAACATTTATAAAATTCACACTTGGAAATATGCTTATTTGGTATTGCTTTAATATATTATTAACAATATTTCCACTCTACGCTGTCTACGTACTGGGAAGAACTAAAGGAACCTCATTAATTGGCATTACATTGATGTTAGCGCTATTATCTGCAGCATTTCTTATGCCTATTCAAGCAAGGATTAGAAAAAGATACGGTACTCGTAAAGGATTAATGATTGGCTTGGGAATATGGATAATCACTTTATTTCCCCTAGTTCTTTTATCAAATAATGAAATAAGTAGAACATTATCATTATTTGTCTTTATAACGATAGGATTTGGCTTATCAGCTGCGCTATTTTTTATTGATATAATTCACGGTGATGTAATTGATCAAGATGCACTTAAATTTGGCATAAAAAGAGCAGCTAGCTATTATGGTGTAAATGCTTTTATCCATCGTTTTTCAATGATACTTGGAATTACAACTATTTATATTATCTTTTCGGGAACTGGATGGAGTAGTTATGTACCTGTTGTTGCTGATCCATTATTAAGAGAAATTGGTATAAAAGCTTTGATGTTTCTGTTTCCTTCAATAGCTCTTATTGGATCAATTCTCTTCTTTAAATTTTACGATTTACATGGTGAAAAGCTTGAAAAAATGAGACAGGAATTAGAAAAACATCCCGAATTAAAGTAAATATTTTTTTTTTTTTTATCTTAATCCTAATTTTTCCCTGGTTTCATCAACAGTAGCGGGATCTCTCCCAAGTTCTTTGGTTAATCGAACCATCCTTTTTACTAACTGAGCATTACTCTCTACCATTTCTCCTTTCTGATAATATAAAATATCTTCAAGCCCAGTCCGGACATTTCCCCCCATACAAAGAGCAATCGTTGTTGTTCGAAGATTTAATTTGCCTACAGTAACTACTTGCCAAGTGGATCCTTCTGGTAATAAATCAACCATGTTTAATAAATTTCTAATTGTTGCTGGTGCTCCTCCTCCGATACCTAAAACAATACTAAAGTGAAGTGGAGGTTCAAGAACCTTGAATCTTGAGACTAACGTCTCAATATTGGTAATATGACTTGTATCATATACTTCAATCTCAATCCCAAAACCCTTTTTATTACAGCGCTCAACATATCGTTTATTGAAAGACAATGGATTATCAAAAGTATGGTTACCATATTTAGTTTGAAATTCAAAGGTACCAGCGTTAATAGTATGCATATCTGGTGGAGGATCTATATTGAGAAGATTTAACCGTTCTTTAAGAGTGGGCATAACAATGGTTTGACCGTATTTCCGTCCTTTACTACTAGTTTTAGTACCATATGCTATGCGGGCACCTATTCCATTCCCAATTTGAACAATAATTGGACACTTTTCACGTATGAGCTTAACAGCTTTATTATAATATTTGAGATCCGGTGTATTTTGTCCGTCTTCGCCACGAACATGAAGATGTATTATTGAAGCACCTGCTTCATAACATTCCAATGCATCTTGAGCTTGCTCTTCAGGAGTTATAGGTATTGCTGGATTTGCCCATTTTCCTTGAATTCCTCCTGTAATTGCTGCTGTTATAATTACTTTTTCATCTGTAAGTAAATTTGGTTTCATTTTTTAAACCTTTTATTTAATTATTAGCAATTTTATTATTTGTTACGGTTGTTTATGTTAATTGTAATAATAATCTCTTTCATTTAATTCTCATGATTTAGAAAAAATTCAGTTTTATATTAAAATAAATAAAAGATAAATATAATTTTGGAATTAAATACCTTATCGTAATTATAATAAATTTAGAATCACTCTAATCATGCCCAATTATACTCCTAAAGAAGCTGAATTCTATGCTCGTTTTGGTGAACAAATGCAAAAGGCTCTAACTAATCCAAATCAGAGTATAGCCACATCTATTGAAGAGTTGGCAAAAAACATGCCAAAAAAAAAGGCTTTACTATATGAAGATTCTTCTTGGACTTGGCAAGAATTTAATGAAGAAAGCAATATAATCGCAAACCATTTTCTTAATTCAGGATTAGAACCAAATGATACTGTTGCTTTAATGCTTGAAAATTCACCTGAATACCTCTTTTATACAACTGGAATTAATAAACTGCAAGGGATTAGTGCGTTAATTAATTTTAATCTTAGGAAACAAGCATTAATCCATTCTTTTAAATTGGCAGAACCAAGGTGGATAATTGTTGATGGTGATAGTTTACCTTACTTTATTGAAATTGTTGAGGATTTAGATTATCCCTATGAGAATATTTATGTTATTAATAACAATAAGAATAATCCTCATGATTTTACTAACTTACAAACTATCACTAAAAACTTATCCAGAACTAATCCTGATACTACTTATAATTCAATTTTACATCAAACTGCATTGTATATTTACACTTCAGGCACAACAGGTCTCCCTAAAGCCTGTGTAATGGAAAATTTTAAACTATTTACTCAAGGTAACTTCTTAGGAATAGCTTTTGCAAAAACGGATATAAACGATATTGTATATATCCCAACCCCACTTTACCATAATTTAGCTATAGGCGTTGCCTGGCCAGCTATTTCTCAAACTGGTGCTACTCTAGCAATAAGAAAACGTTTTTCTGCCTCTGAATACTGGAAAGATATCCATAAATTTCAAGCGACTTGTAGCATCTATGTTGGTGAAATCCCTCGATATCTTCTCAATCAACCACCCTCTGAATATGAAAAAAATCATACACTCAAAAAGATGTTAGGATTAGGCCTCCGAAAGGAGATATGGGAGAGATTTCAATCTCGTTTTCAGATTGGACATATATACGAATTTTATGGATTAACTGAGGGTCATCGATCTCTTATTAATGTTGAGGAAATTCCCGGAATGATAGGGAGATTAACTCAATCTGGATTAATTTTAGTGAAAGTTAATCCTGAAACAGGTGAATTTTACAGAAATGAGAGAGGTTATTGTATCAAATGCAAACCAGGTGATATTGGAATGGTTTTGCTTAAAATTGATAAGGGAACCTTTTTCATGGGGTACACAGATAAAGAAAAAACAGAAGACAAATTTCTACATGATGTTTTTTTAAAAGATGATACTTATTTTAATACCAATGATATGTTAATGCTTCATGATGACCTTTGGGTATCGTTTGCAGATCGATTCGGTGATACTTACCGATGGAAAGGTGAAAATGTATCTACTCTTGAAATAGAATCCATTCTAAATTCTTATCCATCAATTTATATGTCCGCTGTTTATGGTGTTTCTATTCCAAATACAGAAGGAAAAGCTGGAATGGCTGCAATTAAATTAAATCCCTCTTTGAAGTTTGAAATTGATAATTTTTCTCAATTTATTGCAGATGTTTTTCCAGTTTATTCTATTCCTGTCTTTATTCGAATTTGTGAAGATGAACTAGAAATTACAGGCCCCTATAAAATAAAGAAAACTAACATACTTCGAGAAGCATATCATATTGACTTAATCACTGATAAAGTATATCTATGGAATCAACAGGACAAAATCTATATTTCGTTGGATAATGATATATATCAGAAATTAATTAATGGGCAGTTGAGAATATAAAAAAAAATTTTTTTGGAGATATAATTTTGAAAAATCTTTTAGATGGAAAATATGCATTAATTACGGGTGGTGGAAGAGGAATTGGAAAAGCAGTCGCTCTTGAGTATGCAAGAAATGGTGCTAACATCGCAATTACAGCTTTAGAAGAAAATGAGTTACTTGCAGTTGTTGATGACATCAAAAAGTATGGTGTGGAAGGGATTTCCATTCCTGCTGACTTGACAAATGTTGAAGAAGTAAAATTAGTCGTAGAAATGTATTTTAAGAATTTTAAGAAATGCGATATTTTAGTAAACAATGCAGGGATGTCATATTATTGCTCAATGTTAGATGTATCCCTCGAGAAAGCAATAAAATTATTTAATCTTAATCTTATTGCCTATTATGCAATAATTAAATTAATACTTCCTAAAATGGTTGAACAACAAAGAGGAAATATCATCATGACGGCTTCTGTTCATGGAAATATGTTTTTTAATCCAAATCAAGTAGCTTATTCTTCTACAAAAGCAGGAGTTTCTGCTATGGGAAAATGTCTTCATAATGAATTAAATCCATTTAATATCCAGGTAAATGTAATTCTTCCAGGAGCAATTCAAACTAAATTATATGAAGATAGTGCAGAACGAGGACAATTAGCACCTAAACCAATCTCTCCTGAAGCAATTGCTCCGATATACGTTTTTCTTGCAAGTGATTTATCATTTAAGCGGTACCAAGGAAAGATAATAAATCAAATGTTGCTCTTTGATCTTTTACCTAAAATTAAGAAAGAAGTGAATAACACAGATTTTAAAATTAGAGCTATAACCAAATCTATGAAAAGTAAACTAAGGAAAGGTGAATACAGTTTATTACGAAAAAATCAAGAATTAATAGATTTTCTAATTAAATATTGAATTTACATTCTGTATGTGGAATAATTATGAAGGAAATACTGACTAAAATGGAAAAAGATGCACTTTTAACTCATTTAGTTTTCGTAATTATATGTGTAATCTTAATTCTTGTGCCCTTTGGTTTTGGTATGGGTTTAAAATTGTTTTTACTAGTAATAATCTATAATATAATGATTGGATTTGTAAGTATTTGGCGGAAATATGAAATCTGGATAAATATTTGGCTTTTTGTATTAATACTTAGTATATTTCAACTATTCCCAGATTGGTTTTTATCTGCTGAACTTGGCATTTTGGTATTTCCTGAAGATGGATTCATTAAAGTTGGAACTGTCTCACTATACATGATGGGTTTATGGTCTCTACCGTTATTTTTAATTACATTTATTGGAACTAGTTTTCAAGAACGGTATTCAAAATTAATTACATATTTGACTGTGACATTAATGACATTGATTATATTTGGATTAGCTGAACAAACAATGTGGATGCTTCAATCTTGGTATGCACAAAATGTAGTTATGATTGGGCATGTAGCATTATATATAATTATTCCAGAGGTTATCCTTGGTTTATCAACCTATTTAGGATATAAAATAATTCAACAGAAAAACCATTTCTTTAAAATTCCAGTTGCATTTACTATAATGCTTTTATATCTTGGAAGTGCGACATTCTTTTATTTCTTAATTGAACAAGTGTTATTAGGGTAAAAAGAAACTTAAAATTAAAGTATTCAATATTGATAATTTAGAGATTATTGAAGATTTTTAAGTATTAAAGTTAATATTAAATTAAAAAAAAATAAAAAGAGGAGAAATAAAAATTGACTCTATGTTTTGTTTTAATGAATGTTCAAGCGGGATTTGTAGAACCTGTAGTTCGTGGTTTAGAAAAAATACCTGAAGTTAAAGAAAGTTATCCAGTTACCGGAGGTATTGACATAATTGTTAAAGTAGAAGGCCCAGATGTAGAAACAATTGCAAAAACAATTCTAGCGAAAATCCATAGTCTTCCGGGCGTTAACCGTACAGAAACTCATATTGTTGTGCCATTATAAACTCTATAAATCTAGAACAGTGCTATTATAAGCATTAAAAGAAAAAAAAAGAAGTTAATTGGATTTTTCTTAAAATATTCTAGGATTCATCAGAATTTTTAGGTTCTTTTTCTATTTCCCTTCTAATAAATTTAATGTTTTCTTTAAGGGTTTTTTTTATTGGGTCATCTTTTATCTCAAGTTTATTTAAAATCTGAACTGCTTCCTCAAATAATTCTAATGCTTCAGGGTATTGAGCTTTTTTATAGTATAATCCCGGAAGATTAAAGAATTTATATGATATACATTGGATGGCAGTTATAATGATCCATATCAGTATGAGAATTGATAAGATCCATTCGATTAAGGGATTAAACACAATAAGAAGAATTATCAACATAAATCCTATAAAGAAACCATAATATGCCAAATATTTTTTAAATGCTGGACCTTCATACATCATTGATTTTGGTACTAAGTACATTAAATAACTATAAAGAACGATATAGAAAGACGAACCAATAAAGGCAGTGGATGCAACAAAACTATGAAATGCTACGAATGCCGCTATGTATGTTTCATCTGGAATTATTCCGACTAAGGCAATACACATGTTAGAGAAAATTGCTATGCCTGTTGCTAACCTTCTAAGATTATCATTTATATTAACTAGTTCTCTTTCTAAATAAATATAAAATGGAATTAACAATGAGCCTGTCACCACAAAAGCAATACTGAACAATGATTTAGCTTCCATTAATCCTAATGTACTTACGGTGTGTATTAATGGTGAATATCCCGGAGTAACTAAAGCAGTTAGAGGTAGCATAATTGCCATAAATAACGCACCCGCAAGACCAAATAATACTTCCATCCTAGATTCTGTTTTTAATACCATTTTTATCACTTCTAAAAATAATGGATAAAATATATTAATGTAAAAATTCCACCATTTTATAACATAATTATTGTCGTAAAAGTTTATTAAACTTTTACCCACTTTTCCTATTATAAATTACTCTTCTATAATAGAATTCCTATAATGATAACCGTATAATTATTATACTTCAGAATTATAACTTTTATTAAAATAGGTTGAACTTAAGTAATAATAGAATTTGCGAAGTACCAAAGGCTATAGCGAGATTAGAAAGGCTTCAATCAATTAATTTAAGCTTCAATAATATATCAATATTGCCAAAGGCAATAGAAGAAATAGAGGGATTGCGCTTTATCTATTTGGAAGGAAATCCAGAGTTAACAAATACTGGGAAAAAATAAAATATTAAGATAAATTTGTTATTATAGAAAAGTATTTTTATTGTTCTAAACAATTAAGAAATATTTATAAATTAGGTGAACAACCATATATAAGAGAAGTGTGATATTTTAATGGACGGAGAGAAATTTACTTTCAAAATTACAGTGATCGGAGATGGTGCTGTAGGAAAAACGTCATTAATCCGAAAATTTACTGAAGGTGGTTTTGAAGATGCCTATATCCAAACTATAGGAGCACAATTTTCTAAATATACTGAAGAAATAGATGGTGATAACTGTAAATTATTTTTTTGGGATATAGCGGGTCAAGATACCTTCCATTTTTTACGTCCTGCTTTCTATAAATCTAGCTTGGCTGCTATTATTGTATTTTCTCTTGAAGAAAATGATTTTGGTAGAGATAGTTTTAAACATGTCCAGAATTGGCAAAATGAAATAAAAAAATTCTGTGGAGAAATACCTATTTTACTGTTTGGAAATAAAGTTGATTTAATTGATGAGAAAAACTTCGATGAAGAGAAAATCCAAAAATTTGTTGATAAAAAAGACTTTTTTGGGTATTATAAGACTTCCGCTAAAACTGGACAAGGAGTATACGAAGCATTTCAAGCAATTATTCAAAACTTATATTCTAAATACAAGGAAATCTCTGAAAAATAGAAAAAATTGAAAATTTAGGCAAACTTTTGAATTTTACATTTAAAATCTTTAAAATTTACTACTCTACTCAGTAAATTTTAAAAATAATATCGTTTAAAGGTCTTTTAGGAACGTGCATTTTCCCCTCATTGTCTTTCCAATAGTTGAAAGAATCTATATAAGGTTCTATTACAGATTCTTCATCTGGATATCCTATACTAATTACTTGTTTAATTATATAGTAATCTGGAATCTCTAATAATTTGCCAATTTTTTTTACATTAATTGATCCCATCCAACAGCATCCAAAACCAAAATTAACAGCACCAAGCAATATATTTTCAACGGCAGCTCCAACATCAAAATCAATATATGCATTTTTTATGTGTGTATTTACAAGCACTATAATATATGCTGTAGGTTCTCTTCCTTTTTCGGGAGTTCTTTGTTCCTCAGGGAGTGAGGCAGCCCAATTTACTAATGGAAATAATTTCTCCCTGATTACAGCATTATGAACAATAATGAATTCAAGAGCTTGAATATTACGTGCCACTGGAGCTATACGGGCATAATCAATTAACTTTTTTAAAAGTTCTAATGGGACGGGATCTTGTTTAAATCTTCTTATCGTTCTTCTCTTATATATTATTTCTTCCAAATTCAAATTTTTCACTTCATTTTTGCTTATTGATGGGATTTAATTAAACTTTCCGCCAATTTATAAAAGCTTTCTTCTACATTTTTTCCAGTTAACGCAGAAGTCTCAATATACTCTAAATTAAGTTCATTTGCGATTTTTAGTGCTTCTTCAGATGCTATATTTCTTTTAGACATTAAATCTTCCTTATTTCCTAAGATAAAGCCAATCAAAATTTCTTGCGAAGGAACAACATTTTTTTTAATATCTTCGTACCAATTTTGAATACTTTCAAAAGATTTGCGATTTGTTAAATCAAATATTAAAATTACTGCTTCTAGCCCCATATAAAAATGACGCCTCATAAGCTCGAATTTACTTTGTCCTGCGATATCCCAAAGAATCAAATTGACATGATCATCTTGTACTTGAATATTTTTTTCTGAAATTGATACACCCAACGTAGGAATATAGGTTTGCATAAAGGCATGATCTATAAACCGAAGTATGGTGCTTGTTTTTCCAACTCCTGGATCTCCACATACAACAATTTTATAGTTGAATCCTAATCCTCTTTCTCTTGGTTTTTTTTCTTCTGGAAAAGCCTCTACTGTAGTGATCTTTTTTTCTTTATTACGTAGGTCATCTAAAATTTCTGAAATTCTAGTTTTCAAATTGGTTAGTTCAACATAAATTTCATCAGAATTAGCCTTTCTATTCTCTAATTCAATAATTTTTTGAACACTATCAGCAAATGTAGACTCAAGATAATTAATATATTTATAGAAAATAAGGTCATATGCTTCATTGAATAATACTGTAATTGATGATATTGCCGCACCTCCCCTGCTAGCTTCATTTTCTCGTTCTACATATTTAATGATACCTTTTAAATTGAACATTGGAAAAGGAATTATAACTAAAGACTGAGGTATGATTCCTTGATCAGTTGAGAGAATCGTGATTGATTTAATGCTCACTGACATTCGAATGTCATCTTGTAGATCAACTGGATCCCATAAAAAAGGTTGTGGACCAACTTTTTCGTCCAATAACGTATAAACTATTGAGGTGATTATTTTTTCAGTCATTGCCGAGATTAAATGATATAATAATTATAGAAAAATTCAATGTTTTATTTGACTATATTCTATAATTTATAAAAATAGGAGTTTATAAAAATTTGTGAATTTGAATGGTTTACATTTTAAATACTAATAGTTCGTGAAACACCTCTTTCACGATGAAAACTCTTGATAATTACAAACGTGATTTGTACAATAAAGTAGCAATTGTAGAAAAAGCATAATCAACATTTTCTCCTTGTAGTGCAGAAGTTTCTATAAACCCTAAATTTAATTGGCTTGCTAGATTATTTGCCATATCAGTTGTTATTATTCTCTGCTCAACTAAGTCGTTTTTATTTCCAATAACAAATCCAGTTAGCATATCTGATCTATTTTTTAATTGAGCGAGGACATCAGAATACCACTTTGGAATGCTATTAAAGGTCTCGATTCTAGTTAAATCAAAAACTAAAAAAACCGCGTCAAAACCTCGGTAAAATTGTTGCCTCATTGTTTCAAATTTGACTTGTCCTCCTATATCCCATAAAGTTAATTGAATTATAGCATCTTCAACCTTAAATATCTTATCTGTTACATGAACTCCTAGAGTTGGTACATAAGATCTTCTAAACGCATTATTTGTATATCTTAAGATTAATGAAGTTTTACCTACGGAGGGATCGCCTATTATTATTATTTTAAATTGATAATCTATTAAACTTCGGTCTTTATATTGCTGTTCAGGGAATGCCTCACTCTCTTGTTGAGCCATTTCTTGAAGTTTTAATTCTTCCAAAAGAGCAGATATATTAAATTCAAGATGTTCAATTAATTTAACGAAATCTTCCCTGGATGCTTTTGATTTTTCTAAATTTATTATTTCTGGTGTAAGATTATTAAAAGGAATAGATAGATCATTAATATATTTATAAAAAATTACATCATCTATTTCTTGAAACAACAATACAAGTGCAGATAGACCAATACTTCCTCTTCTTGAAGGATCATCCCATTTAATGTATTTAACAATTCCCTTCAAATTCTTTGAAGGAAAGGGGAGGATTACTAAAGATTCTGGGATAAGTCCTTCTTCACCCGATAGGATTGTTAATGCCTTAATGCTTATGTGAATTAAATCCATTTGTGTGAATGTATTGGGTTTCCATGCTACGGGATTTGGTCCCATTTCATCACTCATTTCTATGTATACTATCCCTTGAATTATTTGACGTTTCATAATTATTTAGAATTCTTCTGAATGAGAAATTAAAGCAATGATAGAGTGTAAATATTTCGTTTTTAACTAATAATATAATCTTTTTATATAAATATTAATTTGCTAAAAAAAAAAATGAAATTAGATTATACTTTTAAACCTAAATACATAAGCCAGAAACTAGATAGATACCCAATTCTTACTATAATCACTAAAATTCCTGG
Source organism: Promethearchaeia archaeon (assembly GCA_029856155.1). Lineage (GTDB taxonomy): Archaea > Asgardarchaeota > Lokiarchaeia > Sigyniarchaeales > SOKP01 > Loki-b32. Next base: position 61,285 of record JAHQWL010000088.1, read on the forward strand.
AACAGTTAACCCCTCTAACAAGCCAAATATACAAAAACATATCGAACCTGCTGAAAGATAAAGAAAATTTCTACGTATGACTCCTGAAGATTGAAGAGCTTTATATAAAAAGCCTAGTCCTAAAAAGACAAGAACTGTTATTAACATAACACCCATTAATATTCCCGCTAAAGTCATTAAATTTACATTATAATCAATTAAGTTTATAAGTGGGTCGTCTGGTGGTGAAGGAACGAAATTAAAAGACCCTAGAGGATCTAAAAATACAACGATTTCAAAGAATATTGAAATTATTAATATAATTACTAGGATATACATTTTTATTTTTGGGGTAAGTAATTCTGCACCGATATACATTGCTGTTATGATCGCAGGAGCAAACCAAATATAAGATAGAATAGCAACCGAACCATTATTAGGTAGATTGTGTCGAATAGTAAGAACTAATAGAAAATCTATAAATACACCTAACCACATAAGCCCAGCAAACATGTTGGCTGTACCTAAAAAAGCAACTAATTTAGCCTTTGTTTTTCTTGAACGATAAATAAAGAATAAGCCAAATATAATGCCAAAAATCACTACCCCTGACGCAGTAACTCCATCAATCCATCCATTTATATCCAATACCAAGATTAAATCTTCCTCCTTTTCATTTTGTTATTTATTGGAAGAAAAATTATTTTTATAATATGTATTATATAATCTTTTATTGTAATAAATACTAGGTTTAATGGGAAAGAGGGGATTTGAACCCCCGACCTCTTGGTCCCGGACCAAGTATCATACCAATCTAGACTACCTTCCCATAGTAACTAAATACACTAAAAATAAGTAATTTAATTGAATAAAACTTTAAATATATTTAAAATCTCTAGAATTAATTTTCTTCTACATTAGGATTTTTTAAGCAATCTTACTGAATTTGATAATTATGGAAAATCATCATAAAACATCCAAGAAAATTTTCTTAATCTTTTATTTTTTCTAAGATAGAGATGATTCGGTAAATTGTAGTGCGGGAGTGGAAGGGGATATTGGGATCTTGACTTAAATCACCAACCATATACATTACATTGCTGGAAAGAACACCTGGGGTCTCATCTTCCCTATGTAATTCATTAATACCTCTTTGTGCGATTCTCTTTATATTCCTAGGTACACTACGGTCATTTATCATTCCATTTAAAAGATATTCAACATTTTCAAAGCCCTTTTTTTCTTCTTCAGTTAGTGTTCTTGGCATTGAAAAAATCACCATATAAAGTCTACAGCAGATTAATAAAATAGAAATTTAAAATGTAAAATATTTTTTAAAATATAATTTTTTTGATTTTAAAAGAATTATAGCAGAATCCTAATTCAAAATTTGTCTTTTAAATTTAGTATCGTATTATCTGAATTCATTAATTTGAGGCTAAAATTTATGAAATGAATCAATAACCTTATTTTTCAAACGTTTTCAGAAGTTAATGAAATCGATTCTAATCCGAGTATTTGAACAATTAAAAGTTATTGTTGGAGTCTAAAAAAATTCCTAAGATAAAAAGCTTAAAAATAATGGTATCAATATCAAGTTTATATCTTATAATATGAGATTCAATCTAAATATGGATCTTAAATTATTAAAAAAAAAATAATATATAATGGGTGATAAATATTGACACTTTCACCATATGAAGGATATAAATTTTTCCAAATGGAAAAGGATAAAGATGTATTAATTATAAAATTAAATCGACCTAAAGTAAATGCATTAAGCGAAAATGTTTTTGAAGAATTATTCAATATAGTTAAAACTGCAAATGTTGATACAGAAGTAATTTCTGTTGTTATAGCTAGCGCAAATCCAAAGCTTTTTACAGTAGGAGCAGATATTAAAGAAATGATTAAAAAATATGGTAGAAAACCAAAAAAGGCTATTGATAATCTAAATTTAGGTCATTCCACACTTAATTTAATTGAAGACTCTCCAAAATGCTTTATAGTAGCATTCAAAGGTACATCTTATGGAGGAGGTATCGAACTAGCATGTGCGTGTGATATCAGAGTTGCTTCAGAAGATGCATATTTTGCTATGCCTGAAACAAGAATTGGGCTTGTTCCAGGATATGGAGGAACCCAACGACTTCCTCGTATTATTGGTTGGGGGCGAGCTAAAAAATTTATATTAAGTGGAGAGCCAATAGATGCTCAAGAAGCCTTCAGAATAGGTCTAATTGATGAAATTGTACCTAAAGGCAAAGAATTACAAAGAGCTTTGCATTATGCTCATTCAATTGCACGGGGAGCTCCAATATCGGCAGCATTAACTAAGAAAGCTATAAATGAAGGTTTTAATATGAATTTAAAAGATGCGCTTGAGAAAGAAAAAGAGTGTTTTATGAGAAATATCAAAACCCAAATGTGGGAAGAGGGACTATGGGGTTTTATCAGAAAAAAACCTCCAGCATTCAAACGTATTGGGGAAATTGGATATCCCTTTGAAGATTATTTTGCTTAAAAGGGAATATTCTTCATATGAAAAAAAAAATCAAAAATTCATAATTTTTAATTTAATATAGATTATACAATTAATTCAATTTTTTTTCCGCAAAAACTACATTTTTTTAATTCTCTACTAAAAAATTCTCCACATTCATTACATTTTTGTAAATTTGCATCTATTATTTCTTTAGCTATACTTAAAAATGCTTCTTTTACATTTTGCCCTGTTTTTGATGAAGTAATAAAAATTTCTTTATTTGCTGTATATTTATCACAAAACTCCTTTGCTTCTTCTTTAGATACTTCTCTCTTATCTTTCAAATCAATCTTTGTAGCAATAAATGATTTAACAACATTTTTAGAAGCATTTTCATCGATAATCTTAACCCAATTTTCTAAACCATATAATGATTTTTTATTGGTCATATCAAAAAGAATTAGAGCTGCTGTGGCTCCTTGTATATATGGAGGGAATAAAGTACGAAATTTTTCTTCTCCTCCAAAATCCCAAATACTTAGGGTTATTGGTATTAACTTGGAATCATATTTTAATTCAATTGTTTTCTTCTTAAAATCGACACCAATAGTTTCCTTTAGAGTTTCAGAAAATATATTATCACAAAATCTTATTAATAGTGAACTTTTACCTACATTTTTATCCCCAGCTAAAACAATCTTAAATTTATAAATGATTTAATCACCCTTTAATTAATAATATAGAATTATAAGATAAAATCATAAATAAATTTAATAATTTTCATTACCTCTCTATACTTTCTTTAGGTTCAAGATTTCACTCATAAGTTGGACTTTTTAAAAGCTATTAGAAAATTTATACAAAAACTAGGAGATTAAATATTAGTTTTATTTGGCTTTTTTAATTTGCTAACTATCGCAAAGATTTTATTTGTTACGGCGTCTTTTACTCCAAAATAAACTTCATTTAAAAAAAATATTTAAAATATATCTATTTTTTTTATTAGAACTCTAATAGATTCCAAATTCACGGATTTCTCGCATTATTTCTGGAATTTTTTCTCCTAATTCAATAATTTGGCTTTGATATTTATTAAAATAATCGTTAAATTTCTTATTCTTCCCTAGATCTATTTCTTTTACGAAATCATACGATATTTGTTGGATTGTGTCAAATGTGTTATTGAATTGTTCAGTAGATGCCATAAGTTTTTGATTTACTTCTTTACCTTGTTTCCTTACCATATTTCGTAATTTCCCACGGGGAATTCTTATTTTTTCTATTATAGTATCACATTCAAGGAGAAAATGATAAGATATTTTTTTCTCTTCCTCATTAAGTCTTGCCTCCATTATTTCGGTTCTCCAAGTATTTATCCTTCCTCTAGCAAAAGTATCAAAATTGAGAGAGAGAGAATCAATGCCTTCTCTAACTAAAAATCGAAGGAATTCAGGGTCATCGCTAGGAGCTTGCCCACAAATTCCAACTTTTTTACCGTATTCATGAGCAGTTTTGATTAAATGACTTAAAGATCTTCTAATCGCTTCACTATTAGTAGTATATTTAAATTCTTTAGCTATTGGTATTAATTTAGAGCCATCTCTATCAACCCCATATATTAATTGGGTCAAATCATTGCTTCCAATGCTAAATCCATCAAAATATTGGCAAAATAAATCTGCACAAATAATATTTGAGGGAATTTCAGCCATAACATAGACTTTTAAATCATCTTCTCCTCGAATTAAACCTTCACTTTCCATTATTTCTATAATCTCTTTTCCTTCTTCTGGTGATCGACAAAATGGAACCATTGGAATTATGTTTTTTAAGCCCCACTCCCGAGCTTTTTTGATAGCTCTTAATTCTAATATAAAGGCATGTTGGAAATCATCAGAAACATACCTTGAAGCACCTCTAAAACCCATCATTGGATTATTTTCTTCACCTTCGTATATCCAACCGCCTATTAAATTTGCGTATTCATTAGTTTTAAAATCTGAAAGTCTAATTACGCATTCACCAATACTACCATCGGATAATATCTTCCATACTCCCGCAGCAATTGTAGCTATTCCTTCAGCCAATTTATCAATATAAAATTCTACTTTATCCTCATAACCGATTGTTAAAGTCCTTATTTTATCAAGAGTATGCTTTAATTGAAAAATTTCTTGATTAAACGGATCTTTATGATATAAATCGCTTTTTTTAATATTTTCAATCTTTTTTCTTTGATCTAGTAATATATCATATCTCATTACTAAAGCTTCAAAATCAATTAATGCGTTTGGATGAATTTGAGCTTCATCATTGATTATAAATTCAAGACGGGCTAACCCTGTCCCGTCTGGATGCTTTCCTTGGCTTAATGCGCCTTTAGGGATTCCTAAATTCACTAGTACTCTCGTCTGAGTTCGTGGAAGTTTAGCAAATTCAATTGTATCAAAATCATATTCCACATCTTTTAACCAAATTCTTGGTTCCCCTTCGCTACAATCAATTGTTATATAATCAATTCCATCGCGCTGTTTCTCTTTCATAACCTGAACTATTTCATCAGCTCCGACAATTGATGAAATATTTAGCTCGCGAGATACAATTGCTGCATGACAAGTAGGACCACCTCGTTCAGTAATGACCCCTCCCAGATTTTGCATATAAGATGTCCAATCGGGATTTGTTTCTTCTGTAATAAGAATGTCGCCTTCTCGTAATAAATGAGCGTCGTTAATTGATTCAATTATTTTTACTTTCCCATAACCTATTCTTCGTCCAATCGCGATTCCTGAGTTTTCTACCAATAGTCCATCTTGGGTCAATTTAACAGGATCTTCAAGAAGATAGAAGATTTCTTCAACATCGCCTTTGATACTATGAACTGTTTCGGGGCGTGCTTGGACTATATATACTTTTTCATTGTTACCGACTGCAAATTCAATGTCCATCCTTCGACCGTAATGTTCTCTAATTTTTTGGGCATAATCTGCTAATATTAGGACCTCATTTTCTGTTAGACAATATTGCATCTGCTTTTTTTCGGGCACTTGAATCACTTCAGTTCCTATTTTTTCAGTGCCTTTTGTAAAAATCATCATTTTCTCTTTTTTAGCAAGTTCACGACGAATAATCCTTAGTTTTCTAGGATCATGTTTGAATACAATGAATTCATCCCCTTTTTCAACACCTTGTACTATTAATTCTCCTAAACCCCAAGTTCCCCTAATAACAACTACGTTTGGATTACCCGAATCAGGGTCTTCAGTAAACATTACTCCAGAGGATTTAACACCGCCTAATCCGCCTGCCATCTCTTGAACTCCTACTGAAAGTTTTACGGCAAAGTGATCGAATCCCGCCCTTTCGCGATACATTGTCGCTCTTGTAGTAAATACAGATGCCATGTCTTTTAAAATATATTCTAATATTTCTTTTTCACCCGATATATTCAGATGAGTATCTTGCTGCCCTGCAAAAGAAGCATCGGGTAAATCTTCAGCTGTAGCAGAACTTCTGACAGCAAATGTAGACTCTTCACCAATCTTCTCAATCAATTTAGAATAAGCATGTAATATCTCATCCGCTAGAGAATCTGGAATTTTAGATTGTTCAATAACATATCGTATATTAGCGCAAAATTTATCTACTATCTCAACAGATTTTATATCTTCTGATTTCAATTCACTAGAAATCCTATTTATATCTCTTGCGATTAATTCTCGAAGTGAAATTTCTTTCTCTTTAATAGTATAATAATTTGTATCCAAGACGTAGTCAAAAGCTTTAGATGTAACAGCAAACCCAAGTGGAACTGAAATCCCAAAACTCATCAATTCTCCGAGTGAAGCATTTTTCCCTCCTACCAGAGGTACATCTTGTACACGGACATCTTCAAAGAATTTAATATATTTATAATCGCTCATTTTTAAGAGAAACCCTTAATCTATCTTAGTAATAAGATTTTCACTAAATAATAATTATTATTCTTCTGATTATAAATTAAACGTTAATAAAAAAAGTAACGTCAAAAACCGATTATTTTAGCTCTTTTTCAAAGACATCATAGTCCTGTGAAGTATACAAGCAAAAAAAAACTTCTTCAATTTGAGTATTACCTTGTAAATAACCTTTTGTCGTTGAAATCATAATTTTTGCACATTTTTCTATTGGGTATCCAAAAATTCCCGTAGATATTGCTGGAAATGCAATTGTTTTAAGCTTATACTCATCCATCAATTTTAAACTATTGAATGTAGCATTTTTCAATTTCTCATCCTCATTACCTTCACCCATTCTTGGTCCTACAGCATGAATAACATATTTAGCATTTAATTTGCCTCCAGTTGTGATAACTGCTCCCCCAATATAAGTACTCCCAATCTTATTACATTCTTCTTGAATTGTTGACCCACCTTTTGCCCTAATAGCCCCAGCTACACCGCCACCAAGGATTAGATTTGCATTAGCAGCATTTACTATAGCATCTGTTTCTAGTTCGGTAATATCACCCTGAATTAAGCTAATAAATGAGTTTTTTACTTTCCATTCCTTCATATTGAAACCTTAATATTGATCTAAATAAAAAAATAATTAAATAAATGTATTTTATTATTCTTCATTACCTTTTTTAAAGATTTCATCGAGTTTTTGCCTGTCTTCATCAGACATCTTACTCATAGCCTCCATATTTTGCCGCATCAAATCCATCATGATTTTTTGTGAAATCAATTGATTTAAGATAGGTATTGCAATCCGCATCCTTGTTAATTCATAATGCATAGTCTTCGCTGTTTCTCGCATCTCTTTTAACTCATCTTTAGTCATGCCTTCTTCACCAATCCCGGGACAATCAGCATCAACAACAATAAAGTTTTTTCCATCAAATTCTAAAGGATATGTACGGCAACTTAAAGGACGGTGATCATAAACTAAGCATTTTTTTTCATCTTTATTATATAAAGGACATTTTACGTTAAGTAATTCTTCTATAGGTATACTTCCAAATGGATCCTTATTGGTTTTTTCCTCTTCTCCTTCCTTAGGGGGAGGTGCTAAAGGTTTTAGTATTAAATCAATACCTCCATCTGGTTTTTGATAGATACTTAAATATGGCATAAAATTAGCAACAACCCCATTTCTAGCCCACATTTCTAAATCCCATAATGTTATAGGTATTGGTCCTCTCGCAGAACAACAATTATCACAACGAGTGCATTTAAAAGTAAACTTTGCTTTCGTTTTTTCTTCAGTATTTTCTTTTTCAGTAGATTCTTCTTCAATATCGTGTCCTTCAGAAGTTTGACTATTTTTTTCTTCTTCTGACATTAAAATTCCACCATTATTTATTTTTATAAATTAATATATTAAATTGGTATGAAAAAAAAGAATATACCTTCGAAAAAAAATTTTATTTTTATTTCAAATAAATATGTATGAATTTTTAAGAAGTCATAAACAATTTTTTCCTATCTAATAATCGTCCAAGATTAATCAATGCCGGTTCGATTATAATTTCCTTACGAATACCTGTAAAAACTATTTTTCCTGTACTAAATATCAGAAAAACAGACTTTACGGGATTAAAAGAATTATATACCAAACCAGGAAAAACCTCTGGTTCATAAATAGCATTTTCCAATACAGTAACTGCGAGATCTAAATTTATTTGTTTATAAAAGTTTGCAGTTCCTACAATGTTCACGATTTCTTGAACAATTAAACTTTCTTCTATAGAAATCTTAACATTTTCATTAAGTTTCAATATTAATAGCTTAATCACTAAATCGATTTGATTAAATAATTTTAAACCTGTTATAATTAGTTTTCCATTTCTAAAAATAATAGATACACATTTTGGGTACTTGAATCTTATAAAAAGTCCTGGAAAACGTTCTGGATTATACTCAGAGTTATTTATTTTTGCATTTATTTTTCTTAAAGCAAGATCTTCGCCTAAATTTAATGATATTTTAACAACAATATTTTGAATAGTATATGTCAGACTTTTTATCTCATCTTCTGATTTTACATCAAGAACCATTAATGGACTCCTTAATATTTCTTGCTCTAATATATTTCCAATTAATTATTAAGGAGGCATTCTATTTAACTCTACTTTTTCACCTTAATTTAAATGAAAATGTTTAATTTGTTTATTTCAGCTAATGTAGAACTTCTTTAAGAAAAAATTATTAAAAATCGTCAATAAAACATAAAAAATAATCCATTGGAACAATTTAATAAAATTTAATAACAAATGAAATTAAAAAGGATTACGATTTAACCTTTCTAAAAAAGATTTTTAATAAAGATTAATTTGATTTTTTATATTGATTTATTTAAATTATTTATCATGAAGCGATTGATCTTAAAAAAAATATATATCTGGTTTTTGTTAACTATTAATTTATTATTTGCATTTATTATCGGTTTATCAATTCCATTGTTAGAATCTGCCAGCTTTTTTAATCTTGGTTTTGTTATGATTCCATTATTAATAATTCTTAATTATATAATAGTCGATAGGTTTCACTATTATCTGAAACATACAGATGAAGAAGGGGAAAATAAAAATGCGCAAATTTAAGGAATTAAGTAATATTAAAAAACCAATTATAGAATATAACGAACGAAAATATATCTTTTCTATTAGATCTTTAATTTTGTTCGCTATAGGAGCACCACTATCGGCATATCTTATATATATTTTCTTTGATTGGGAAGCTCAATTTTGGCTTCATGAGATTGTTGTAAAGCAGACGGTATATTTCTTGAATCTTTTTTTTAATATGGGTGCAGAAGCGCAATTTGCTCCAAGTGGAATATATCATTGGAAGTTTGCTATACCTGGGAAAACACCTATATATTTTGAAACTTTTTGTACAGGCATTCAAGCAATCTGTATTTTTGCAGGAATCATCATATTTACACCCCACAGTCAAGATTCAGCCGCAAAAGAAGATATTGTATGGCGGAAAACAAAAGCCCTCATAGTCTCATCAGTTATCTTTTATGTTGTGAACATAATACGAATGTTAATTCAAATTGAATTATATTATATTGGGTATGATTGGAATGATATACATGTATCAATAAGTGCCGCTTCTTCGTTTATTGCAGCAATTATTGTTTTATTGATGCATAAATGGATTCCAGAATTTATTTTATCAATAATTTATACTGGAACCCTTGTAAGTGAACCTATAAAGGTAAAAAGAAAGAAAAAAGTAAAAGAAATGGTGGAAAAAGTGAACAAAGCTGAATTAAAATTAATGCGAAAAATTTTAAGGATGGATAAAAAAACTTATTTACGTGAAATGTCTACTTGGTCAGAAGAGTTTGGTTATATAATTGACGGGAATTACTTAACAATTCCCCCGGAAAAAGTTTCAAATTTTATTGAATTATTAATGTTGGATAAACCTTTTAAGAAAAATAATTAGAATATAATAACGTTTTTTCACTATAAAAACATAATAATAAGAAATTTTTGATTGAATTATGTTAGAGTTTGAATCTGAACAAAAAATAGTCCAAATTGGTAATATTAAATTAGGTGGTCAACCAGGGGAAAATCCTATTGTTATGATCGGAACTGTTTTTTATGCAAAGCATGCTGCGCTATTGGATGAAAAGACAGGTAAAATCGATAAAAATCTTATTGAACGAGAATTAAATGAATTTACAGAATTAATTGAAGATACTCAACTACAAGGAATAATTGATGTTGTAGGATCATATCCAGAAGCACTTGTAAAGGAATGTGAATTTATTGCAAATAATGTAGAATATCCCTTTTTGGTTGATGGATTGAATGATTCCTCAAGAGTTCCAGCAATGCAAAGATTACAAGAAATCGGCTTATTAGATAGAGCCATATTGAACAGCATTGATGAAAATACTACTGATGAAAACTTAAAGCGTTTAAAGGAAATTGGAGTTAAAAATGCTGTGCTACTAACATTTGGAAATAGGTATATCTTTCCAAAGCAGAAGTTGAAATTCTTAGAAGAGACATTAATCCCTAAGGCTAAAAAGGCGAATATTGATAATTGTATTGTGGATACAGCTGTATTAGATTTACCCTCAATTTCAATCAATTTTGAAACAAGCGGATTGGTTAAAAAAGAATTGGGGTTACCAACTGGATTTGCTCCAGCTAATGCGATTTATGGGTGGAGTTTTGCTAAAAAGTATGGTGAAAATGCTAGATGCGGGGCTATAGCATCAATAATGACCTATTGCGCTTCTGCTCCTAGTGATTTTATTTTGTTTGGCCCATTAAAATTCGCAAAATGTATTATACCTGCAATTTCTTTAATTTCTGGAGTCAATTCTTATTACAGAAAAAGGATTTTAAGAAAAAAAATATATGAGAGATCGCCTTTAAAAACAATATTTTAAGCAATATACCTCAAAAGTAAATCTTGAGTGTATTTTAAGAATCCTGGCAATTCTTCATTAATTTTATCTTTTTTATTCTCATTATCTACTAAAAATAAGAGGAACATATAGTTTTCTTCAATTTGAATTCTTTTAATAAAAATTATTGTATTTGAAACACTGAATAGAGCTTCATTTTGTTGTAATGCTTTAAATTTTGAAAATATTTTAAATAAAACTGTGAATTGAGGTGCTGAAACTTCAAATACATTCATAACTTCTGATTTAGGGATTTTGGTTATTTTGATTGCTTTTTTACTATAATAATCTGCTAAAACCAAGCCATCAAGACTTAATAATAGAGTTAAATAAGTATCTGTCATTATAGAAAAATTTTTAAGGTTATGATTAATCAGATCTCTATTAGGGCTTAATTTTGAGATACCTGAAGAAAATGCTCGTAAAATTGTAATTATTTGGAAGATACTTGTAGTGTATGTTTCAACAGAGTCATCTTGGCTAATTTTTCTTAACTTTGTTCTGATAAATTCGATATTTTCTTTAATCTCTCCAGTATTTAAGATATCAGAATCTCCTTTTGATAATATATACACTATTGGTGTATTTTGATTGAATCCTTTTATAACACTCTTAAGATTTTGAAGATATTCAATACCTTCATCAAATCTAGCTTTATCTTTAATATCGATAAAATAAAATAAAAGATCCGCCTCATATAGATAGATTTCAGCTTTGTTAATGTATTTTTCTCGAAATTTTCTCTGCCCTCCTAAATCCCAAAGAAAGATTGTAGCCCCTAATGCTTCAATAGATTTTATACTTGCTCCTGCTGTGGGTTTAAGACCGATCAGTTTACTATATTTACGATCTATAGATAATAAAAAACTAGTTTTACCTGAATTATCCAACCCAGCAAATAAAATCTTCATCTTCCTATGAGTAGTAATTGGAGTTGAAGGATTTTTCTCAATTTCTATTAATTCTGTTAAAAGTTCTTGGAAAGATTCTTCAACATTTTCACGTGGAGGGTAAGAATCAAGCATTTTTTTATCAAAAATTTTGAAAAATTCAGTAACTACGGGTTTAATTCGATTTATATTATTATATAAAAAGCTTCGGCTTTTTTCTTCTGCTAGTATCGAAAATGCAGTTGGAATTGGATGATCTTTGGAGTCTGTCCTAATAAAATGAAAATATGTAAGAGAAGTTGTGTTAAAATCAGGATATGGTAAAATAGCAAAATATTGAATTTTTGTGATATCTTTTTCTTCTAAAACAATCTTATCACTAATAAAAAGGCTTAGATTTTTTATGGAAATTTGAGTAATGTCTCTGTATGTTAAAATAAGATTGCCTTGGACTCTTGATTTTTTGGCAAGTTCTTCAAATTCTTTCTCAGTAACATAATTAGGGAAACAGTAAATTGGGGTTGGACCCAGCTCTCCAAAAACACTGAGGACGAATCCCTTTATAATTGAAGATTTAAGTAATTCTTCCATTATTTTATATAATCATTTTTTTATTTTAAGTTTAAAACTTCTTAAATTATTTTAAGCAAATTTAATTATTAATAGCTTTATATTTAAATCATAAATGTTTCTTAAAAAAATCGCGGAAAGCATTAGAAATAACCAAAATATCATAGAAAAGAAAGAAATTAACCCCATTGTACAATATATAGATAAAAATTCCTTTAAGAGCTCTAAAGTATTTCGTGATATAGGTGAAGATTCTGCTGCGATAAATAATAATGAAAAGTTAACTTTAATTACAACTGATAGAATAAAAACATCATTTATCGAAAATTTTCCATTTGGGGCGGGATTTAGTTCTATTTTAGTTAGTATTGATGATATTTATGCATGTGGAGGGATCCCATTAGCCGCTACTATAATTTTATCTATTAAAGAGCCAGGGATTTTTACTGAGTTACTAAAAGGAATTTGTGAAGGTTCAAAAAAATTCCAAGTTCCAATCATTAGAGGTCATACAAATGTTAATAGTGAATGTTATGAATTAAGTTCCACAATGATTGGAGAAATAAAAAAAGAAAATTATATATCTGCTGGTAATGCTCAATTATCTGATAATATTATTTTAGCCGTTGATTTTGATGGAAAAGTAGGAAAGGCTAGTAAATTTTATTATGATACTACAACATTTAAATCTTCAGAAGACGTTCTCAAAAAAAGAAAAGCTATGAATGTTATTGCCGAAAAACATTTAGTTAATGCCTCCAAGGATGTTTCGAATGGGGGGATATTTGGAACTTTATTACAAATGATCAAATATTCAAGTGTAGGTGCTGATGTCAATATTAATAAAATTATAATCCCTCCAAAATTAATTGAACAAAATTATAAAATAGAAACATATATTAAAATGTACCTAACAACCTCATATATTCTTACAGCATCTAAGAGTAATTGTAATCGGGTAATAGAAATATTTAATGAATATGGACTAGAAGCCCAGGTTATAGGAAAAATCATTAAAGAAAAAAATCTTTTGAGAATAAACAATAGTAAAGAAACAATTGATGTAATAAGATTTTAAGCATCTTTGGTTAATCTTAGATAAGGGTTGAATGACACGAGCTACAAAATTTACGAGTGGCATCGTTTACGGCTCCACACGTTTGACAAATGATTTTAGTTGATCTTTTCTCTTTTCTTTCAGCTGCTTTTTCTGCTTTAAATTTTGCTAATTTTTCCGAGACTTCTCTTACTTCTTTTTCTTTAGCTTCTCTTTCTGCTTTTCTTATAGCTTCTTCTTCTGCTCTTTCTTTAGCTAATTCTTCTGCTCTTTCTTTAGCTTCTTTTTCTCTCCTTTTCTTTCTTCCTTTTCTCTAGCTTATCTTTCTGCTCTTTCTTTAGCTTCTCTTTCTGCTCTTTCTCTAGCTTCTTTTTCTGCTTTTTCTCTAGCTTCTTTTTCTCTCACTTCTCTTTCCACTTTTTCTTTAGCTTCTCTTTCTGCTCTTTCTTTGGCTTCTTTCTCTCTCACTTCTCTTTCTACTTTCTCTCTAGCATCTCTTTCTATTCTCTCTTGTTCTTTCTTTTCTTTTCTTTGTTCCATTTTAAATTTAACTTTTTCTTTACTTTCTCCAACTCTGTCTTTTAGCTTTGATGCAAATTTACCCAAACTATCTTTTGTACCACCTAATTTACCTTTTAATTTTGATTTACCAGTAGTTTCAGTTTTTTCTTCCTTTTCTTCTGAATTTTCTGAAACATTATCAGTATCTTTTTTATTATTTATTTCATTCATTTGGATTTGTACCATTTAATTAGTTTTATTAGATAAGATTAATATCGACTAGAATAGTATTTTATTTTTATTATTTTGCTTAAGCATAATTCAGTGTTTAAAAATATTTGAAATTTTTTAAAAATACGAAATCGGAGTATAAGAAATATGTTTGTTGATATTAAAAATGAATTTAAAGGCATTATTTCTGTAATTGGAGCTAGTGATATTGATACAAAAACAGAGGAAATCACTTTTGAAATTGGACGTTTACTTGCTCAAAACAAATTTATTGTCGCCTGTGGAGGGCTTTCTGGAGTAATGGAAGCTGTTTGCAGAGGAGCAAAAGAAGAAAATGGATTAACTATTGGAATAATTCCTCATGTAGAAAAATCGATGGCAAATAAATACATTGATATTGTTATTCCATGTCCATTTTCACAGGCAAGAAATATTGTTGTTGTTCTCTGCGGAGATGCTTGCTTAGCTATTAGTGGCAAAGCAGGTACGTTATCTGAAATTTGCTTTGCTTGGATTTATCAAAAGCCAATTTTAGCGCTGACTAGCGTCAAAGGATGGTCTTCAAAAATAGCAAATCAGAAATTAGACGATAGGAGACTTGATATGGTTTATGGTGTTGAGACCCCCCTAGAAGCTATTACGAAAATAAAAGAATTACTTAATAAATAATATGTAAATTTTTTCTCTTTTTGATTATAGAAATTATATTTATATAGGTATTTTTACAAGATATTAAATAATGGAAAATCTAAAATAGCATGCTTAAATTTATTATCTTACAAAAAGAATATATTTATATTTAAATTATTTTTATAAGTTTAAAGGTGAAATACACTTTGGAAAAGAATCTTAAACAATCAATTTTATACTTGAAAAAGGAAGAACCCCCCAAACCTGAAATTTCAAAAATTCTATTCACTGGCCTTGATGAAGCAGGAAAGACAAGTATTATTCTCGCCCTTCAAAGAGAATTTTCTAAAATTGCAATTCTTTCTCCAACTCGAGGAGCTCAGAAAAGAATATTTGATTTTCTTGGTAAAGAAATATCAGAATGGGACCTAGGAGGTCAATTAAGTTACAGAATTGCCTATTTAAAGAATCCTGGTAAATATTTCGAAGGAACTGAAATTGCCATTTATGTAATTGATATCCAAAATAAACCTCGAATACCTGAAGCTATAAGTTATTTTAAAGACGTATTAGAGCAGTTTAAAAAATTAGAAATAAAACCCCCAATATATGTGTTTCTTCATAAATATGATCCCGCATTAAGGAGAAGTGCACAAAATGAAATGGAATCATTAATAATCGATATAAAAGATAAACTTAGAGCTACTGAATATAAGGAATTATATTATTATGAAACGTCCATTTATGATTTTGGCTCCATTATTACTGCTATGTCTGAAATCCTTTTAAGCTTATATCCAAAATCAGAATTAATCGAAAAAACTATTGTAGAATTTGCTAAGAAAGTTGACTCAGAAGGAGTTGTTATAATTGATGATAATTCTCTTATAATTGGATCCTATTATAAGGATGATGAAACCAAACATCTGCTGACAGCTAGCACGCCTTATTTTTTAACACTTAATGATTCATTCCAGTACACTGGTGTATCAGAAGATAGATTTGAAAGTAGAATGATAGTCCAAAGATTTGGTAAAAATTTCATATTTAAACAAATCACACTAAAGAAAGATTCAGATCCATACTATCTTATACTTTTAAAGGAAGATCCCGTTTTTCATAAAGAAGATCTTGAATCTTTCGCAAATTTATTAAAGGAGATTCTTTACAAATAGATTATTCTAATTCTTTTCATTTCCTACTAAAAAGGTTTTACCTTCATTTTATAATTACCAACATTAATAAAATTAAATTTTTATTTATATTTTATATTATTAAAAACAAAAAATCTAACTTCATTATTAGATCTAAAGAATCTTTTCGTTAGTTAAATACAAAGATAGAGAAAATTAATTAAACTTATCTGGAAGTGGAAATACCTCATTGATTATATGTCAGAATTGTGGTACTACAAATAATGAAAATGTCAATCGCGTCTGTAGAACGTGTGGTGCCTTATTACCAGTTCCAATAAAGCATCATAAACCCATAGATCAAAAAACTGGGAAAGAAAAGAAAAAAGAAAAAAAAAAAGCTGAAAAACCCGCAAAAGTATCAATTGAAACTGAGAAGAAGAAAGAAGAAAAATTAGATTTACATGAAATTCCTAAAGAACCAGAGATACGAGAGAATCAAATGAAGTTGCAAGAAATTCCTCCATCATCTAATAACATATTAGAAAGTAGTTCCTTAAGAGAAAATGGTTCTAGCTTAGAAGAAAGTGAATCAAAAGGCTTACAAGAAATTACTCCGCAACCTTTTAAAGGTTCTATTTTTAATTCTCAAAAGAATATGATATCCCCACCATCTCTACCTACTAGTTCTAAAGATGTTATTTCAGATGCTTTTTTAGAACTTAAAAATTCTGTTTTAGATAAAAATGATAAGAAATCTTCTGTTGAATTATCTCCAATCCCAGTAGAGTCTAATGAAAGTGATGCAGCTGTTTTAAAACAAAAACGATTAGAAAAGGATATGACTGAGGTGTTAGGATTTCTTTCTAAAAAAATTTCGGTTAAAAAATTAGAAATTCCTAAGGTGAAACCCTCTTATCAAAAAGATCAAGAGGAAAAAATACCACCTGCTAGTATGAATGAAATTTTAAAGCAACTATTGCAATTAGATTTAAATATTGAAGCATCAGCCATAATAAAAACTGATGGGGCTATATTGGCATCTGCGATATCCAGTAGAATTTCTGATTCTCTTTTTGCGACAGTTGGAATGAACCTTTCAATGATAGGAACTGATATAATAGAGGGATTAAATGCTGGTTTATTAAAATCAATTTCAGTTAGAGGAACTGAAGGTGTATTGGATTTAGCTCCAATCGATCAAAATAATCCTAATGTTAAAGATATGCTTTTAATATTGTTTTCTCATCCAAAAATTAAAAGCGGAATAATCGCTTTTGCTGTTCATATAGTAAAAAAGCAATTAAAGGAATATTTAGGGTTAAAACTATAAATTTTATTTAAAATGGATTAATTATATTTTTAAAATAGACTTTTTTGTAGATTTATCTTATTGATTCGAAGAAATTTGAAATAGTGTAAATTTTTTTGTAATTCCTGTAAAAAGGAATTTAATTCATATATTGAAACTAGAGGAATTTGATTATTATTTAATTTAATACTGTTGTCTTCAACAGTAACCATAAGAGGTATTAATAAAAATGGTAATTTCTTCCGTAAATTCAGGGTATTGCTTAATAATTCTTGAATAAGGTTTGAAAATATTTCTGGATTTTTTTTTAATGCGATTGCTCTACGATATTGTAAAGCTGCTGCTTTATTGATAGCGCTAAATGAATCTTTACGTTTCCATTGTTTTGCATCAATAAGTAATACAAAATTAGAAGATATGCCAATAATATCAATTTCATATCTTTTTTGGGACGTTTCTGATTTAAAAGATGATTTATCTGAAAATCTAAAATTCTTTTTGGTAAGATAATTGTTTTTTGAAAGGATTTCTTTTACAAGAATTTCAAAACCATCAAAATTTAAGATCTCAGTCATTTTTCTAATATCTAGTTGTATTATATTAATAGCTTCTATAATAAACATAATTTTATTGACAACAAGATATTGAAGATAATTACCTTTCTTAAATGAAATAAAATTGAGACGTTCTACAATATTTCTTAGTTTATAATTATCAAGTTGTTTTAGAAATGGAATGTCTGATAGCTCACACCAAACTTCAATAACAGTTCTATCAGTTTCTATTAAGAAATGATAGATTTGAATGCATAGTTGTCTTAATGATGCTTCCGTTAAATAGTCCATAATTCTTGATAAATTGTAAAGTTAAAATAAGATACGGAGGGTATAAGAATTCTAAAAATTCTCTCGAGAATAAATATATTTATTGATTCCTATAAAATTAATTTTTAAATTTAGAGTTGAGAACGACAATAATCAGAAAAGCAATATTATGTAAATTTAATGTATTGGAACACATTTTCTTATTTGTATATTTTTAAATTTAATCAGTTAATAATTTTTTATTTAAAATCTCTTAAATATTATAATTCAGTGAGTGTGTTTTTAATTAAAATAATAAAAAAAATACAAGATAAATATGGATTTATTACCTAAAGTATTTAGAACTGAGGGAAATGTTACTGAATTCGATCCATCCAAGATTTTCGAAAGTATCCTAAAGGAAACCAGAATGAGTGAAGAAAATGCAAAAAATATCACTGAATTAGTTGTGAGAAGAATAATTAGCTCTGGCATAAAATTTCTATCAGGACCTCATATAAGAGAAATTGTATGTTCAATACTTTCTGAAGAACATTTTGAAAATGAACGAAAATTATACACTCGAATTGGAATGCCATTAATGGACTATGAAAAGATTCTTGAAAAAGGTCCAAGTGATAAGCCAAATGAACAGATAAATCCTGAAAAGATTCATCACTGGGCAGCCGATCGTATAGCTGAAGAATATGCCCATTTAAGAATATTAAATAATGAAGAGTCTAAAGCCCATTTATATGGTGATATTCATATTAATGGACTAAATTACTTTGATTCAAGACCATTTAGTCAAGTTTGGGATCCTAGGTTTATTTTAAATGAAGATTTTCCTCCAATAGATAATTTAAAAAATATTTACAAGCAAAAACCAGCAAATAATCTTATAGGTGCTTTAAAAAACCTTTCTAAATGGTTAGGAATAACACACAGTGAGTTCTATGGAATTCAAGGATTTAATTTGATTAGTACTTTTTTAGCTCCATATGTGTATAAAATATCAGAAGAAAAAATAATGAAAGATCTGCGAGAATTTATTTATGAAATTAACCATATTCCAATCATTATTGGACGCAGCATTTCAAAATCATTACTTTCCTCTTCATTTTCTATTCTTGACGCCTTTTTAGAAATCCCTGCCATAAATCCTGGCGGAAAAACTGAAAAGGTCTATGGAGATTACCACGAAGAAAGTAAAAGGCTATTAAAGGCTCTTTTTCTTATTTTAAAAGAAGAATATTATAAAAATCCTAATTCAATTCCCAATCATCAATCGATTTTAGATAATATATTAATAGATGAAATTAGTACTTTTGTACCAGGTTTTTGGGATGAGCCTGGTATAATAAATTCAACCTATTTTATGAACCCTCGTCTAGATTTCTACAAAAAAAAATTAGTTGAGCATATATCGAATAATGGTCATTTTAATTATGGAACTCTTCAAAACATTACTTTAAACTTGCCTCGTTATTCTTACATGAGTAGAAATGAAGATGAATTTTTAGAATTGCTAAATTCAAAGCTTGATTTGTGTTCGGAAATTTTATTGAAGAAATTTAAAATAATTGAAAAAAGGATTAATTCAAATCATCTTCCTTTTTGTATAAGTAAAGTTAAGGGGGAGCCTATATTTAATATTAATAATCAGAATTTATCAATAAGTATAGTTGGATTAAATGAATCGATTAAACATTTAATAAATTACGAGCTTCATGAGCATTCAGAGGCAATTAATCTAGGTAAAAAAATTCTAAATAATATATACATTAAATGTAGAGAATTATCTGATAGGGATACTAAACAATACATATTGAGTGAAAATCTTTCAGAAAAAGCGATTCACAGATTTACAAAATTGGATTTAAAACATTTTCCAAAGCAAATTAAATCATTATCTAATAAGACGGATTATAACTACACTAATTCTATTCATTATAGACACCGTATTGATGGTAATTTATTAAATATGCTGAAAGATCAAGGAGATTTTCATCAATTTATTCATAATGGTGCAGTTGAGTATATTTCCTTAAATAGTTTAAAAAAGAATGATTTAGTATTGAGAGATTTTATTGGAATAATTTGTAAGGACTCAAATTTATCATCAATGAAGTTTTATTCTTAAACTGATTACTAACCGTATTTTTCTTAAAAAAAGTATTTAATAAGTATGGTTTTTTTGATTATATTGTAATAATATCTAGATTTTATAATATTTTAATTTAGAATTAAAATTCAATTTTAAATATAATAGGATTTTTCGAATATATAAGCGGGAATAAATTGACAAATACAAAAGCTAATCATAAGAAAGGCAAACCCACCGAAGAAGAAACTTCTGATCTCAAATCTAATATAATAAAAGCAATTGTATTAAGTATTTTTGATGAGAATGGTCCTAGTCCCCATATCTTTTGGCCTAAAAATTTAGATGAAAGTGCAGGTCTTTTAATTGCCATGAAAACGATATCTCTCCTTATGGGAGATAGTACATATCAAAATGGAGAAACTACTGAAGGTGTGAATTATTTTGGAATATTGCCATTCCCTGATCTGAAATTAAATGGTTTGACTTATTTTTTTCTCATTCCCGATGTAAAAGCTCGTGGTAAAGCTTTAGCAGCTACTATTACTGTATTGATAAATGAAAATGACAGAGTATTCTTTTATGAGAATATGAAATACTTGAGAATCATCATAGATAAAACTGCAAACTTAATACAACTCAATAAGGAACATAATGAAAGAGAAAATATTATTGAAGATTTAAGAGAAGAACTTTTCGAGTTTACTATGGAACTAAAAGATCCGTTTTCAACGAGGAGACAAATAAAAATCTTACTTACAGGGTTAGATAAGGCGGGAAAGACTAGCTTTGTGCATGGCATTAGGAGAAAATATTCTGAAATCATCAAGGCTTTACCAACTAAAGGCGTCGAGAGAACTGAAGAAAATATTTTTGAAGAACAAAATTCTCTAATCTCAGTATGGGATTTAGGGGGACAAAAAAAATATCGCGAAAGATTCCTGGAGCAAAGTAAAATATATCTATATAATATTGATTTAATGTTTTTCTTCATAGATATTCAAGATGTAGATAGGATACATGAAGCTCTTGACCTGTTTAGGACGATTTTGAACTCTTTAATAGAATTAGAAGAATTTCCGCCAATTGTTTCATGCGTACATAAATTCGACCCTGACTTGAAAGGATCAAAAGACATATTTAAAAGCTTGGAAATTATTGCTGATGGGATCAAAGAGAATTCCGAGAGGTTTTTTATTAAAATTTTCCAAACTAGTATTTTTGATCATTGGAGCCTTATTACGGCATATTCTTATGGATTATCACAGTTAAGTACAAATCGTGAACTATTCAGAAATCAATTAAAAAAGTTTGCTAAAAAAACTAATTCAGATGCTATTCTACTATTAAACGAAAATGGAATTATTCTATCCAGTTTCTCCAAAACCGATATTTCTGGAAAAGTTTTCGAAATTTCTGCTCCACATTTTCAAAGTTTATATAAGAACTTTAAAGAATACAAATTATTAGAGCAAGATTTTATAGTAACGTCTGGTATTACTGATGAGTCTAAAAAAGTAATCTTCCAAAAAATAAAAGTTGAAAAATATAATTTGTATCTACTTCTATTTTTAGAAAAGTCTTCTGAAATTGAGAAAATTGAAAAAAACTTACCAGATTTTTCAAAAAATCTAGTTGACTTAATTCATACATACATATAAGAAAATAAAAAAAAATATTTAATATTGAGAGTATTGTTCAAGTTGTTTCTTATGTCTCTTATTTCGCAAAAGGAACATCAATGAAATTACAGCAAAAAAACCTAAAATTATAAACGTAGTAGTAATGATTGGAAAATCAGATAGTGGATTAAGATTTGTCTCCAAAACAGTTATTTCAATTGAATACGTCCAGTCATATGCTGAATGGTCAATACACACAGGAGATGGATTAATAGGAAATTCAGAAGTATACTCGTATCCTGGTGATGCACCCGGTAAGAAAAACCATGCACCCACATTGAAATTAAATCTGAGAAAATCTATCCGATTAAAATATCCTCGTCCCCACGTAGGATCACATGCGATCCAGCCAATCTGAGGAATAAAATACTCGAGCCATGCATGAGCTAAAATCTCATTTGTGAAAGATGCTGTTTGAGTTGGTCCATTATAATTTAGATCAAAAAAATATTTATCACCAACAGTAGGACGATATGCAGGATTATTAGAAATAACAAATCCAGTTATCTTTCTTGCGGGAATGCTTTGAATTCGTAAAAGAGTAATCATCAAATCCGAAATATCTGAACAATCTCCTCTTCTCTGGTTATATGCTTCAAGAGCGCCAATTTCATCATCCTGCACTTGATAATCAATATTAGATACGATCCAATTGAAAATTTTCCTTGCTTTCTCAACAGTGTTATTTTCAATACCTACAATATTATTAGATAGGGCTCTTAACGTTGGATTATTGCATTCATAAAATAATTCAGTCACATTATATAATGCGTGTATTTCATCACCTGGAGTATAAATTCCAATATCTTCATCATTAATTTCATTAAAATAAATCTCATTGAGAGTAATATTATATTTTTGATGAAGAGTTATCTTATCAGATATATTTATCGTAGGGTTAAATAAATCGTAAGTGTTGTTGAATTTATCCGCATGACCTTCTTCAATAAAATCCCAACCAGTGATTTCATTATCAAATCCCGTAACTTCTTGATAAGGGGGACAATATGGTGTTAGTGTTGAATTAGGTTGACGATTATCTAGTCTAGCTACTTTGAAATAGTAAGTTTGAGAACCAGGTCTAGTGTGAGTAAGTATATAATTAATTTCTATTTCATATTGTACACTTTGCGAAATATTAAAATTGGAAACACCATAATCAGGAGTTGATAGTTGAGGATATTCCAATGCTGTGTTAAAAGGTGTTATAAAGGATATTCCTATGGAATTACTCAAAGGAAAAATAAGTAGGTAAAAAAACACGACGGTAAATTTAGTTTTCATATTAAAATCATAGCATAAATATATATGTATTAGAAATGAAAACCTCTATTTTTAATTTTAACCATTAAGAAAATGTAATGTAATGATTCATAAGCATGAATTTTTTTATTTTTAATATAACAAAAAAAGCTATTCAATATTATTAAAGTGTGATTATTTTTTCAAATGATTTATTTTGGTACATTTTTATTTTTATATTATAGATTTATTTTTTCTCTAATGATATGAGTTGAGGTTTCTTAATATACAAGATTTTTCTTATCGATGCTGATAATGGGATATCACTTTTAGAATCCACATTTAAAGAATTAAAAAAGATTCAAGATGAAGTTATAGCTGGTTTTTTTAATGCAATTAATATAACCATTGATATAATTCAAAAAGCCATGGTAAAGGGGAGAAGAGTAAATGAAATGGATAGAGTATTACAATCGGAAGATTCAACTATTTTTATTCACTATCACCCATTATCAAGAATTTTATTCTGTTCAATTTCAGATGCTGATGATAATACTGACAAAATTGAAGAAATAATGCATAAAATTGCCAATCGCTTTTGGAAAAAGCACCAATCTGATCTTAAAAACTTTAGAGCAACAACAGATAAAAGTAGATTTCAAACATTAAATGCAGATATAGAAAATCTTACAATTGGCGGAAAAATAGCTGAAGTTTTTCCAAATGTAATGATTGCTAAGAGTGTGTTAGAAAAGGTTCTATCCATGGGAATGATTGCTGATTTTGACTTTCAAGTCGCATTACAATGCACTGGAAAGAATTCTCCATTGAAAATTTCAAGAAATTTGAATACAAAACGTACAACAATAGAAGAAATTCTAAAGAAGTTAGAAGAGTTAGATATTATCAAAATCTGAATAAGCTATTTAATCTCAATTATGATATTTTTAATTAAAAATCTAAAATGCAATAATTAATAATATTATTAATTCAACTTAATGATTTTAAATAGAAAAAAATAAAAATTTTCCTAGTTTTTCAAATTTAAATAATATCATGTTATAATCGTTGAATAATTATGGAAAGCAAACCAAGCCTAACTGCATTAGTAAAGAGTCCTTCTAAAGATGGTCATATAAGAGAAAGCCATGGGTTCTCTTTAAAAGAGATTAAAGAAGCGGGAAAATCTATTGATCTCTTAAAAAACTCTAATATTAAAATTGATTATTTTAGGAAATCACTTCATACTGAAAACGTCAAGAGGTTAAAATCTTTAGAATTTCCATCTAAGGAAAAAAAGAAAAAAAAACCTTTTATTAAAAAAGAAAAGAAGAGAGCGCCATTTAAATCCAAAGAAGAAAAAATTAAAAAAAAACCTGATAAAACAATTGCAAAATCGGTACCAAAACTAGAAAAGAAAGTAAAAGTAAAACCTGCAAAGAAAGAAAAGGTAAAAATCACCAAAGTAGAAAAAGTAGAAAAATTGCCTAGCCCAGCTACAGGTAAACTTTTAACTGAATTATCTGGATTAGGAGATGCAACCGCGAAAAAATTCATTGAGCTTGGCGTTACCGACATAGAAGCATTATGCAAAGAGCAACCCGAAGAATTAGCGCCATTAATTAAGGGTGTCTCTGTAGATAGACTTAAAAAGTGGATTGAGGAAGGAAAAGGGCTAATTTAATTGATTTAAGACTTCTTCAAGTTTATTTTATTAATTTACTGAAAATTAATTTAAAGTAAAGTTCCAAATGACAGAAATTTTATAAAGAATAAATTTATTTTAGAAGTAAATCTAATTCTTGAAATATAAATTAGATAACGGGAAAGGATATGGAATATAATTATTTTGTTTATACTAAACCAGAATGTGGAGTTAAAATTAATAAAATGCCAAAATGGTATAAAGAAATAGAATACATAGGCGATGAGAAGCAAGGTTCTATTAATTTCCATACTGAAAATGAATATGATGAAATTTGGGGTCCAGTGTCAAAGATGGAAGTAAGTTGGGAAAAAAAAGAAAGAATGAATTTTTTTTACTATAAAGAGGTACAAAATAGTATAGACATTTATAACGCCATTGGTATAGTAGTTACTGAAAAAAAAAGAGATTGGTTGAGGAGTCATGAAATCACTTTCTGGTTAGGACATCGGAACAAAATGATGAGAAAAAGATATTATACAGAAAAAGTAATACATTGTATATTTTATTGTGACTTAACGGAAAGACTCTTTAATATCCATACTTTAGTAATTGGAGAAGCGTTCGAGGATTTTAAACCATATATATTAAATTCATATAATTCTATAGAATGTCATTAATTTATCGGTTTTCGGGCAAAAATAAAAAAATTATCTCGATCTGAAGGACCACCAGTTATTTTGAAATCTTTGATAATAAAATCTTTTAATAAATTCTTGAGTTCTCTTTTAGAGAAAAAGTGATAGAATCGATTATATGTTTTTTGATCCTTGGAAAGAGTCCAAGGGACAAATTTATCTCCAAATTCTTTTAAACCAATTAGTTCTTGTTGTTTTTTATAATTAACTGTAAATCGTCTTTTATACCATTCAGAAAGAAAATAAAATCTAAACTGCTTTTGCCACTTACGCCATACAGTTAGAATTAAATTTCCATTTTTTTTCAATATGTCATATATTCGTATGATTGTATTCTTTCTTTCGGATTTTTTCATTATATGATGAATTGCTGCTATTGAGAAAACGGCATTTATTGTATTTTTACGAAATGGAAGTTTAGAAATATCTGCCAATATAAGCTGAATAAAATTCACTTCATTTTGCGGATATTGATGAATATTTTTTAGTTGTGCTTGAGCTATTTTAATTAATTCGAGAGATAAGTCTAATCCAATCAACTTTTTAGGAGATGTGCCCATTATTTTAAAATTCCTGCCATTTCCACAACCTAAATCTAAAATTATACCATTGAAGGTATATCTTTTATTTTTTAAATGATTAAGAAAAAATTCTAGTGGACGCCACGGTTTTTTCCGTTTTGAATGATAATCTTTTGCAAAATGGTTAAAACAAGAATTCTCCATAAGTAATCAATTTTTTAATTGAAAAATGTAATTTTACCTTTTTTAGCCATAATCTTACCGTCTTTAATCACGTAAAGTAGATTTTTGGGATCCTTTAGAATTGATATTTCTTCTATTGGATTTCCATTACAAATTACTAAATCTGCTAGTTTATCTTTTTCTATAGAACCAATTTGCTTATCCATTTTAATGGCTTTCGCTCCCTGAATCGTTGCTGCTTGGAGTGCTTGAGAACTTGTCATTCCTACGTTTTCTATCATATTAATAATTTCATGAGTTGTTGTACCATGGGGGTTCCCAGGAGTACCAGCATCAGTACCAATTGCGAAAAGTACACCTTTTTCAAAAGCTATTTTGTGATTATTAATCATTTGTTGTTGAATTTGTTTTATTTTGGTTTTTACTTCGGGGGGTAATTGTTTTAAAATTTCTGGTTTGCTTATTCCAAAACCAGCTGTTTGAGTAGGTATTAAAAACGTTTGTTTTTTTATCATTAAATCAATAATTTCTTCATCAATAAGAGTCCCATGTTCTATAGTATCCACATTCGCTTGGACAGCTTTATAGATCCCTTCCCGTCCATGAGCATGACTTGCTACATGCATATCTAGTCTATGGGCTTCCTCTGTCATAGCTAATAATTCATCGTTTAAAAAAAGATTAGTGTCAACTTTAGAAGTAATTCCATGTAATACCCCCCCTGTAGTAACTGTCTTAATAAAATCAGCCCCAGAACGCTTTCTGTCCCTAACGGCATGCTTTATCCCATCTACACCTGCTTTAACTTCAGTTAATTTCCCATAATATTCAATTACCTCAATTGGTCCGATCGCTTCTTGATTACCCCATTGAGTGATAGGTAAATTTGCTATAAGTATTCGAGGCCCAGCGAGAGCACCAATATTAAATATTCTTCGTAAAGAGGGTCCCCATTCGGGAAGGCTTCCACAATCTCGTATGCATGTATAACCATTAATCAAATGTTTTTGAGCATTTTGTAGAGCATAATAATGCCACATAGCTTTTGTGGTCCTAAGATATTTTCTCTCATAATCTGGTTCTGCTGTGTTTTCAAGATGTACATGACAATCAATCATTCCTGGTATAATTGTTTTTCCATTCACATCAATAATTTTATCGTTTAAATCTTTCTCGAAAGCATCATCTTCACCGCACCAAAGAATTTTCTGTCCTTGAATTATGATTGTTTGATTTTCTTTTAATATCCCATAAATGGAATCAAAAATATTTCCTGATTTAATTACTAATCTAGTTTTTTCTTGAGACATATTAATGAAATTAATACCATTCAGATAATAAAGATTACTTACAAGAAAAAAAATAAATATACAAAAAGATAATAAATTTGATAAACAATTTTCATTATATATCACTGAATAGAACAAGAT
This sequence comes from Promethearchaeia archaeon, assembly GCA_029856155.1. Lineage (GTDB taxonomy): Archaea > Asgardarchaeota > Lokiarchaeia > Sigyniarchaeales > SOKP01 > Loki-b32. The sequence continues at coordinate 88,802 of JAHQWL010000088.1, forward strand.
TTTTGAAACATGAAAAAGATTACTGATATTTTACTTGATTTTTTTTCTATAATGAAAAGCGAGATATTCGAATACTATCAAAAAAGTTATTCTTATCTAAAAGACCTAATTGCTTACAAAAAAATTGATTTGAAAATAAAAACTGAAACCGAAAGTGAAAAACAAGTAAAAATTACTCTTGGAAAAATTTTAAAAGCAATCAAAACCGGTTTAAATACACTCGGTGTTTCAATGGATAAGTTAAATGAAAACCAAAATAATTTTATGGGCACTCTGAATAGTAAAAGAGTTCTAATACCAGATTATAATTCATATTTTGAGATTTATATGGAAAAATACGTACATGAAGTATTATCCGTAATCTTACTTGAATATCTTTTTGATATTGATGTTAAAAAACTTGAGAATGTAAATTTATTTGATTTACTACCCGATCATTTCATTACAAAATTAGACGAATTTAAAAGTACTTATATTAATTCAGAGGATATTAAAAAAGATTTTCAAAAATATGATTACCAAAATTCTATTAATTTTACAGATTTAACTTTTATTGAATCTGAGCAAATGGAGGAGCCAGATATTTTAACCCAATTAAGAGAAGCGAGACATGACAACATAGAAACTTTGAAAACTCCTAAGAAAGAACTCCTAGGA
>JAHQWL010000089.1 GCA_029856155.1 Promethearchaeia archaeon
ACTGTAAATAGTAACACTTTTGGAGGGATTGCTTTAGGCTTTAGTGATTATAATAATATTTTTGGAAATAACGCATTTAACAATAGTCAACATGGAATAGCTATAACTTCAGGTGAATATAACTCCATTTCAGAAAACACAGTAAATAATAACACTTTTAGTGGGATTTGTTTAGAAGGAAGTTCTTATAATACAATTTCTATAAATAATGTATTTAACAATAAGTTTGGGATACTTATTTCCGATTTGTTAATGATGCCATGCTACTATAATACTATTTTGGCGAATAACGTAAGGAACAATAGGAAGTATGGGATAGGGTTTGATTCTTGGGCTACTAGTAATGATGTGTATCGTAATAGTTTTAATAATTCTCTCAATGCATATGATAATGGTTCGAATAATTGGGATAATGGATTTGTAGGAAATTATTGGAGTGATTATACTGGGGTAGACGAAGATGGAGATGGAATTGGTGATACTCCATATAGTATCAATGGTATGGCGCGGAGTAAAGATAATTATCCATTGGTTCCGAATTCGAATTCGGATCATCCCAATTCAGTTCCTGAAAACCCTTTTGAAAGACTTATCCTAATTACGATTATTAGTGGAGGAGCTGTGATAGGTGTAGCAACTGTCCTATTAATTATAAGAAAAAGGAAAAGAATGTGATAATTCAGTTTTTGTTGCCTACTTTTGGTTGGAAGTTCTTCTCCTTAATTTATATCCAACTTATTTATAACTACCTTGGATAATCCCTACTATAAAATATAATATAATTTTAAAAAAGTTGAGCCTCATTCTTCTTAAATATTTAATTTACCTTCAAAGCTAATATCAAAAATTAAGATTCTTCTTAGCGAAAGATTTTTAATATTTTAAATTAAATTGAATAATACTAAATTAGAGGTGATTTTATGCCAAAAATTGAACATTTTGAAATCAATGCAGATGATCCACTCAGAGCAAAAAGCTTTTATGAAAAAGTTTTTGAGTGGAAAATCGAAAAATGGAAAGGCCCTTTGGAATATTGGACAATAGAAGCGGGGAAAGAAGATGAAGAAGGAATTAATGGGGGTTTGCAGAAAAGAGAAAAACCTAATGATCAAATATTTAATTATATTCCCGTATCCAATGTAGATGATTTTAAAAACAAAATTGAACAATCTGGGGGTACTATTGAAAGTCCCAAAATTACTGTACCGGGAGTAGGTTATTTCTATATGTTTAAGGACACTGAAGGAAATAAACTTGGTATTATGGAACATGACAAAAATGCAAAATAAACCTGTCTTTTTCTTTATTATTTTTTCGATATTAATTCAAAAAAAAGTTAAATTAATTAAAAACACCAAAGGGAACCTAGTTAGTTGTTATTTGCATTAAAATTAAAGGGAGTATAAAAAAACTCCCCCCTTCATTGTGGAATGGAAAAGAAATCAATAAACATAAAAAAAAAATAAAAAATTAAAAAAAATTTTACTCTATCGACCGCAATCCTTACAAATCGCTCTCGAATCCGTAAAATCGAGCTTTATCTCTTTACCACATTTCATACAATTTATTCTTATTCTTTTTTTCATAACAATCCCTCTTTTAATTAAAAATCAAAATTTTTTGTAGTTCTTGTGTTATGCTCTATTTGACTTTTTCGACACTTCCTACAAAGTGCCCTCGAGTTCGTAAGGTCTAGTTTTATTTCTTTACCGCATTTTCTACAGTTTATTATTATTTTGGCCATATTTTTCACTTAATTTTTTAAATAAATAGGAAAAATAATTTTAATAGGAAATATATCGCGAATGACAACTTCCTACATCATTCGAAATAATTATTAGTCTCGTCTTTTTCTTCATTCGTTTAACTCGCATTTTCACCATCCTCCAATATCAAACTTTTATTATCGATTATATGTCAGTCCCCTATAAACGATAGAGTCGACTTTATTTTTCACGTTATTGATATTAATTCTCCCCTGGTGTTGTTTAGCGTGTTTTCTAAATTTGAATTTAACTCTAATTTGCTCTGGTTCTTCCTTAAGATTCTCTGCTTTTTCCTCAACTAAAGGAATAATTATATAGAGACCTTGATTTTCATTCTCTAATTTTTCTAATACCTGAACCATTTTTTTTATCACTTTTTTTTATTTTTACTTATAATTTTATTTATCTCGCACTCCAATATATAGATTCGCACTTCGTACTTCATGCGAAGTTCATACTTTATTCCGAAGTGAAAAGCTTAAAAAGTATTAGAAGTATATTTATGTAAGAAAATAAGATCTTATCGGACTGTATTTTATTATGAGTAGATCAGAGGGAATTTTATATCCTCCAGGGGAGATATTAAACCCCATTATAGGAAAAACTGATTTTGAATATGTAATATTATGGATGCTCAGCAATAATGATATTTGCGAGTGGTCAGATTTTACTGCGGAAATTAGCGAATCGACATTATCAGGTAATTTAAAAAAATTAATGAATAAGAATTATATTAAAAAGCCTGAAAAGGGAAAATATCAGATCACCTCGCAAGGGAGAGATAGATTTAGTGAATTAGTATACGATAAAAAATCGGGGCAGAGGAGATTAAAATATCCACCGAAAGCAATACTTAAAATTAGAAATTATGATCATTGGATTTTATGGATGCTTTACAACAATTATTCATGTAAATGGTCAGATTTTAAACAAGCACCGCTATTAATTAATCAATCCTCCTTATCTAATAATCTTAATTCATTGATGGATGATGGATTTGTTGCAAGAGAGAATAAAGAATATATAATAACACCATCGGGAAAAACCGAGTATCTTAGAGTATTGAAATCCTATGATTTAGACCGTCAATCTATTTTAGAACAAGAAAGCAAGAGAATTGAAGAAATTACAGAAAAAACGAGTAGATTCTTTAAGAAGTATAAAATAGAAGATGATGAGTTAAAATTTCGGTATCTTGATAATATTCTGAAATTATCTTATTCTAAAGTTGAATCGATGCTAAAAGAAGAAGATTTCAATAAAATTTTGTTGTTCCTTTCGATTAATCATCCTAATCAATATCCTGAGTATATTTCGCCTGTAGATTTCTCAGTGAAATATAAGATTGATAGAACTACTTTAGAATATTACATAAGGGAAATGATTGATAATGAGTTTTTTGGTATAAAATTTTTTAAAATGGAGATTGAAAAAGGAGGAACTTATTATTTTCAGAAGAATGAGACTTTAGAAAAAATACTTAATGCAATTGTAGAAAAACATATTACAAAATTTACATACTTAAATAAATTTCATGAAACTACGATAACAGATGTGGGATTGCTATTAGATATAATATTAAACGATATTTGTAATAATCTATTCAATGAACATCTAAAACCCTCATTAAAATCATTTTTACCTGAGTATATTAAATATTTAGCATATAAAATTGAAACAGAGAAGAAATTAGTTGATAGTGAAGCCAAATTAGCAGGATTTATATGGCAAAATGTTAATGAAGAATTCCAAACCTTTGATCCTTCAAAAATGGCAATTGCTAGAGAAGAGGATGAGTTATATTATACAATGGATAGCAGCACTTTCAATGTATTAGATATTGTGGTTTTGTCTAAATTTTTTTATTTAAACACAAGTGTAGTTCAGGAGACCTATAATTTGAATAAAATAGATATTTATAATAAAATAATAAAAAATTTATATAGAAATAAAGTTTCTAAAGCAAGGGAACTATCTCAAAATATTACCACTAAGATAAAAACCATAAATCAATTAATAATAAAGGATATTATAGCTACAGCAGAGAATAACTTAGATGATTCAGTTAAAATTACTTATGAAATTATTGATAAATATCCAAATGAATTTATAGGATATTTATTACAATCAATCACTTACTTATTGATTGATAATTATGAAAAGTCTTTAAAAGTCATTGAGGACGCATTAAAAATAACACCTAATGTTCTTCTAATCTGCCAAAAAGCTCAGATTTTAATGAGAACATCTCAAGGAGCTAAAGCATTAGATTATATTAATGATGCACTATCTCAGTATCCAGATAATTCAACATTATTAAGAACAAAATACTTAATTTATATTACATATTGGATGGCACTAGTAAAGGATTATAATGAGCCTCTTGATGTAATAAATCAATTAACCAATCTGAATCAAAAGGATCAAGAGATTTTACTCTTAAAAAGTCTTTATTATTGTCTAATCAATAAATATAAAGAAGCAAAGCGTTTAATAATAAATGAAATTGATTTTAATAATTTTAAAAAAAATCCCAGAATTGAAACCATTGCTTACTTTATCTTGGTTTATTCTTATTTAGCACGCGGTAAATTTGATAAAGCTTTAGAAACTGCAAATCTAGTTTTAACAATATATCCCAAACATCCTACTTCATTTTTTACAAAAGCCTTAGTGATTGGATATAATTTGATTTATAGATTTACATTTAAGGAGCCAAATATTGATGCTTTTACTGAATTGATAACATCTACTCTCTCTTTTGAAAAAATTAATTATAATAAAACAATTTATCTTCTATTCCAATCACAAGTTTTAAATGGGCTTAGAAAATACGATGAAAGCATTAATTCTATTGATACTGCTATTGAAATAGCCCCAACATTGAATTTTCTACATGCTAGGAAGGCATACTTATTAATAATATCTAAGAAAGAATCTCAAGCATTAAGTTTAATTAATGAACTGTTAGAAAGTCGTCAACCATTGAAGTATAGCCTATTGAAACAAAAATCTTATGTCCAAATCATTCTAAAACAATATGACGAAGCTTTGAAGACTGTTAATGAAGCAATTGAATTATATCCCCACGATAACGATTTTATCAATAATAAAGCCATGATCTTAGGTTATTTGGGAAGAAGAGAGAAAGCTATTGAAACTGCTGAACATCTAATAAGCCTTAATCCAAAATATGGAAATTCTTATGATACATATGGTGAAGTATTGATGGTTCTTGAAGAATATGAAAAAGCTATTGAAAAATTTAAAGAAGCTTTAACCCTTGAACCCACTGGATGGTTTGCCTATGAAACTTGTTTAAAAATGGGACAATGTTTTAAGGAACTTGGAAATATTGAAAAAGCTCTTGAATATTATGAGAAAGGAGAAAAATTGACAGAAAAGATGCATCCTAGTTACAGGGATAATTATCTAGCCAAAACAGAGAAATTAATTTCTGAAGCTAAAATTTTACTTAGAAAATCGAAAAATAGTGAATAATCCAAATTAAAAATGTGATCTTAATGGATTACCGATTTGTAAAAGCATTCGAGTTTAATTTTAATTTTGGAACACTTTTATCAGTTGATTTCAGCTCCTGTTCTGAAGATTCAGACTTAATTAACCTTACTGAAGAAATATTTAATGAAATTAGAGATTGTATTAATATTCGAGGTATTCCCAGTCTAATTTGGTTTAAGGGAATAACCGACTCTGTAAATCCTTCAAATTTTATGTTGATTACAAAAATGATTAGAGCGGTATATCCAAGACAAAAAATTGGAATTTATTTGAATTGTGGAATTTTTCAATATGAGGATATTCGAAATGTTTTTTATGGGTGTGATTTGGTTGCTATTAATCTCAATACCGTTGAGCACTTTCAATTTTCAAAAATTAATACATGTCCTGAATTTATAAATTCTAAAGCCGTATTAAATGGAATAATAGAATTTAGTAAAACTTTTAAGGGAAAATTAGGCATTTATACCATGTTTTTAAAAGGTGTTAATGATAACGTTAAGAATGTTAAAAGGCTAAAAGAATTCTTATTGAATGTCATGCCAGATCATTACTCTGTCAGTAATTACACATTAAATGGCTTTGAACCTGTTTCGACAGACTTTAAAAAAGGAGTTAAAGAAATCTTGGAGGATCTTCCTTTCAAGGTTATTTATATGTTCTAATTTATATCTGGTTTTAGCCCAAAGTTATTAAATTGTTCAACATGGTTCAAATTTAAAACCGCAACATTCACATAGATTTTCAATATTTTCAATGTATTTTAACATTGAATTATACCATTTGTCCAATAATTTTTTTAACTGGATTTTAATTGTATCCATATTTTTAGCATTATACACATAAAGATATCCTTGTTTTTTAGCATCTTTTATTCCCTTTACTTTAATATAATCTTTCATAGACATTGAACTACGTTCAACAAGTTTTAATTCAGATAAATCTTGAACAGCTCTTTGAATTGAGCTTCTATCCATCTTTAATGCTTGTGCTACTTCAGATGTTCTCACATCTTTATTTTTTAATAAATATTCAAGGACTTTAGATTCTGTCTTGTTCAAGCCTAAAATACAACTAAATAATCGATCACTAGAAAAAATTTCTTTTTTATCTAATAACCTGTCTATTATCTCAAATTCTTTTAATTGTTTTCCAATTACTTCCATTAATAATCAGCTCAAAAATAATATAAAAAATTTAAAGAAAAAAGGAATTAATTTAATAAATTCATTTTTTTAATTTTTCTAATACTTTCTTCATGCCTTCATAGTTCATTGCTCCAACAACTTGATGTACAACCTCATCATTTTTGATAAATGAAGTTGTTGGAATTCCTGTTATTCCATACTTCATCGCTATAGCGTTATTTTCATCAACATTAACCTTCACAAAAACAAAATCGTTTCGAAATTCTCCATGAAGTTTCTTAAAAATTGGAGCAAAAAAGATGCAAGGTCCACACCAAACAGCCCAGAAATCTATAATAATTATTTTATCAGGATAATCCTTCAATAATTTGTTAAATTCTTCAGAAGATTTTATTTGTATTACGTGTTCTGGCATCATTTGATGTTTTAATAAAGTTTCAGCTTTTTTCATTCTTAACCTTTCTAGGTCCTTATCTGCTTCTTGCATTTATGTTTCACATTAAATTATACTGTTTTAAGTTGTGAGATTTTTTTTCACAACCTTCTAATACTAAGGTATTTAATAGAATATTTAAAGTTGATTATAGTGCGAAAAATTTCACTACTTTATAAACAAATAAAGGAAAAATATTATTCTTCTGTTAGAGATTCTATTTCTTTTTGCTGATTTAATCTTGAAGTTTTTCTCCGAGATGATACAATAATTTGGAAGTCTAAATCTTTTTTATATAAATCAGCTGCTCTTGCTATCTCCTTAGCAATATCTTCCATTATAGAGTCTTCTTTAATACTAGCTCCGTTAAACATTGGTATTTCTGCATATTTTTCAATCAAACCTACGGTTATTTCCTGTGGTAAAACATCAGATCTATCTTTAAGTGCCATAGTGATCCTCTCTTCCAAATTTACATAAATTTCTCCCTTACTAAATTGACAATCTACGCATTTAGCACTTCGATTTTTAAAAATATTTAATATTATTAACCCTGTAATAAATTTGAAGTTTCTTTTTAAAATATCTTTAATATCTCTATTATCAGGATCATTGATGTATTGTTGAATATGTTTCCCCGCATTAGTATATAATTTACAAAAAAATAAACCTCGATGAAAATAAGCGGGAACTATGCAGAATATTCTCGTAAACCAAAAAGGTGTGATTCCAATCGGTGGTTTTTCACGAAAGAAATAATAAGCTACTCTCCCCTCTCGTTCTGTATGTAGAGTAGACTCTTTTTTTAGCATATTCAAATATGTTGAAGTTGTAGAGCGAGCAATCTCTTTAAAATATCTTTTATATTCTTTCTCTACTTCACCTGTAGTAAGTTTGTTCTTTCCTTCTAAGTAGTATTGCAAAACTATTCCTAAAATTCGGCTTTCGTGAAGACGGCCCGTTTTTATCTGTTGTTCTTCTGCTTCATCTTCTCTAATTTGATATAAATATGCAATTTCCGGGGCATAATCTTGAATAACTTTATCTATAAGTTTAAGTTCGGGATCAACTTCTTCTATTTCTGCTGATTTAGTGCTTTCTATTATTAATTCATCAATCTTAGATTTTTCAGACAATTTAAAAAACTCTTTTAGTTAATTATAATATCTATTTGTTTTACCTTGTTTTTAGGGGGTATTATTCTATGTATTCACTTCGCCTATCATAAAATAAATTCCGTTCTACATCAGTAACTTGTAAAAAATTGATTTTCTATTAATTAAATTTAATTAGATTTTCAATTCATAAATAGAGTATTAATTCGCACTTGATGTGAACTATGAACTTTAAATGAAGTCTGAAAATTAATGGTCTATAAAGAAGAGATTAAGCCTTGTAAGATAATAAGAAAATCCTGTTTAAACTAGATAAAACTTTTAAGTATGTAATACATACTTACATATATGAGAACTAATATTGTAATTGATGATGATTTAAAGGAGAAGTGGTGGGAGATTAAAAGAGAAGCAGATCATCTCAATATGAAAATTGGTGATTACATTATTTTTTGTCATGATCTCAGAAAAAAAATGGTTAATAAGGATAAGATTCTTAAGATTTTAGAAAATCCGTTATCTGAGGGTTTAAAAGACATAGATGTAATAAAGGCAAGTAAGAGTATGTGGAAATCATGAGAGGAATCGATTCGAACATTCTTGTGTATGCATTAAATAAAGATCTTCCTGGACATCTACCTTGTAAGGAACTTTTAATTAACATTGTTAATGGGAAAGAGCTCATAGGCATTCCTTCAATAGTATTTATGGAATGTTTTCATGCGTTAGTTAAGGCATTTAAATACAAAGAGGTTGAGGTTAAGAAGCGGTTAGTTGCAATTATTGATTCGATAAATATCAATGTACTAGACGTTTCTACATCTTCAATATTATTTGCATTTGAAATAGCTGAAAAATATAGAAATGGAGGGAGGGATTCCCTAATTGCAGCAAGTTTATTGGAAAATAAGATTCAAGAGATTTATTCTCATGATTCAGATTTTGATAAAATAAAGCTTATAAAACGGATTGATCCAATTTAACTTAAATTACTAGGTAATTTCGACTTATATTATCTCTCTCTAATATTCCCTCCTCTGTGGTGTCCTCTCCTAAAAAAGGGGTACTAATAATATTAGTTTCCGCTTAAATTTGAGGGAATTAACCCTTTAAAGTGTTTATCAAAGGTAGCTAAAAAATTGCAGTTTAAACGTTTGCAATGAATTAAAATGGAGCTATCCGTAAAAGATAATCTTTTTTCCTTATATTTTTGAAAGACCTCCCAAGAATTCTTAAAATCGTCATCCGTTTGACTAATAATCTTTATCTTTCTATTCTTCAAAAGGTAATTTCCCAAATTTATCGCAAAATCAGGACGTTTTATTCTTACCAATGCTAATGTCACCAATTCATTAAACACTAATGTAGAGGTATATATCTCCCCAAATTCATTTTTTAGAAACCTCCTCATCCAAGATTGTGCAATTTCGAAATTTTTATCATCCTTGTTCTTAATTGCCAATAAAAATCCTGTATCTAAAAAAACAGCCATTTTTATTCTTCCCCATTTGACTGATATAAAATTTCATCGACTCTTTCAGATAAATCTTTAATACCTAACTCAAAAATATCGTCCAATCCTTTCCATGCGTGATCATCAATTATTGATTCTAAAACTTCATTTTCTTCAAGACCTTCAGCTATTAGTGCATCCTCAATCATCTTTGCTACAAGATCCTTCTTGCTTATTTTTTTTCCTCTTAAAGTTAAATGAGAAACCAATCTATCCAACAATTTCAAATGTTTTTTATCAATCCGTATGGTACTTATGAAAATCACTTTTTTTGTATCTTTGTATACTAGTATACATAAATTTAAAATATATTAATTTTTTGATTTATTAACATAAAAGAACCTTTCCAAATGTGTTTATCTTAAAATTGCTAATTTTGAGAGATCTTCATATTTTATTCATCTCTGACGAAATTTATCCAATAAACAAAGATAGATCATTTCATTTTTAAAATTTTCTTATTAAAAAGAGTTTTCTTTTAATTTATTCTGTTTCTCTATTATTCCCTCCCCCGTGGTGCCTCCCCTAATTACTTTGGGAAAAAGAAAGAATTAAAATAAAAAGAAAAAAGAATTCTATAAGTAATTTAAGTATAAAGAAATTTCAATTATAAATGAATTATGTTTACTGACAAAACTAGGAGTGTAATTAACAACAAAAAAAAAGATTGATTGATTTAACCATTATTTTTTAATAATATCTTTCATTTTTTTATCCAGATTACTTGAAGCTTCAGCATGGCTCTTTCCATGTACTAGTGTGTCTGTTCCATATTCTGAACTTGCTAATACACTTGCTCCAGCTGCACTAATTGTTGCTACTCCCGCTTGCACTCCTGCTCCAATAGCCTTTCTCTTCTCTACCACAATATCTAAGAATGTTATTGTTGGAATGAGTTGGGTTCGTATAAGTGCTTTGGAATAAGGAATATCTCGCTCAGATCTACTCGCATAATATCTCCATCCATGAGCATCAGTTCAACGGGATTTTGGGTAAACCGAGTAGTTGTTATATAGCCGAGTTGTACGTAATCAAACTGACGAATGGAAAATAATCCCCATATCCAAATTTGAACGCTATTATAGATAATATTAGGTCTAATAAAACGAAAATGAGGGATTTTCTATTTTTATATTTTTCAAAAATATTGATTATACCCTTTATGAATAAAGATTAATTTAAAATTAAATAATATTTTTCTTATTTTTTTCATAATAATGTTTTAAAGTTCGTCATTAATTTTTATTATATTCAATAATCTCTTAAGAGAAGAAGTAGAATGCCAAATATACAAATTACAGTGATAAAACGATTTAGTCCAGAAGATGTTTTTGGACATGAATACAAAAACTCTACTGGAAAAGTAGTAGAGAAATGCCATTTTGAAGATGGTCAAGAATGGATAAGTGAAGATGGAGAGATGCCTGAAGGTTTTTGTGATTGGGCATGGACTGATTTAGCTCGGAGTATAGATTTTCTGCGGTCTAGCGATTTTAAGAAATGGGCAGAAGATGGAATAACGTATGTTGCATGTTCTGATGGAACAAGGCCTGTGTGTTTCAAACTTAAAAGAATTGAAGATTAATATTTAGCATGGATTACAAAGAGGAAATATATTTATTAATAAATATATTTTAACAAGAACAAGAATATACCTTGTTGCTTACATGCGACTTTGGAATTTTGTGCTTTTTACCTTTCTAAACCAGAAGCGAAATTAATGTTTTCTTGAGTGGTATCAAAATAATCTTCACACACTTTAGCAAATTATATACAACTTCCTAGAAGTTCTGGTAGAAAGAGATTATAAGTAAAAAAAAAATTTATTCTATAGGTTCAACGATTTGTATTATTTCTACAAAAAAGAAAGATTATAAATAAGTAGAAAAAGAAAACTATTCTATTGGTTCAATGACTTGAATTACTTCTGCGTGATGTACTCGTTAACCTTGATTTCTTTTTCAACAGGCAATCTTATCTAATTTTTCTTTCCATAGGAATTCAACAATTAGATTAATGACCTATATGTCTTATTTATCTTAACTATCTGGAAAACTTTTAAGATTAAATCCACAATTAATGCAATATTTTTGATTGGTATCTACAACCTTTTCTCCACAAGTAGGGCAAAATTTAAAGGAATGTGGAACCTGACTGTAATCATAAGGAGTAGGAGCTTCTGGTTTCGTAAGGGTGATGACTTCCTTTGGTAGTTTTGGGCTCATCTTTGCGGCAGCATATCCAATTAATGACAATACAGCACCAAGAAAAGGTCCTATTACACCAAATCCAGGATTGATATACTCCCAAAAACTTATTCCTGTTTCTATTTGTGTATAAATTTCAAAGCCTATAATCCAGATAAGTGCTCCAATTATCAGTAATATTGAAGGTTTAATCCATTTCTTACCTGTAATATCTGTTTTTCTGCTTGAATTTGCACTGGAAATAAGTCCTAATGCTCCAGAGAATACTAATAACGTAGCACTGATAGAAATTATCAGTTCAACGGGATTTTGGGTAAACCGAGTAGTTGTTATATAGCCAAGTTGTACGTAATCAAACTGACGAATGGAAAATAATCCCCACATCCATACCTGCATACTATTAAAGATAATAGAAACCGAAGCTGCAGGTGTTAATAATCCTATTAATGCAACTATCCCTCCGATAAGAGGAAGTATCCATATGTGTTCTGTATTATCGCCCATTTTTTATCATCTCTCATATATTAAATTACACATAAAAGATAATTTTCGTCTTATTTTTGTGTAAGATACATTCAGTTATAAATGAATATTATTTCTATATAGAACGACATAATTTCTATATATTAGACAGAGGAATTTTCTTGGCCTTTTCTTTAGTTTCATCCTTAGCTTTCTTATATTTATCTATATATTCATCGATTGACTCAAAATCATAATAGTTTAAATCTTCTATAAGTATCTCGATTAGAACAGCCTTACATCTTAAGATTTTCTTATCATTTACATAGATATTTGTTATCCCGTTCTCGAGTTTTAGACTTAGAAATTCATTGATCACAAACTCCTTCATTATTTAAAAAATATCATTTCGGCTATTTAATTAGGAACTGTATTTTGAGTTTTAGGTTTATGAATTTACATACATAAAAATTTCAAAAAGTTAATTTAAATTAATATATATATAAAATAATAGAGATTTTTCCTCTTAATCTTAAATCTGTAAGAACTGTACTAGGACACCAATTTTTAAGCCCCATCCCAGATCCTCCCAAAGGTAACTTCCCATTTTCCTTCAAGATTAAGAGTAGATGTTTTTCTCCCGTTAACATAATGTAATTCTCCATTTATGTTAGATAATAACAAGAAAAAGTTGTAAAAAGCCTTTCTTTTTTACTAAGTTTTGGAATGTAATTCGGAGATATTTTTTACAAAAAAGTCTGTATATAATAGTTGATACCTAAAGATCTTAAAGTTTAACAATTAAAAAATAAAAGAAAAAAAAATTATTCTACTGGTTCAATAACTTGAATTATTTCTGCAGTTTGTGTTATTTCTTCTGCTTCTTCAACTTCCTCTGCTTTTTCAACTTCTTCTGATTTCGACATTATTTCTCTTTCAATGATTTAAAGTTATTTTATTTTCGTGAAAAACTATATAATAATTGGAAATAATATTATGATTTAAGGAAGGAGAACTTTACTCACATATAATAAGTATTTTTTGCTATAATGGTATTAAGCATTTATAAATGAGTAAAAATTAATAAGCAAGGTTTGAATTTTTTTCGATCAGATTATGGCTGAAATAATAATCTGGGACATCCCATCAATATTCTTGAGCGGTATAGCCTTCAGCATATTATGTATAGGTGGTTTCCTATATTTAAATAAGGGTGTTAAAAGTGAAAGCTTCAACGAAAAGATTATTATTTTTGGATATGCTGCGATATTTCTTTCATTTGCTTGCTTAGTTTTTTTTTTTGCTTTAGCTTCTTCATATATGGCTGGTATTTATATGAATTTTGCATTTTTTACGGATTCAAGTCAAATTAATGCACTTTCAGATATTTTTTATAGAGTAACTTATAGTTCACTTTTTTTTGGCTTTCTTTTTTTTATTTTGTTGTTTGAGATTAATTTTAAACGGACAAAATATATTTTATCAATCATCGGATTTTTAATTAACATTACAACATTACTAATAGCTCCTATCAACTCTGAAATAAATTTACTTCCATATGCATACAATTTATTGATGGCGGTTTTAGTTATAATAATATTTACAAACTGGTCAAAATTTGAATATAGAATAATATCCTCTTATATCATGATGGGATTAGTCTGTATTGGATGGGCAGGTGCTTTTTTGGGCATACCATTTCTTTATGGGCGGAATCTTTTGCCAATGTGGATATCTTCTTTATTAATTTGTATTGGGGGAATAATAATGATAATTACTCTATTTATTACCCCTACAAATCTTTCTCGTTCATGGTTTTATGGACAATTTTTTTGTCAATTTTTTATTATCAGTTTACAAATCATATTTATGTTAGTTTTTATATTTGGAGGACTTCCTATTATTGCAACAATTTTAATCATAGTTTCCACCTTTCTTTATATATACATGTTATTTTCTAACATAAAATCTATAAAAACTTATCAAGCAGGAACGATTTCCTCACAAGAAAAAGAATTGCATCCAGACATTCTAAGTATGTTTGTTCGACCTCAAAAGCTTACCGAAGAAGAAGTTTCTGTTGCTAAAGAAAAGAAAATTTGTTTAGTCTACAAAAACAAAGTCACGAGGTTCAATATCTTTATTTGTCCAGAATGTGATACATTATATTGCGAAAACTGTGCTAAAGCGCTTAGCGATTTAGAAAATACATGTTGGGTTTGTGGAGTTTCATTAGATCCTTCGAAACCTTCGAAAACTGTTCATGAAATGGCTGACAATCTTGAATTTATAGTTTCTAATGATACGCAAAAGTTTAAAAAATTACCAAAATAAGTCATACGAGATTCTTGAGAGAACTTAAAATTATGCAAAAAGAAAGAGTATAAATAAAAAAGAAAAAAAATTTATTCGATTGGTTCAATAACTTGAACTACTTCTGTAGATTGTGTTATTTCTTCTACTTTTTCATCCTCTTCTGATTTAGCCATTATTTCTCTTTCGATAACTTCAAGCTGTCTTATTTTCGTGAAAAACCAAATAAAAAACGGTTGGATTATTCCAAGAATCGCAGCGATTAGAAATAGAAATTTTATTCCTAATAATATTGCCAATGGTCCTGCAATAAGTGCGCCTATTGGAGCTATCGCCATAGAAATCATGTGATCAATAGACATTATTCTACCCATTTTGTCTTTTGAAACAACGGTCTGTAATATTGCTAAGTATGTGGAAACTGTAATCGGAAAAAGTACCCATGCTGGAAAGAGAGATATTATCATAATAACAAAATTCCCCCTAGGAGCAAGAATTGCGGGTATTTGACATACAAAGAATAATGCGGCTCCAATAATATTAATCTTAATTTTATGCTTCCAGGTTTTCTTAAGTGAAGTAATGATAGATCCAAGGATGTTTCCAACTTGACTTGAAGTCATTATCAATGCAAGATCTAATGCTGAACCACCATGTGTATCATATATGAAATTAGGGAGCAGAACCGCCCAAGGTCGGTGAATGAAGTTCCATATCATGGCAAAAGCAATCATTGCAAATAATCCTGGAATCATTTTAATTGTCAATAATCCTGTTTTAAAATCCTTAAACATTGACTTTTTTACTGCTTCTTCAGTAGTCTGGGGTATTTTTGGAATTTTTATTATTAATAATGGAACCATAGCAATCAAGAATGTTACAATATCGAGAAGAAAGATCATTTCTGTCTTTGGAATGAACGCCATAAGAGTGGCTGCTATCATTGGACCTACACTATATATGAGCCCAGAACTCAAAAAATTCATCCCATTAACTCTACTTAGGTTATCTCGTGGAACCATAACAGGGATTAAGGATTGTACTGCAGGGAGTTGAAATGCAAATGATGCTGCTCTAAATGTATTTATTATGAGAATAAATACGATACTCTGCATATCCAAAAGGAAAAATATGAAAAGCAAAAACGTTAACCCTGCTTGCATCGAATCCGATATAGCAATAATTGCCTTTTTATTCCATCGATCTGAAATTACTCCAGAAAATGGTGTAACAAGAACTTGCGGGAGAAACATCAAAAACACTGAAATTGAAAGATAAATAACATTAGAGGCCATGTACCACGTGATAACAAAACCAACTATCATTGAACCTAACATAGAGAATTGTTGGCCTAGCAAAAAATAAAGGTAGTGATGAAATGATTTTTTATTAGTTTTTTCTGCCATTATTGTTTACCTATTTTATTATTTCTTATCTTTATTATTCCTAAATCGTTCTTTTTATTTATAGATTAATTAGATGAACTTTTATTGAACTTTAAGTTTGATATTGAACTATTTCTTTTCTAGCGTCCTCCTCTTCAAAAATAATTGATTTCTTGGATATTAAAGATAAATCACATCCAGGACAAGAAATAATTTCATTATCAATTATAATATACATACTATTACAATAGGGACAATGACAATTTCCTACAAATTTCGTTTTTTTTACATCCATACGTTTTCACTCTTCTATATAAAAATTATAGGCGAGTTAGAGTCTCGCCCGTACTCTTTTGTTAC
>JAHQWL010000090.1 GCA_029856155.1 Promethearchaeia archaeon
TAATGCTATTGGACGAACACCCATGCATAGAATGTCTCTTATTATACCTCCAATACCTGTAGCGGCTCCGTGATAAGGTTCAATTGCAGATGGATGATTGTGAGATTCAATTCTAAATGCTAAGGCGTAACCATCTCCAATATCAATTACGCCTGCATCTTGACCAGGACCAGCTAAAACATAATCATAATTTTTCTCAGCATCCTCAAACATTCTCAATTTTGGCCGTGATGATTTATAAGAACAATGCTCGCTCCACATTACATCAAACATGCCTAATTCAGTAATATTTGGTTCTCTTTCTAATAAATCTTTTACTTTTTCAAATTCACCATTGTTCATTTCTACGTCTACTTCTTTTCCGTTAACAGTCACCTTTGTCATTAAGATAGCCTCCGTTTTATGAACTCTATCATTGATTCAAAAAATAATCTTCCATGAGTTGTTCTTTTTGGGCTTAGTATTGCTTCTGATGCGCGTTCTGGATGGGGCATTAATCCAATGCAATTTTGTTCTATATTGCAGATTCCAGCAATATTTTCTAAGGAACCATTTGGATTTGCTTCCTCCGTCAACTCTCCTTGTTCAGTAGAGTATCTAAAAACAATCTGGTTATTTTCCTCTAACTCTTTCATATTGTCAGTAAAATATCGTCCCTCTGCATGAGCTATAGGTAAAGCACACACATCACCTAGCTGCATTCTATTAGAAAAAGCAGTATTATTGTTTACTACTTTCAAATTTACCCACTTGCAGATAAATTTAAGAGAATCATTACGTAATAAAGCACCTGGGAGGAATTGAGCTTCAGTTAATATTTGAAATCCATTACAAATACCTATTACTGGTCTTCCATCATCTAACATTATCCGTGCTTCATCAATTGCAGGGCTATGAGCAGCAATAATTCCTGCTCTTAAATAATCTCCAAATGCAAAGCCTCCGGGTAAAATCACTCCATCATATTTAGATTCCTTAAAATGATTATGCCATACTAAGTCTGCTTCTACATCATCAATAACATTTTTCAAAACATGTACAGTATCTAAATCACAGTTGCTCCCTGCGAATTCGATTACGGCTATTTTAATATTCATAATTTTGATACTTTTAAAATAGTTAGATATTGAGTAACTGGATTAAAAATTCGGAGATCGTTACACATTTTTTCTACAATTTTCTTGGCTTGAATTTCATCAACAGCTTTAAGTTTAATTCGTAAAAATTGCCCTGTACGAACATTAAATACCATTTCATATCCTTTTTTTGCTAAAAGGTCTTTTTGAATAGTTTCTCCAACTGGATCTCTAGCTGCTGGTTTATTCATTAACGTTATTTCTACTTCAAATTCTTGGCGATCCATTTGTGAAAAAAGAAGTTTTATATATTTTTATTAGTTCTTATTAACTTAAAAATAATACGCATCGACAAAAACGACAATATCTTATATATCCTCAATATAATTCAAGTAATCATTCTAAACTAAAATCTAGATTTCTTAGAGAAAAAAAGATTATTGAAAGGTGAATTAATTAAATAAAAAATAATAAAATCGAAGATTATAATTTCTTTAATTGCGGTTGATCAATCATACATAACCTAAACTAATAATTACTGCGAGTAATAGAGCTAATAAGCCAAACAATAGAGCGTATTTACTTCGTTTGGGTATGATAGTTCCTTTTAGCTCTTCATTTTTTTCTTCCTTATAACTTTTAAGATCTACGATAATGAATACAAAACTAAGGATAAATAAAGTAAAATCGACAAATAAAAATATTAAATTCAACATAATACGATAAATTACTGTGAATTATTATTTAAATTTTTCTTAAATTCTATAAATAATTGGCTTGCTTTAAATTTTCATAAATCCTTTTTCGAACATCTGAAATTTCTGCTTTAAATTCTAATCCAGTAATTTTTTCATAACTACTCATGTATCTTTTTGCTAATTCTATTTTAATATCTTCAGTAATTGGAGGGATATCCTCATCTGGTTTAATATCTGGAAAAACTTCAGGATAAGTGTCCATAAGCCATCCTCTAAAGATTTCTTTATCTAGAATGTCAGGGCGGTCTCCCTTTTCAAATTTTTCTTTATAAGTATCAAGGATCCAGAATCGTGATGAGTCTTGAGTGTGAATTTCATCAATAACCATTAAATCACCTTCTTTTAATCCGAATTCATATTTAGTATCAACTAAGATAAGACCGTTCTGTTCGCAATATTCTTGTCCGAATTTAAATAACTTAAATGCGACTTCTTCCATTTCTTCATAGACATCCTTCTCAACCATTTCTCTTTTTAAGATTTCTTCTTTCGAGAGGTAAATATCATGACCCGATTCTGCTTTTGTGGAAGGAGTTATAACTATTTCGTCAAATTTCTGATTCTTTTTCATTCCTTTAGGAGGCATTATACCAGAAGTTGGTTTTCCTTTATTGTAATCACGCCACATACTTCCCGTTAGATATCCCCTTATGACTACTTCAACTGGAACTGTCTTACATTGATGAACAACAGCTACGTTAGGATCTGGTATATCGATAATGTGATTCTTTACAATATCTTTAGTTTTTTCAAACCAGAAAGATGAAACTTGATTTAGCATTTGTCCTTTAAATGGAATGGTGGTTATTACCCTATCGAAAGCGCTTAGGCGATCTGTGGAGATAATTATTCTTTTATCTTTTTTCGTATAGTTATCTCTAACTTTTCCTCGATATAATTCCCCCAAGTTAGAAAAGTTTGTTTCTTTTAAAGTGTAGTTTAATTGTTCCTTTATTATTCCATCAATATTCTTACTAACCATTTTAAATAATAAAAGAAAAATCCCTAAAAATTCTTATTATTAATAAAAAAATAAGATTAACCTTAGTCTACATTGACTGAAATTCCGCATTTATTACATCTCTTTGTGCCTCGGAATAAGGAATTACCGCATTCGGGACAGTGATATCTTTTTTCCTCCTCTTCAACCCATTTTTCAGTTCCTAATTCTTTCCATTGAGGGATTGCTCTTAAAATAACTTTTTTACCAACAGGAATAGGAAAACGTTCTATAAATTTACATGGAAAATCATCACATTGATAACATCCATCAATTCCTTTACTCTTGATACAATCTCTGATAGGGCATGTTTGACAATATCCAAATACATCCTCCTGCTTTTCTGCAAGACAGCCTGCACATTTAATGTCATCAATAGTTTTTGAAAACGGTTTGTATACATCGACAAGTTTTTCTTTAAACTTTAAATTATTATCTCTATCAGCAATATGTATTGCACAGACTCCACAATATAGCCCGCATGGAGCTAAAAGAGCTTTATTTATATCTGTCATTTTATTTTCTCAACCATTTATTTTTTGTAATAAATTCCGTTATTGAATTCTTTACTTGAATACTTTTTTTTATTTTTTTCCATTTTCTTTATAAATATTTGGCTTAAATCCAAATCTAAAGCATTAATTAAACTTATTAAATAAATAAAAACATCGGCTATTTCATCAGAAATATATGATAAAAGTTCCTTATTATTCAAAATCTCTTCCATCGTGTAATCTTTAAAGAGTAATAACTGAGACAATTCTCCAGCTTCACAATTTATAGCTTGAACTAGGTTTTTAGGAGTGTGATATTGATTCCAATTACGATCTTCAACAAACTTTTTCACTTCTTTTTTAAAAAATGAAATATTTGTTCGTAAGTCTTTAACCTCATGATTTTCATTCATAATAAGTCAATTAGTTTTAGAGATTAATTATCATTTAAGATTTTTAATAAAATCACAAATTAAGTCATTAACTACTTCTTTTCTCTGAGCAGGAGCGAAATGTCCAGCCATATCAATAATATTTAAAGTAGAATTTGGTATCATTCGATGTAATTCTTCTGACATTTGCTCAGGAGCAAAATTATCAAGTCTTCCACCTATTATTAAAGTAGGGCAACTAATACCTGATGGGTCATATTCCTTTATTTCATGTATCATTCGGAAAATTTGATCTTCAATTTGCATATATAATTCATCTTTAGTTAATTTTAAACCAGATAACGAATCGGATAAAGCAGTTATTATGTATGGAATGGTTTTATCTAATATTTTTTCAACAGAATTGGCTAATATTTGTAAAAAATTCATTCTGATAAAATAAGGGAGTAAATTGTAAAATATATTCCTTATGACATTGTCAATAATGATATATCCCGAATTCAATAGGATAAGAAACTTGATATCCTCAGGATGTTTTACTGCGAATAACTGACCAATCATTCCACCAACTAACGAGTGTCCTATTATCCCATATTTCTCATTTATCTCTAAATACTTCAGAAGATCTTCTAAATCTCTTATTATATCAAATCTAAGATTTTTTTTTAGGTTTAATTCCTTAGTGTGCTCACTCCTCCCATGCCCTAATGCATCGAAAGCAATAATACGATAATTTTCTTTCAATATTTTAATTTGTGCCTTGAAAAAAGAAGCCGAAGACGCGAATCCATGAAGTAAAATAATGGCACAATTCTTTGAATCTGGGTTAATATTTTCATAGTATAGATTGTAACCCTCTTGGTTCTTGAAATAAGGCATGTGAGTTAGAAACTTATGATATTCTATAATTTTTGAAATAATAGATTCCAAAAATACTTTTCTAAATTTTAAAATTATCAAATTTAGCTCTTTATTGCTTTAAAAATGTAAAACGAAAATAAAAAAAAAATTACAAATCTTTGGTTACACGTTTTTTATTCAATGTATCTAGTGTTACTGGCATGAATATTCGTCTTAGTTTTTTATAAATTTTTACATTCTCTCTTATAGGGCTTATAGTGTCTACAAACTTAACCATTTTATCTATAGCTTCTTCAATACTATTATATTTTTTACACCCATAGAACCCCAAAATTGCAGCTCCTAGAGCTGCTCCGTCTTTAATTGCAGGAATTTTAATATCCTTTTCTGTAATGTCAGCAAATATTTGAGCCCAGATATTACTATTTATGCCTCCACCATCAACTCCCAACTCTGGTACTTTTACTTTTACCATCCCTTCTAAAAGCTGGATATACATTTGAGCACTTAATGCTGCAGACTCCATAATTGCACGGGATACATGTGCCCGAGTATGATTCAAACCTAATCCATGAATTGTACCCTTTCTAAATATGTATAAAGGGATAAATAACAATCCGTCACTACAAGGAGGAACTTTTTCTGCTTCAGCAGTTAAAATATCATATACATTAGTATTTTGTTGTTCAGATTCTTTAATTTGCCATTGAGAAAAGTTATCTTTAAACCATTTGAACATTGTCCCTGTTCCCGGCATTGTACCTTCAATCACCCATTTACCTTTGATAACATGTGGTATGGAAAAAATAGGTATATCTCCAATACTAGGCATTGGTGCATCAACAACCATATTAACAAATATTCCTGTTCCCGTTGTCACTTTTGCTTGACCATTATTAATAACACCTAAACCTAATGCTGCACATTGTTGATCTCCTCCTCCTAGAATAATGGGTAAATTCTGTTTCAGTCCAAGTTCTCCAGCAGCCTTACTCGTTAATTCACCTATTTTTTCTCCAGGGGTATACAATTCAGGTAATAAATCTATATTTATATCGCATGAATCAGCAAGCTTTTCATCCCACTTTAATGTTTCCATATTTAAAAAACTATAAATTCCGATGGTTGGATCTGAAACAATTTTATCGCATAGTTTCATATAAATATATGAATCGGGAGAAATTATCTTAAAAGCTCTATCATATAAATCTGGCTTTTTATTTTTAAACCATAATATCTTCGGAATTGCCCTACGCAAACCTTCCTTTTCTTGGAGAGTCTTAGTATCCGAGATTTCTCTTTCATCCATCCAAGTTAGTGCAGGGTGTAATATATTTCTCTCTTTATCAATAATTGTTAATGTTAGTCGAGAATAAGTTGCTGCTATACCAATAATATCATTTGGATCAAATGATCCACTCTTTACTACTTTATTACAGGTATTTTTAATTCCGTTCCACCAAATAAGAGGATCTTGTTCAGAAACTCCTACTGGTTGTTTTACAATAGGATATTCTTCATAAGCTTTAGCAACTTCTTTACCATTAATATCAAATACAATAGTCCTTGCTCCAGTTGTTCCAACATCGAATACACAAATTAAATCACTCATATAACCACTTAAATTATTAATTTAAATATTAAAGTAATTTTATTAATAATTCAGATATATCTAATATTTTATATTTTTCTTTTTCGGTTTTTTCAATTCCATATGCTAATCCTAATTCACATAAAGGGCAAGCAGAAATAAATATGTTCGTTCCCGTTTCTTTTAATTCATTAATTCTATTCCGTGCTTCTCTAATAGCTAAGTCTTTATCTGCCCAATGAGCTGTACCACTCCAACCACAACAATGTACATACTCTTTGTTATAGGTAGGCTCAATAATTTCTAAATCGGGAATTTTGCTTAGAATACCTCTAATCGATTCTGTATCATTTAAATTTCTTGCAATAAGACAAGGATCATGGATTGTTATCTTTCTATATTCTTCTGGAATACTTCTGTTAATACTTAGTTTGCCATCATCAAGTAATTTTCTGAAATATTGTACAATATGGAAAATTTCTTTTTCAATTTTAATTCCAACTTTCTCATACCTACTTTTTAAAGTTAAAATACAACCTGGACAATCTGAAATAATGATTTTTGCCCCAGTAGATATTATAAGGTCCTTATTTTTCATTGCAAATTTTTTCGCTGTCCCTAGATCCCTTATATTAAATGCTGGTCCGCCACAACATACTTTTTTCTCAAGATTGGTTGAGAATTTGATGCCTGCTTTTATTAAAATCTGGATGTTTGCTTTTATTACTTCAGGAAATTTCATTGATTCACATCCAATATAATAAAAAACTTCATCATTACCATCGGTTTCTATATTTTCTATTCCTTTTTCTTTATAAGTTTCATATATATTGTATTCTTCTATAGTATTGGTTTTGTTCAACTTATCAATCTGCTGTTTACAGTAATCTGGCATCATTCCTTTATCATTTAAATCATCCCTGACAGTTTCTAAAAGTGATACGACAGAAAATTCAAAAGGACACCAAACTTTACAGTTTTCCTCATTAGAACATTTGTACATGAGATCAACAAAATCTTTATTTTCTTCTTTCGTTGGATCTATTTTTCCTGTTGTTAAATAATAACCAATTCGAGCCTTATAAGCAGGACTCATTGTTTCGGTTAGAGAACATTGTAGTGTACCACAATCAAATCTACACAAATTAGGACAAAGCATACATTTAATTAGATTATCCACATCGGCTTTATAATCCTCTTTTGGATAAAAATTGATCTTTTTTTGCCTGAAACCCTTCATTATCCTTGATCGGGTTGCTCTATCAGCTCTTTGAATATATGGTAAAATCCAATTGTACTTTTTTAAAGTTTCTTCAACACCCATTTATTTTTCACCTCCTTTCCACACATCTACATAAATTTTACCCGGATTTAGAATATTCTGAGGGTCAAGTAATTGTTTGATTTCTCTTAAAGTTTTTATAGAACCACCCAATTCACTCTCCATCCAATGAGATCTATTAATTCCAATTCCATGATGATGAGCAATTGAACCACCTGCTTCTAAGACTGCTTTAATTGTTGTATCCCAACATTCTTGGTAATATTCTAAATCTGTTTGTTCTTTTCCGGGGGCTCCACCAAAAGTGAAGTAAATTCCTACCCCATTTGGATAAAAATGTGAAACATGCGCAGTAATCAATATAATACCTTCCAATTTATTCATTGATTCTAATACTGAATGATAAATATTAGAAGCATTGTCCCATAATGAAGCGATTTCAATAGTATCAAATACTATTTTATATGTAGGCATTGAAGAGGTCTCTGTAACTCGAAATCTGGTCTCAAACCAATGTTCTACGGGATATGCACCACAGTCTACTCCAGAGTTTTTTTCACATTTTTCCCTAGTTATGATCTCCTCTAAATCTACTAGTTTTGTATTTCCCTCACAAACAAATATTACCATAACTTTTTCTTTTGCATTATCTATATTTGGAAAATGTCTCTTTGTTTCAAATTTATCATATATTCTTATTACCGCGGGATAAATATTTTCTCTTAAAATTTGTCTTGTGGCATTGAAAGTATCTTCAATGGATGGAAAAGCGTATGAGATTAGTGATCTTTTTTCTGGAGTGGGCCAAATCCTTAGAGTGGCTTTAGTGACGATTCCAAGAGTACCTTCTCCCCCAATAAATAATCTTTCAAGTTGAGGTCCCGTTGCAGCTCTTGGAATAGTTTTAAAATTAATAATTTCACCTTGAGGTAATACCACCTCTATACCTAAGATAATGTCTTCAATCTTTCCATATTTTGTACTGAATTGACCTGCAGCTCGGTGGGCAATCCATCCACCTAAAGAAGAAAAATAAAGAGATTGTGGTATATGCCCAGCAGTATAACCCTTTTTGTTTAGATAACGTTCTAAATTCATTCCATTTATACCAGTTTGAGCTGTAACTGTTAAATTTTTATCATTTATTTCAAGAATTTTATTAAATTTTTTCATATCAAGAATAATTCCACCACGAATTGGTATCGATCCACCAACAACTCCAGATCCCTCTCCATAAGGTATTACTGGAATTTTCTCTTGATTAGCAAATTTTAAAATCTCTGAGATTTTTTCTACAGTTTCTGGCCACGTTATTAAATCCGGCAATCCAGCAATTTGACCTTGGATCATCCAATTGAATCCAATAAGCGTTGTATCATTAGTATAAGCCAAGATGTCAATTTCCTTTGTTGAAACATTATTATTACCTACAATTTCTTTTAATTTCAATTCTATTTTCTGTTTATCTTTAATCTCACAACGATTTTCTTTATAAATTAATTCAAAGTCTTTAAAATCCATAAATATCAGTCGGTTTTTTTTATTAACTTATTAAAATGATTAGGAATAATTTATAATTTTAGTCAATATATTAAAGAATAATAAATTCCATAAAAGAAAATGGCATTATGAAGATTTGGGTTAATAAATTGTCTCTCCAGTAATTTTATCTACTTTTAAATGTCTAAATTTTGCTTTTTCCCTTATTGTTTCTTTACTAGTTGAAATTGTTTCATAAATCTCCTGTGGAAATAAATATTTTGCTAATTGTTTTATCATTTCTTTCGTTTCAATACAATTATACAACTTCAAACTTTCAAGTGAGTAAAATAATTCACTTACTAAATCATAATTCGTATCTGTTGAAAAATCAAGAAGTTCTAAATTTCTATAAATTCGAGATACTATATTTTCTAAGAGATTAAAATCTTTAAGTTTGTCAAGGGAATTGCTCATGTAATGACAAAAGAGAACGTAATAAGTAGCCTCTGATGAAACAAATCCATCTCGAAATTGTTTTATTCCATCTGGTGATATTCTTAATTCTATTTCTTCTGTAATTGCTTTTATCTTTTGTTCTAGTCTGCTGATACCTAAATGCTGATACAATTTTAAGATTACAACTAATTGAGATGTTTCTAAATTCTTTAAATAATTAGGTTCAAAAAATTTAGAATCTGATTTAATGATCTTATTTATTTGTTCAAAACTTAGATATATTTTCATTAATTCTGTTGATTTAAGAAAATAATAAGCACCATCTGTAGCTTCTATAAGAGGAGATTCGTACCTATCTGTTGCGTCTTCAAATAAATTTAATAAAAAATCTACAATCTTTTTATCATGAAGATTAACATTAAGTTGCTTAGAAAGATAAATTCCACAATAATAAATATCTGGATTTTTAAGTGTTACTAAAGGAACATCTACTAACCATTCGTCTACATTTTCTTCTAAATATGATTTTATGTGAGAGAAATCAAAGATTTTCTGAAGATGGAAGAAATGAATAATTCTGTAGATTAAATATAAAATTTGGAGCTTAAACTCGGGCTCTTGAAGATCTTCTAGACCTTCAATTTTCTGTCTACTATTTTGGAATTTATCTATAATTTTTTCTTGAATTTGAATATATTTTGTTAAAATTTCTCTCTTTTCAGGTGATCTCTCAATTAAATTTTTTAAGTTCCTCAGTTCCATAATAAATTCAATAGTTAGGAACCCTTCAGATTTCAATTTTAGCATTAAAGGAGCAACTTTAATATCTATTAGATAGTCGACAATTTTCTCTAAAAAGATTTCATAAATTATTGGTGCGAGTTTTTCTTCATATAATTCTAATATCGAAGTTATTTCTTCTCTTTCTCTCTCCCGTAATTCTAAAAATGGATCTAAAAACTCTTTTTCTATTTCAAATTCTTCAATTCCAATATCCACAAATAGTTGTATAAGAAACTTTGTAAGGTCTTCTAATTTTTGGTTGATATTACTCTTAGTTATAAGACTTTCTTCGAAATCACTATTGATTTTATCCCGAAAATATTGATCTATGTTATTATAAAAAAGATCAATCTCTTTAAAATATAAATCTAGGATGTTAAATAGTCCTTGTAAAATCATTTTGGGAAACGATAAAACGCTATAAGAGTTTTAACATAATATATTATTAATTTATAAAGAATTTGAGTAAATTAATATTTTTCTTTTTTTAAATAAGTTAATACTTATTGCTAATAGACGAAAAACCCGAAAGATTTGACGTGTTTATAAATTTTTTTCCTTATGTTTCACTTTTGTAGTTTATTATTAAATCATTGTTAGGTTATGATTTTTGTTAGAGAAGGTTTTGATACGACTCGGAAAATATATTTAAAAATCTTCATTAATAGAATCTATCTTACATTAAATACATTTTAATAAAAAAATAGCTATTTAACTAGAAGTGAAAATTTTATGACAAGTGTTATGTTTGGCACATCCGGTATTCGTCGCGTATTTCAAAATTATAGTGAATCAGATGTTATGTTTACTCCTCAAATGGCTTTAGATGTGGGTCTTTCGTTAGGAACTTATTTAAATGGTAAAGGTACAGTTGTTATTGGAAAAGATATTAGAACTTCTGCTTTACCGATAGAATATGCTTTAATTTCTGGCTTAGTGAGTACAGGTTGTAATGTAAAAACTTTAGGCATAGTCACTACCCCTACTCTAGCAATGTCACAAAAATTTTTAAATGCAGATTGTGGTGTTATGATTACGGCGTCCCATAATACACCAGAATACATTGGTTTAAAAATTTGGAATCCTTCTGGAATGGGATACATTCCTGAACAAGAAGAAGAAATTGAAAGGATTTACAATGATAAAAAATTTATAGACATTAATTGGGATGAGGTGGGAAAAGTAACACATGTTGAGGATATTAATGACATCCACATTCAAGATATTAATAACCGTATTAAGTTTGATGGAAGTTCATTACAAGTAATACTTGATCCAGGAAATGGAGCTGGATGCGACATAGCTCCAAAATTGCTAAGCACTTATAATGTAAAAATTATGACTATTAATGCTCAAATGGATGGTAAATTCCCAGGACGGAATTCGGAACCAAGCAAGGAAAATTTAATTCAACTTTCTAAATTTTTGAAAACTTCAAATACAAGTGATATCGGAATAGCACTCGACGGTGATGCTGATAGGGTTATATTTTTAGATGAAGATGGAGAAATTGTTGATCCAATTCGTCTCTTAGCATTGATGGCGGTTGATTATTTAAATCGATATAAAAGTAAAATCTCTAAGGAAAACCTAAAAGTTTCTACTGCGATTAATTCATCGAGCTTATTGGAAGATGCTTTAACTCCTCTTGGATGTGAGGTTATTTATACAGAAGTAGGAGATATAAAAGTCGCACAAGCATTAAAAGAACAAGGAGGATTTTTAGGAGGAGAGACCTCTGGCACATATATTTGGCCTAGAACACATCTTGGACCTGATTCAATTGTCACAATAGCTAAAGTGTTAAGAATGATTGTCGAATCTGGAAAAACATTACGAGAATTATTAAAAGGAATTCCATTATATCCATATTATAGCACAAACTCTCAATTAAAAAAAGATATACCATTTACAGAGGATATAAATCAAAAAATCATTGGTGAAATGCAAGAAGTTTTAGATTCCCTAGGAAAACAAATAAAAAACATCAACAAGATGGATGGCGTAAGGTTTGATTATAATGATGGATGGATTTTGATCAGACGCTCAGGAACAAGCCCTTATTTAAGACTTTCAGGGGAATCAAGTGTAAGTGTAGAAGCTTCAAAAGTCTTGAACAAGCTTGTCCAAGAAAGAATGAAAAAATTAAATTTAATATAAATATTTTCAATTCTTAAATTTTTTTAACTTATTCTCATGGATTTTATACGCTTTAGTATAAAATCTATAAAGTAAATAAAAAAAAGTAGCCAATGGTACGTTTTATTCTAAGAGATTGATTTTTATTCCTTTTTGTTCTAATAAATTTTGATTAGCTAAAAGTTCTCGACCGGCAATTTTATCAATAATATAGATTAAATTTCCACCATTTTCCGAGTAAATTTGTCCATAAGAAATGGGGATATTAGGTGTTGGATGATTTAATAATGATTTGGTTATTGATTCCGCCTTACGTTCTCCATTAGCTAATAAAATTACATCCCTTGCTTTATAAACCAATTCAGCGCCCATACTAACTGCATACCAAGGGGAATCTTCTTTTGAAGAGAAATGTCCATCGGTCACTGCATTTTGCATAGTATTATTATCAAGTTTTACTAATAAAACATTACTATCTTTAAAGGGGATCCCTGATTCATGGAAAGCAACATGACCATGACCACCAACACCTATTATCTGTAAATCAATTCCACCGGCTTTATATATTTTTTGAGCATACCCTTCTAATATAGTTTTTTTTATCCATTCCAAATAAGCTGAACTTGAATTTTCTTTAATAACAATTGATTTACCCGCTTCTGTACCCAATTCTATCCAGTCTTCTGGATATGCTTCAAGTTCATTTCTTAATTCTTTCTGATCAATCAAACATCCATAAGGCACAGACGTCTCGATAAATTTTTTATCAAGAAGTGCAAAAAACTCTTGAATCATAAAATAACAATAACTTTCTGGGTGCAATGTTCTTTGTTGAGAGTTTTCACCAGGAAGACCAATATATTCATCAAGATTAAAACTACGAATTCGAGTGCTATCAATTTCACCAGAATTAAATGATTCTGCTAAATGTTTATAAAGACCTATCGGTGAATTTCCAGTAGCTAATCCTAAAACAAATTCTTTTTTTTCCTTTAATCCATTGGCAATCTTATTTTTTACGATCCGAGCTGCTACTTCACTCATATGATTAAAATCTTTTGTTATGATAACCTTGATTGGCAAATTTTCTTAGCTCATTTATTTATTTTATATTAAAATTTAAACTAAAAAATGGTTAATTTTATATAAAAATTAAGATATGTCATTCTCTCAAATAAACTAAAGCCAAAAAACCAATAAATGAAATATTAAAATATCTTTTATGCTTTTTATTTCAAAATGTGTGGTATTTTTGGGATAATTACTAATCAGAACAATCTATCCTTAGGAAAAGTCGTACTTGAAGGAATTAAGCGCTTAGAATATCGAGGATATGATTCCTGCGGAATAGTATCTCTATCTAATTCTAAATTATTCGTTAAAAAAGATTCGGGAAAAATTGATGAAATTCAAAAAAAAATAAATTTAGCAGAAATCCCAAATAACTCTAAACTTGCCCTTGCCCATACAAGATGGGCAACTCATGGAGCACCAACTAAAATCAATAGTCATCCACATTTAGATTGCTCTAATAAAATTGCAATTGTTCATAATGGGATAATAGAAAATTTCATAGAATTAAGAAAAGATCTTATAAACCAAGGTCATATTTTTAAATCTGATACAGATACAGAAGTTATTCCTCATTTAATTGAACAAAAAATGAAAGAAGGTTTAAATTTCAAAGATTCAATAGTTGAAGCATTGAAGTTATGTAATGGAGCCTATGGACTAGCAGTTTGTCATGCTGACTACCCTGATTTAATTATAGTTGTTAGAAAAGAATCTCCTTTAGTAATTGGAATAGAGGAAGGTAAGACTACTTATTTAGCCTCAGATATTCCTGCTTTTTTACCATTAACAAGAAAGTGTTATATTATGGAGGATGATGAACTTGCTGTTCTAAAAGCTGGAGAAGTTGATTTCTATGATTTAAAAAATGATAAAAAAATTAATAAAGAATTGCAAGTAATTGAATGGACTATTGATGCGGCAGAAAAAGGTGGTTATGAACATTTTATGCTAAAAGAAATCTACGAAGAACCAACTGCAATGCAACGAACTCTGAAAATTTCTAAAGATCTATTGCAAGTTTTTGCCAATATATTGTGGTCAGCTGAAAACATCTATATTACGGCTGCAGGAACATCTTTTTATGCTTCTTTAGCCGGAAAATTTATTGTATCAAGATTTTTAGGTAAGTATATTCAAGCAATTGAATGTTCTGAATTTCAAACACAATTGTCTAATTCATTAAAAAATAATTCAGTAATAATTGCGCTCTCACAATCAGGTGAAACAATTGATACAGTTGAAGCAATTAGATGGGCAAAAAGTAAAAAGAATGTAAAGATCTTAACAATTACAAATGTAGTAGGATCTACCCTTACAAGGTATTCTGATAATGTAATTGTAACTCAAGCAGGACCAGAGATTGGGGTGGCAGCAACTAAGACTTATTGTACTCAGGTACTTACGTTAGCTTTAATTGCATTAGAAATTGCAAAACTAAGAAAAGTTGAATTAGATTCTGATATTGAAAAATATGAAATGGCTTTAAAATCAACTCCTCAGATTATTGAGAAGTTTTTAAATGAAAATATCGATGAGATTAAAAATATAGTAAACACTTTAGAAAAAAGTGTTCAATTTTTCTTTTTAGCAAGAGGAATATCAATCGCCACTGCTAAAGAAGGAGGATTGAAATTAAAGGAAGTTGCTTGTCGTTTTATCGAAGGGTATTCTGCAGCCCATGCGAAACATGGACCGATTTCTCTAGTTAGAGAAGGATTTCCTATTATATTTATAGCACCCCCAGATGAGACATATCAACGTTTAATTGGAAATGTTATGGAATTCAAGGCAAGAGGGGGTAAAATTATTTCTCTTGTTGTTGAAGACGATAAGACTATTTCAGAATTAAGTGATTTAACAATTCGAATTCCCCAACCAGGAGATAAATATCATAATATATTCAGTCCGATAACTTTTACTCCTGCTTTACAATTACTAGCATATTACGCCTCTCTACTTCACGGATTAGATCCAGATAAACCACTTAATTTATCAAAAACTGTTACTGTTCATTAGTTTTTATTTCTGAATTAATATTAACAGTTTTTAAAGTAAAATTATTTTTATATAAAAGATGGAAGAAATTTCATAATGGTACTACGTGTTTTTTCCACTATACTTAGAAGCCAAGAAGTTCCAACTTCTATAATATCCTCATTTAAATTTTGTATTACATTGAGATAATTACCACTTGCAGGATCTATATTCTTTAAAAATTCATCTCTTTTTTCCTCGAGACCAGAATATGATAGACATTCAATTAAACCATTCTCTATGTTTTGCATATTTTCAAACAATTCTCTTTTTTGTTTTATCAACACATCTGATGTTTTAATGTCTATGATCGATTTGTATAATTCTATGGATCTTTTCATCTTATTAGCGAGTTGTTTGAATCTTTTAATTCTCTCATTATAAATAATCTCAAGCTTTTCAACCGC